>JADJXP010000002.1:0-600000 GCA_016715795.1 Chloracidobacterium sp.
GGTACGCACCGAGAACGATCTGTCGGTGCGTAGAATGGTTCGGTTTAGGAGGGTCGAACGACCGGGGACGGTATCGGGAAACCCCCTTGTTAATTACAAACAATTTTCAACAGTTTGTCAATATATTAAACGATTAGCGGTGGCGGTTGACAGAGTAAGGAAAGGTGTTAAGAATCAACAAATAAGGTGATGATATGCGGCCCGGGAAAGATGCTTGTATTGGTCGCGACCCTGTCGGCGGCGATGGTAACGGCGTCGGTCGCACAGCAAGTCGTTGACCGAACGGTCGCGACGGTAACTAGCGGATCGCGCACCGAACTGATCACGTATTCCGACGTCGTCTGGCAACTCGCTCTGGAGCCGGGCGTTCAGCTCGAATCGCCGCGGTCGGAGGACCTCAATCGTGCACTGCAAACCCTTATAGATCAGCGGCTTTTCGCTATCGAGGCCGAGCGGCTGCCGCGTGCCGCACCGACAGAAAAGGAGATCACCGCCGAGATCGGGCGGCTGATCAGCTTTTTTCCGTCCGCGGCCGCATTTGAGGCAAGGCTGAAAATGGCCGGATTTGAATCCGTGCAGGACGCAGCCTTCGCGAGGCTGATCTCAAAACGGCTGGCGATAGAAAAGTACATTGATTTTAGGTTTCGCAGCTTTGTGGTCGTCTCGGCAGATGAGGTGACGCGCTACTATCGTGACATCTTCGTTCCGGATTTCAGACGCCGCTTTCCGGGCCTGCTGATGCCGACGCTCGACGAAAAACGAGAAGAAATACGCGAAAGACTTGAGAATGAGAAGATCGGCGCGTCGATCGGAAGGTTTCTCGACGAAGCCAAGCGACGCACGGCGATCGAGGTGCTGTTCGAGGTTTGACCAACGGGACGTCAAGGATGTTGAAGTTTGCTCTTCTAACAGCGATCTTGAGCTCGGTCACGTCCATGTTGTTTGTGGCGTCGCCGTCCGATGCGGTCAGTGCAACGGCGGATCACATGATAAGCGGCCCGGTCATCTCCACGGCGGAAGCGGTCGGAATAAGCGAGGCAGTATCAGTAATTGCAGGGCGGAACCGTCCGGTAAAAAGGCGTATCTCGCCGGGCAAGATCTCTGTTAGAACGGTCGGGCGCGACGGTGACACGACATTTGCAAACATGTCGGGAAGGAACGATATTGATGCCTCGCGCGCGCGATCCTCGCTCGTGCCAATGCCGACACCTTCAGTGTCGTTCGACGGCCTCGCAAACTATGACAACATCACCGCCTACAACGCGGTGATCATTCCGCCTGATACGATTGGCGACGTGGGTCCGAACCATTACGTGCAGGCGATCAATGCCCTGGTTCGTATATTCGACAAGAATGGCAATGCCATGGCGCCGCCCTTTCGGATGAGCCAGTTGTTCGCTCCGCTCGGCACTGTGTGCTCGGCCCGTGATGATGGCGAACCTATCGTAGTTTATGATCCGCTGGCTGACCGATGGATCCTGAGTCAATACTGCAATGCCTTCCCACCGTTCAGGCAGATGATCGCCGTATCGCAGACAGGTGATCCGATGGGGGCCTATTTCGTTTACGAATTCGTAATGCCAAACATTAGGCTGAACGATTTTGCAAAGTTTGGTGTGTGGCCGGGTGGATATTACATGTCAACTGAGGAGTTTACCGGTGCGGATTTCTCAGGGCAGGGAATGTTTGCCTTTGACCGTACGAAGATGCTAACCGGTGATCCTACGGCATCGTACATTTACTTCAGCCGAAGCTCGCCGGCGGCAACGAGGCGAGGCAATTTGTTGCCGTCTGACCTTGACGGCCTGAGGCCGCCGCCGGACAGTGCAGCGAATGTGTTTGTTGGCTATAGAGCGACCGAATATGGTGACGCTCAGGACGCGTTACTGGTGTTTGATTTCCATGCGGATTTTGTAGATCCTGCACGCTCAACATTTACCGAACGGCCGGAGAGTCCGCTCGCGGTCGCGCCATTTGACCCGACGAGTCCGGACGGGCGTGAGGATATTGCCCAGCCGCCGCCGGGGGCGATGCTCGATTCGAACAGCGACCGGCTAGGTTATCGAGCTGCATATCGCAACCTTGGCAGCACCGAATCCATCGTTGTGAATCAAACGGTCCGCCTATCACAAGTGCCGTATCGAGCAGGTATTCGTCTCTACGAGCTAAAGCGGAACGGAGCGACATTCACCGTCACCGAGCAAGCGACGATCGGCGAGGCTCAGTCGTCACGCTGGATAGGCAGCGCGGCGCAGGACGGGCAAGGAAACCTCGCGCTTGGCTATAACCATGTGGCGGACGACCGCCAGCCATCGCTGCTCTACACCGGCCGCTTGGCGAGTGAGCCCGCGGGAACATTTCGCGACGAAGGGACGCTTGTAACTGGCACGGGCGTTCAGCGGATCCAAAGTGTGGGCCGATGGGGCGACTACAGTGCGATGTCGGTCGATCCGGTTGACGACTGCACCTTTTGGATGACGGGCGAATATTACACCTTAGAGAGTCAGCAGTTTCACGAGATGACCTGGCTGACGCGGATCGGGCGATTCAAGTTCCCGGAATGCACGCCGGCCCCGCGCGCAGTGATAACGGGCTCGGTTACGAGCGCCGCGGGCGGTCAGCCACTCGACGGAGCGATAGTGTCAGCAGCGGCGTATTCACGACGAAGCGGAACGAATGGCAGCTACGGAGAGCTCGCGGTGCTGCCCGGCACTTATTCGGTGACGGCGAGCAAAAGAGGCTTTCGCTCGCAGAACGTATTGTTGACTCTCAGCAACGGACAGACGGCCACGCAGAATTTCGCGCTCGAACCTGTTCCCGTGATCGACAGTACGGGTGTCACTCTGACAGCCGAGAGTTGCGCGATCAACGGCGTTCCCGATCCGGGCGAAACGGTAACCGTTGCAGTCAGCTTGCGAAACACGGGCACGGTTCCGACTCAGAACCTTGCTGCGACGCTTCTTGCCGGCGGCGGCGTGACAGGTCCGGGCCCGCAGCAGAATTATGGAGCGATGCCGGTCAATGGGATCTCCGTCTCGCGGCCATTCACGTTTACGGTCGATCCGACAATGCTGTGCGGGAGTAAGGTGACGATGACATTTCACCTTCAGGACGGCGCAAGCGACCTCGGCAGTGCTTTTGTAGAACTGCAGACGGGAAAGCAGGAGATAGCATTCTCGCAGCAGTTTGACCGGACGCCGCTTGGCTTTCTGCCGCCGAGGTGGGCACGCTCGGAGTCGCATTCTAACCAATTCGAGCCGCCGGGTGAGCGCAATTGGCGTACGAGCAACGCAAGGTCAACATCGTCGGGGAAAGCGGCCTTCTCAAAAGACCTGCAGTTCGTGGGCGTGAATGAAATGGTCACACCGCAATTTCGTGTTCGCTCGTCGTCAGCTCGTGTGCGGTTTCAGAACTGGTATGATCTGGAGACAACTTTCCTCCGTAATCGCCGTTACGATGGTTCGATCCTTGAGATCAGGATCGGCGACGGGGCGTGGCAAAATATCACCTCGGCCGGCGGTATTTTCGAGTCCGGCGGCTATGATGGCCCGATCGATACCTGCTGCCAAAACCCGCTCGGCGGCGAGCCCGGCTGGTCGGGCCGCAGCGGCGTCAACCAAACATCAGAGTTCATTCTTTCGGTGGCCCGACTTCCGCCGTCGGCCGCCGGGCAACTCGTCCAGTTGAGGTGGCGCATCGGCACAGACATCGGAACATTTCGTGAGGGCCAGTACATCGATGACCTGGTCGTGACCGATGGATTCACCTGCGGCTGTCCCCAGTCGTGATGCCGATCTCACTTGATAACAAGCCGCTGCACTTCGACCACGTTCTGGAGGTCAGTGGGCAGAACGACTTGCGATTCCTCTTCGCCCTGATCGTTAAGGCTCGTATCAATGCGTAATTCGTCCGCGCGGATCCTGGCCAGCAGGCTACGGGGGCCGTAGAGGACAAAACTCGCCGTCCTTCCACTTTCACCGACATGTATGGAGAAGTAGCGTTCGATGCGGCGTTCGCCGATTCGTACAATCACATCGACTACGGTATTCAATACAACGACCCGCTGATTCGCGATGACCGGAACTCTCGACTCGGTGAATTCTGCCTTTCGCCCGGTAATGTCGATCTTGTCGGTCTTGACCATATCGAGAGAACCCATAACGCTCGCGGGGCCACGGACGGTGACGTTTGGCGGGATGACGGTCAGGCCATACAATTCAAATCCTGCCGGTAAGTTGCCGCGTGTTTCGGCCCGCACCTCAAGTTCTCTCTCCTCGACTGTCTCGAGGCTGACCACTATTCGGCTGGGCGCTACCACGGTCAGCTTTACGCCCTGCGGGAGCGGCACGTAAACGGATTCGGGCTCAAGCGATACTACGCGATCGCCCATGGGAGATTCGGTCAGATCGACGGTTGCGCTGAGTTCGCCGCGATTGATCTGTTCGATACGGCGTTTGTCGCCGCTGATCTCGATCTCGACCTCTTGTTGCGGACTGCTTGAGATCTGGGCATTGCTTGCCGTCGTCAGGTTCAGTGGCACTATGATCCGGCGTGTCGTCGGCGTGCTCAGGCCGGTGACGACGAACCAGAGGGCCAGCGTGATCCCAAGCGCGGTCAGCTTCAGGGCCCAATCCTCGAAGAATATCTTGCGGATGATGTGCTTTGCGAAGTACTTCGTGTTCACGGGCGAATCAGGCTATCTCGGTTGGCTCGGTCTTGTCGGCGAAGTGTTCCTGACGAGACTCGATCAACGGTATCTGCAGGGCCTTTAACAAGAGTTTGCGAAGTTGTGTTGCGTCGATGTTGCGGTGAACAACGCCCGCCTCGACATAAGTGATCAGGCCTGTTTCCTCTGATACGACGATCGAGATAGCATCTGAGCCTTCGGTAATGCCAATGGCCGCGCGATGACGTGTGCCGAGTTCTCGCGAAACCTCAGGATTCTTTGTGAGCGGCAGGAACACCGAGGCAGCTGCCAGGCGTTCGTTCTGGATCACAACGGCGCCGTCGTGCAGCGGCGTCGCCGGGTCAAATATCGTCACTAACAGGTCATAGCTTATTCGAGCATCGAGCTGGACACCGGCGTCGACGAAATTACGCAGCCCGACATTGCGTTCGATGACTATTAGTGCACCGGTCTTTTCTGAGGCGAGCGTGGTCACGGCAAGCACCATTTCGTCATAAACGCTCCCGCCAAACTGGCCGCGCTGCCGCTTCATTATCGGGAAGCGCAGCCTATTGGCAAAGAACATCAGTGCCTGTCGGATCTCGGATTGGAACAGGACTATTATCGCGATCCCGATAAAACCGACGGCGTACCGCAAAACGAATTCGAGGGTCGTCAATTCCTGAGTGGCGGCAAACCAATATAGCAGTGCCAGCAGCAGCAGTCCGATCACAGTCGGTACAGCACGGGTGCCGCGGAGCAGTTTAAGCACGACATAAACGATGACGAAAACGAGCGCAATATCAAGGATATTACGCAAGCCGCCAATCGCAGGAATTAGGTCTGAGAACTGCATCGCCCGGGCCGTCCGCTGTGCGTTCTAGAATAGCACAGCCGTCAGCCGGCGGATCCGTTTTTTGGACGAGAGGAGTAGTGAATAGATCAGGCCTCAAACGGTATCTCCGCGTTCTGCAGAACGCCGAGTTCGTTGCGTGAAACGCGTTCGAGGAGTTCTTGGTCGTCAAACATCTTGATGAGTCCGTTCACCGTTGCGTAACGCGGCTCGTCAGCTACGGTTACCGGCAGGTTAATGACTGAACGCATGTATTGATCGATACCATCGAGCAAAGCACCGCCGCCGGTCAGGATCACTCCGCGGTCATAAATGTCGGCGGCTACCTCCGGCCTAAGTTCGGTCAGCGTATCCTGGACGAGAAGCGCGATACGGCGGACAATAGCCTCGACGATCGGATATACCTCACCGGTCGTGATCTCAAGAGCGGCCGGGCTGCGCGTCTCAACATTTCGCCCGCGCACCTCCATCGATTTGCCGAGCTCTTCAGGGAGAAAAGTAGATGCGAAGGTCGTCTTCAGCATCTCGATGGTCTCTTCGCCGACCTGCAGGCCGCTGTGACGCCGCAGGTGCGTAGCCAGGCTCTCGTTGATCGCGTTCGACCCATAGCGTTCTGACGTCGAGTGGACGATGGTGCCCTTAGCGATGATCGCGATGCTGGTCGTCCCGGCTCCGATATCGACGATCGCAGATGCTCGCCTGTCGGTCGGCAGAACCCCGGCGCCGAATGCCGCCGCAAGGCCCTCTTCCATCATGAATACCTTGCCGATCCCCGCATCGTCGGCCGCATTGAGCAATGCCCGCTGCTCAACATGCGTCACGTCAGAGACCATCGACATCACGGCTTGGATCGCGATGTTAGAGCCGCCGGTCTTTGCCTTTTTTACAAAGTGGGCAAGCATTCGCTTTGTGCGTTCAAAATCCGCGACCACTCCGCCGATCAGCGGAGCCTTGACGACAACGTCGCGGCCCTCACGGCCCGCCATCTCCCGCTGCGTCTTGGCCAAAGGCAACGATCTCATCGCTCAATTCGTTGATAGCGACCAGCGACGGCTCGTCGAGTACGACACCACGGCCCTTGACCCCGATGAGCGTGCTCGCCGTTCCAAGGTCAATAGCCATGGAATCGGTCACCAGTTTCTTGAGCGACGAGATCTTCAGCATAAGGCCCGAGAATGATCAGTGATGGTTATCACGTCAGATTATATGCCCAATTCGATGCAGCTTCCAAGCTCTAAGTTACTGCCATCGAACCTCAAAAAGCTCGACCGGTTGGGTGCGGTTCTTGACGGTGATCGGCTCGCGGCGATCTAGAGGAAAAATGTTGCCCGCGGCCGAGGCACATTCTGAACTGATGAGTATCTGGCCGCCCTTTGCATTCGATTCGAGACGCGCGGCGAGATTGACCGTATCCCCGATGGCGGTGTATTCAGACCGCCGTTCCGAACCGATGTAGCCGATAGTGGCGACGCCCGTGTGCAGGCCAATACCGATGGATAACTGTGCAAATTCCTGTCCTCTAGGGCCCGAACGCATCTCAGCCAGCTTCTTTTGCATGGCGACAGCAGCGGTCAACGCGTTCCTTGCGTCATTCGGTGTTGGTTTCGGCGCTCCAAAGAGGGCCATTAGGCCGTCACCGATGTACTTGTCGAGTGTTCCGTCATTCTCAAAAATGATCTCGGACATGGCCGAAAAATATTGATTGAGAAGTCCGACGATCTGCTCCGGGTCGGCACGTTCCGATATGCCCGTAAACCCACGAATATCAGCAAACAGGACGGTGATGGTCTCATTCACGCCGCCTAACTGGAACGAATCCGGATTTTCCAGGAGCTGTTTGACGACGTATTCGGGCATGAACCGGCCGTAATTCGCCCTGGCAACCTCCTCGCGGGCGAGGCGCTGGTGGGCTTTTACCGTTTCGACGGTTACCGCGGTCTGAGCCGCGACGGCCGAGATCAACTCGAGGTGGTCCTGCCGGAAGGCCGCAAACGGATCGAGCCGGTCAGCATAGATCACGCCGTGAACGCCTGACTGCGTGATCAGCGGTGCGCATATCGTCGAGCGAACGCCCTGTGAGACTATAGATTCGGCTCCGCCGAACTGCTCGTCGGTCTTTGCGTCCTGAGAGAGCACGGCCACACGGTCGTTCATCACCTTGCGAGTGATGGTGCGGCTGACACCAAGCTTCTCGCTTAGCTTTGCGAAGCTGGCCTCGCGCGTTTTTGCCCCGATCTGATAAAGCGATGCGTGGAGGTCGTCTCTTCCCGCTCCAGTTTCCTCATTGGTCAAGAGCGCGATCACACGATCGGCCGGCGTGCCGCGAAAGATCAGGTCGGTTGCCCGCTCAAATATCTCCTCGAGGTCAAATACCGTTCCGAGCATCTTGCTCATCTCGAACAGCAGCTCAAGTATCTTGGCCTTGCGCCTGAGGTCCTTAACCTCTTCAGGCGTCACCGCTTCTGCCTCGAGTGACAAATTAGAGCGGCGGCCCATGAACTCATTCACCGAGAGTTGCACCTGCGTGTGCCCCATCGGCGCATCGTCAAAGGTCACGCTCGGTGCGGATGAATCTTCGGCTTGCTCCGCCGGCTTCGGCTCAGCCTCTGCGCTCGTATTGACCGAGCTGAATACAAGCTGGCTCTCACCGATCACGATCACATCGTCGTCATTCAGCATTGCCTCCAAATGCTGAGATCCGTTGACAAAAACATGATTGACGCTGCGGACCAACTGGCCATTTTCAATATTGCCATCAACAATGCGGAACGCTCCGGCCTCGCCAATGATGAAGGCGTGCTTTCGCGAGACGCGCCGGTCATTGAGCGTGATCACATTCTCGCGAGCACGGCCGATCGTGATTGTTTCGCCCGAGGGACACTCCGTTTCCCACGTGTGTCCGGTCGGGTCCGTAATGGTAAGTTTTGCGTTCAAAACAAGCGTAATTGTAAAACGTAAACGGCGAATGGCAAATCGCTGCCTGTCGCAATCGCAGACGGATACTACCTTTACACCGGTAGTGCTCTACACAAGGAATTGGGTTGCCCGTCAGCAAAATTTCTCCGAGGCCTGAGCCTTTTTGATGATACAGTACGCCTTATTTAGTGGATATTAGTGGACGAAAGTCATGAAAACCCATGTTTTCCGTCAGGAGCAATATGCGAGAAAGAGAATTCAGCAGACAGACGTTTGGGCAGGCCCTTTTGGCAGGCTGGCTTGTGATGGCGAGCATGGTTGCTTTTGTGCATCGAACGGCCGCCGTTGAGCCGATGGCCCCATCGGACATCACATCGACCTTTGAAACAAACACAGCGGAAGGCTGGCTTCCCCGGATCGGCCCTGAAATTGTGGCTCCGACGTCGGTCGATAAACATTCAGGGAACTTCAGCCTTCTGACGTCGGGCCGACAGCAGCCTTTCTACGGCTGCAAGATAAACGTAACCAGTCAGATGGCGACCGGGTCGCGTTATCAGATATCGGTCTGGGCAAAGCTCGCCCCGGGTTCGCCGGCAACAAGCCTGCGGATCAGCCTGGAGCGTACTCTGGGTGGGAACACTACGTATCATGGTGTTACCGGCAATGTGGCTGTTACCGATAGTGGCTGGGTCCAATTGTCATCGACCTACAATTACACCTTGGCTCATGACACGCTGTGGCTATATGTGGAATCCGATACAGGGACACCTTCTTTCTTCATAGACGACTTTGAGCTCCGATTCCTGCCGCCGCTTCAGATCCAGCAAGAGCTTCTGTCGCTCCGCCAATTCCTTGCCCCGATGAAGATGGGAGCGGCAATAGGGGCCGGTGCGATCGGCGGTGATGCTCATACGCAGTTGCTCACCAAGCATTTCAACAGCATCACCTCGGAAAACGACATGAAATGGGGCCCGATCCATCCGGCGGAGAATACTTACAACTACGGGCCGGCGGACGCTCAGGTGGCGTTTGCCGTAGCGAATGGGATGCAGGTGCGCGGCCACGCATTGGTCTGGCACGAGCAGAATCCGAACTGGCTCTTTCTCGACGGTAATGGGCAGCCCATGACACCTTCGCCGCAAAACAAGGCACTCCTGCTGGCTCGGCTAGATGCCCACATTCGTGCAGTGGTCGGACACTTTGGCAGCAATGTATATGCGTGGGATGTAGTAAATGAGGTGATCGATCCGGCGCAGCCGGACGGTCACCGAAGGAGCCAGTGGTTCAATATATGCGGGACGGAGTATATCGATAAGGCATTTCAGGTGGCACGTGAGGTCGCCCCGAAATCCAAACTCTTTATCAATGATTACGACACAACGAATCCGACCAAACGAGCGTTCCTGCTGAATCTCGTGCAGGACCTAAAGAATCGGGGGATACCGATTGACGGTGTTGGGCACCAGATGCACAGCAACATTGACGGACCGTCCGCCGCCTCGGTGACCAGCACGATCAATATGTTCGCTGCGATCCCCGGAATTGATAATCATGTGACCGAGCTCGACATCAGCGTCTATAACAACGGGACGCAGACCTACACATCGGTTCCTCGTGAAGTGCTCCGTCGTCAAGGGTTTCTCTATCGCGATTATTTCACCGCGTTTAGGCAGCTCAACGCACAGGGCAAGCTAAGTTCGGTCACGACCTGGGGCTTGGCTGATGACAATACGTGGCTCTCGAATTTCCCGATCCCACGCCTCGAAGCACCGCTTCTCTTTGACAACCTCTTGCAAGCCAAGTTTGCATACTGGGGAATCGTCGGGCCATCGCGTTTATTGGTGCCGTTCGACTACGACAATGACGGCAAGCCCGATTTCTCCGTATTCAGGCCGTCGAGTGGAGCGTGGTATCTGCAGAGATCGACTGCCGGTTTCCAAGGGCTTCAGTTCGGGGCGAATGGCGACAAGCTGACGCCTTCGGACTATGACGGTGACGGTAAGACGGATATTGCGATATATCGGCCATCAACGGGAATCTGGTACATCCTGAACAGCTCGAATGGGACCGTGTCGTATCCGGTGTTTGGCGTGGCTGAGGATCTTCCTGCTCCGGGTGATTATGACGGTGACGGAAAGGCAGATCTGACGGTGTTCAGACCGAGTCAGGGGACGTGGTATCGGACGAATTCGTCCAACGGCTCTACGTTTGGGATGCAGTTTGGGGCGAATGGCGATGTGCCGACAGTCGGTGACTTTGACGGTGACGGGAAGAACGACCTCGGCATATGGCGGCCCAGTAACGGGGATTGGTATAACATTCGCTCGTCGAATGGATCGGTGTTTGGCGAGAGGTTCGGCCAGACCGGCGACAAGATCGCACCGGCGGACTTTGATGGCGACGGCAAGACAGACATCTCTATCTATCGCCCGTCAACGGGGCTTTGGGTGATCCGAAACAGTGCGACGGCGACGTATTCGTATGATGTATTCGGAGCACCGGCTGATGTTCCCGTCGCAGGCGATTACGATGGCGACGGCAAGGCTGATATCGGCGTCTGGCGCCCATCGGACGGCACCTGGTACATCAAACGCAGCTCGAACGGCCAGTTCACCGTGTTCCCGTGGGGGCAGAATGGGGACAAGCCGACGCCGAGCGCTTACGGGAACTAGTTGAGTGTGTTCGTGCGGTGGTTTGGCCGCAGTTGACGCGGATAACGCAGATAAGACAGATAAATTCATATCTTCCTTATCCGCGTTATCTTTTTATCGGCGGCTAAGTTTTGTTCGGTGTGTTCGATCTTGCCCCGCCCTATCGTGAGCCCGAGGCTACGCGGCTTTCTCAATGCCGTAGCGAGAGAGTTTTAGGTAGAGGCCGCGGCGAGTGAGGCCGAGTTCGTTAGCAACGCGCGAGATGTTCCAATTGTGGCGCGCGAGCGATGCCCGGATGAGTTGCATCTCGAGTTCCGAAACAGCCTGCTCGAGCGTGCCGCCGGACGAGATGTTTGTGAATGGCGAATAAACGCCGTCGAATGACGCAATGGGCTTATCCTTTGAGCCCGTTTCGAATGGTGTCAACGGTCTTGCGCTGCGTTTTAGTTCTGGCGACAGATGGGCGGGCGTGATAACCTCGCCGTCCTCAGCCCGGGCGACGATCCTCTGGACCTCATTGCAAAGCTGCCGCACATTGCCCTCCCAATCGCAGACCATGAGCATATCGATCGTCTGCGGAGTAAACGTGACGTCGTGCTTATCGAAGCGTGACGAGTAGTGATTGATGTAATAATTCACAATAGGTGGGATCTCTGCCCTGCGTTCGCGCAAGGGCGGCACGCGCAGGCGAATGACGTTCAGTCGATAGTAAAGGTCCTCACGGAATGACCCGTGGGCGACCTTTTCCTCCAGCGGCATATTTGTTGCGGCAATGATGCGGACATCAACCTTGATCGGCCGCTTCTCACCTAGCGGCTGTATCTCGCCCTCCTGCAAAAATCTCAATAGCTTTGGCTGCACATCGAGAGGAAGATCGCCGACCTCATCGAGGAAGAGCGTCCCGCCATCGGCCGTTCGGATGGTGCCCGGCGAATCGTTGACGGCACCGGTAAAGGCACCCTTCTTGTAACCAAAGAGGTGGCCTTCGGCCAGTTCCTTTGGCACTGCCGTGCAGTTGAATGGCACGAATATCTTATCCTTACGATTCGAGAGCGTATGAATTGCCCGCGATACAAGCTCTTTTCCCGTTCCCGACTCGCCCGTGACCAATACCGTCACATCGGAGGACCGTATCTTATGCACCTCATCGACCAGAGCCGTCATGGCGGGCGAGGAGTGAATAAAGCCCGGCATCAGGCTGCTCGACGTGTGCGTGCTCGACTGCTCTTCGGTAGGTGTCGAGGGGCCGCGGCCGCGAAGCGCGATCACATCCATACCAAGGGCCACGACCCGAAGCAGCGGCTGCAGCGGCGTATCGTCGGCGAGCACGGCCCCCGATACCGGGCTGATCAACAGCACTGCCGTCGGTGAGGCCGAGCCGCGAAGATGCAGTACGGCGATATCCTTGCCGCGCGAGAATCCCTTTTCATCACCGCGCGAGATCGCGTCGTTGAGCTTGCCCACAAGCTCATTGCTTTCCTGCGGCGAGTAGCCGTGCGTAATGAATGGATGAAGGCGTTTCTGGTCGTTGGCCTGTGCAATTACGATGCGTTTTGCCTTGCTTTCCTGCTGGAGAACAGCTATCAGCTCTCGGAAAAGCAGTTCACGCGAGGCCGTTGCTTCGGCGAGGCGCACGGTCAGAAGCTGTGACACAACAGAATTGGAACGCCGTCCGGCCGTTTTCTGGCTAGGGGCCGTTTCCAGCTTCTCAAGTTCGCGGTTAACGTCCTCGGTCAGACGCTTGAGGCCGAGCTTCTTGAAAATATCATTCGCCGCTGCCAGATGCCGCTTGGCGCGAGCAGGATCAAGCTCCGAAAGATTCGCTCCCAGCAAGTGATTGAGCAAGCCCGCGTGATACAGGTCCTCGGCCGCTTCAAAGATCGTCAGGCCTCGGCTGAAATGATGGACAGCAAGCTCGGTATCGTTGTCTTCGAGGGCTGCCAGGCCACGGATGCGCTGTATATTTCCCAAGACGTAGAAGTCGGATGCGGCATCATCTTCTTCGATCAGTCTCAAAGCTTCTTCACATTCCTCAAGGCCGCCCTGACGCAGCCGGCTTTCGGCCAGGACGAGGCCGGCCATGTTAGCAAAGTGGCTGTCGCCGAGCTTTCGCGAGTATTTTATGGTCTCTTCAGCCTTGACTATTGCGCGGTTGTATTTACCTTCGCCGAGATAGCAGCGGGCGAGGTTTCGCATCGACTGGATCTCGTACCAAGCCCTCTTATCGCCTCGCGCGCGTTCAATCGCTCGTTCGATCAGCTTCTCGGCATCACCAAATTCGCCCCGCAGTATTTTCAGTTCGCCAAGCGAATCGAGGATACCGGCAGCATGTGAGTGCTGCTGTTCCTCGGCCAGGTCGAGGGCACGCGTGATGATCTCTTCGGCCTTTTGCCATTCGCCGATCAGCATCAGGTTAATACCAAGATTGTTGTAGGCGATGACAGTATTGAGAACGTGCTCAGTCTGGTCAAAGAAGCGGATCGATTTCTCAAGGCACTCTATGCCATCCTGCGGCCGACGGAGGAACCAATAGGCTCCCGACATGTCGGTATATAGTTTGCCGAGCATGAATGGTGCCAGATTGTTGCCGATGATCTTGATGCCGAGTTCGAAATACTCAAGGGACTTTTCGCTGTCGCCCTCCTGATGTAGGCTGTTTGCGATCTCACGATACGCCTCAGCCATTCCCAGCCAATCGCCGTTAGTGCGGAAATGGGCCAACGCCCGCTTGGCATGATCGCGGCAGATCGGGTACTCGCTGAGCTTGCGATAGACGCGGGCGAGCGCGATCTCGATCGAGCCTCGCAGCGGGGTGAGTTCCTCAGCTTCAGCTTTTTGCAGGATGTCCTTGAGAAGCGTGATCGCCTTTGGCTGGTCGCCCGCGTTGCTGAATGCGATCGCGAGCTGCGTAGCAACACGCGTCTGCGTCTCGTCCGAGAGCGGTTCCCGGTTCTTGTCGTCCTCGTACGGGCGGACCACCTCAAGAGCTTCTTTGTATCGGCCTGTCGTCTCGAGCGTGAATGAGAGCAGCCGTTTGAGATTCGCTAGGTTGGACGCTTCGTGGTCGTAGCCCTCAATTGTCCGGGTGAGGAGCTTTTCAGCCTCGCCGGAGAGCCCTTCGCGCAGCTTCTGGCCGACGCTCTTAAAGACCGCATCGACGGAGTCATGCGATATCGCGCGAGCAGCGGCTGACTGTCCGCTCCCGCTCGGTTCGCTGGTGGGTGCGTTCCTCTTCATTGTCGAATGACCAACAAAACAACCAATTAAGGCCGTCTTTCAGACGAGAACTACCAAAAATGAATACTAAGTAAACAGCGCAATTGGAATGTAGCAGAAACTTCGTTCGAAAGTCTATAATTTTCTTCATGCCCGGGTTTCCTGATATCGAGAACGGCGGCATTGATATTCTGCCTGAACGAAAGACCAGGCTCGAAAAGCCGAAGCTCTTCAAGGTGCTGCTGCATAACGACGATTTTACGACGATGGATTTTGTCGTTTTCGTCCTGCAATATGTCTTTAGCCGCAACGAGGCCGACGCCACCACCATAATGCTGAAGGTCCACAACGAAGGCCTCGGCATCGCCGGCATCTACCCCTACGAGATCGCAACCATGAAGTGCGACAAAGCGATCAACCTGGCGAAAGCAAGGGAATACCCACTGTTGTGTACGGTGGAGGAGGAATGATCGCATATTGGCCGATGTTAGGGTGTGTGATATGATTTGTGTGGCAACTTGCCACGTAGATATGTTGGGTGTAAAGAATAGATCAAGATCAAAGCCTAGCAGGCTGAATATTCGCCTTTCGTCGGATATTAAAGACAAGGTGATGCGCGCAGCAGCTATCCTCGGACAGGATCTTACAGAGTTTACCGTTAGCACGCTGGGCCAGCGTGCATCCGAGATCATTGAAAGTCACGAGCAGATCCTATTGTCAGAGAAAGAGTATGAGTTCTTTCTTAACTACATGGACAAACCGGCCCGAAAGCCATCGAGGTATTCGATGAAAGCTCTAGTCGAATACAAACGGCAGATTCGAAACGGCTAAACGTCCATGAACATCGTTTCGCTGACACGCGAGCATGATCGCAAGCATTTTGATTGTGGCGATGATTCAGTAACTACTTTTCTGCGTGAAGCGGCTCTGCATGACCAAAAGCTGCTCCTTAGTCGAACAAGCGTATTGATCGATGAACAAGCTGATCCGACCAGAATTATCGGTTTCCATACCCTGCTTGTCTCGACTGTAGGTCAGGAAACGATCCCGGACGACAGGCCCCGAATAAAGCGAAGAATACCGGTGATCCTTCTTGGGCAGTTAGGTGTCGATCTGGGATTCCAAGGCATGAACTACGGTAACCTATTATTGACCGACGTTGAATTTAGGGTAGCTGATATTTCAAAACATGTAGGGATCAGATGTCTTGCCCTGGATGCCCGGAATGAGCGGCTTGCAAAATGGTATGAGAAGCGAGGTTTTGTCAGATATCCCGATTCGTTGCGAATGTTCAAGAACGTTCAGGACATCACGCGTTTCGTCTCGTCCGGTTGAGGTCAAAACACCTACGATGTGCTAACCTGTACTTCGAAACATATGCGGAGGCCATCGCCCATTATTATTGATATCATTGGGACCGATTCGGCTTAGGCCGAGCGTTGGCGAGTTTGCCTGACAAGTCCCAAGCCGAGAGAAAGGCTTGGGGCTTTTTGATTTTGTAGTAAGAACCACCTGCGGTAGCGGGTTGTTGAACGTTGAGTATGACGGAACCATTGGACCTGAAAAAGACTGTTAATCTGCCTAGGACGGATTTTTCCCAAAAGGCGAATCTCGGGCAGATGGAGCCTGCACGCTCGAAGAAGTGGCAGGAAATAGGCTTGTATGAAAAGGTGTTGGAAGCGCGCAAAGGGCGCGAGAAATTCATCCTCCACGACGGCCCGCCGTATGCTAACGCGGATATTCACATCGGTACGGCGCTGAACAAGATACTCAAGGACTTCGTCGTCAAAACACGTTCGATGATGGGCTACGACGCGCCGTATGTGCCGGGCTACGACTGTCATGGCCTGCCGATCGAGACCATCGTCGAGAAAAAGCTTGCCGATAAGGGCAAGAACAAGAATGACATCCCCGTTGCCTCATTCCGCCGCATATGTCGCGAGCATGCTTCGACGGCGATGAACAACCAGACGCGTGACTTTCAGCGGTTGGGAATTCTGGGCGAGTGGCAAGATCCGTATCTAACGATGTCGCCGGAGTACGAATCCTCGACCGCGCGGCTTTTCGGCCGTTTCCTCGAACGTGGCTTTATTTACAAGGGCCAGCGGCCTGTCTATTGGTGTACTTACGACCAGACGGCCCTTGCGGAGGCTGAGGTCGAGTATAAGGAGCACACTTCGCCGTCGGTTTACGTCAAATTTCCGCTCAAGACCAATCCGACCGAGATCGACCCGGCCCTGGCGGGGCGGAATGTCTTCCTCGTCATCTGGACGACCACGCCGTGGACGCTGCCCGCGAATCTTGGCATCGCCGTGCATCCGGATTTTGATTATTCGGCCGTCGAGACGGGCGGCGAGGTTTACATTGTCGCGAGTGAGCTTGCCGGGGCCTTTGGCGAAATCTGCGAGGTTGGGTCGGTCAGAGAACTCGCTCGCTTCAAGGGCGCAAAGCTCGACCGAATGGAAGCGAAACATGCATGGCTCGACCGCCCGTCGCTCATCATGAACGGTGAGCACGTCACGCTTGGCGAGGCCGATGCTGAGGTCGAGTTGGACGTTCGATTCGAGGATAAATCCGCGAAGAAGAGCGGCACAGGCTGCGTTCACACAGCTCCGGGCCACGGCGGCGACGATTTTCATATTGCTAAGAAATACGGTCTCGATATCTACAATCCTGTAGATGACGCCGGGCGGTTTATCGATGAAGTTGAACATTTCGGCGGTATGGATATCTTTGAGGCAAACCCCAGGATAGTCGAGTTTTTGCGCGAGAACGGAATGCTGCTGCATTCCGAGAGATACGCCCATCGCTATCCGCATTGTTGGCGCTGTAAGAATCCCGTGATCTTTCGTGCTACGCCGCAGTGGTTTATTTCGATGGACGAAGCTGTTGACGGTCGTAGCTTACGCGAACGCGCGTGCGATGAGATCGCTGAGGTCAAATGGCATCCGGCGTGGGGCCAGGGCCGCATGGCGAATATGTTCAAGGGCCGTCCTGACTGGTGCGTGTCGCGTCAGCGTTTCTGGGGAGTGCCGATCCCGGTTTTCTATTGTCAGGGCTGCGAAGACGCGGTTGCCGATTCCAGGATCGTTGATCACGTCGCCGACATCTTTGCCAAAGAGACCGCCGATGCGTGGTATGCGAGACCCGAGTCCGAATTGCTGCCCGCTGGCTACAAATGCGCAAAATGCGGCGGCAGTGAATTTCGCAAAGAGACCGATATTCTCGACGTCTGGTTCGATTCGGGCTCATCATGCGTAGCCGTGCTGGAAACACGCGGCGATACGCTGCGGTTTCCCGCCGATGTATATCTCGAGGGCGGCGACCAGTATCGCGGCTGGTTCAATTCCAGCCTTAGCTGCGGCATCGCCGCACACGACACGGCACCCTACAAACAGATCATTACCCACGGCTGGGTCGTTGACGGCGAGGGCAAGAAGCAATCCAAATCGCTCGGCAATGTCACCGCTCCGCAGGAGATCATCGACAGATCAGGCGCCGACGTGCTTCGCCTGTGGGCAGCGGCGGTCGATTACACCGAGGACGTTCGCTGCTCAGACGAGATCCTTCAGCGTGTCGTTGATGCGTATCGCAAGATGCGGAATACGCTGCGTTACGCGTTGGGGAATCTCGACGGTTTCGATCCCGGAACGGACAGTGTTCCGGCCGAGAAGCTAGAAGAGATCGACCGATGGGCTTTGGCTGAACTTGACGTTGTGACCGCGAAGGTGCTGGATGGTTACGAGAGCTACGATTTTCAGGCCGCATACACGGCCCTCTACAATTTTTGCGGCATCACGCTGTCGGCTCGCTATTTTGACATCATCAAGGACCGGCTCTACATCCTGGCACCCAAGAGCCAGGCAAGGCGTTCGGCGCAAACCGCGCTCTACACAATTGGCGATTCGCTCATCCGATTGATGGCTCCGCTGCTCGCCTATACCGCAGACGAGGCGTGGGAAAACATGCCGGGCCGTCAAGAGGCGTCGGTACATATCGCGGAGTTCCCGCGTCGGAATGCTGAAGACACGCAGGCTGGCGGCCTGCGTTTCCGGTGGGAACGCATCTTCACGATCCGCGACGAAGTGCTCAAGGCTCTCGAAACCGCCCGCAACGACAAACGGATCGGTTCGTCGCTCGAGGCAAAGGTCCTTCTCACGACTGACGCCGAGACTACACGCTTCCTGCTCGACTATTACGAGCAATTGCGATACATCTTTATTGTCTCGCAGGTCGAGGTTCGTGAGGGAGACAAATTGACCGTCGAGATCAGAAAGGCCGACGGCGAAAAATGCGAGCGTTGTTGGAACTATTCGACGCGCGTCGGCGAATTCGAACGCTTCCCGACCGTTTGCGAGCGGTGCAACGACGCGTTGATCGAGATCGTCGAGTAGAGACCGACTAAGGAGGCCCTTATGCTTATCAAAATGACGCAGGCGGCGGTGCTATTGTCCTTGTTCACTGCCGGCGCGATGGCACAGAGTGTCTATACGCCGGCTCGGGGCTCGGCAGTACGCAAAGCGATACTGGACGCGCTTCGAGTCCCTGTTGAGCGCGAACTAAACCAGAAGATCATTTTCGCGACCGAATACTTCAATGTTTCCGGCAAATGGGCATTTGTTGGCGGCGATCCCCAATCGCCTGCCGGCGGCCGTCCAAACTACCGTCACACGCCGTATCAGGAGGCGATCAACGCGGATATGTTCGACAATAACTTCTTTGCGGTGTTGAAGAAGACCGGAACACGCTGGACGGTCGTTCACTACGCTATCGGATGCACAGATGTCTGCTACGTCGATTGGTGGCGGCGATACAAGGCACCAAAGAGCATCTTCCCTTATACTGAATGACATAACGCAACCGGCGATACAGCACGAGCGTAAGGCAGTGTGATCTGAGACATCGCCAATCGGAGTTATTGCAAATGAAGTACCTTATTCTGATCATCGCAACGGTTGTTGTGTTTGGCTCGGCCGTATTCGCCCAAAACAGCGAGAAAGATGCCGTGCTCGTCCCGCTCCAGAATTATCTCAAGGCCCACGCAACCGGCGACGGTGAGTATTATCGCAAGGCCTTTCATACCGACGGCAATCTGATATTCATCCGCGATGGCAAGTACACGACGCGTTCGTTCGCCGACTTTATCGCCGGTGCGAGCGGCAAACCGGCGGCAGACGAGGCAAAACGCAAACGCCGGATCGAATCGGTCCACGTCGTCGGCAACGCCGCGATGGCCGTGATCGTACTCGACTATCCGACCGTCAAATTCACCGACTACATGACGCTGCTCAAAATCAACGGCGAGTGGAAGATCGTAAATAAATCTTTCTTTGCGGAACCGAAACCATCTCTTGAGATCAAGAAGAATCCGTGACCAGACGCGACATCATCTGGAAGCTCGCCTATCTCGGCATCGCCGGAGGCGTCTACATGATCGACCAGGTTACGAAGGCCTGGGCGGCCCGCGAACTGCGTCTCGGCGGTGATCGCTCCCTGATCGACGGCTTGCTAAATCTGGCATATGCGACGAATACGGGCATCGCGTTCTCAATGTTTGATGAGGGGGGCGACACCGGCCGGTGGGGCCTGTCGGCCGTGGCATTCATAGCCGGCGTGCTGGTGCTGTATTTCTTTTGGCGAACGCCGCGAACGGACGATCGTGTCTTGGGTTCGTTGGCCCTTTTGCTTGCCGGTATCGCCGGCAACGTAACCGACCGTCTGCGGTTCGGTTATGTAATAGATTTTATTGACGTCCAGTTCGGCGCCTGGCACTATCCGACCTTTAACGTCGCCGATGTGGCGATCTGCGTCGGAGCAGGATTGCTCATTCTGGATATGTTCCTGTCGAAAAAACAAAATACAAAAACCGAAAATCGAAAACCAGAGGTTCCGGCCTGAACGTTATGTCACGAACGTTTGAAGATGTCGACATTTGGCAACAAGCCCATGGATTTGTCCTTGAGGTTTATAGGATGACCGAGACCTTTCCGAAACACGAGCTTTTCTGTCTGACTTCTCAACTGCGGCGTGCCGCGATCTCAATACCCGCAAATTTCGCCGAGGGCTATCGGAAAACCAGTAAACGCGACAAAGTTCGCTTCTATAACACCTCATTAGCTTCATTAGAAGAATGCAGATATTATCTGCGACTATCGACGGATCTAGGTTACGCCGACACAAACCAACTTCGTGAACATCTGGAATTGATAAGTAAGATGCTCACGCGATATTCCGCTGCAATTCGAGCAGACTTTTGATTTTTGATTTTCGTATTTCGCGTAGCGACATGTATCCAGAACTATTCAGAATCGGCGACTTTCCTGTTACAACGTATGGCATCTGGCTGGCCGTCGGGATGCTGCTGGCCTTGTTCGCTGCGTCGCGCCTCGCTGCACGCGACGGACTTAAGCGTGACCACATCTATGACCTCGGCCTCTGGACGCTGATAGGCGGCCTCGTCGGTTCAAAGGTCCTGATGCTCCTTGTCGAGGACAATGTAAATGTCTTTTCGCTAGATTTTCTTCGTTCCGGCGGCGTATTTTATGGTGGGCTGATCGGCGGTTTTCTAGCCGTCGTGGTTGTTGTCAGATTCTATAAACTGCCGTTTTGGAAAACTGCCGACGCATTTGCCCCTGCGGTAGCCCTTGGCCAGGCGTTCGGCCGCCAAGGCTGTTTTGCCGCAGGCTGCTGTTGGGGCAAGCCGACAGACGCTGCGTGGGGCGTGCATTTTACAGAGCTAGGTAATCAATACACGGGCGTCCCGATCTATGGCCCTGACCATTCGGCGCTCTATCTGCACCCGACGCAGTTGATCGAATCGTTCACAATGCTTGCCGTGTTTGCCGGACTCGTCCTATTGCACAAGCGCAAACGGTTTGACGGCCAGGTATTGATCGGCTACGGCATTGTCTATTCGATATTTCGCTTCTCTATCGAATTCATCCGCGACGACCCGCGCGGCGACCTGCTTGGCCTGACGACGCTTACCGGACTGTCAACATCACAGATCGTGAGCCTGATCGTCGCTGCTGTATCGGTTGTTTTCATGATCTGGCGCCTGCGGGTAGAAACACGAGCGGTAGCGAGTGTGCCCGACGCGTAAGGTTCTTCGTTGGGAGCACACTCCCTACCGGTCGTGTTTCCGCCTATGTCCGGCACCGATTCGCAAATCCTTCATCCTTCATCTCTCGAAGCCGGTTCGCGTCTCGACGCCTTTCTCGCCGAGCACATAGATACCTGGTCGCGTTCGCGGCTGCAGAGGCTGATCGAGGACGAAGACGTTCTCGTCAACGGGCGTCCCGTCAAATCGTCCTACAAGGTCCGCGAAGGCGATGAGATCGAGGTGGAACTTACAGAGATTCCTCCTGCCCAATTCGAGCCTGAGGACATTTCGCTCGATATTGTTTACGAGGACGAATGTCTCGCCGTTATCAATAAGCCCGCCGGAATGGTCGTCCACCCCGGCGCGGGCGTGCCAAACGGGACGCTCGCGAATGCGATAGCTTGGCATTTCAAGTCAGAACCGCCTGCGTCAGCGGGCGGCCAGTTCGTTTCGTCGGATACAACGAAAACGGAACCCAACTGGCCGCCCGCAGACGCAGGCGGTTCTGACAGGATCGGCATCGTCCATAGGCTGGACAAGGATACGTCGGGTCTCATCGTCGTTGCCAAAGACGAACAAACCGCCGAGGAGTTATCACGCGAGTTCCACGACCGCGAGGTGGAGAAATCCTATGTCGCTCTTGTCCACGGCGTGATCGAAGAAAACTCCGGCACCATCGACCGCCCGATCGCTCGTGACCGCCACAACCGCACAAAAATGACCGTCGCCGCTAATGGCCGCAACGCGTTGACGCTGTGGCGTGTCCGGCAGCGTTTCGAAAAGTTCACTCTCCTCGACATCGACATCAAGACCGGCCGCACGCACCAGATCCGCGTCCATCTCGCCTCGATCAATCACCCCGTCGTCGGTGACGCCACCTACAACGCCGGCCGCGACGCTCATATAGCCGACAACAACCTCAAAAAAGCCGTCGAACACCTTGGCCGCTTCTTCCTGCACGCGCAGCGGCTCGCCTTTACGCATCCAAAGACGGGCGAGCGGATGGAATTTACGCAAGAACTGCCTGAGGCTTTAAAAGAACTCCTCGGCCTCTTAGGGTAGCGTCTTAGTTTTATTCGTACATTCGTGGCTAATTTTCTGGCAGGCATGACCAGCCACGGATGCACGAATTAAGACACTACCTCCTCTTAGAAAAATATTGACTTCTTGTGCACGAATGTGCTATGCTTGCAACACTTAGCACTTCCGTGTATGACAAATTCCATTTTTGCGCGAAATTCGTGGAACACGGCCTGAAAAGCGATGTTAAGCCTAATGGAGACAACAGTTTACAGCGTTCCACCCACGGGTGGAACACGCTCGGAACGCACCGGACATTTTGCGGTCCCAAACCTCTGTGGGACAGTTGGGACACTGGGACACGTGGGACAAATGGGACATGGGACAAGCGAAGGGCAATAGTAAAAAGATAAAAGGCAAAAGATCCGGAAATTTCTCTGCGTCTTTGCGTCTCTGCGGTTTTCTTCTCCTGCTTACTGCCTACTGCCTACTGCCTACCGCTGTTGCTGCTCAGACCCTCGACTACACCCGCTACGTCAACCCTTTTATCGGCACCGGCGGGCACGGGCATACGTTCCCTGGCGCGACGATGCCGTTTGGGATGGTGCAGCTCTCGCCTGACACGCGTATCGATAACTGGGACGGCTCAGCCGGTTATCACTATTCGGACGACATCATCTACGGCTTTTCGCACACGCATCTCTCCGGCACAGGCATCCCGGATGGGTGCGATATTCTGTTCATGCCGACTATGGGCAATACGCGATATTTCGAAAAGTTGGGCGACAAAGCTGCTGGTGTCTACGGCTCTAAATTCTCGCATGCGAACGAGAGAGCAGAACCTGGTTACTATACCGTGCGACTGGACGACGAAGAAATTCTTGCCGAGCTTACGGCTACAAATCGGGTTGGGCTACATCGGTATACGTTTCCAAAATCGGGTAAGGCGAGCGTCAAGCTGAACATGACATGGCGGGACAAGCCTCTTGACATAAAGGTGCGGACTATCAATGAGAGGAGAATTGAAGGCTATCGTCGTTCTACTTCTTGGGCTAAAGACCAAACCATCTATTTCGTCGCTGAGTTTTCGAAACCATTCGGAAATGGCAAATACAAAAAGTGGATAGATGAAGATGTCACGCTTTTCCCTGGATCAACAAGGACGATCGGATATAGCACTGCATTTGACTTCACTGTAGTTGAAGGGGAACAGATACAACTGAAGGTCGGAATTTCATTCGTCTCCATCGAAGGCGCACGCAAGAATCTCGAAGCCGAGATGCCAAATTGGGATTTTGACACGGTCCGGGCAGATGCGAAGGCGGCGTGGAATAAAGAACTATCGAAGATCGAAGTTTCGGGCGGAACACCGGAACAGACGACGAACTTTTACACCGCGCTGTATCACACGATGATCCATCCGAATGTTTTTAACGACGTTGACGGCCGCTACAAAGGTCACGACGGGAAGCTTCATCAACTTACTAACCGCAGAGACGCAGAGACGCAGAGAGGAATAGAAGCAAGAGGAAATGATTTGAAAACCTCTGCGTCTCTGCGTCTCAGCGGTGAAAGTTCTGATCATTACTCAGTATTCAGCTTGTGGGACACATTCCGGGCGGCGCATCCGCTTTATACGATCATCGATCAGAAGCGGACGGTCGATTACATCAACACCTTCATTCGCATCTACGAGCAGGGCGGGCGGCTGCCGGTTTGGGAATTGTGGGGCGAAGAGACCGACACGATGATCGGCTACCACGCCGTCTCGGTCATCGCCGATGCGATGGCGAAGGGCATCAAAGGCTTTGATTACGAAGAAG
Organism: Chloracidobacterium sp.; assembly: GCA_016715795.1. Lineage (NCBI taxonomy): Bacteria > Pseudomonadati > Acidobacteriota > Blastocatellia > Chloracidobacteriales > Chloracidobacteriaceae > Chloracidobacterium > Chloracidobacterium sp. The sequence continues at coordinate 24,248 of JADJXP010000002.1, forward strand.
CCTATGCCGCCGCAAAACACTCAGCCGAACTCGACCACTTCGGCCTCGCGGGTTACAAGAAACGCGGGTATATCTCGATGGAGGACGAGAACGAGTCTGTTTCAAAGACACTTGAGTATGCTTATAACGACTGGTGCATCGCGCAGATGGCGAAGATATTGAAAAAGCCGGCGGATGTTGAAACATACGATAGGCGCTCCCGTTACTTCGAAGATCTCTTCGACACAAAAACCGGATTCTTCCGTGCCAAAAAGAATGCTGGCTTTGTCGAACCATTCTCGCCGACCGAGGTGAATTTTGGATTTACCGAGGGCAATTCGTGGCAGTATTCGTTCTTCGTGCCGCAGGATGTATCGCACCTGATGACGCTGATGGGCGGGCCTGAGAAATTTGTCGCGAAGCTCGACGAATTGTTTACGACAAACGCCAAACTTTCCGGTCGTGAACAGGCTGACTTGACCGGATTGATCGGCCAGTACGCCCACGGCAACGAGCCTTCGCACCACATCGCGTATCTCTACAACTACGCGCAAGAACCGTGGAAAACGCAGAAATACGTCCGCCAGATATTTGACGACTTTTACAAGAACGCACCTGACGGCCTGATCGGTAACGAAGACTGCGGGCAGATGTCGGCGTGGTACATAATGAGCGCCGGCGGCTTTTATCCCGTCGCGCCCGGTTCGCCCGTTTATGCCTTTGGCACGCCGTTGTTCCCCGAAATGACCTACCGCCTTGAGAACGGCAAGACGTTTACGAACCGGGCCAAAAATATCTCGTCAGAGAACCGGTACATTCTCAACGCAAAGCTCAACGGTGCTCCATACAAGAAAGCATTCATCACGCATCAGGACGTAATGCGCGGCGGCGTGCTGGAATTCTCGATGATCGATCAGCCCGTCGAGACGGCGTTCAATGAGTTTCCTGTATCGTCGATTGGCATCAATACCGTCGCGGTTCCGGTGATCACAGGCGAACGAACATTTGCCAACAGTTCAACGGTAACGATTTCAACACTTACGCCGAACGCAAAAGTCCATTTCACGACCGACGGCAGCGTTCCGACAAAAGCATCGAAAGTTTTTACCGCTCCGTTCAGCGTCGACCGGACAACGACGGTCAAGGCCGTCGCGATCGGTGCAAACGGCACGGCGAGTTTTCCGGTCGAAGCTGTACTAACCCGCCGACCGCACGATTGGACGGTGAAGGTACTGACGCCTTACAGCACGCAATATACCGGCGGCGGCGAAAATGCCATCATCGACGGCATTCGCGGGACGACGAATTTTGCCAGCGGCGAATGGCAGGGCATTCAGGGCAAGCCGTATGAGGCGGTGATCGATCTACGGCGAGAGACCACCATAAGCGAGGTCGGTGCGAGCTTTCTGCAAGTTGTCGGGCCGTGGATATGGATGCCTTCAAATATCAAATTTGAAATTTCAAATAACGGCTCCGATTGGTCTGAGGTCGCCAGTATCAAAACCGATGTCGCCGTCACCGATATGAAGCCGCAGATCCGCGACTATTACGCAACGATCACGCCCGTGACGGCCCGCTACGTGCGCGTGCGCGCCGACAACATCGGCAAGATCCCGTCATGGCACCCAGGAGCCGGCGGCGATCCGTGGATATTCGTGGATGAGGTATTTATTCAATGAACCTGCCTTATGAGTTGCCTCCAGCTTTAGCTGGAGGTTGAGTACTCATCCCAAACCGGCTTTAGCCGAAACCCATGCTTGGGCTAAAGCCCGATGATTATTGAACCGGTCACCTCCAGCTAAAGCTGGAGGCAATTTATAAAGGCCAGACGAAAGCCTATTGCATCTAATACTTCAGTACGGTTTATATGCCGGCGGAACTATGGACAGACGATATTTTATTAGACAGAGCGGCATAGGATTGGCGAGCTTTGGCTTGATGGCGGCTGCGCCGAAGTTTCTGCATCAGTTTGCGGCGGCGCAGACGGCGGTGAAAGGCTACGGAAAAAAGAAGGTGCTGGTCACGATCTTTCAACGCGGCGCCGTGGACGGGCTGAATATGGTGGTGCCTCATGGCGACAGCGAATATTACAACCGGCGCCGCACGATCGCGATCAAAAAGCCCGGTGTTAACGGCGGTGCGATCGACCTCGACGGCCACTTTGGCCTGCATCCGTCAATGAAGCCGTTCGAACAGTTGTGGAAAGACAAACGGCTTGCGATCATCAACGCTGCGGGTTCGCCCGACAATACGCGTTCGCACTTTGACGCCCAGGACTATATGGAATCGGGCACGCCCGGCTACAAGGGCACAAAGGACGGCTGGCTCAACCGCGTGCTGCAATCGACCGAAGCGAAAGACGCATCGCCATTCCGTGCCGTCTCGATTACCCAAGCGCTGCCGCGCTCGCTGTATGGCAGGGCGTCGTCGGTCGCGATGACGAACCTCTCGGATTTTTCGATCAAGGCCGGGCTTTATACTCATGACCTAAAGGGCGGATTCGAAGGGCTTTATCATCAGAATGCAAAAGATACGCTCGGCGAAACGGGCAAGGAAACCTTCGAGGCGGTCAACTACCTGAAACAGGCCAACCCATCGCAATACAAACCCGAGAACGGCGCCGTCTATCCGCAGACCGAGCTTGGCCGTTCGCTCAGGCAGATCGCGCAACTCATCAAGGCCGGCGTCGGCTTAGAGGTCGCCTTTGCCGAGACCGGCGGCTGGGACACGCATTCGAACCAGGGCAATCTGCAGAATCCGTCGGCCGGACAGCTAGCGAATCTCCTGCGTGATTTTTCGACTGCGATCGCGGCATTCTCGACCGACCTCGGCAAGCGAATGGACGATGTCGTGCTTATCACAATGAGCGAATTCGGCCGAACAGCACGTGAGAACGGTTCGCGCGGCACCGACCACGGCCATGCGAATGCGATGTTCGTGCTTGGGAATTCGGTCAAGGGCGGTAGCGTCTACGGCGACTTTCGCGGCCTCAAAAGCGACAAACTCTACGAAGGCCGCGACCTCGACGTCACGACCGACTTCCGCGACGTCTTCGCCGAGGCCGCATACAAGCATATGGGAGCTGACGACCTCGGAAAGATCTTTCCGAATTACTCGCCGACGAAGGAGAAGTTTCGCGGCTTTCTTTCGTGAGGTTGATTGCGCAGCGAAAAATTAGGCGGCCATCTTACTAAGGTGTCCTGGTGTACGAGAAAAGAAAAACGAAACTCCACCTGGCACCTGGGCTATCTGCGGATCGGAGTATCTCTGATTTCTTTCTTCAAGTAGCTGCTCCCATCGAGCCTTAATATCGCGCCAAGGTGTTTTAGCAATTCTTTCAACATTATACCAGTGATACAACTCTCCCCAGCTTATGAAGCATGTTCCGTTTGCAAACAACTGGTCAAGACGTGACCACAACTGTTCTTCGTGACGTTTAATCATAATGATCTGCCTCCATCGACTCTGATACTAAAGTAACAGAAGAACAAATAGATGGCAAGTATTTAGTTTAGAACATCATAAATAAATAGGCACCGGCTATTGAATTAACCTTGTCTTATTCCATTCTCCTCAGCGTCGGTAGCCCCACTATACCTTCTGCATCAGGCCCCGGCGCCGTCAGATTCTTTCCTAGACCGCATTCAACTCGAGTTTTCCGATTCTTCCGAGCTTCACGGAGCGTCTCGCGTGCCAGAGGTCATAGTTCGATTGCATCGCGAGCCAACTCTCTGGAGAACGGCCGAGAGCCTTAGATAGCCGCAAGGCCATCTCAGGACTAATTCCGCTTAGGCCGTTTAGGATGCGATTCAATGTTGAGGCCGCTACGCCCAACGTGGCGGCGAGTTCACGACCGCTGATGTCATTGGGCTTGAGATAGACCTCAGAAATAAATTCGCCGGGATGTGGTGGGTTGTGCATAGCCATTAGTGATAATCCTCGTAATCCAGGACATATGCATGTCCGTCAATAAATTCGAATGTGATCCGCCAGTTTCCATTTACCCAGATCGACCATCGACGTTGTTCGCTGCCTTTCAGAGAATGAAGGCGGAAACCCGGGATGTCCATATCTTCGATGCTCTGGGCGGTATCCAGGGCTGCCAATTGCATTCTCAGCCGTTTCGCGTGGGGTGGTTGAATTCCCGCCCGGGTGCCCGTTTCAAAGAACTTCTTTAGTCCCTTGTGACGAAACGACTTGATCATCCTGAATCATTATAGCGTGTTGCACAACACGCAACAACCGTTATTCTATGTTTCGCAACCTTAGCCGCAGTGCCTGCAGCTTGATAAACCCTTCTGCGTCGTGCTGGTCGTAAGCACCAGCGTCGTCCTCGAATGTGGCGATCCGTTCGCGGTAGAGCGAATTGGGTGAGCGGCGGCCAGTGACGACGGTGTTGCCCTTGTAGAGTTTTAGGCGGATGTCGCCGGTGACGTTCTCCTGTGTTTGGTCGATCAGCCCTCGCATGATCTCCGATTCCGGCGCGAACCAGAATCCGTAATAGACCGACTCGGCAAACTTGGTCGAGAGCGAGTCTCTGAGCCGCATTATCTCGCGATCCATTGTGATGGATTCGAGCGCGCGATGCGCGGCCATCAGGATGGTGACACCGGGCGTCTCGTAAACGCCGCGCGACTTCATCCCGACAAAGCGGTTCTCGACCAGATCGACGCGGCCGATGCCGTGTTCGCCGCCGAGATAGTTGAGATGCGACAGCAGATCGACCGGGCCGTGAGCGACGCCATCGATAGCGACGGGCTCACCTTTCTCGAACGAGATCACTACTTCTGCAGGATCATCGTCGGCATCCTGCAGCGATCTAGTCATCAGAAAAACATCGTCGGGCGGTGCTGTCCACGGGTCTTCGAGAATACCGCCTTCATAGGAGACGTGCATCAAATTGCGGTCCATCGAGTATGGTTTCTCAGTGGTAGCAGTGACCGAAATTCCGTGCTTTTCACAATACGCGATCAGGTCTGATCGCCCGGTAAAATCCCAATGCCGCCACGGCGCGACGACCGTAATGTCGGGCTGCAATGCGTAATAGGTCAACTCAAAGCGCACCTGATCGTTGCCTTTTCCCGTTGCTCCGTGAGCCACTGCATCGGCTCCCTCGCGTCGGGCGATCTCGATCTGACGCTTGGCGATCACGGGCCGTGCGAGCGATGTTCCGAGCAGATAAACACCCTCGTAAACGGCATTTGCCTTGACGGCGGTCCATACGAAATCGCTGACAAACTCGTCGCGCAGGTCCTCGACGTAGAGCCTTGAGGCACCGGTAGCGAGAGCTTTTTCTTCCAGGCCGCTCAGCTCGTCGCCTTGGCCGACGTCGGCGCAATAGCAGATGACCTCGCAATTGTAGGTCTCCTTAAGCCATAACAACATCGCCGACGTGTCAAGGCCGCCGGAGTAGGCGAGGACGATTTTGTTTATGTTCTTGGTCATCGGTAAATCGGCTACAATTATACCCGCACGGAGAGATCGATGACCAAAGATGCACGGCTGTGGGGCGGACGATTTAGTGATGCCCCGCACGAAACCTTTGCCGAGTTCAATGATTCGTTCCGGTTTGACCGGCGGCTGTTTGCGGCCGACGTGCGGGCGAGTATCGCACACGCGAATGAACTGGGCCGTTCGGGTGTGATCCCGCGCAGTGAATCAGACACGATCGTCGGCGGATTGACCCAACTGTTGATCGACGCGGAGAACAGGTCCGATTTCTTCGCTTCGGGGGCTGAGGACGTTCACGCATTCATAGAGGCGAAACTGATCGAGGCTATAGGTGAGACGGGCCGAAAGCTTCACACGGGGCGCAGCCGCAACGATCAGGTCGCGACGGCCCTACGGCTCTGGCTGCGTGATGAGATCGAGAACATCGCGGGGCTGATCGGTGACCTGCAGGCAGCCCTGGTTGACATCGCCGAGGGCTATCGCGATGCTGTTATGCCGGGCTACACGCACCTTCAGCGGGCACAGCCGATACTATTTGCCCATTGGTGTCTGGCGTATTTTGAGATGCTGAAACGCGACCGCGAGCGGCTAGGCGAAGTTTTTGCACGAGTTAACGTGATGCCGCTCGGTTCAGGAGCCCTTGCCGGAACCGGTTTTCCGATCAACCGTGACGCTGTCGCGGCCGAATTGGGATTTGACGGCGTATCGGCAAATAGCCTTGACGCCGTCTCGGATCGTGATTTTGCGGTCGAGTTTTCGGCGGCGTGCTCGCTGACAACGGTGCATCTGTCGCGAATGGCCGAGGACCTTATTGTTTACGCATCGGCGGAGTTTGGATTTGTGACCTTGAATGATGCTGTGTCGTCGGGCTCGAGCCTGATGCCGCAGAAGAAGAATCCCGACGCACTTGAGTTGCTTCGAGGAAAGTCGGGCCGCGTTTTTGGCCATAACCTATCGCTGCTCACGATGCTCAAAGGTTTGCCGCTGGCCTACAACAAGGATCTGCAGGAGGACAAAGAGGCTCTTTTTGACACCGTCGATACCGTCAAGATCAGCCTGCGTGCCGCGGCGATCGTTGTTGAGAATATCGTCGTCAATGAGGGAGCGACGATGGATGCTGCGACTCGCGGTTATCTTAACGCCACGGACATGGCCGACTATCTCGTGCGTAAGGGTGTCGCCTTCCGCACGGCCCACGAGGCCGTCGGCCGGGCCGTCTTGTATGCCATCGACGAGGGTAAAGAGTTGCATGAGCTTTCGGTCGATGAGCTTCGCGAGTTTGCATCTGAAGTCGATGACGAAGTCAAGGAGGCCCTCGATATCAGCGCGTCGCTCGCGTCAAAGGCTTCGATCGGCGGTACGTCGCCCGAACGTGTCGCGGAGGCTCTTCGTGCGGCACGAGAGTATCTCGGCACTTAAATGGACAAGACGAAACTTCTTAAGGATATTGCGGACAACGAATTGCTGCGGTTTCTCGGGGTTAAGATCGACGTGGCCGAAGCAGATCGGGTTGTGCTGACGATGGAGGTGACGCCAAAGGTCCATCAATACCTCGGCATCATGAATGGCGGCATCTCGCTTTTTCTCGCTGAGACGGCCGCCTCGATCGGCGTCGTGGCGGGAGCCGACCTGACAAAGGTCACGCCCGTAGGCATTGAGATAAACGCAAATCACCTGCGGGCCGTAAGCAAAGGGTGCATAACCATTGAGGGCAAACCGGTCCATCAGGGAAAGACGATGAGCGTTTGGGCAATCGATATCACGAATGATCGCGGTAAACTCGTCTGCACATCCCGCATCACATTGCTGCTGCAAAAACGGGTAGCATACCGGCCATCGTGAACCAATTTCTTCGCAACTTTATTACCGAATGGCGTCGGCTCGAACTGCCGACCGAGGGCGAGACGTTCGTTCTCGGCGTCTCCGGCGGGGCCGATTCTGTGAGTTTGCTGCTGGCGATGCACGAGTTGGTAAAGGCGGGAAAACTTGGCAACCGGATCATTGCCGCTCACTTCAATCACAAGCTCCGTGGAGACGAGAGTGATGGCGACGAGGCCTATGTCAGGCGGCTCACGACCGAGCGTCGTATCGAGTTGGCTGTCGGCCACGCCGAGGTCAATATTGGTGGAAATGTGGAGCAGAACGCCCGGATCGCTCGATACGAGTTTCTCAAACGCACCGCCGAGGCCGTCGGCGCGTTTGCCGTGCTGACCGCTCACACGATCAATGACCAAGCCGAGACATTCCTGATGAATCTCATCCGCGGCAGCGGCCCCGACGGCCTCGCCGGTATCCGTCCGATCCGACACCTCGCGGATCCGTCGCTATTGCTCATCCGGCCGCTATTGACGTGGGCAAAACGCGAGAATACCGAGCGTTTCTGCCGCGATCTCGCTGTCGAATATTGTTGCGACACTATGAACGAAGACACCGCGTTCAAGCGGGTGCGGATTCGCAAGATCCTGCTCCCGCTGCTCGAGGACATGAACCCGGCCATCATTGAGACACTCGCCAATACGGCCGGCCTGATGCAAGGCTCGGCTCCGCCGGAAAAAACACTGAACTCCGAAACGACCCGCGAACTCAAGCTCGCCGACCTCCGCTCGCTGCCGCAATCGACGCTTTATGCGACGATCCGCGATTGGTTCAAGCTCCATCGCGGAAATACGCGTTCCCTCGGGCTGAAACATATCCAGGCAATAGAGCGTTTGGTTACTAGCGCCAAAAGCGGCCGCGTAGCACAGGTTCCGGGAGGCAGCGTCGTAAAGTCGGGCGGGCGGCTGCGATATGAGCAGAATAAGGTTGAAAAACGACAATCAGCCCCGTAAAATCGAATATTGGCGCGTTGCCGGGCACGCCACGACAGGAACAACGCCCGGACGGCAACTTTCATCCAATGAAAGCTGCTTCGGAGGCATTTGAATTTTGAGTTCTAAAGCGAAACAGGTCCTACTTTGGTTGATGATAATCTCGAGCGCGCTCGTCTTTGTCTGGTATCTCCAGACCAAGCAGACAACGCCGCCAAAGGAATTGTCCTTTGATGCCGCGCTCACTCAGATCAAGAATAAGGACATCAAAGAGGCTGTCATAAAGCAGGATTCGCTCGAGTTGACCAACCGCAGCGACGCAAAGTTCTCAGTCCGCCTCGACGCCAGCGATTCTACACGGGACCAGATCTACGCTGCGGCAAAGGAAACCGATACGGTCATCAAGCTCGAACCGCCGTCAAGCGGCCTCGGCTGGCTTGTTCTAGTCAATGCTCTTCCGTTCATCCTGCTGATGGGCTTCTTGGCATTTACGCTCAGGCAAATGCAGGCCGGCGGCAACAAGGCGTTGAGCTTTGGCAAATCCAAGGCGAAATTGCTCAATAACCAGCAGAAACGCGTCACTTTTAAGGATGTGGCAGGCGTTGATGAAGCTAAGGAAGAGCTGCAGGAAATAATCGAATTCCTCAAGGACCCGCAGAAATTTCAGAAACTCGGCGGCAAGATACCAAAGGGCGTCCTGATGGTCGGCCCGCCGGGAACAGGGAAGACCTTGCTCGCGAAGGCAGTCGCCGGTGAGGCGAATGTGCCGTTCTTCTCGATATCAGGTTCGGATTTTGTTGAGATGTTCGTCGGCGTAGGGGCCAGCCGCGTCCGCGATCTGTTTGAGCAGGGCAAGAAGAACGCTCCGTGCATTATCTTTGTTGACGAGATTGACGCTGTCGGCCGTCACCGCGGCGCAGGCCTCGGCGGCGGGCATGACGAGCGTGAACAGACTCTCAACCAGCTTCTCGTCGAGATGGACGGTTTTGAATCGAATGACGGCGTCATTCTGATGGCATCGACCAACAGGCCTGACGTGCTCGATCCGGCCCTTCTGCGTCCTGGTCGTTTTGACCGGCGCGTTGTCGTCGGACGGCCTGACGTTCGCGGCCGCGAGGGCATTCTGAAAGTTCATACGCGAAAGATACCGCTTGATGAGGGCGTTGATGTCAGTGTGATCGCCCGCGGCACTCCCGGATTTACGGGTGCCGACCTCGCGAATATCGTCAACGAGGCCGCATTGAACGCCGCTCGCTACAACAAAAAAGTCGTTACCATGGCCGATTTTGAGATCGCCAAGGACAAGGTGATGATGGGTGCCGAGCGCAAATCGATGGTTATCTCGGACGAAGAGAAGCGCATCACCGCCTATCACGAGGCCGGGCACACGCTCGTCGGACTTAAGGTCCCGAACATCGATCCTGTGCACAAGGTCACGATCATCCCGCGCGGCATGGCACTTGGCGTGACGATGTACCTGCCCGAAAAGGATCGACTCTCGGCTTCAAAAGAGTATTTGCTCGGCCAGATCGCAATGGCGATGGGCGGCCGTATTGCCGAGGACATGTTCATCGGCAGCATCACGACAGGTGCGGCAAACGACATTGAAAAAGCGACCGAGGTCGCCCGTTCGATGGTGTGCGAATATGGCATGTCCGACCTTGGGCCGCTTACATTCGGCAAGAAGGAAGAGCAGATCTTTCTCGGCCGCGAGATCGCACAGCATCGTGATTACTCTGAGGACACCGCGATCAAGATCGACGCCGAGGTCCAAAAGATCGTTTCGACGCAATACAAACGTGCCGAGAAGATCCTAAAGGACAACAAGGACGTGCTCATCCGCCTCGCCGAGGCATTGCTCGAATACGAGACGCTTGATTCGGTGCAGATCCGTCGCGTGGTCGCCGGCCTGCCGCTCGAGGGCACGACGTCAGCGAATACCAACGATGAGGGATCGCCGCAATCAGAGGAATCGGAGGGGTCGTTCAACAATCCGATACTGCCGCTTCCCGGCAACAATCCGGCGACCGCATAGCGGTCTCAAGGTTGCTAATTGGTCCTATAGGTCGTATATGACCTATAGGGCCAATTATTTATGCACTGGAAAACCGCACGCCGAACTCTCGACCTGTCGCGCCCGCTCGTGATGGGCATCCTCAATGTCACGCCGGACAGTTTTTCGGACGGTGGAAGGTATTTTTTGCCAGACGATGCCTTGAGGCGCGCCGAGCGAATGATCGAGGACGGTGCCGATATCATCGATATCGGCGGAGAATCAACGCGTCCCGGCAGCATTCGCGTAGATGCTGACACGGAACTTGAACGAACTTTACCCGTAATTAACGCGATAACGGCCCGATTTGAAACGCCGGTTTCCATCGACACGACGAAACATCTCGTCGCTCGGGCTGCTCTCGACGGCGGCGCCGAGATCATCAACGATATTTCGGGCCTCCGTTGGGATGTGAACCTGGCCGAAATTGCAGCTCAAACCGGTGCCGGCCTCGTTCTCATGCACTCGCGCGGCACATTCGAGACAATGCATTCCTCACCGCCCGTGGGGGACATCATGGCCCATGCCAAGGACCGTTTGGCGGGATCTATCGTAAAGGCCAAGGAAATGGGTGTTGCCGACGAACAGATCGCGCTCGATCCCGGCATCGGTTTTGGGAAGACATTCGAGCAAAGTTTAGAATTGCTCTCAAACCTTGATAGACTGATAGGCGAATTCGCAGCCTATCCGATGCTGGCCGGAGTATCCAGAAAGTCGTTCATCGGCAAGATCCTTGGCGACGGAATTCCAGGCGAACGACTTGGCGGTAGCATAGCCGCCGCCTTGGCGGCTGTTGGGCGAGGGGCAAAAATTGTTCGTGTCCACGATGTTAAGGAGACTGTGACTGCGTTGCGAGTATTCAAGGCGATCGAAACCGGAGGTAACCACAATGAAAGTTAGATCTCTACTTGTCAGTTTGCTGCTTGCGATCTTCTCGATAACCGTTCTTGCCGATATCCCGCCGCCAAAAGAGGTACCGCCGACCGATTGGAGTTTTGTCCTAATGGGGGTCATCGCCGCATTTCTCGGTGGGCTGCTCTTCGTTTGGCTGGGACGAAAACTGTTCAGAAGGCCGCAATGAGATACTGGCTCATATCTGTCTGCATTGCGAGTGTCCTTTCGGTCTCAGGGTTTACCGATTGCTACAAGCCGGTGACGAGATCAGGACTGCCGCGCCACATCCGGACCATCGCCGTCCCGGCGTTTCAGTTTGAGACGCAAGGCCTCCGCTACCGTGTCGAATCACGATTTACCGATGCCGTTATGCGCGAGATCATCCGTCGGGGCAACGGGCTTAAGGTAACGGCCTCTCGCATCGGTGCTGATGCAGTGCTCGAGGGGACGATCCGCGATTTTAGTTTCTCGGGCGTTCTGCTCGACAGCGAGGGCCGAGCTCGCGTCTATGAGGTAACCGTCGTAACGGCCGTCACTATCCGCGACATTCGCGAGAACAAGATCCTCTACGACAACCAGAACTTTGTGTTCCGCGATTCGTTCGAGTTTACTTCGGACCCGCGGTCATTCTTTAATGAAGAGGACCCTGCCGTCGAACGCATGTCCCACGCATTTGCCGAATCCGCCGTCTCAGCCTTCATAAATGGCATCGGCGTCAAGGAAGAGAAAAAATAGTGGACGTCAGCGCTCTCAGGGAACAACTTCGACGCGGTGATTTCGCGCCTGTATATCTCTTGTATGGTCGTGAAGCATACCTTCGCGGCATTGCCGCCAAGACGATCGTCGAACGCGCGTTTGGCGAGGGCGACTTTCGGGATTTTAACGAGACAACATTCAGCCTGAACACAGAAGGGAACCTTAAGGCAGCGCTTACATCGGCCCGTCAGTTGCCGATGATGGCTGCTCGCCGGGTCATCCGCATCACTGACGTTCGGATCTCGCAGACCGGATTTCGCGACACCATAACCGAGGCCGATGAGCCGGTACTGACCGACTATCTTAGTTCGCCTGAGCCGACAACGGTCATTGTCTTCATCGCGGACGAATTTAACAGGTCTCGCAAGATGGGAAAGCTCCTCGAGAAGCAGACGGCATCGGTCGAGTTTGCCCCGCCTACGGGGCCCGCGCTGGCCGAGTGGGCCCGCAAGCACCTGGCTGACACCGGAGCCTCGATCGATCCGGCGGCGTTTCAACTCTTGTTGTTGCGGGTCGGTGACAACGTTGCGCGTCTCGCGAATGAGATCGATAAACTCGCCGCCGCCGCGATGCCGTCAGGGCAGATAACCAAGGATCTGATCGCCGGGCTCGTCCCTGATTCGAGTGCGATCGACAATTTTGATTTCGTCAACGAGATCATCGCCGGGCGGCCGCAGCGAGGGCTGGCCCTTCTCAAAAAGACGCTCGACGACGGCGCGGAGCCTGTAGCGCTGATCGGCGCGATGGCATTCAAATACCGCACATTGCTGTCGGTAAAGGACATGATGCAGCGCGGCGCTGACCGACGTGAGGTCGCTAATGCGGTGAAAATGCGTTACAACGATCAGGAATCGTTCTTTGCCGCCGCCCGACGCTCCGACGTCGCGAGTATTCGCCACGCCCTGCAGCGACTTGCCGAGACGGACCTCGCCATCAAGACATCGATCGGCGGCACGGGCCCGAAAGGCGCCCGCATGCAGATCGAGATGCTCGCCTGCGAACTGGCCGCCGGCTAGACAGGCGCCAGATTTGAGGCCTTGTTGAAGTAATTGTAGAGATCGTTATAGTCGCCCAGCGAACGATTGAGAATGAGCGGCAGCTGCTGCACGTCATTGGTATTCACGATCAGGTTCAGATTTCGCAGGAATGCGTCGTGGGCGTTCATGGTCGTTCCTTCGTCCTCGAGCGAGATCAGAAACAGGCGTCGCCGCTCGGACGAGTACATCGCATTTGCCTTCTGCTGAATGACAGCCGCGCCGCCCATGTCGGCGGCGAAATCCGGTGAGAACATCAGGAGTTCGGTCTTGCCCTCGCGCAAGCGTTCATTTGCCTGTGCCGGCGTCTGCGCGACATAGACCTTGTAGCCGGACTTTGCCAATAGCCGTGCCGTCTCGTCGGCTTTTTCGCCGAGGCAAAGCAAGATGCGCCGCGGCTTTTCGTCATCTTCGTCATCGACGGCAGTGGCCTTATCGGTCTGGAGTGCCGAGAGCAATGAGCGCAAGGCGGAATTCACCTGCTGCTCCGATTCTTTTTGTGCAAAATCTGCGGGACTGTCGCTCGAGGCTTCGGCGGGCTTATTGGCCGTCAGTTGATCGACCGTTGACGGAGCCTTGCCTGACGCATCCTTCTGGACACGCAGCAGATTTTGGCATCGCGGGCAGCGAACAGAGAAGGTGCCCGTCGGTATCTTTGATTCGTCCAGTTGCAGTGAAACGGAACAATTGTCGCAGCGAATGATCATAGTCGTGTGTTTATTCGATCATGTTGAGTACCGAGTCAGGGTCCGGCGGCGGCGGAGGCGGGACAGCCGGCTTGGGCAGCGGCCTGCCTGAGCCGGATTTGACATAGTCCTCGGTCGATGCAAGGCCCTTTAGCTGAAGCAGAAGGTTGTTCTGGTTCGTGGCGAATGACAGGCCGTCGTCCATCGTTATCAGGCCTTTCTCGATCATGTCGCGGATAACCGAATCGAAATCCTGCATGCCGTCCATCTCGCCGTCGCGTATAGCATCGAGCAGCGTCTTACCTTCCTGCTCGCCCTTCTCGATATATTCGCGCGTTCGCGGATTTGACCTTAGTATCTCGACCGCCGCTATACGGCCGCGGCCATCGGCCGTCGGGATAAGCCTTTGCGATACGATATAGCGAAATGTTTGTGCCAATCGCGTTCTGATCACTCTCTCTTCGTTCTTCGGATACAGGCCGATGATGCGGTCGATGGTCTTTGACGCGTCGATCGTATGAAGCGTCGAGAGCACGAGGTGGCCTGTCTCGGCCGCCTCCAATGCGATCTCGGCCGTCTCCAGGTCACGCATTTCGCCCACGAGGATCACTTTTGGCGCCTGGCGAAGCGCCGCACGCAGCGCCGACGCAAAATCCTTTGTGTCTGCCCCTACCTCACGTTGATTGATAGTGCTTTTCTTGTGGCCGTGCAGGAACTCGATCGGGTCCTCGATCGTGACGATGTGATACGCCTTGGTCTCATTGATCCGGTCGATGATCGCCGCGAGCGTTGAGCTCTTTCCCGAACCGGTCGGCCCTGTCAGCAGCACCACGCCATTGCGAATATCGGCGATCTCGGCAAGCTGCGGCGGGAGCCTGAGGGCTTCAAAACTCGGTATCTCATGCGGAATGACGCGCATGACCACCGAATATGAATTCCGCTGCTGAAAGATATTCACGCGAAAACGGCACTTGCCCGGCAGGGCGTAGCTCAGGTCCGCCGTCCGATATTTGACGAGCTGATTGGCCGCGTCCGGATTATCGCGGATCAGCGACATCGCGATCATCTCGGTCTGGAAAGCTGTAAGCTTGCCCAAGCCGAGCGGCGACGTCGGATACAGTACGCCGTTGATCTCGACCTGCGGCTTTTGATTTGCCGAGAAATTGAGGTCGCTCACGTTCTCTGACGTGAGCAGCATATGCTCAATAATGGGCGCAACATCAAGCAGACTCATGTGTGTGATTTCTTCTCCCGCAAAGGAATGCGAAAATGAGGCAGGGTGGGCAGAAACAGCCCTTCAATCAATTATCAGTTATCGCTGCGTGGAATGCAAGAAGATTTTTGGCAATGATAAATGTGTTTGGTCACTTTGACAATAGCTGTCTCAGGTTCTGCTCGATATCTCCAACGACCACGGCTGAGATCATTGCTGCCGAGTCGGCACCGGCCGCGATCACCGTATCGAGGTTCCCTTTATCGATCCCGCCAATTGCCACCAGTGGAATGTCGCCTCTGGCAGCGCGCACGGCCCGGACGCCGGCCGGGCCGACCACCGGCGATGTATCGTCCTTGGTCGCCGTAGCGAACACCGGCCCGATCGCCACATAATCGACCGACATCTCGATTGCGGCGGCAGCCTGCTCGACCGAATGCGTCGAAGTTCCGATTATCGCATCGAGGCCCAACAGCCGTCTCGCAGCGTCTGCGGGCATATCGTCCCGGCCTAGGTGAACACCGTCGGCTTTCGCCGCAATGGCGAGATCGACACGGTCGTTGATCAATATTTTCACATCTGCCGAACGTCCAATGGCAACGGCCGCCACGGCATCGTCATAAAAGTCCCGCGGCGACAAGCTCTTTTCACGCAATTGAATAAGTGTCGCTCCGCCGGCAACCAGCCGTCGGACCTGTTCGGCGTGTGACAGGCCGGAGAGGCGTCTGTCGGTGATCGGGTATATTTTGGGGAGCGTGAAATTCAAAAGACCGCCTTCATCATCAGAAAACAGTCTTCGCCGTTGTTGTAGTACTTGCCGATCCGCTGGACAATGGTGTAATTGCGGCGTCGATAAAGCTCCTGCGCGGCGATATTCGAGACGCGGACCTCGAGCATGATCGTGCCGACTTCGCGCTTTCTCAGCGCATCCTCGACGTGGTCGAGCAGCCCGGCGGCAATGCCGCGACGGCGGTGTTCGGGAGCGACGCCGATGGTCGTCAGGTGCGCAGCGTTGTTCTCATTGACCATCACAAAGGCGAATCCGACCAGGTCGCCCTCCTCATTCACAGTCCTGAAACCCAACGTCCGCGGCTCCCCCAGCAGGTACTCAAAGGTATGCTTCGTGTAATTGTCACCGTTCCTGAAACATCGAATATTCAACCGCAGTACGTCCTGTAGCTGCTCCATCGTCAATGGCCTGATCGCATACTGCGACGGCGGAGCGGGCACGATCACCTCGGGCTCGGTCGCGAATACCGGGACAAAAAAGCTTCGGATGGTCTCTAAAACAGCCACTGGAAAGTTATGAGTCTGTAGAGTTTATGGAGTTCATAGAGTTCAAAACTTCCATGAACCCTACGAACTCTATGAACTCCACAAACTAAATAAGGAGCATGCAATCGCCATAGCTATAGAATCTGTATTCTGCCGCGACTGCGTGCCGGTAAGCCCTCATTATAAGTTCGTGCCCGCCAAAAGTAGAAACCAGCACCAGCAGCGAGCTCTGTGGCAGATGAAAGTTCGTGAGCAGCGCGTCGACAGCGCGAAATTCATGCCCCGGCACGATCGTCAAGTCCGCTTCGTGAACGCCCTCGGTAAACCGCCCGTGCCGCGCGGCATTCGTCTCCAAAGCCCGCGTCGCCGTCGTGCCCACCGCCACGATCCGCCGCCCGTCGGCCTGAGCCGCGTTTAACACCTCGGCGGTCGCCGCATCGATCTCATAGACCTCGGGCGAGACCGAGTGCTCACTCAATTCCTCAACACGCACGGGCTCAAACGTTCCGTAGCCAACATGCAGCGTGATCTCGGCAACCGTCACGCCGATATCTCTCACGCCATCGAGCACTTCCGGCGTGAAATGCAGCCCCGCAGTCGGTGCCGCGATCGAACCTCGCTCACGCGCGTAAACCGTCTGATACCGCTCGCGATCTCGATCTGCCTCGCCCGCATCACGCTTGATATACGGCGGCAGCGGCGTCCGCCCGATCCGCTCGGCCGTCTCTAGAACTTCGCCATCAAAGCGCACCAAGACACGCCCGTCATCGCGCTTCTCAACAACCTCGCCCGCCGTCCCGTCGTCAAAAATGACCTTCTTTCCAACCGCCAGCCGCCGCCCCGGTCGCGCCAGCGTCTCCCAGACGCCGCCGCCCACATCGCGAACCAAAAACACCTCGACCGATGCCCCCGTGCGCGTGTGCCCAAACAACCTCGCCGGAAACACTCGCGTGTTGTTCACCACCAACACGTCGCCCTCGCGCAAATACTCTCCGATCTCCCTAAACCGCCGATCCTCAAACGTCCCGCCCGCCCGATCCACCACCAACATTCGCGAACCAGCGCGATCCTCCAACGCCGCCTGCGCGATCAACCCCTCGGGCAGCTCAAAATCAAACTCCTCTATCCTCATTCCAAAACCGAAACGGCACGCCAAAGCGTGCCACTGTTCACTGTTACCTGTTCACTGTTCACTGATTGGTGCCGGAGGTCGGACTCGAACCGACATGGGCGTTAAGCCCGCCAGATTTTGAGTCTGGTGCGTATACCAATTTCGCCACTCCGGCAGCGAACTTCTGATGATAGATCGCTCCACGCCGCCGGTCAACCTTCGGAACCGCCTTCGATCCCGGCCCGGCAAAGCCGGTACCTTTCTTCAAGCCACCGCCGTCATCTTAATATTGGTCGCCGCCCTAAACCCCCAATGGAACGGCATCTATCTACCCACCGTCTACGTAATAGTCGCCGCCTTCGCCATCCTCTCCGGCTTCCACTACATCTACTGGGTAGCCAAACTAATGCGCGAAGCGAGGCTGAATCGATGATCGATCGGCTTAACCAAAATTTAGATGATTTCACCTACTCAATCGATCTTGACCCTTGTGGTCAAGCCATAATTCGACGTTGCCGTCTCTGGATATGCGGGCAATGAAAGGACGCGGCTGGGTCGTCAACATCTTTGCGATGCGATCCAAGGCTTTGCTGAAAGCCTCTATCTGTTCAGCACTCGTTATGTTGGCGCTCGTGAAGAAAAAAGCTGCGACACGCGCGTTCAACAGGGCCCTTTGTTCGAGCGGGTTTCGTTTGATGGCACGGTCGCTGCTTACAATGATCCAGCTTTTCGAGCCGCACGCGGCTATCCCATCCGGGTCGGGAGTTGTCGGATCAAAGTGGTCGTCGTGACGCTCGACATTTAGCCCGAGCGCGGCTAGACCATCTGCGAGAACGTGCTTGCCGGAGGACCTGTCAACAAAGAAAACGCTTTCCTCAAGCTGCTTTTTGTAAAGCTCCTTCGTAGCGGAGAGCTTCTTTGATCTGCGCTTCTTCGATGCCATAGTCGCGGGCAATGGGCCCCGTCTTTTCGCCGGCCGCAAATCGTCCGGCGATCACGTTGGTCGGGATACCAGTGCCCGCCAATGTCGGTCTTCCGAATGAGATAAGGGGGTCGATGACAATCGACTTTGGCTGACTCTCGAGTATATCTGGGCCACGTTTCTTGTCGTCGGTCGAGAAAAGTATCTCGGATGAGAAAGGATAAAGACGGAAAGGTGCAAGATCGACGTCACGGTCGATCCGGTGCAGATATTGTCTTACCGCCTCTTCGATAACGATTTGACCTCGCTGCGACGTGCAGATCAAGTCACCGGCCTCTTTGATGAACAGCTCAAATCGGTCGGTCCAGAATTCTAAGGTAGCGAGCGGATTCCTCTGATCGGGGAATGTGGCTTCAAGATACTTGAGTGTCGTACGCACTTTTGGAAACCGCACGTTATGTATTCGCCGAATACCGAGCAATACATGAACCTCTACGAGGTTAAAGAATGACAAAAGTGGCTTGTCCGCATCGGGCAGGTTTATCGCCGGTTCCCAGAATTTCTCCGTACCGTCGTCCAGTCGATACGTGCGCCCACGCACCCAAGAGGTCAGGGTCGCAATATTGACCTTGAGATACTTCGCCGTCTCCTGCAATCCATACAACGGCACCTCGCGCGGGTCGCTACCGTAAACTTGTCTGATTTTTTCGTTGTAGATTCTGTTTTTGTCCACCACCCTGACCGTCCTCCTTTGCGGGATATTGGTCATATCAGATTGTAACCTAACTTGCCTCGATAACTTCCATCTTCGTCACTGAGTTCGTGAGTTGCGAGTCGTAACGATATAGAAATCCTCAATCTGAGAGGCTCATAGCAAATCTATTCAGGTTGAAAAAACCGCCAGTCTTCGACAGGACAATTCCATATTGCCCTGAGTCTTCCTCCCGCATGAATATGTGCCAATAGTTCTCCCGTTCTCGATATTGATCTGTTGTATTTAACTCCGGAAGGATGCCCTCCATTTCCGTCGCGGGCACTACAAAAGCAATATCGAGATCCGTGCAGCCGAGGATCGCTCCAACAAAGATGTCTTTAACAATAGAGTCAAAAAGATCGTATGTCTTAGTGATCTCCCAGACAAAATCCCGCTGAAATTCTGGGAGAACAACCTTCTTGTCCACGATATCCTGAATAAGCTGCTGAACGGATTGAGTTCTTTCCATACGAATATAAAGTTAGGCGACAGAGCCGGTGCCGACAACCTCCACTCTCCGCACTGAAAACGGAGACCTGATGTACGAATGGCGTTATGTTAGCAGACTTTGCCAAAACATGGTGAAGAAGATTAACGAATCAGTGGATAGGAACCCCGTCTATAATCCCGCACCTCGACCAACGCAGACGCGGTACAGCCGCTCAGTAAATCCGCCTTCTTGGACGAAGGCTTTTTCGAGGGAGGCGATCTGGCGGTTGAGGAGGCTGCAGGCGACGGTGATCAGGGCGAGGGCGCCGTTGGCGGCGATCTCGGGGTAAGAGGGACTAAGAGTGGACGGGGTGGACGTTGTGGACTGGGTGGACGGTTGTGAGGTGGCCAGTCCACTCTGTCCATCTTGTCCACTATGTCCACACGACCCTCTCTTGACCTCAACCACCCATTCCGCCACCTCATCCGCCGTCTTAGGCCGCCGGTCGATCAATGCCGCCCGCCGAGCGTCGTTCTGCGGCCACTCGGGCAGCGAGCGTTGACGCAGGAAATCCTCATAGTCGAGCTTTAGTTCCTCGATGCTCGCGCGGGCGACGCTGGTTAGTTTTAGCTCGAACTTTTTCGACGTGCCGCTTGCTTGGCTGCCCTCGGCGATGTTCTGGACGCCGCTGCGCGCCGCTTGGACCATTTGGTCGTGCGCGCGGCTGCGCGTGTCAATGTAGCGGTCGCAGAACCGCACGGTCACGTCATACACGAGCTGCGCAACCTGAAAGCCCTTGAGCCTACGGTAACCGCCGTGCTTTGGTATCAGCTTTTCCGGCTCGGCCATGCCCCGCATTATTACACGAAAACGCAATTCCGCCGCATCCGTTGGAGCAGGATCAGGCCTTTTGGAGTGAGGGCGCTCGGCGGATGGTTTTTAGGATGTCGGACTCTTTGGTTTCGGCCTGCTGCAGGTCATAGACCATTTGCAGATTGAGCCAGAATCCGGGCGACATATCGAAGAATTTCGCCAGCCGCAATGCAGTGCTGGGCGTGAGGCCGCGTTTGCCGCCTATGATCTCATTGACGCGTTGGAATGGGACACGGATGGCGTCGGCGAGTGCCTGCTGCGTTATTCCCATCGGGGCAAGAAATTCCTCTCTCAGCATCTCTCCCGGATGCGTCACGCGACGATTCTTTGGAACTCTGATCATTATTTCGTCCTCTCTAGTGATAATCTGCGATCTCTACGGCAATAGCTTCTCCCTCATCCCATTGGAAGCAAATTCGGTACTGGTCGTTGATCCGAATGCTGTATTGCCCGCGACGGTCGCCGCGTAGTGCTTCGAGCCGGTTGCCCGGCGGCACTTTCAGATCGTCCAACGCGACGGCGACGTTGATCTGGTCGAGCTTTCGACCGGCCAGTTTCCACAGGTCACGCGGCAGTGCCCGTCTCGCCTCCGCCGAGTTTCGCCCGTCAAAAATATCTTCCGTCGCTCTGTCGGCAAACGACCTTATCATCCGCCAAGCATATTAGCACGGATAGTATGCTATTTGCAAACTTTATCTCGCACCTCTGCTCACGGCGACAGTTTGAGTCAGATCCAAGTGGAGGACCTTGTCATTGTCCATAGTGGCGGCGTGGAAGAGGATTGTGCGGTCGGTGCGGATGCGGAAGTGGCGGCAGAAGGCGGCGGCGTTTATGCGGCGGTATTTGCCGCGGCCTGCGTGATCGACGAGGCGAAAGGTGTTTGCGGCGTCGGGGTTGCCGGGCTTGATGCCGATCGTGCGGCGGGCGGCGTCATAGAGCAGTTCGACGTGCTTTGGGTGTCCCAATGCCGCGTGGGCCTTTGCGTTTAGGTAAAAGGTCGCATCGGGGCGCATCGTCACGCGCACTTCGTTCTCGGCCGCCTTGTATCCAAAAGGCCGGCCCGGAAATGTCGCCCATTCCATCTGTGTCTGCATAGTGTTGGTAGTTTCTCCTTGTGTGTATTTGCGTGAAACACACTAGCATAGATGCAACAGGCTCGTCAAGTGGTTGGGTTTCAATTCCCAAACGGGGATCAATTTAGTAGCCTCGGAAGCATCCCGACGTTGCGAGCGTCGATAGGAATCGTCCCTGTAGGGGACATATTGTTCGTCCCCTTCAGGGACGGTGCGGCTATCCGATCTGCATCGTCGGGTGTTACCCGACGCTATTAAATTTGTCCCCTTCGGGGACAGGCTGGAACGAACATTAACGATGACGATCCGCCGCTCGTGTTATCCCTGACGACGCGGTTAACACGACAAGGACCGAAAAGTTTGACCACGGCAACGCCGCCTAAATGACATCGGCGACAATAGGTGTTACCGGAACGAGACGCGTATGAAAAAGGGCTGAAAAGTGTCGATACAAACCTGTAAAAATGCCGATACAAACCGCAAAAGTGTCGATACAACTTGGCTGGCTTATTCGTGCATTCGTGGCAATCGCCGGTCTGGAAAGGATAGCCACGAATGCACGAATAAATCAAGATCAAGAGGATACTTGAGACTTGACAATAACACACTCAACTATTATCATTCATTAGTGCTCAAGTTAGATCTGTGAGCAGGCAATTATAGTTTTGGAGAGTGATATATGAGCAAAATAATCGGTATTGACCTCGGGACGACCAATTCGGTCGTAGCGGTCATGGAGGGCGGCGAGCCGGTCGTCATTACAAATTCTGAGGGCGGCCGCACGACGCCATCGGTCGTGGCGTTCACGAAGGACGGCAATCGGCTGGTCGGGCAAGTCGCAAAGCGTCAGGCAGTTACGAACCCCGAGAACACGCTGTATTCGATCAAGCGGTTCATGGGACGCAAGTTTGACGAGGTAGGATCGGAGATCAAGCAGGTCCCGTTCAAGGTCGAAAAAGCATCGAATGGCGACGTCCGTGTCGATGCGGAGGGCAAGCAATACAGCCCGCCTGAGATCGCCGCGATGGTGCTGCAAAAGCTCAAGCAGTCTGCCGAGGATTATCTCGGCAGCAAGGTTGAGAAGGCCGTAATTACCGTGCCTGCTTACTTTAACGATGCCCAGCGTCAGGCGACGAAGGATGCAGGCAAGGTCGCTGGATTAGAAGTTTTGCGTATCGTCAATGAGCCGACCGCAGCCGCACTGGCGTATGGCCTGGACAAGAAAAAGGACGAGGTCATTGCGGTGTTCGACTTTGGCGGCGGAACATTTGACATCTCGATCCTCGAGGTCGGTGAGGGCGTCGTCGAGGTCAAATCGACCA
Source organism: Chloracidobacterium sp. (assembly GCA_016715795.1). Classification (NCBI taxonomy): domain Bacteria; kingdom Pseudomonadati; phylum Acidobacteriota; class Blastocatellia; order Chloracidobacteriales; family Chloracidobacteriaceae; genus Chloracidobacterium; species Chloracidobacterium sp. The sequence goes on from JADJXP010000002.1 coordinate 46,881, forward strand.
ACGGCGACACGCACCTCGGCGGTGACGACGTTGATGAGGTCCTCGTCGGCTGGATAATTGACGAATTCAAAAAGGATCAGGGCATCGACTTGCACAACGATAAAATGGCCCTACAGCGGCTCAAGGAAGCCGGCGAGAAGGCCAAGGTCGAGCTGTCGCACGCGATGGAAACCGAGATCAACCTGCCGTTCATAACGGCCGACGCCTCAGGCCCAAAGCACCTGGTGATGAAGCTCACGCGTGCCAAATTCGAGCAGCTCGCCGAGCCCATCCTGAAACGCCTCATGCCGCCCGTCGAGCAGGCGATCAAGGACGCCGGCCTAACGCCCAAGGACATCGAAGAGATCGTGCTGGTTGGCGGTTCGACCCGTATCCCGAAGGTCCAGGAAATGGTCAAAGAATACTTTGGCAAGGAGCCTAACAAGTCGGTCAATCCTGACGAGGTCGTGGCCCTCGGCGCCGCCGTGCAGGCCGGCGTTCTCGGCGGCGAGAAGACGGACATCCTACTCTTGGATGTGACGCCGCTCAGCTTGGGCATCGAGACTTTGGGAGGTGTATCGACACCGATGATCCAAAAAAACACGACGATCCCGACGCGAAAATCGGAGATATTTTCCACGGCGTCGGACAATCAGACGTCGGTCGAGGTCCATGTTTTACAGGGCGAACGGCCAATGGCAGGGGACAATAAAACGCTCGGCAAATTCCACCTCGTGGGTATCCCGCCCGCACCACGTGGCGTGCCGCAGGTCGAGGTGACATTCGATATCGACGCTAACGGTATTGTTAACGTCTCCGCCAAGGACGTCGGCACGGGGCGCGAGCAAAAGATCACAATCACCGCATCGTCGGGCCTCTCAAAGGAAGAGATCGACAAGATGATGAAAGACGCTGAATCGCATGCCGGTGAAGACGAGAAGAAAAAGGCAGCGATCGAGGCCCGCAACCGCCTGGACGGTTTGGTTTACAGCGTCGAAAAGACGCTGGTTGAGAATAAAGACAAGCTTGACGCCGCAACCGCGGGCGAGATCGAATCGGCGATAGCAGACTCGAAAACAGCCCTGGGTGGCGAGGATGTCGATGCGATGAATAACGCGTTTGACCGCCTGCAGACAGCTTCGCATAAGCTGGCCGAAATGCTCTACAGCCAGACGGCGCAAGGACCTGAGGAACAGGCCGATGAGCAAGCTTCGTCCGCGACAGCCGGGGCCGACGGTGAGGCAACGACTGCCTCATCAGAAGAGGGCGACGTCATCGACGCCGAATACGTCGATGTTGACGACGAAGGCGAGGAAAAGAAGTAACAATCTAGCGACAAGTGACGAGGGACAAGTGGTCGGGTTGCTCTCTCGTCCCTTGTCCCTCTAAACTTGTCCCTAATTTTCCTGCATGGCCAAAAAGGACTACTACAAAATTCTCGGCATCAAAAAGGATGCCAAGGCCGACGAGATCAAGAAGGCCTATCGCCGTCTCGCGCGAAAACATCACCCTGACGTAAATCCGGGTGACAAGGCAGCAGAGGATACGTTCAAGGACGTGCAGGAGGCTTACGACATTCTCTCGGACGAGAAGAAGCGTAAGGTCTTTGACCGGTTTGGTTACTACGCCGACAACCTCGATCCCGACTCGCCCTTCGCGACCAGTGCTGGTGCGAGAACCGCCGGTTCGCCGGGGTTCGATTTCTCAGGATTCACCTGGGACACTAGTTCGACCGGGGCGACCGGCGGATCGAGCTTTCGCGATATCTTTTCCGACCTGTTTGGGGGCGGGGCGAAACCAACCCAGCCCGAGCCACCGCGGCCGATGCCTAAGAAGGGCCGCGACATCGAAATGCCTCTGGCATTGAGTTTTGAAGAGGCGTTCACCGGCCTGACGCGCAATCTTACAGTCAATCGTTCCGAACAATGCTCACGTTGCCAGGGTGCGGGCGACACCGGCGGCCCGGTCGTCCAGTGTTCGACTTGTAAAGGCACCGGGCAGGTGATGCGGACGGGCGGGCGCCTTCAGTTCTCGGGCCAATGCACCGACTGCAATGGCACCGGCCGCCGCCGGGAGCCATGTAGCCTCTGCCACGGCAAAGGCACGACGCCAAAGGCCGAACAGGTCAAGGTCAAAATACCCGCAGGCGTCGATACCGGCTCACGCGTCCGCGTGCCTAAAAAAGGCCACGGCGGCCGCCTCGGCGCCGAACCAGGCGACCTTTACATCCTCACGAACGTTGGCAAACATCCGTTCCTGACGCGAAAGGGCGATAACGTCTACGTGACCGTCCCGATCACGGTCCCCGAGGCCGCTCTTGGCACCAAGAGCGAAGTGCCGACGGTTGAGGGCCGTGCGCATCTAAAAATCCCGGCTGGAACTGAGTCGGGCCAGAAATTCCGCCTGCGCGAACGCGGTTTCCCAAGCCTGAGAAACCCGCAATTACGCGGCGATCAGTTTGTTGAAGTAAAGATCACGTTGCCGAAGGTGCTTTCCGAGGAAACAAAGGAGCTATTGCGACAATTTGAAAAGCTAAATCCTGAGAACCCTCGCAAGACGATGGGACTGGAATAAGTCAGAACACCTGCGGTAGCGGGTGGTTCTGAACGGATGATGAAGAAAAAGCCCCGCACATACACCATCAGCGCCGTCGCGGAAATGTACGAGATACATCCGCAGACGCTGAGACTGTATGAACGCGAAGGCCTGCTAAAACCGTCACGTTCGATTGGCAATACGCGGCTTTACGAGGATGCCGACGTCGAACGTCTCGAAGTGATCCTTTCTCTCACCCGCGATCTGGGCGTCAACCTGGCCGGCGTTGAGATAATCCTCAACATGCGTGAAAAGATGGATCAGATGCAGCGCGAATTTGAGCAGTTCTTTGAATACCTCAAAGCTCACGCCAGCGAATTCTCCCGCCAGACCGAAACATTCTCGGCAAGCTCTGCCCTCATTCCCGTCTCTCGATTGCGAGTAACCCGATTTCGCGGTCACGGCATCGATGACGAATGATCCTAAACATTTGCATTCTCGTTGCTTTCGCGTTCGTTCTGGGATAGGATTTCTAGAAACTAGCCCGTTCTATCTAAGGAGAATTCAATGTTTCGAAGAATATGTTTACGTGCGTATGTCGTGTGCGCCCTACTTGCTGTACTGACCTCGGTTACGGTCGCTCAAGACCTCGATAATGTGTCAATCGCAGGCCGTTTGGCTGATAGCAATGGCCTTGCTGTGGTCGGCGCGTCAGTGACGGCAACACTCGTTGAGACCGGCGAGACCCGCACCGTCACCACCAACGACGACGGTCGTTACAAGATCGTCCAGTTGAAGCCGGGAACATATAAAGTGAAGGCTGAGGCGAGTGGCTTTGGGGTACAGGTTACCGAAGAGATTCGGACGATTGCGGCGCAGAATGTGGTGCAGGACTTCAGCCTGTCGCCGGCGGACGTTCGGGCTGAAACGACCGTGACAGTTACAGGCGACGATGGCCCGGTTGTTGATACCACTCGGACGGTCGTCGGCGGCACGGTGACCGAACGAGAGATCGAGGAACTTCCGAACAATACCCGTAATCCATTTGATCTGGTGCTGACTCTCGGAGGCGTTACCGAGGAACCCCTTTCGACGCGAGATCTATCCGGGGATCGCGGCACGCGCGGCAGCTATGCTCAGGGAACAACGCCCGAGGAGGCCGGGACGTTCGCCCTTTCGGGAGGAGCTGCCTACTCAAACAATATTACGGTTGACGGCCTGGATAACAACGACGATCGCTCGGCCGGCTTTCGCTTCCAGCCGTCGTTAGAGTCTGTGGCCGAAGTGCAAGTCATAACCAACCAGTTTTCGGCGGAATACGGCCGGGCCTCAGGCGGTCGCGTCAATATCCGCACGCGCGGCGGCAGCAATCGCTATCGCGGCCGAGCGTTCTATTTCTTCCGAGACGAAGCGCTGAATGCAAATACATGGAACAACAATCGTCGAGGCATCGCACGCGCGCCACTTCAGAACCACGACCCTGGCTTTACATTCGGCGGGCCGATAATCAAGAACAAGTTGTTTTTCTTTGCCTCGTATGAATATGACAAGTACCTTGAGGATACGATAATCGACGTGTTTGTCCCGGTCGATAATCAATCCCGACTCGACTTGCCTGCACCGACCAATCCGTCGCAGACATACCCATCGAACAGCGGTTCGAATTTTATCCTCGTTGCTCCCTATATCTCTCTGGCGGACACTCCGTCGAAACGACATACGTTCTCGACTCGTATCGATTGGAACGCCAACGCAAAGAACTCATTTACTTTCGCGTATCAGTTGGGCCGTTTTAACGACCTCAGGCAGTATTCGGGTACCAACCGCCTTGCCGACGCCCTGATCGGCCGCGTTCGAAATACGGACGGCTTTAACGCCACGCATAACTTGGTCCTCGGAGCGAATGATGTCAATCAACTGCGATTTCAATACTCGCGGCTACGGCCGTCGGCCGCCCCTGTCGGCGGTTCCGGTGCCCCGGTCGTTATTGTTGGCGGATTTACACCGCCGGGCGAACCGTTCTCGGCCAGTCAGATATTCAGCGCGTCAACATCAGGATCAAGCGACCGTAAAGAGGACCGCATTCAGATCCAGGACACCTATACGCACATCGCCGGCTCGCATAACCTTCGCTTTGGCGGCGATTTTCATAATGTCGACACCGAGTACATCGATAGATTCGACGCCACTGGAACGTACCGATTTTCTAACTTCTATTTCTTTAACCAGAATAACGTCACGAGCTTTCAGCAGAACTTCAACACGTCGTCCGCTTTGACGAACAAGTATTATGGCTTTTTTGGCCAGGATGAATGGCGGATCAGACCGCGCTTTACGCTGAGCTTTGGTCTTCGTTATGAGCGCGAAACGATCATTGGCGATAAGGACAACTGGGGACCGCGTCTTTCATTCGCCTGGAATCCGCTCAAAGGTGACAAGACGGTCATCCGCTTTGGTGCAGGCCGGTTCTTTAACCGTGTGCTGCTTCGCACGGTTGACGATTTTACATCGGGTGCTCAGGAGTTGCGTTTCGATTCACGAATACGGTTTCCGGCTAACGTAGAGTTCGCCCGTATCCGAACTTTCCTAAGTCAGCAATTCCCCAATCCGCTGACGCTCGATACAGCTATCCAGGTCAATGCGACCGAGACGATGACCGTGAGAGAGCTGTCCCGCACGGGTGGCTTTCGCGAACTTGATCCAAATATCAAGATCCCTGAAAGTTATCAGTTCAACGTCGGATTTGAGCGCGAGATCTTTAAGGGTATCGTCTTCGAGACAAACGCAACGTACAACCGTACAATTCACCTCTGGCGCGAGAAGAATATCAATGCCCCGGTGCTGCCTGCGGGCACGCCCGACCGCGACAACGACGGCCGTATCACGTTTACTGACTATCTTCTGGGCGTCAATACAGGAATTTCCCGGTTCTTCCTTGGCTCGCCAACTGACGACGTAGGGTTACTGGACCTTAACGGCGGATCATGCAGCGCGAGCGAGGTATGTAATGTAAATCTGAATTCATCCCAGAATAGGTCCGACTGCGAAAGTGCGCTCGACCCGATAAATTCACCTACGCTTTCGCCAATATGCCGCGCCTTGGCCGCGATCCACCCCTTACGTCCCGGCTTTGCCTCGGGCAATCTCAGCCAGTTTGAGCATGTTTACTCGCCGGGCCGCAGCCAGTACATGGGCATCACATTTGAGCTGCGAAACCGATATAGAAAATGGGGCCATGGATTTGCGGGTTCGATGCGGCTCGTTTATACACTTTCGAGCCTAAAGGATGACGGTATCGTCAACACATCGTCGCCTCAGGTCGTGGGCGATTTTGCATCAGAATACTCACGGAGCCTGCTCGACCGTCGCCACCGCATTGCGTTTACAGGGACATTCGACACGCCGACGTGGCTCGGCAAGCTGCGATTTTCGCCGCTTTTCCGATTTGGCACGAGTGCTCCTTTCAATGTTTCCGTTGGTGGAAATGATCGAAACCTCGACGATGTCGGGACCGATCGTCCGAACTTTAGCGGCGACCTGAAAGATCTCAAATGGCGCACATTCGGGACCGCCTTTCCTGCGTCATTGGCTGCTCAACTTTCTCAGCCGACCATTGGCAGCCCGGGCAATTTGCCGCGCAATGCCGGCCATGGTCCGCGTCAGTATATCTTTGACCTGAATATTAGCCGCATCTTTAAGTTCGGCGACCGTTATCAGCTTCGGCCGTCGGCCGAATTCGGTAATGTGCTGAACTGGCGTGTTTTCAGCTTCGGGTCGAATTTCATCAATTTTGACAGTCTCAATTCGTCTAACGCGATCCTTCGCCAGAGTGCGATGGATCAATTCCTGGCACCGACACGGACCTATCGGCCGCGAACGGTGAGATTGGGTCTTCGGTTTGATTTCTAGCCTTACCATACTGGCCGCCCGACAATGGGCGGCCGTTTTGCGCCCGGAGAAAATGTAGTGACGTGATCGCGAAGACGTGCTAGATTTGACTGTTGAACATTTTTGTTCAACCGCATTGTATGGAACAGGTTTTGACAGAGGCCCCGATCCCAGTTACCGAGACAACGATCGAATCGGTATTGCTCGACGCCGACCTTTTTGTTAAGTACTCATCGCCAGAGAAGGCATTTGATCTGCTTCGTACATCGTTGGAACGTTCTCCCCGCTCGATCGGGCTTCGCGAGAAAATGCGCGAGATCTGCGTTAGGCAAAAGAACCTAAACGAGGCCGCCAAACAGTGTCTCGCCCTCGTGAGCCTGTATATTGGCCGCGAGGATTTTGACCTCGCCTACGACCGTTTGCAGGAGGCCAAGCTACTCGACCCGAGAATATCGGTCGCACCAGGCCTGGAGGCCATTCGCCGTGCCCGCCGCCCGGACTTCGCCGTCAACCGCGACCGGTCGCCTCAAAAGGTGCGAACGGACGTGACCTTTGCCGGCAATCTCGCATACGTCAGCATCTTCGATTCGGTGCAGGTTATCGAGAGCTCAAAGATGACGGGCCTGCTTATCATCAAATCTGACCTGCATCTCGGCAATGTTTCATTCAACGAGGGCAAGATCGTCGATGCTGAGTGTAATGGCCACAACGGAATTACCGCGTTTCGGCAGTTGATCGACGTAAACAGCGGAACATTTGAGTTCTCGACTGCCGATCACGAATTTCCGGTGGTGATCAATGTGTCGAGCAACACCAATTTTCTACTCGACGTTCTCACCGACCTAGACAATGAGCGGGCCGAGAAGCAGGGGCTTCGCGACGTTGGCACTGAGATCATTTAGGTTGACTTTCACCTTCAGATACAACAAAATATAGTGCTGTCCCGATTCAGAAGCACTATATAGATGTTCAGACTCCAGCGCCTAGAGATCACCGGATTTAAGTCGTTTGCTGACTACACGGAGGTCGTCTTCACCGGCAACGGCATTACGGCGGTCGTCGGGCCGAATGGCTGCGGGAAATCGAACGTATCTGACGCGATCGCATGGGTGCTGGGCGAGCAGCGAGCGAAGTCGCTTCGCGGCGGCGAGATGAAGGACGTCGTCTTCGCCGGGACCAAGGATCGAAAGCCCGGCGGCATGGCCGAGGTAGTGCTGCACCTGATCCGAGACGATTCGACGTTCGATATCGATCAGAGCGAGCTTGAGGACATTGACGAAGCCTTGACCGGTATCGATGATTCGGCTGTCGATATGGATGAGATACTCGGGCCCGAGCATGAACCAGAGTTTGCCGAGACGGGTGCCGAGGACAATGGCTTTCACGATGCCGTCGAGATCGAACAGGTCGAAATCGCCAAGGCCCTTGCCGTCGGATCCGCACAGGTCGTCGAGACCAAGGTCAAGGCGAAGCGCCATTGGCGACCGCGCTCATTCGCACTGGACTTTGCACCCGGCGAGGCCGTTAGCGTCACACGCCGGTTGTACCTGTCGGGCGAGAGCGAATATATGCTCAACGGCCGAGCATGCCGGCTTCGCGATATCACAGACCTGTTTGCGGGAACAGGTCTTTCTGGAGCTCACTACGCGATCATCGAGCAGGGTCGCATCGGCCAGATACTGTCGGCAAAGCCGGCAGACCGCCGTAGCCTCATCGAGGAGGCTGCCGGCATCTCAAAATTCCGTGCCCGACAGCGTGCCGCCGAAACCAGGCTCGAAACAGCTAAAGCCAATCTTACCCGCATTTTCGATATTATTTCTGAGGTTGAGACTCGTGTAAATTCGCTTCGCCGCCAAGCCGCAAAGACGCGCCGGTTCAAGATACTTCAGGAAGAGTTTCGCGACCTCCTGCGCAAGCTCTACGCCGCTGAGGGCTGTTACCTGTCTGAGTTGTCAGAGACGCTAAAGATCCAGCTTGCACATGCGGGCGAGGCTGAGACACATCTTCACGATGATCTCAGTAGAAAAGAGGAAGCGGCAAAAGATACTACGCAGCGTGCTCGGATTGCCGAAGAAGGCTTGGCCGACCTTCGCCGAATTCACGCGAACAATGCGCTTGAGCGCGACCGAGCGGAACGTGAGCATATCTATAAATCCGACCAGATCGTCGGGCTGAACGCGCGGTGTGAGACGCTCCGGGGTGAGATCGTGGCCAGTCGTCAGCGGCAAGACCTTCTTGCCAAAGAGATCGAGCGGCTCGCAGAGGATGAACGACGTGAGAGTGCTGAGCACGCAGCAGCCGAATCGGTGCTTCGCGAATCCGAAGACGCACATCGGCACGAGTCCGAGGCGCTTGCCCTCGTTGAGGGTTCGATCGAGTCGCTTCGCTCCGAGTTGTTGCAGCACACTGCGGCTGTTGAGCGTTTCGATGAGATAGCACGTCAACTCGACCACAACCTTGAACGCCTCACCTTGCGTTCTGTTGGACTCGAAAAGGAAGGTCAGCGGGCGGACGAAGCCGTTGGGACAAATCAACGAACCGCTTCAAGACTTGCCGAAATGCTCACGGCCGAGGAAGCCAGGTTCGTCGGGCTTAACGCTGAAAAAGATGCCCTGCTCGCCGTGACAAGCGACGCACGCAGCGCATTGCGGGCCGCAGAGGCTGAACAGCAAGGCTTGCTGGATGAACATTCGGCCAAACGGCATCGCCTCGCCACGCTGCAGGAACTCGAACAGGACCGTGCCGTCTACACGCCTCAAGTGCAGAAACTCTTTACTGCCGCCAAGGATATCGGAGTCCGTCTCGGCGGTGTCCTTGCAGATCGACTTAATGTTGCTCCGGAGGCCGAGACCGCGGTTGAAAGGCTCTTCGGGTCGTTTCTGGAATCCGTGATCGTCGATTCGATCGACGATGCAACCCGCGTCTCGGCTTGGCTGAATGCGAATGACGTCGGACGTACCGCCATCATTGTTCTGTCGGGAGCTCCGGCCATTGTGCGAACAGCGGCCAAGGGTACGATCGCAGAAGCTCTCGGCGTTTCTGGTGAACTCGAGGCGGCGATGTGGCAGGTTTTCCCGCGCGAGATGTCGGCTCGGCTTGTTCATGAGTTTGACGGTGTATTCATGGGCGAAACTCTGGTCAATTTTAGTGGCGACATTCTCCTCAGCGGGCGCTTAATGATCGCTGGCAAACAGAAGGCGGGCGAGACCAATGCTTCGCTTTTGGCCTTTAAGCGTGAGTTGAGCCAGCTTGCGAAGGACTGCATCCGTCTTGACGTGGATATCGAAACGGCAAGAGTCGCTGTTGAAGCGGCTCGCACCTTGCTCGTGGAGAATGAAGGCAGGATGGTCGATCTGCAGTCGTTGATCATCAAGGTGGATCGTGGCATTCACGGCCTTCAGATCCAGGTTAAGGCCGCTAAGGACGAGATCGACCGTACCGAGCGGCACCGCCAGCTTGTCGCCGACGAATCAGGACAGGTCAAGGCCGAAATAGATGACGCAACGCACAGACGTGCCGAAGCTCTTGCTGGAAAACACAAAGCGGATACCGCACGAGCGGATACGTTTGCAGATCTCGAACGCATTGCCGCGGAACTTACAACTGCCCGGGAGCTCACTGAAGCTGCCCTTGCTGTGCTGAGCGAAAAGCGCATGATCGCGGCGACATCTGATGAACGGCGTCGGTCGGCTATATCGGCTCTTCGTCGTGTCGAGAATGAGGCCAAAGAGATCGAGTCACGTCTCACGCTTCTGGGGCTCGAACACAATGAGGCAGAGGCCAAGATCAAGGCATTGCACGAGGAGATCACATCCATTACCGACCGGATCGCCTCAGCCGGTGATGAGATAGAACGCGAGACGGGCGAGATCACTCGGGCGGTGACGGAGATGAACGAGGCCCGTCAGCTTTCTGATGCTACAAGCGATGAGCTGGCTGACATCAATCGTCGGCTTGGCGAGGCCCGCAACGAACGTGCGGAGATCGAGATCCGACAGGCTGAGGCTGTAACGGAGCTAAAGAATCTTGGTGAGAAGTGTCAACAGGAACTCGGCCTGCCGCTTGCGGACCTGTTGGGTGAGGTTACCCACGTTCCGGACTTCGTCCTCACTGACGCTCGTCAGCAGGCCGAAGACCTCCGTATACGCCTCGACGGTTTTGGCGCGATCAACATGCTTGCCCTCGAGGAGCTTGGTGAGGCCGAGGAACGCCACCTGTTCCTAACCGGGCAGCGTCAGGATATTATTGAAAGCATCGCTGCTACAGAGGAAGCGCTCAGCGAGATCAAGAAGCGCTCGCGTGAACGGTTTCGCACTGCCTTTGAGTCAATCAATTTGAATTTTACCGAGTTCTTTCAGGAACTGTTTGGTGGCGGCCAAGGCCAGATGACCTTAATGGAGGCAGAGGATATTCTCGAGGCCGGAATCGAGGTCGTGGCGCAGCCGCCAGGCAAGCGGCTGCAGAATATTCAACTTCTGTCAGGCGGCGAAAAGGCGATGACCGCCATCGCGCTCGTACTGGCCATCTTCAAGTATCGTCCGTCGCCATTCTGCCTGCTCGACGAGGTCGACGCCCCGCTCGACGATGCAAACATCGGCCGCTTCGCCAGCAAGATTGCGGAAATGTCTGAACGGACACAATTTATCGTCATAACGCACAACAAACGCACGATGGAGGCTGCCCGTGCTCTCTACGGCGTTACGATGCAAGAGCCCGGCGTATCCCGGATCGTTTCGGTAAAGTTCGAGTAAGGCAGCCCGACGTTCTAGGCTGCAACGCCGAGCAGCACGTCGCAGATGCGCTTCGCGGCGTGGCCATCCCACAGCGGAATTTTGGGCTTGGCGTTTGCCTGCTCATCTCCGAGCACCGCAAACGCCACCCGTGTGATTTTTTTCGGATCAGTTCCGACGAGAATATTTGTCCCCATCTCGATCGTTATCGGGCGTTCAGTGTTATTCCTGAGTGTGAGGCACGGAATGCCGAGAACCGTTGTCTCTTCCTGCAACCCGCCTGAGTCCGTAAGCACGAGCCTAGCTCCACTATAGAGCCGTATGAAATCAAGGTAACCGAGCGGCTCGATCAGGCGGACTCCCGCATCCTCAAGGCGGCCGGCCAACCCAAATTCATTTATCTGAGCCTTCGTTCGCGGGTGGACGGGAAAGATGAGAGGTAGTTTAGCTGCGATCTCGACAAGTGCGGCGGAGATGGCATCAAACGTCTCGCGATCGTCAACATTTGACGGTCTATGCAGCGTAAGGACGGCATAATCATTGTCTTTCAGGCCGAGATCGGTCCTGACGGTCGAGTGCTCAGCGAGTTTGATGTGCTCCAGCAGCGAGTCGATCATCACATTGCCGGCAAAGCGGATCTTCGTTGCCGCCACTCCTTCGTTTGCAAGATTTAGGTCAGCATCCTGCGACGTTGTGAACAGCAGATCGGAGATAGCATCGGTCAAGATACGATTGATCTCCTCAGGCATCGAACGGTCACCCGAGCGCAAGCCAGCTTCGACGTGGGCAACTTTCACGCCGAGTTTCGAGCAAACCAAGGCACAGGCAATAGTAGAATTGACGTCGCCGACGACAACGACCCAATCCGGCCTTTGCTCGAGCAAAACCGCCTCAAACTCAGTCATGATCTTGGCTGTCTGCACCGCGTGCGATGCCGACCCGACGCCCAGATAAATATCCGGCCGCGGCAATCCCAGATCAATGAAGAATGCATCCGACATCGCGGGATCGTAATGCTGCCCCGTATGCACTATCAGTGGCTCAAACTCATCCGAACGTCGCCGCATCTCCGCATAGATCGGCGCGACCTTCATAAAATTCGGTCGGGCACCGGCAATGAGGAGGACCTTCAGTTTTTCGGTTTGAGATCGCAAGGTTCAGTGGTCACAGTCGAATCACACGAGCTTTGCACTCAGCACGCAATTCGAGTGACAACGTATTTCTAGTATCAACAACCAACGGGGCTGCCTCGCAAACACGTCGATAATCTACGCCGGAATGTTCCGTACAAATGATCACACAATCTGAGGAAGCAACTAGGTCTTCCGTTAGCTCTTGACTCGTCAATGGTTCCCCATCGCCGATAGTATAGGCGTGGTCAAAGGTAACCTGCGGAACGAATGGATCGTGATAGACGACATCGGCCCCATCGGCGCGGAGGAGATCGATTATCGAGAGAGCCGGGGACTCGCGCATATCGTCGATGTCCTTCTTGTAGGCAACGCCAAGAATCAGTATCTTTGAACCGTTGACGGCTTTCTTCGCATCGTTTAGGGCACGTGTGACGAGCTCGACTACGTAGTTTGGCATCGTCGAATTGACCTGTTCGGCAAGGCTAATAAATTGCGAATCAAAGCCATGCTGCTTGGCCTTCCATGATAGGTAATGAGGGTCGAGCGGTATGCAGTGGCCGCCGATGCCGGGACCGGGATAGAACGGCATGAAGCCGAACGGCTTTGTCGCAGCCGCGCGGACGACCTCCCAGGTATCGATCCCGAGGGCATTGCAGAGCTTGGCCATCTCATTTGCCATTCCGATATTTATTGCCCTAAACGTGTTCTCCCAAAGCTTTGCGGCCTCAGCCACACGCGCTGACGAGACCGGGTGCACTTCGTTAACGATCTGCGAATACAGCAAAGCCGCCGTCTCGGTCGAGTCCGCTGATACGCCACCGACGACCTTTGGAATATTGTGCGTCTGAAACTGCGGATTGCCGGGGTCGACACGTTCGGGTGAGAATGCGAGCAGAAAATCTTCGTCGAGCGCGAATCCTTTCCGCTCAAACATAGGCTGCAGTACTTCATCAGTGGTGCCCGGATAAGTTGTTGATTCAAGAATAATTAGCTGACCGCGACGCAGGTGTTTCTGTATTTCTCCACCCGCCGTGAGGATGTAGGACATGTCCGGGTCCTTGGTCTTTCGCAGCGGCGTCGGCACACAAATGATGATCACGTCGCACTCAGCAAGGCGGCCAAAGTCGGTGGTCGCGATGAGCTTCCCCGACTCGATGCACTCGCCGACACTCTCATCCGTCACGTCGACGATATATGAGCGGCCGGCACTTATCTCAGCGGCCTTGTCTTTATCGACCTCGAACCCTATCGCGTGAAAACCCTTGAGACAAAACTCCACGATCAGAGGTAGCCCGACGTAGCCCAGGCCGATGACACCGATCCGCGCCGCATGATCGGCGATCGATTGCTTAAGTTCCTGTTTTATCATTCGTTATGATGAAGCGCTGAGGAATGTTGCGAAGCGGTTTGCTGACCGCCCGGCCCAAACTATTAAACTATGTTATGCACTGCGAGTTAGTCAAGAAAATTGGAGCCTTGTGCTAGAATTATCGCGTTGGCTTGATCATTCCTCCTTATAGTTTTATAGGCGAAATAGCGTGGGTTCTCCTATATGAGTTCTGAGATCGTCTCGGCAAATCCGGTCGTGAGGGCCGTACTCGACGGTTCCGCACCACGCGCCGCTCAATTGGCTGCGTCGCGAGGAGCTCTGCCTTTAGCGCAGGCCGATCTGCTTGAGATCCTCGTTGCGCTGTTTCAGGGCGAGGACGCGGAACTTCGCGAGAATGCAGTTATCGCGCTCAGATCACAACAATCGGGCGATATCGAGGCGGCGGTTCGTTCAGGGGCGGTCGCCCCAAGTGTTCTTGGCTATTTTGCCACGCAAAGTGAGCTTCCAGCGGGTGTTCATGAGGCGGTTATCACAGATCCGCGTACGCCGCCGGATACGATAGCCGCTCTTGCCCGCTCGACGCAAAATGGTGCGCTGCTTGAGCTTATCTCGTTCAACCAACAGCTACTTATCCAGAATCCGTCGATCATTGACGCGATCATCGGAAACTCGAACCGTACGCCTGAGGCAGAACGGCGGGCCACTGAAGTAAGACGCGAGTTTTTTGAAAAAGAGCGCGGTGCACAGCAGATCGCAAACGAACTTCGGGCTCGAGGCAAAGAAGCTGCCGCCGAATTCATCGAGCAAGCGGAATTTACCGATGACTTCGACGGGCCTGGCATGACTGTCGAGGACGCGATCCTGCTGGCTGACCTTATCGAGGTTCCCGACCATGAGACTGACGACTCGTGGATGGGTCTCGAATATATCGAGGAGATCTACGAAGAGACCGAGGACCAGCGAAAGGCTGCCATCGGCAAGATCATCGGCGAACTCCAAATGGAGGGCGAAGAAATCCCCGGCGACCGCATCTCGATGATCAACCGGATCATGAAAATGGGCGTCAAGGACCGTGTAAAACTGGGAATGAAGGGCGATCGCGAGGCCCGGAATATCCTGATTCGTGACCCGAATCGGCTGGTATCGAGCGCCGTTGTCAATAACCCGCGTATCACCGAGCAGGAGATCGAGATGATCGCGTCAATGCGTTCGATCACCGAGGAGATACTTCGCCAGATCGCCGCTAACCGGCAATGGTCAAAAAACTATAATGTTATGCATTCGCTCGCCAAGAACCCGCGAACGCCGCTCGCAAATGTGATGACGATCATGAGCCGTCTGCAGTTGCGCGACCTGCTTGCGCTTTCAAAGAATCGGAACGTGTCCGACGCGGTCCGCCGTCAGGCCGTGCGGCTTCACAGTTCCCGAACGGGTGGTCCAAAGCACTGAATGGGATCGACTGCGGCAAAACTCCGAACTACACTCGAAATGATCAAGTTCGAGCACACGTTGTTCGCTCTGCCGTTCGCGTTTCTCGGCGCGATACTCGCAGCCGACGGGCTGCCGACATGGTGGCAAACACTCTGGATAACGGTTGCAATGGTCGGGGCGCGCTCGGCCGCGATGACGTTCAACCGCATCGTCGACCGCGATATCGACGCCGCAAATCCGCGAACCGCCTTGCGGGAGCTGCCGACCGGCAAACTCTCGGTCAGTTTCGCCTGGGTATTTCTATATGTCTCGATCGGTGTTTTTCTGGCGTCGTCGTACCTGCTTAACTGGCTGACATTTGCTCTGTCGCCGGTCGCGTTGCTGGTGATCCTCGGTTACTCGTATGCAAAAAGGTTTACTTCATTCGCCCATGTCCTGCTCGGCCTCGCATTGGCGATCTCGCCGTCGGCGGCATGGATTGCCGTTCGTGGATCTCTGGCCGACGAGGTCCCAATACTGCTGTCGCTGCTCGTGCTGATGTGGACAGCGGGGTTTGACGTGCTGTATGCCTGCCAAGACCACGAGTTTGATCGACGGGCAGGTCTGCGTTCGATACCGGCCCGGTTCGGTATAAGGAACGCGTTGTGGATCGCCCGACTGTTTCACGTTCAGGCATTCATCGTGCTGCTCTTACTGTATCTGTCAACAGGCATGGCCTGGGTCGCACTGATCGGCGTTGCGGCGACCGCCGCCCTGCTCGTCTTTCAGCATACGCTCATCCGGGCAGACGATCTCTCCAGAATGAACGCCGCATTCTTTACGACCAACGCATTCGTAAGCGTGATCCTTCTTGTCACCTTTGGTGGAGCGGCCTTCGTGAATTAGTCGATTACCTTCCGCATGCAAACACTGTTTGTTATGTCCGCGTACTGCCCGTAGTTCGGTATCTCGGTGTAACCGGAGCGTTTGTATAATGCGATCGCCTCAGGCTGTTTAAGGCCTGTTTCGAGTACGTACACAGTGAAGCCGCTTTCGCTTGCCCATGTTTCAAGTTCGCTCAACACCTGTGCGGCGATCCGTTGTCCACGGCTTTCGGGACGGACAAACATTCGCTTGATCTCGGCCGTATCGCCTGTATGCTTTTTGAATGCTCCGCACCCGACCGCTGTCTCGCCATCATAGGCCACGACCGCACCGAGCATTGCGTCGAGTTTGTTGAACTGCGCATAGAACGCGTGCTCGTCGCCGTCACGGACCGCCAGCTCGCGGTCGAGTTCGACGACTAGCGAGCGGAAGACCTGGTCCGTGTTATCGGTGCGTTCCAGCCGTATTGTCACAATGTTTGCGGGACGTGCAGGTTAGTGCCGATCCTTTTGTTTAGCCGCTCAATAAAATGTGCAGACAGCAGCGGCGATTCCTTCTCAACATTCTGGTGGACAAAGAAATACAACCGTTCGAGCCCCTTTTTCTTCCAGTCCGCGATCCGCTCGACCCATTCGTCGAGCCGCGGCCTGTCGGATTCATGATTCGCACCGACCCAGCGTATGAATGCCGTCGGCGTCGTCAGCCGCATGTGCATCAGGTCGCGGCGGCCGGCCGTGTCGACGAGGACGTTTGTGATGCCGTCGGACTCGAGCAGTTGATACAGTTGCGCCGAGATTGCCGGGTCGCTGTACCACTCTTCCTTGCGAAACTCCATTGCCAGCGGCGTGTCGTACTGTTTCCAGTTCTCGACAAACGCCTCGACTCGCTCATAATCTTTCGCCCCGAAGTTGTTATGCATTTGCAGGAAGAGCATACCGAGCTTGTCCCTGAGAAACACCACATTCTCCATAAACTCCGCCACTTTGTCTTCGACGTCTTTCAGTCGCGAAAAATGGCTGATGCTTTGGTTGAATTTGACAAAGTATTTGAAGCCATCGGGCACGCTCTCGCGCCAGGCCGTGTACTGCTTTTCCCAATAACGCTTGTAGAATGTAGCGTTTAACTCGATACAGTTGAACTGTGAAGCATAGTAAGCCAGCTCGTCCTTGACGCCCTTCGGATAAAATCCCTTTAGATCTTTGCTGTTCCATTTCGCACACCCTACACACACCTCGAGGTCATTGCCATTGCTCTTTGCGAGCACACGTTTAGTGTCCGGATGGTCTGGCGGAATCGTAAAATCCACCGCTCCGGGATCATCAACCTGTCCGAATTTCATAACTTTGGTAAAATCGTAGCATAGATGGAGCTTTCGACTGATCCCAAACTTCGTGAGATAGCTGACAAGGTCGCGAACGGTGAAAGGTTGTCGTTTGACGACGGATTGGATCTCTACGCCTCGAATGACCTGAACGTCGTCGGTAAGCTCGCTGACGGCGTTCGTCGTCGCAAGCACGGGCTGACGACGTATTACAACGTCAACCGGCATTTTAATCACACGAACATCTGCGTCGCGGACTGCAAGTTTTGCGGTTTTTATCGAAGGGCGAGGCAGGACGACGCGTACACGCATTCGATCGAGGAAGGCATCGAGATCGCCCGAACCGCCGTTGCCGAGGGAGCGACCGAGCTGCACATCGTTGGCGGCTTGAACACGAAATTGCCGTTCGAATACTACACCGACCTGTTTTCATCGCTTAAATGCGAGTTTCCAAAGCTGCATCTCAAGGCGTTGACGATGGTCGAACTCGATTTCTTCGCCCGCTTTTACAAGATGTCGGACGAAGACGTTATCTCAAAGCTCAAGGCTGCCGGAATGGACTCATGTCCCGGCGGCGGTGCCGAAATATTCGCAGAGCCCACGCGTTCGCGGATCTGCGACCACAAATGCGACGGCGACCGCTGGCTCGAACTCGCCGGCAAGGTCCACAACGCCGGCCTCAAAACCAACGCAACGATGCTCTACGGCCACATCGAATCCATCGAAGACCGCATCGACCACCTCGTCCGCCTCCGCGAACAGCAGGACAAGACCGGCGGCTTTCAGTGCTTCATCCCGCTCGCGTTTTACCCTCCGGGCACAGCCCTCTCGACGCTTCCCGGCCCCGACGCCATCGATAATCTCAAGACCATCGCCGTCTCCCGCCTGATGCTCGACAACTTCGACCACATCAAGGCCTACTGGGTCATGCTCGGCAAATCCACCGCCCAAACCGCCCTTCACTTCGGTGCCAACGACCTAGACGGCACCATCACCGACGGCGGCGAACTCACCCACAGCTACTCCGTCGAATCGAACAACGAAGTCAAAATGACCAAGCAAGAGATCATCGAAATGATCCAACGCGCCGGCTTCGAGGCTGTTGAAAGAGATACGGTGTATAATCGAGTAGCAGCTGTCTAAGGAGGCAAAGCAATGAAAGCGCTTGCAAGAATCACATTTGATCCAAAGGTCATGGGCGGAAAACCGTGTATCCGCGGTTTGCGGGTAACGGTCGGAACTATTGTTGGGCTTGTGGCTTCCGGACATTCTTTCGTCGATATTTTGAAAGCGTATCCGTATCTCGAAGAGGAAGATCTGCGTGAGGCCCTGGCATACGCCGCCTGGCGCGTAGAGGAAATTGAGTTGCCGCTTGCCGCCGCATGAAGATCCTCATCGAATATGAACCTTTCACCCGATTGGGTGAAGGCATTCGCTGACGAAAATATCGCCTCGGTGCATTGGTCAACGGTTGGCGACCCAAAAGCCGAAGACACTGAGATAATTCGCTATGCACGTGAGAACGACCTTGTTATTTTCACTCATGACCTCGATTTTGGAACGATCCTGGCCTTGACCCGGGCGGCAGGCCCAAGCGTTATCCAGGTTCGCACGCAGGATGTTTTGCCGTCGAGTCTCGCAGGTACGCTTATTTCTATTATTCAAGACCATGAACGCGCTCTTGATCAAGGAGCCTTGATCGTCGTGGACGAGACCCGCGCAAGAGTCCGCATTTTACCGTTGGAAAGAAGTTCATAGTCAGGGCTATAAATACAAAACGGTGGTAACCCCACCCACTGCGGAAAGTGAAACTTGAGCTGCGGGAACCGAATTTTCGGCCGTAAACGGCTGTTATCTGACCATAGTAACCTATGCGCTATACAGCTACATTGATCTCCGCATTAGAAACCGCTCCTGGCGTGATCGTTCCGCTGATCCGCGAGGTGCCGGAGGCGATATTGCGGCGGCGGCCGGAGGTGGGGAAATGGTCGGCGTATGAGAATGCGGTGCATTTGTCGCAGTCGGACGTGGCGTTTCGGGCGCGGCTGGAGCTGATATTGGCGGAGGACGAGCCGTTCATTAAGGTGATCGAGAATTCGGCTGAGGACGAGGCCGGTGCGATGCTTGAGGTCGATCTTGACGAGAGCCTCGAGCGATACGTCCGCGAACGCGCTTCGCTCGTCGAGATACTCAAGCAGCTCACGCCCGACGAGTGGCAGAAAACCGCCGTCCACGAGGCGTTCGATCATTATTCGGTGTTCATCATGTTCCGCCACCTCTACGTCCACGAAATGCACCACGCATACCTCATCGAACAACTGATGCTCAAGAAGGATTGGGATTAGCTTTCGCGTCGTTTTGTGTCATTCGGGTGGTTAGTTTCTTTAAGACCGGAGCCACGAAAATACACGGCGGGTATCACCTCTTCATCGACTTGTATTTGTCGTGAAAGCCGATGCCGTTAAAGATCTGCGGCGAGCATTTCTCGATACGGGCAATGCGGGTTTGCGACTGTTTTGGCTGAGAGAAATGTATCAGATAGCCGCGACGACGGCCGGGCGTCAGCGCGTTGAATGCGGCCTCGAAGGCAGGATCTTCTTCGAACTTTTCGACAAGCTCTACGGGAACATCGTGCTGGTCGATAGATTTGAACGGCACCTTGATCCCGGCACGTTCAACCTCGACCGCCTGACGTATCAGGTCGCGAATTTCAGGCTCAATAGCCCTGATCTGTTCAACCGAAATGAACCTTAGAAGGCGTGAGGACTGAGAGTTTTCGCCCGGCGACACGAGTTGGTTACCGTCATCTTGGAGAAGCACACCCTTGAAAAAGCTCAGCGATGCGTAGTCTTTGAACGCTCCAACCATCAAGATATTCTTGCCGTTATCGGTATAGCAAGGCACGCCCCACTTTAGTTCTTCGTTCAGGCCGCAATCGATGACGATCCGGCGGAGCGTTTCGAGTTCTTCCACCCATGTGTGGACCTTGCAGTCCGGCGTGTTGCCGAGCGGGCAGCGTCCGCAGCCCGATGTGAGATAGATATCGACCTTGGGATTCATTCTGCTTTACTGCTAATCGCGGCTGTTAGTTTTCTAGATTCGGGTCTCAGGCACCACGACACGACCGTGAGAACGAGAAGCAGTATTGAGGGGAACAGCTCGCCAGAAGGATCACGCATTATTAGATGCGACGTCATCGCGCCCGACGCAACGAAGAAGAAGCCCGCATATGCCCACTCCTTAACCACCGGGAGGCCGGGAACAAGGATGGCACCGATGCCGAGAATCTTCCAAACGCCGAGTATCGTCAGCAGATATTCCGGATAACCCAGATGTGTTACGCTCTGGACACCCTCGGGAATACGTATCAGTTGAACGACGGCACTTGACGCCATTCCCAATGACAACCAGATGGTTGCGATCCAATAGATAACCTTTTGCGTTTTTGTCATGTTACCTCAATTTGCCTACAACTTCCTGCAAACGGTCGTGGGCCATGTTCAGGCCGTACTCGAAGGGCAATTTCAGCATTTTATCGCGGAGATCCGCCGATCTATATACTGTATGGATAGTAAGCTTGCTCGTGTCGTCGGAGGTTGATTCGAATTCTAAGAACTCGAGCTGGACGTCGAATGCAGAGTCGTCCATTTCGAATGTCCGCGTAATCTTGTGATCGGGAGCAAATTCGTGGATGGTACCGCTCGCTCCGAATAGCACGTTGCCGTCGGCATCTACTGTTCGAAACTGCCAGCTGCCGTGCTTGCGGCCTTCGAGTTTCAAGACGTGTGTCGTTCCATATTCATGCGACATCCATTGCTCGAACAGGGCCGCGTCAGCGTGTGCCTTAAAGAGCAGGTCGACGGGCAGATCAAATTCCCGCGTGATCACAAGCTCCTGTTTGCCCACTTTGGCATGGATCGTAGTTTTTCGTTCCATCTTTACACGTCCGATCGGTATTCGTTCATCACCGTTTCCAACTTATCAAATCTCTTGTCCCACATTTCACGAAACGGGTCGAGAAAGTCAGCAAGGTCTTTCATCTTTTTCGGGTTTAGGTGATAGTGGATCTCACGGCCTTTTTGTTGCGGTTCGAGCAGCTCGCACTCGGTAAGGATCTGTAGGTGCTTTGAAACTGTCGGCCTGGCTGTGTCAAAATTTGCTGCAATTGCTCCGGCGGTCATTCCTTGCGAAGCGACAAGAACGAGTATGGCCCTTCTGGTCGGGTCCGCTATTGCCTGGAAAACGTCTCGTCTAATATTCATTGCGTAGCTACTTGACTACGAATATACATGAAGTCATTTGACTACGCAAGGATTGGGAAGCGATCTTGAGAAATGAGCAAGGGCCGCGAGAATCCATCGTTTGCTGCCGCTAATGAAGCGCTTATTCGGCTGGGGCTAGCGCGTCGTTTTGAACCACTCGACAAACTTAGGTATGCCCTCCGCAATCGTTGTATGCGGATCGTAACCGAGCAGTTTGCGCGATTTTGTGATGTCGGCATATGTGATCGGCACGTCGCCCGGCTGCAGCGGTTGGTGATCGATCACGGCTTTAAGGTCAAGACTGTTTTCCAAGAGCGATATAAGTTCATTCAGTTCAACGGTTTGAGACTCGCCGAGATTAAAGATCTCAAATTGCGACTGGTCATAGTCGATTGCCGACCGAACGCCCTGAATGATGTCGTCGATGTACGTATAATCACGACGCGTCGTGCCGTCGCCAAAGACCTGGATCGGCTTGCCTTCGCTGATCAGTCGGGCAAATCTGTGTATCGCCAGGTCAGGCCGCTGTCGTGCGCCATAAACCGTAAAAAATCTTAGGCACACGATCCGCATCTCATACAAATGCGAATACGTGTGGCAAAGTAGTTCGCCCGCGGCCTTTGTTGCGGCGTAGGGTGAGATCGGTTGGTGGATGCGGTCATCCTCAGCAAAAGGAACCTTAGTATTGATTCCATAAACACTGGATGACGAACCAAAGACAAAGTGACCGACCCGATGCGTGCGTGCTAACTCTAACAGGTTGAGCGTGCCGTTTATGTTTGTTTCGGCGTACAGTCGCGGGTCAGATAGGGACGGTCTGACGCCCGCGCGGGCGGCGAGATGAACAACGGTGTCGAAATGATATTGTGTGAACAACGCCTCCATGGTGCGCCAGTCACGAATATCGGCATCGACGATCCGGTAATTGGACGATCCGATGTGCTCAGAGATATTGCCGTGCTTGATCTCAGGCGAATAGAAATCGTTAAAATCATCAACCGCAGTCACCCGCCATTCACCTTCGGTGAGAAGCTGATCAACAAGATGGGACCCGATAAATCCGGCGCCGCCGGTCACAAGGACATTTTGCATACCGCAAGTATAACGAATCGCCTAGTTGAGAGAACGTTGTTTGGCGTGAAACCGACGGTGAATCTCTTCTAGGAACCCCTCGTACGAAAATGACTCAAAGTTATAGGCCGGCTGTAGTTTGTGCATGAGTGGCAGGGCGACGCGCCAGGCCATCCACAGGCGTTGGCGTTCTGACAGGTCCCAGCGGCGGCGGAGGAACGATTCCACGACCTCTATCTCTCGCTCATTCAGTTTAGTCAGGTCGGCGCTGATCGAGACCGGGGCCTGAACGCGGACGAAAACCGAGTCGGCGATTCGATCCGAGAAAGTTTCGACAAATGTTGGCGCCTCGTTGGCTCGTTCGCGTATCACGACGGTTCCGGCAAACATGTCGCCAAGCCGCTGATCGCGGCTGTTAAGAAAGATCGCGATCAACCCGACGGAATAGACAGGCAGAATGAATCCGGGCACCGCGTCGGCGATCCTAAGGAGGTTGCGAGCGATGGATTCCCATAAGGTCAGGGGGCGTCCGTCTTCGCGGATGACCCGCAGTCTTAGCAGCCGCTTTCCCGGGGTTTGTCCGCTCCACAGCCATTCGAACGCAATAAAATAGCCCGCGAATATCAGGAAGAGGATAATGATCAGCGTCGCTACAACCCATTTTGGTGCTTCGGTCAGAAGCTGCTCGGGTGCATCGACGACGTCCGATCCTGAATAGCCCGCAATGCTCAAGAAGAACCAGGCGATCAGAAATATCGAGAGATACTGGATCAGATGGTCGATAGTAACGGCCAGAAAGCGGTTGCCAATGGATGCGAGGGCGAACTCGAGCTGCACACGCTCGGGTGTTTCTATGATCAGAGTCTCTTCGGTTTCGATCAGTTGTGACACTCAGTTCCAAGCCCCGACGGCCAATATTTGCGAGACAGTTGCGATTCAACTAAACTCTAATTCGGCTGCCCTTGTAGCTCAACGGTTAGAGCAGCGGACTCATAATCCGTTGGTTGTAGGTTCGAATCCTACCGAGGGCACCATTATTTGCACCGTCAATAGCCGTCGTATTCCCTGATCAATTCGGCCCGTATCTCCTCTACTGACATCTTCTGTTCCTTCTCCAGCTTGTAGGCCTTCAGCGCCGAGTTCATGCAGATGCCGCAGTTAGCACCGTGATCGTCCTCAAAGCAGGAATACAGGCTCTTGTGCCCGACGCTCTTGTCGCAGCGGCAGAAGCACGGGAGCTGCGCGATGGTCTTTGGTATGGCACGTACCGCCGCATAGGCCGCGCGCGTCTCGCCCTGAAAGAGGTCAGGCGACAGCGTTGGGTTGAGTTTCTGAATACTGTCCTTACTCTGATAGGCAGGGACGGGCTTCTTCGGCCTGGCGGCTTTGTCCTCAGCCCGGTTGTATGGCTGAGGCTCGGGACGGTGGTGGTCCGGCTCGGTAACACGTTCCGGGCCACGGGCACAACCGTTAATGACTGATACGATCAGAGCGAGTAAGACAAGGGCGGAAAATTTCCTCATGGTTGTATCGATTATACAAGACCTGCCGCAGCAGTCATGTTTGTAACGGCAGAAGGGCCGACCGGAGCACTTTCTGCTCCCGTCGGCCCTTGCCCGTTATTCAGCGGCCAATGGTCAGACAGCCGGTTTTTCAGTTGTCGTCGCGTCAACCTTCTGCTTGTGTCGGAGTTCACGGTTCTGTTTGAACTGCTCTCGACGCAGCTTCATCTGCTGCTTTTGCTGCTCGATGAGTGCCTTTTGCTCAGCGGTGAAGATATTCTGGATCTGATCGTGAACACTCTGCCGGTGGGTACGCATCTGGTCACGGATGACGTTGATGCGGGCCTTTTGCTCCGCGGTCAGGTCGGTGCCGGCCTTGCGGGCTTCGTGGATCGCTCTAAGCTCTTCCATCAGGGCCATATCAGGCTTGTTTGCCTCGCGGATAGCCTTGATCTGCTGTTTCTGCTCCTCGGTCAGGTTGAGGCCCTCGATCATGCGAAACATACCGGCACGATGACGGCCAAACTTGCCGCCGAAGCCCGGCTTGCCCATTTTATGTTTGCCCATGCCACATTTGCCGGCTTCGGTGGCCGTATCGCCTGTGACAGGAGCCTTGGTCTTGTCTTCCTGCGCCATCACTGCCGTCGAAAAAACGGCAATCGCCAGCGTCAGGATCGAAATGAAACGGAATTTTGAAGACATATTCATACCTCGTAAAAAAATTTGAGCTTGTCGCCCGTCGAATGTTTGACGCGCCTTATCCTATAAAAGGCGAAAGAATTTCGCTCAGCTGTGCAAAGAAATGTAAAGGCCAAAATTGGCAAACGCTCGTCCGTAAATGGTAAATTGTCTTGAGTTACCATGAGGTTTTTGTCAGAGATCAATTCGCCCGCAGACCTGCGGCAGCTTAAGGTTGAGGACCTGCAGACGGTCGCTGACGAGGTTCGTCAGTTCATTATCGACACGTGTTCGCGTGTGGGTGGCCATACAGGGGCGTCGCTTGGCGCGGTCGAATTGGCGGTCGCGATGCATTATGTGTTTGACACGCCGACGGACAAACTTGTCTGGGACGTCGGGCATCAGGCTTACGCTCATAAGATACTCACCGGCCGCCGCGATGAGCTTCACACGATCAAGCAATACGGCGGCCTGTCGGGCTTTCTTCGACGTGACGAGTCGGTATACGATACGTTCGGTGCGGGCCACGCATCGACCTCGCTCTCGGCGGCACTCGGCATGGCCGTTGCACGCGATAGAAAGAGCGAGGATTTTCACGTCTGTGCCATGATCGGCGATTCGAGCCTCGCGGGCGGCATGGCGATGGAGGCCATCAACCAGGCGGGCCATCTCAAATCACGGCTCATTGTCCTCTTAAATGACAACGGCATGTCGATCGCACCGGCGGTCGGCTCGCTCAGCGGCTATCTCAACCGGATCAAAGAGGCCCAGAGCTACCAACACCTCAAAGAAGAGATCGGCGACGCCCTTGAGAGCGTGCCCGGAATCGGCGGCAAGCTCCGCTCGGTCGCAAAATCCGTAAAAGACGCCATCGCCGCGGCCGTGCTGCCCGGTGCGCTCGTCAATGAGCTTGGCTTCAAATACATCGGCTACGTTGACGGCCACAACGTCGCGGCCCTTGTCGAGGCTCTGAACGAGGCCAAAAAGGTCGATGACGGTCCCGTGATCGTTCACGCGCTGACCACGAAAGGCAAAGGCTTCCCCAATCCAGAGCACAACTATTACGCCTATCACGCGACGGGGCCATTTGACCCGAAAACGGGCCTGCCTTACAAATCGAGCAAGTCCGCACCTGCGCCGACCTACACAGAGGTCTTTGGCCGCACAATGTGCGAGATCATGGAACAGGATCCTCGCGTCGTGGTCCTTACGGCAGCGATGCCTGACGGCACGGGCGTCGATAAGGTGCTTGAGAAATTTCCCGAACGCTCATTCGACGTCGGCATTGCCGAGCAGCACGCAATGACCTTCTGTGCCGGAATGGCGTGCGAAGGACTAAAGCCCGTCGCCGCGATATATTCGACATTCCTCCAACGAGCATTCGATCAGGTGATCCACGACGTTTGTCTTCAGAACCTCGACGTGACGATCGCGATGGACCGCGCCGGCATCGTCGGTGCAGACGGGCCGACGCATCACGGGCTGCTCGATATCGCCTATCTTCGCGGCTATCCGAACATTGTCCTGATGGCCCCCAAGGACGAGGCCGAGATGCGCGATATGATGCTGACAGCGATCGAGCACAACGGCCCCGCCGCACTGCGATATCCGAGGGGGAACGGGCTTGGCGTTGACATCAGTTCGCCGCCAAAACTCATCGAGATCGGCAAGGCCGAGGTGCTGCGAAAAGGCAACGGCGAAGTCGCTATCCTCGGCTACGGCGATATGGTCGATGCAGCGATCACGGCCGGCGAATTGCTTGCCAAAGACGGTATCGATGCTACGGTCGTGAACGCTCGATTTGTAAAGCCGCTCGATGCCGATCTGATCGCTTTGCTCGCCCGCAGCAATCGGCTCATCCTGACCGTCGAGAACGCCTATCTGGCCGGCGGTTTCGGTTCGGCCGTCCTTGAATGCCTCGAAGAGCAAGGCCTCGCCGACGAATGCCGCGTCGTTCGCCTCGGCGTCCCCGACGAGATCGTCACCCACGGCGATCCAAAGATCCTACTCGCCCAATACGGCCTTGACGCCGACGGCATAAGATCAAAAGCTATCGCAACACTCGATTCAATGGACGAAGGCCTCCCGCAAAAACGGATCAAGGCCGTTCGGTAAGATCCAACCAGAGTAAACCTCGGGGTCAGGAAGGGGCCTTGGCCCCGCCGACTTTCGCTGTCACTCACCCTACAGTTGAATCTGGTGGACCCAAGCGGGGCCAAGGCGCCGTCCTGACCCTGAGATGCCGCCAGGCCCCTTCCTGACCATGAGATTTTTTCTACCTCGCCCCTTTTGACACAACCGTCGTCTGCTCCATATCCAGCGTCAGCACGCCCCGCACCACTGCAAAGCGTTCAAAAAGCACCGTCTTCTCCGTCCTGATCCTGTAATGATGGCAGAATGCCGCAGCGTTGATCTGACGGTAATTGCCGCCGCTGTGCAGCCTGACCGGAAACGCGTTTGGCTTTTTCGGATCACTCGGCCGCACACCGATAAGCCGCTGGCCGCCGTCGAACAGCATCTCGACGGCCTTTGGCTCGCCAATCAGTTCAAACGCACGGCGGTTAAGATAGAACACGCCCTTTTGCCCGAGTGTGACCCTCGGCCCGGCGTTTGACTTTCGGCCATACGGCCGGCCCTGAAAAAGCTCCCATTTTGGTTCCATGTTTTGTATTTCTCCTTTTGTGATGGTTATCGTCACTGAGCCTTGTATTGTAGCATATGTGCAACGTCCTTGCAAGCCTCGTTCGGCAGGCTGAGCTTACCCAATTTGCGGGCTTCGCTATCTTTCCCGTCTTTGCGGGCGTGAGCTTCCCGTCGAGGCGACCGGCCGAAACGATGTCGCCGATGACGGGGCATACGATGCTCATGGAAACGGAAGCGAATGAGGGAGAGGATCTTCCGCCAAAAACTGTCGATACAGCAGGGTAAAAATGTCGATACAACTGACCATTTTGTCGATACAGATTGAGGCAAAAATTCAGCTGCTGTTAATCCTCAAGCTCAGGAAGGGGCCTCGGCCCCGCTGACCTTAGCTGCCATTCAACCCAGCGTTGAACCTGATGGATCTGATCGGGGCCAAGACCCCTTCCTGACCTCGAGATGGCCCAAGCAGACGTTTCCTGCCTCGCTCCCCTTGTGTGAGACCGGCTCGCGGCTCGACAGAAAAACTGTGGCAATCTCTCTCGCCGGTAGGTTATCCTAATCGTTGCCGCCCCGTGTTCCTCCCGCCCGGCCTGTATGAATGATTCTGAGATATTGCGGCGAGACCTGAAACCGGCGCTCGTGTTCCTGAGCGGCGAACTGATCGCCGTGCCGATCCCGCTTGAACGCGAAGAGGTGATCCTCGGCCGTGCTCTCGAGGCTGACGTTCGCGTCAACGACACGCTCGTGTCGCGTCAGCATGCCCGCATCACGGCCGCGCCGACCGAGTCGCGCGTCGCGATGGAATATTTGCTGCAGGACCTGGATTCACGCAATGGGACGTTTCTCAACGGCCGCCGCGTCCGCCGCGAAAAGCTGGAGAATGGAGATAAGATCACGATCGGCGACACCATTTTACGCTTTGACCTGCTTGACGAGATCGACCGCGAATATCAGAGGCAGATCCACCGCCTGATCTCGCACGACGACCTGACCGGGCTGCTTTCGAGCCGGTCGTTCTTTTCCGAACTGAGGCGTGAGGCCGGCCGGGCTACGGCCGAAAACCGCCCGTTCTGCGTGCTGATGATGGACGGCGACAATTTTAAGGGTGTAAATGATACGTTTGGGCACCTTACGGGCAGCAAAACGATCGAAGAGATCGGATTTTCGATAATGACGAACCTGCGAAGCGGCGATGCTGCAGCTCGATTCGGCGGCGACGAATTCGCAGCATTTTTGCTCGACGCCGAGCTCGCCCAAGGTATCGTAGCGGCCGAACGCATTCGCTCAACCGTCGAGAATTATCCGTTTAGCATTGTCAGCAAAGGCTCCAAAGAGACCCACAATATCACCGTCAGCATCGGAGTCGCCTCGTTTCCTGACGACTCGTCAGATCCGATCGAACTTGTCGAAATGGCCGATTCCGCCCTCTATCGGGCCAAACGCGAAGGCCGCAACCGCGTCGCCGCGTATCGCGACATATCGCGAGAGGAACTCCAACGAAACCTGCCCCCGCGGCGGGACTGAGCTATATGGTTGAGTCTCTCATCAATATTCGGCGTGACACTCGATAGCTCAATCGGGATATAATACCGATCATGCCTGAGATCGCGAGGTTTTACGGAATAGTCATCAAGTTGTTTTTTGGCGATCATCCGCCGCCGCATTTTCATGCCGTCTACGGTGAGTATGTAGGTTTGTTTGATTTAAATACTCTCGAAATGTTTGAGGGCGATCTGCCTACACGAGCGAAAAACCTGGTATTGGAATGGGCCAAACCCAACCAGCGTGACCTTCAGGAAATGTGGGACACTCAGGAATTCCGGAAATTGCCGCCACTAAAATGAACCCGATCTGTCCAAAAGTACATTCCGCCGTGGCTCTCGATGACCATACTCTTCTGATCGAGTTCGAGAATAAAGTAAAGAAGCTCTACGACGTCAGACCGCTGCTTGCAACAGAGATGTTTGCCCCTCTGAGGGATCACGCTTTCTTCAGAACCGTTCGTGTCGATCGGCACGGCTACGCCATTGTTTGGAACTCCAACATTGATCTGAGCGAATACGAACTCTGGCAACACGGTACCAGTTTCGAGGGTTAACGTTCGCTTCGTTCACCATTTTGCAACAATTTACACGCTTTCGGCGTGATAAGACAACGGTTCTCGTGTCGTGCTAGAATGTTGTTTTTCGTTAGACGCTCGACGCAGTGCATTTTTGTGTTTCCGTAGTTAACAAGTGATCGCCAAGCTAAACCTTTCCACACATCCATTTCGCAACCGGATGCTGCCATATCTCGGGGCTGCGTTGCTGCTGCTTGTGAGCCTGGTCGTCGGTGCTTACTGCATCTATCGCCTTAATGACAACAAGAAGCGAAACGATCTATTGGTTGCGGCTATAGCTGAACGCCAGGCCGAGATCGCGCGGCTCAAGGGCGAAGGCGAAAAGGTGCAGCAACTCTTGACGCCGGATCAGAAGGCTCTCTTGACCGCGGCTCATAAGCTGGTCGCCAATAAGACGTTTGGCTGGTCGCGCCTGTTTGCCGACCTTGAATCCGTATTGCCTTCGAGTGTCGCGGCGTCGCGGATCGCGGTTGAGAATATCTATCAGGACGGCGACCGCGTCAAAGCAGAGCTTGAGTTCGGCGTATTGGCCCGTGACTACTCGAGCGTGATGGCGATGATCGAGAATATGAACAATTCGGGCCTCTTTGCCGCCGAACTGCGCGGCCAGGACCGGCAGGAGAACGAGCGGATCGTATATACCGAATATACTTTTCGGCTTGTCTATACACCGGCCTACGGTTACTCGACAGCCGCGCCGGTGACCGATCTTGCACAAAACGGGGGCGTGCAGTAAGCGTGGCAGAACTTGATCCACAACTGAATCCTGACGACGAAATGCCCGAGGCCGAGACGGTCATGATCGAGGCGGCCGAGATGCCGGCCTTTATTCCGCCGAATCGGCCGCGCAAGGTCTATGGAGGCATGTGGGGCCCCCTTGAGATCGGGGCCGTGGCTTTGGGCCTGCTCGCGCTGGTCGGTGCAATAGGCATCTATTTTGGCCTCGTGCTGCCATCGAATCGTGAATTGGCACGCAACCGCTCAGAAGCAGACAGGCTGGAGGCAGAGGTCGTCTCCGCCAAGACGAAATACGGCGAGATCACGACAACGCAGGAGCAGGTGGACAAGATCGTTACGAGCGTAGATGATTTTGAAGCCCGATTTTTGCCGGTCACGACCGTCGGACGCACGGCGCTTTATCAACGGATCAACGGCCTGATCGCGGCATACGGACTTGTGAATACGGCCGGGCCCGACTACCAGCCGCTCGAGACGGCTGACATGAACACAGGCCAGCAATCGGACGAGGAGCGCGGTCGTGCCAAATTCCGCAGCCTTTATCCGGGAATGTATATCACGACGACCGTCGAGGGGTCATACCAGAATCTGCGGCGGTTCATTCGGGAGATAGAGACGGGCCGCGAGTTCGTCATTGTCAGCGCCGTCGAGCTTGCCCCGTCAGATACGGAATCGGATAAGGAAAAGGCACAGCCCGCGGCACAGCCCGTCCAGCCGGGAGCACCGGCCGCAAAGAACATTCAGGCAAGGATCAACACGACGATGGGCGGCCAGTCAATGGTTCCGCAGGCACCGGTCCAGCCTGAGCAACGTTCGAAAAAGGGCAAGATGCACGGCGAGATCGTCAGCTTGCGGATCGAGATGGCAGCGTATTTCCGCCGGCCAAACGCGGCCCCCGTGGAGCCGACGCAACAGCAGTAATGGGTCTATTCGAAGGTAAATCTCCGGCTGAACGCAATAAGATCATCGCCGCGGCGGTGCTCGGCATCGTTGCGCTCATTGCGTTGTATCTTGCCTTCGGACGAAGCCTTCTCGGTGGTTCATCGACCACGGCTACAGGAAAAGGAACGCCGACGCCGACGCCGCGTTCGACGCCGGGGCCGAACCGTGCCGATGCGTCGCTCCCTTCGCTGCAGGACCAGCAATTCGTTTACGAGACGACGCCGGTGATGTATCAGCCGGGCAATGCCTACGCACCTGATGCGGGCCGCAACATCTTTGCTTTTTACGAGCCGCCGCCGCCGTGTAAGGACGACTGTCCGCCCACGCCGATACCGACACCTCCGCCGCCAAAACCACCTTCGCCGGTGCCGACGCCGCCCATCATTCTGGCATTTGCCAATCCACAGTCGGTATATGCCGGCTCGCGCGGCTTTCGGCTGGAGTTGAATGGTGACCACATTCCGCCGGATGCCCGCATCCTTTTTAATCAGGCCGAGATGCCGACGACCTACGTTAACGGCCAGCGTGCGTTTACTGACATTCCGTCCAATCTGATCACGCAGGAAACACAGGCACAGGTGATGATGCGAACGCCGGATGGCAAGCTCTATTCAAATCCGATCTTTGTATCGATAGCAGCGCCGCCAAAGCCGGGCTATCAATATATCGGGATGATCGGCCGCAAACGTTACAACAACGATACGGCATACCTGATAGAGACCGGGAAAACTGCGCCATTCGGAGCACGATTGAACGACATTCTAGGCGGCCGGTTCCGACTGGTCGATATATCACCGGCCGAAGTAATATTCGAGGACACGCAGCTCGGTTTCCGGCATCCGATCGCGATCTCTAAGGCCCCGATAGGCACAGCTACCGGAGGCACCGCCGGCAAGCCAATGGACGGCATGCAGCCATTCGATCCGACGACGATGAAAGGCATTCCCGGAATCCCGGACAATCTTCCGAGGTATGTACCTCCGCAGCCGCCTATGGGACGGCCGATCGAGAAGCTGAAACAGGACGTTGACGATTCAGTAGATGATGGCAAGCCTTAGCGACGAACGCGGAATGACCCTTTTTGCCGTGATGGCGATCATGGTCATCTTTGCGGTCGGGCTCCTTGCGGTTGCTCCGGCCGTCCAACAAGAGGTCCAGCGTGAAAAGGAGCTTGAAGCAATACGGCGAGGCGAGGAGATCGCCGACGCCATCCGTCAATACGTCGAGTTTTACCGTGGTGCAAAACTGCCGAGCTCGATGGACGACCTGCTCGAGGGCCTGCCGTACGGCACTAAGAAGCGGCAGATCCTAAGGGCATCGGCCGCCGTCGACCCGCTCAGCGAGGACGGCAAGTGGAGGCTGATAAAGGCCGACGTCGATTCGATTGGCGGATTTGCCCGTCGGGTGCAGAACTATAACGGCGGCATCCTGCCCGCAAACCCAAATCCTCAGATCTTTGACCGGTTCGCGATCGTGCTGGTGAATTCACTCAATACGGATCTTGACAGCGATAACGAAGGCGACGACAGTTTTGATGTGCTGACCGAGAATACACCATTCATCGGCGTTGCCAGCCAGAGCCGCAGCAAGTCTGTGATCGCATATTACGGCATCGAGAACCATTCAAAATGGATCTTTACGCCACTCTTCAGAGGCACGGGAGCGAGCACTTTTGCCCCGCCGCGATTACCTGCCAACAGTCCGAGATAGCCCGCAGCCGCCTCAGGGTTTCATCTTTTGTTCTTTTTTTGTGCACGCGGCCGGATCGATGGTCGATGCGCCGTTGGCGATCTTCCAGCCGGCACTGGTGCGAACGAGATTGAACTGATTGGTGCCGCAATGTGAAAGCTTGCCGTTAGCGAAGAAAACGTATCTGCCCCAGACCATCGCCCAGTCGCCGCTGACCTCGACATGAGGTTTGTACATTACTTCCTTTACCGCACCGGGCTTCGTGAAGAATTTTGTGAACGCGTCGGCACTGATCACGTCGATCCGCGATTGGCCGTCCTTCATTTTTCTTACCGCGACCAACTGGTTTTGGGCTGTGCCGGCCGCGAGTATGCCGTCCGGGTTCGCAGCGGCCATCTCGTCGAACAGCTTGTTGACGACAGAAAGGGCGTCCGCGGCATCGTTGGCCTGCCCAGAGATGCTGAGAGAAAGAACCATTGCCATGAGGGCACTACAGACAAATTTCATTTCGAGATATACGAGCCTGACCGGCTAAAGTTTCAGGTTAGGCGGCAGCCCGGATCTCAATTGGCGTGTCGGCACCATCGGCGCTACGATACGCCTACAAGATGGGATTGAATTACTACGTCCTGCTGGCCTTCGCACCGATCCTGATCCTGGTCGGCATCCTCGGTTTTATCGTCCCTGAAAAGAAGAGCCTCACGAGCGGTGCTCACGCCTATAATGTCTTTCATATTGCGTTTGGGATCATCGGCCTCGGGGCGATCTACACCGGCAACAATGACTTGATTCGCAGCTTCAATATCGGTTTCGGCTTGATAGACCTCTATCAGGCGGTCGCGAGCCGCTGCGGATGGTTTCCGATCCAACAATTTCGATGGAAAAAGGCCGATGACATACTGCATGTCGTCATCGGCCTTGGGCTTGTCGCGGTAGGGGTGTTCGTCTCCTAGGGCTTCTTATATTCGGGTATCTTCGACAGGTCGAGTGCGCTCGTTTCGGCTAGGTCATTTCGCACGAGCAGCATCAGATCGACACCGGGCCGCAGCGGATAGACACCGGCAAATTTGTAGTGCGTCGCATATTTTTGCGCCACTATTGAGTCCTGGTCGCCCTTTTTCGCCACGATCATCTCGGCCGTGCTCGCGTCGACGGGGCGGCCCTGGAAATAGGCCTTACCGTAATCCTTAACGTACCAAGTCATCGGCCAATAGTCAGGCGACACGATCTCGATCTGGGCATCTTTGCCTTTGCCGCTCTTGTCGGCGTAGCGTGCGATCTCATTGATAAGATCGAGAAACTCGCGCCGCGTGTGGGCATAGACATATGGCATCTCGTCATTGTCGTATTTGACGAAATTGAGCTGATAGGTCTGGTAGCCCAGCACGCTGACGGCGACAATTCCGAGTGCCGCGCCCAGGAACCGGAGCCTGTTATCCCGCGATCCGATCAATTCATTGAGCCCATAGCCCGCTGACAGGCACATCGGCAGTAGAAAGCTGAGCGCGAGCCACGGCGTCTTGTACGGAATTATCGAATATGCCGCAAAGAGGCCAAAGCTCCAGAATCCCGCGAAGATCGCAAAACGATGCTTTGCCTTGACCCAAGCGACCAGGGCGCCGAGCAGCGAGAGGATCAGGATCGCCGACTCGATCTTCATTCCCCATTTGATGTAACCGGTCCAGCCGTGCATCGTATGGTCGCGGCTGCCGGTCTTTGTCCAGACGGCATACGCCTCAAAGGCCTTCTTCCAGCCTTCTGCGTAGGTAAAGAACGACGTAAAGAACAGAACGCAGAGATATACAAAAGTGATGATGACTGCGGTTGCGATCATGATCAGGTTGCGGTTGTCGCCAAGCGCGGCTCGGAAGCTGCCCCAGGTGAGCGCGGACGGTTCGACGATATCCGATTCGTTTGAGCTCCGTTGAGCAAAGAGGAAGATCAGCCATGCAGCTACGGCAGCCGCTATCATACCGACGATACCGACAAAAACAAACGTCTCCGGCGGGCGTCCCGTCGGCATGAACGTATCAAACAGCCATTTATAGGCGTCGCCAAACATCCCTGATAGAAACAGGAAAATGACCGCGAGGCCCGTCACGGCGAGGGTGAGATTGAACCTGTTCCTGTCCAGCGTTGCATCCGGCATTATGCGCCGCCAGATCCAGACACTGACACACGCGATCAGCATGGTGCCGAGCGTAATGAACGCCGTTTCCTTTGTCGCGAAGAACATTGCCACGGATGCCGACGCGAGGATCATGTAGATCGGCCGCCCATTATCCCAACTAAGCAGCCATTTGATCACGAGATAGGTCAGGACCGCTTCGACGATAAAGAAGAGTATCGCAAAGCCCCAGAGGGCTGCTGAACTATCACCGCCGAGAAATGTAGAGAGCTTTACCGTCGAGGGCGCGTAGCAGACCAGCAGGATCAGTGCTGTCCATGCGATAGCGTAAATGCCCACCCGCTGCTTTTCGACAAAATAGACCACCGCGACCGCGAGAGCGAGGCCGAGGAACACAAAGAATATCTCGTGAATAAAGTAACGGGAAATAAAGACCATTCCCGGCGATATCGCGAGAAAGAGTGCGGCCATGAGGCTGCCGACGCGGCCGAGATAGCGTTTGAGGAAGAAAGCCAGCGCGACCATCAGCACGCCAAAGATCGCCATGCTTGCCCGCACGGGAATGGTCTCGAGGCCAAACACCTTGGCAAACGCCAGCGAGATGTAATACAGCGATGGGCCGTGATAGTTTGTCGGGTCGTAGCGATATGTGCCGTCGAGAAATAGAGTTCGCAGGAAGAAGCCGTTCACGCCCTCGTCGTGGTGGAACGGCTTTAGGCTGAGCTGCCAAAAGCGTAAGAAGATCGAGATCAGAGTAATCACTCCGGCTGCGACGAACCAACGCTGGTCGGTCAGCCATTCGTCAACCGAGCGGAAAGCGGCCGGCTGCCGTTTTGGCTTCTGTGGTGGAACTGCGGCCTGCGACGTTTGCTCTGCCGCGACTACACGCGGCTGTCCGGATGGTTTTTTGCCTTTCTTTTTCTTGCTCATTTGACCTTATATACCCGATACTGGCCGGCCTCGGCCACGAGCGGATATTTTTTGAAGAATTCCTCGTTCGCCTTGAGAGTGTTCTTTTCCTCGGGCGACACAAGCACGTAATCGATATTGTATTGGCGAAGCAGCATCTCAGATACTCCGCCGCCCTCGTAGATGCGTTTGACATCTGCCTCACGGGCGAAAGCGTTGATGCCGTGCGAAAACAGGTGACCTGTATAGCGCATTAGTGACTGGCGTCCGGTCAGCACGATCGGGGTATTGTAGATCGGAGCGTTTAGGAATAACGCAGTGTTTTCGGTCTTTTGCCTGATCTGGTCGGCCACCCGGACAGCATCCGGTTCGAAGACGCGCGTTTTCACAGTGCCCGCCGTGGTCCGCCAAACGTCCAGGCCACCGGCAAATGTCAGCGAAACAAGCAAAATGACAGCGATGACCTTCGTCACGGCCGCTTTTTGCCATAGCCACGCGATCGCAAACGAGATAAAGATGATCGAGCCGATATGCCAATAGATCAATATCTTGATATTGTCCCAGACCCAAGGAGCGAGCTTCGCGGTGTTGCCGAGAACAAATAGGAACGCGAACGGGATATAAAAAAGTAATAGTGGCACCGGATCGACCGGTGTCGCCGTCGCACTTTTCGTTTTCTTGTCCGGCTCGCCCGAAGCGATTTTGCCGCTGCCCCAATACCAGAGTGCAAGTCCCGCGAGCAGCAACGGTATGGTCAGGCTCGTATTTTTGAACCAAAACCAGAAGAAGTTGTCATTTCGCTTATCCCAACCGAATTCCCAGCCGAAAAAGCTCGTTGTGTCGCTTGCACTGCCGGTCATCGTCCACGCGAGCAGCGGAACGGCGACGATCGCGACACCGACGCCGAACGTGATCCACTCGACCCAGCGCGCGGGCCGCAGCACGAACAGGAAAGCCGTCACGATAAAGAGCACTGCCAGGCTGTGCAGGTGAATCAGCGGCAGTGTGCCGGCCAGCAGGCCAACTGTGAAGGTAGAAAAGGGGAACTGTGAAAATGTGAAAAAGTCGGCGAAGGGACCCTTTTCACTCTTTCCCTCCTTCACATTTTCACCAATAAAGATCTTCCACAACACGCCCAGAACCAACACCACAAGCGGCAAGCCGAGCAGCATGCTCCGCTGAGTGATAAACAGGACTACCAGCGAATTTCCCCAGCGAAACTGTTCGCCGATCGTATAGTCGCGCGGAAGGGCAGAGAGCACGCTGATAATACCCTTACCCGACGTATCAACGTCGCCGAGGAACCACAGGAATCCGAGTCCGCCGCTAAGAAAGAGCAATGCCGGAGCGATGCGTCCCGCGAGCTTGTTTGCCGTCACGCGGGCAACGAACCGCTCGAGCAGAACGAAGAGCGAGAATGTCCAGAGGACGTTCTGCGTGACAATGGCGTCGCGGTAGCTTACGCCCAACTTTACGAAGCAGGCCGAGATAAAGTCGGTGATGAACGGATACGCGTACTTCGCCCCGGCCCAGATCGGATTGTCAGGCGGGAACTTTGCGGCCTCGCTAAAGCCGAGTATCGCTCCGATGTGGTAGGGCAGATCACCGAGATTCTGTGAGCCGCCGGTAAAGATGCCTTCACTCGTCTGATAGACGGTCTGGCCAAAAAAGAACCAAAAGA
The DNA here is from genome assembly GCA_016715795.1 of Chloracidobacterium sp. Lineage (NCBI taxonomy): Bacteria > Pseudomonadati > Acidobacteriota > Blastocatellia > Chloracidobacteriales > Chloracidobacteriaceae > Chloracidobacterium > Chloracidobacterium sp. The sequence continues at coordinate 84,454 of JADJXP010000002.1, forward strand.
GCAGAAAAAAGAAGGCGTAGTAGATAAAGCCAAGGGCCTTTCTAAGATTTGCACCGTCGAGCCTACCCTTCGCCTTGTCGCGGTCGTGTTTGAACCGTTTTGCAGTATCTCGATATCTGATCAGGAAGAACAGGGCCGACGTAACCGCGAGGGCCGCGACTACGGAGACCGCGCTGAATCCGACAGCATACGAGATAGCGAATGCCGCGATCCCAAAGACGGCCGAACCGGCCACGCAGCCGGCTGCGAGCCGCCAGAGCAGTGGCTCGTCGTCGGCGATCAAATACGTCAGCATCATTCCCGCCGACGCGATCAGCAAAAGGAGCAGCAGCGATACCAGCATAAATAAGCGAGCGGGGCTAATAGATAACTTACTTTAGTTTGCTGAAAAAACGCAATGAACCCGGATGTAGCGGGCGTGGTATAGTCCGTCATATCAATGGAATTAGACAACGAACTCCTCAACAATGCGCTCGAACTCGTAACCGAATGGGGTGAGAATTTTCGCAAACCGATCCACGACCGCATCCGACGGACGCATCCGTACCTGAGTGATGCAGAGATCGATGAACTGACTGCGATAGCACGACGCGTCGAGAGCCGCATCTACGCACTTGCCGAGGATGAAATGGCAGACAAGATATCGGAACAGGAGATCATGCCGGCGGCAATGCGTGAGTTTCCATGGCTCGACACGAAGAACGCGGCACGGCTGAAAAATATCGGAATGTATTACGCCCGCCGATAGAACCTCCCCGCCTTTCACTTTTCCACTTTTTCCCTGTAATATTAGGTCTTTTGGCCTCACGGGCCGAATCACAACCTTATGCTTCAAGCCGGTATCGTTGGCATGCCCAACGTCGGAAAATCCACACTCTTTAATGCCCTGACCGCTCAGGAGGCGGCGCTTGCGGCCAACTATCCTTTCGCGACGATCGAACCCAATGTCGGCGTGGTTGCCGTGCCTGATGAACGCCTCGCGGTGCTCGAAAAGATCCACAACGCGCAAAAGCAAGTGCCCGCGACCGTCGAATTCCTCGACATCGCCGGCCTCGTTCGGGGGGCGTCAAAGGGCGAGGGACTCGGAAATCAGTTCCTTGCCAACATTCGCGAGACGCATGCGGTCATACAGGTCGTCAGATGTTTTGAGGACGAGAACATCGTCCACGTCGAGGGCTCGGTCGATCCGATCCGTGATATCGAGACGATCCAGATCGAACTGGCCCTGGCAGACCTTGCTTCGGCCGATAAACGCCGCGAAAAGGCAATGCGTGCTGCCAAAGCAGGCGACAAGGACGCGAAACGCGAGCTGGAGATACTCGATAAGATACAGCCGGTCCTTGAGGCGGGCCGCCCTGCGCGTGCAGCGATGCTGGATGACGACGAAAGGGCGCTCGTCAGGTCGTGGTTCTTGCTCACCACGAAACCAACGATCTACGCCGCAAACGTCGATGAGGCAACGCTCGCCGACGCGGGCAGCAATCCGCATGTCGCTGCGGTCAGCGACTATGCAGCAAAGGAAAACTCCGACGTCGTCGTGATTTGCGCGAAACTCGAGGCGGAGCTTGTCGCCCTCCCGCCCGCCGACCGAGCGGAATACCTAAAGGACCTTGGGCTTGCATCATCCGGCGTTGATGAACTCATCAAAGCCACGTATCACATGCTCGGCCTGATGAGTTTTCTAACGGCAGGCGAGAAGGAGGTGCGCGCCTGGACGATCCCGATCGGGACAAAGGCCCCACAGGCCGCGGGCGAGATCCACACTGATATCGAACGCGGTTTTATCCGCGCCGAGATCGTTTCATACAGCGACCTCGTCGAGTGCGGCAGCCGCAAAGCCGCCGCAGATAAGGGCCTTGCCCGCCTCGAGGGAAAGGAGTATGTGATGCAGGACGGCGACGTGGTGGATTTCCGGTTCAATGTCTAGTACACAGTTGACTGAAACGGGCGCGTTTCGACACGGTCCTGCAGTTCCTTTGGAAGGTTGCTGAACAGGTCAAGGCCGGTTCGCAGTTCGATATCGCGGACGGTCGTTATGTAATTTTGCCAAAGGACGTCCGCGATCCCATTCTCGTTAGGCATATCCACGGCTATGATGCGTGTTGCGTCGGTGATCTCGCTAGTGCCGGGGCGCAAGAGAACTACGACCTTCCAAACGTTCGTCGGAATCGTGATCCGGCCTCGAATGCTGCCTTTTTCTCCGTAGACGCCTGCGATCATGTAGGCATCTGTCCGGCCGCGGACCGTTCCGCGAATGTAGGATTCGAACTTGTTCCACGGATATTGATTGAGATCAGGCGATTGCGGGACGATATTCGTCATCAGGAAGGTATCCGCCATCTTCTGCTCGTCAGCAAACCTATCAGCCGCAGGTACCATGTGACCGCGGTCGTAGCCGCTTCCGGCATAATCGTAATACTGAACGCGGCGAAAGTTTGGCGGCAGGGACATATCTGGCTTGAAAAGTGGGCGCTCGCGGCGTTTGCCGAGATCCGCAGCCGTCGTTCGCCAAGCTATCCAGTTTAGCGTGCCGCGCGAGTTGTTGTAGGACATCGTAAGATCGCCGTGGGTGAGCAGGTAGTTGTCAGTATTTGCGGGGTCAGCCGTCGCATTTGACGGGTTGCCGAAGAGGAGATGCGAACCGCGGTCTGGCTTGGGCGCGGCTGTCGGGCCTTCACTGCGTCGATGGGCCACAAAGCCACAGGCAGTCGCCAGCGTGAGTAAGATGATGCCGATGGCAGTTCTCACCATACAGGCTCAAAGTCTAACAAAAACGTCGGAAGCCTAAACTCAGAGCGATGCGTTAAACTGTAACTGTGGTGGAGAAACTCCATATTACGAGTCTTACACGGAGCGAACTGGATGAGCTTGTGCTCTCGCTCTCGGAGCCTAAATATCGCTCGACACAGGTCTTTAAGGCGGTGCACCAGCGGCGGTTGCTCTCGTTTGATGGCATCACCGACCTGCCAAAAAAATTTCGTCAGAGGCTCGCGGAGGTGGCCGAGATCAGTAGATTGAGTGTTGAGTCGAGATATGTCTCGAGCGACGGGACGCGGCGTTACCTGATGAGGACACCAGACGGACGGCCGGTCGAGACGGTATACATTCCGACAGAGAATCGAGATACCATCTGCTTTTCGTCGCAGTCGGGCTGTTCGCTGAAATGTGATTTTTGTCTGACCGCGAAGCTCGGCCTGCTGCGCAATCTCACCGCCGGCGAGATCGTTGAGCAGATAATTATCGTCCTGAATGACGTTTACGGCGTCGGGGCTGAAACACCGCATGGCACTAATCTGGTCGGCATGGGGGCGGGCGAGCCATTTATGAACTTTGACAATCTCTTAGCCGCTCTCAGGCTGATGGCTGATGAGGATGGGCTGTTCATCGTGCCTAACCGCGTGACTGTCTCGACCGCAGGCATCGTGCCTAAGATCTATGAGATGGCAAAGATCGCTGATCGCCCGCATTTGGCGATCTCGCTCACGGCGACTACTGACGAGCTTCGCGATCGGCTGATGCCGATCAACAAACGGTGGAATGTCGATGAGTTGATGACGGCAGCAAAAGAGTTTGAGACGAGTCTGCGGCGTGGCGAGCGGTTTACGTTTGAATACGTAATGCTTGGCGGCGTGAATGATGCTGATGAGGACGCCATGCGCCTAGCCGATCTGATCGAACGATATCAGTTGCGGAGCGTGAAGATAAACCTCATACCGCACAACGGATCGGAGCAACTCAATTACCGTACATCGACACCCGAGCGAGTAACAAGGTTCAAGAACATTCTTGAGTCGAGAGGCGTCGATGCCTATATCAGGACGCCGCGCGGGCGTGATATCTATGCCGCGTGCGGCCAGCTTGCCGCTAAGGCAGCATCGAATTAGGCGTTATGGAGATCCTGATAATCGGCATCATCATTGTGGCGTTGATGGCGTATGTCTCGACGCGCATTAAACGGTCGGCGGCGGCAGCATTCGAGGCGGAGACAGTAGAAACAGACGAATACAGCATCCAAAAACCGGACGGTTTCCTTAGCGTTGTCGGCGGTGATCCGCGGCTCGCGTTCGAGGCGTATTCAAAAGAATTTGGGACTGGTCCGGCAGCGAAGCTCAGGCAGGCACGAGCGACCATGGTCATCGAGCCGGATAGAACGGACGATAGCGAGGATGTGATAACGGCACGCAGCGAGGTGATCGGCGACGATGTTTACAAGATAACGGAAGCAAATGCCTCGCTGTTGGGCATCGAAGTCGTTGTTCTCAGGAATACTGTCGCAAAGAATGGAAGGCATTACATTCTCGAAGTGACGCGGCTCGCTGAAACATCGGACGATATCGCACGTAAGACTGAGGAACTTGTCGAGAGCTTACGATTGAAGTAATAAGATGAGAATTACATACACGATGTCAATGGTCGCAGCCGCTGCCGTGATCCTATTCGGCTGTATTGCGGCCCAGGCCCAGAGCGTTGGAGGTTCAATTGCCAACGGAACAGCCGAGCGTGGTAAGACCGTGCGCGGAACGGTCACACTTAGCATTCCCAGCGGCCTGCATGTGAACTCCTACCGCCCGAATAGCGAATATTCAGTCCCGACGAATGTGAGGGTGAGCAGCAGCGGCGGGGTTCGTTTAGGCCCGGTTAGCTATCCGCGAGGCCGAAACCGTAAATTCAGCTTTTCGGAACACCCCATTAATGTTTATGAGGGACGCGTGTCATTTGGATTCAATGTGACGGTGCCTGCGACGTATCGCGGCCGGACTGTCCGAGTGAATGTGACCGTCCGTTCCCAATCGTGTACCGACGAGATCTGTTATCCGTCAAAGACAAAGCAGATCACATTGACGGCTCGCGTGATCTAGCCGTCGCCGCGCCCGATCACCGACAGCAGGCGGCCGGTCCGGCCGAAATCGCCCTTTTCTCGTCGGTAAGAGAAGAACAGGTCGCTTCGTTCGATCGTGCAAAAGGGGGCGATCGAGATGCTGTTTGCCCTGACCCCTGAGCTAATGAGTTGATCGCGATTGCAGGCATGCAGATCTACGAGCGCGTGGCCCTTGCGGGTCGGTGTGAAATATCGGCTCCAGTCATTAACGCTCCGGACAAATACATCGACCACCTCCGGCCCGACCTCGTAGGTGCGGCCACAGGCCGCAGGGCCGATAGCACAGGCCAGGTCAGCAGGCTGTGAGCCGTAAAGCTCGCGCATCCTATCGATAGCGATCTTGACTATCAACTGCGCCGTACCTCGCCAGCCTGCATGAACGGCGGCATATGCTCCGGACGCCGTGTCGCCGATCAGCACGGGAACGCAATCTGCTGTCTTCGCGGCGGCAAGGACATTGTTGAGGCTGGACATCACTGCGTCGGCATTGATCTCGGAATCGCCAATGTCCTTTTTCGTGGTAACGACGCGAATATCGACGCCATGGACCTGCAAAGCCAGGGCAAGCGAATATTTACCGGGGAATACCGCCAGGAACCGGCGACGGTTCTCGAGAATATTCTCTTCGGTGTCGTCGTCAAAACCGGAAAGGTTGAGGCTGTTCTCAGGAAAGGCTGAAACGCCTCCGTGCCGGGTGGAGAAACCATTGACAAAGCCCGCAGATTCGAGAGCCCGGCTGACGAGGACCTTAATGCCGCCGGCCTCTCGCCAGAAGAATCCCGAATCTGCTAAAGTCTGTGAATCATCGACGTGCGATTCGGGTATGATCGTTTCCATCGGTATCGACATTATTGAGGTCTATCGCATTCGCGATACTGTCAGCCGCACACCGCGATTTGTAGATCGCGTTTTTACTCCCTCTGAGCGCGCATACTGCGAGGCAAAAGGTGCGGCGGCTGCCCAGTCATTTGCTACTCGCTTTGCTGCGAAAGAAGCATTTCTCAAAGCCCTGAAGACCGGCTGGCGGGGCAAGGTCGCATGGCGCGAGATCGAGGTCGTCCCCGACGCGAATGGCGTCCCAACACTCAACGTCACCGGCGAGGCCCGTCGCCTGTTGAATGAGCTTGGGGCAACGCATATACACATATCGCTCGCCCACACGACCGAACACGCCGTTGCCGAGGTCATTCTCGAACGCAACTAGGGCTTCGGCGTTGCCGTCGCGGCCGGCCTCGCATCAAGGTTAAAATAGGCGATCGCAGGGTCATGGTCCGAGTAGCGTTCGGGTCTGTCCTCGCTACGATAACTCTCAGGAAAATCTGCATTTACGCGTGCATAACCAAAGCCCTGAGCATACGGCATCAGCGACTCGGTAATGATCATGTGATCCAATACCTGCCCATTTCCGTCAAAACGATATGAATATCGCTGATCGGCCGCTATCAGGTCTACGAGGTCGGTCATGTTAGGTTCTACAAGGTCCTCTGACGGATTAAGCACGGCATCCTTAGCCGCTGGCGAGCCCTTGATCGCGCCGATGACATCCACGATGCCGTCATTGAACTGATAGGCGTTAAAATCACCTATCAGAATAATACGTTCCACCGAATTGGCCTTCTGCCGCTCTTGAACCCATTTGGCAAGAAATTCAGCCTGAAGGCGTTTCTTCAATCTGACGTTGTCCTGCTGTTTAGGGTCACTGTAGCCAAGGAACGATTTCAGATGATTCACTACAACGGTAAACTCGAACGTGCCGTCGGTCTTCACATCATTTATGGCAGCTCTTAGGGCCAGCGGCGGCCGATCGTTAAGGAAGTTGTCCTCTTTTGTATTAGCGTTCTTGAACTTTTCATCCTTGCCGTATTGTTTGACGTCCACGACCTTGATCCGCGAAGACTTGACGAGAAAGCCGTTATCGATGCCGCGGCCGTCATTGCCCTCAATGAGGTACGCCTCATATTTCGGGTCGGGCTTGCCGCCGGCGATCGTATCGGCGTTGATCCTTGCGGCGAGGCGCTTTAGGGCAGACAGATTCTCAGATTCGACGATGCCGATCACATCAGGTGACTGCATGACCCCGCGAATGGCCGCCGAGATCTTTTTCATCCTCGCATTGAATGATTCGGTCGTGACGATGTCCTCTTTGATCGCCGGGTCGTCCTCGTCATCGAAGAAGTTCTCGAGGTTCATGCCCGCGACAGTGAACTGTCGCTCACCGGCGGCCGGCAGGTTGACGTGCTTCGGCACACTCGCCATTGAGGGCCGCGTCGCCGCATCAATGAGGACGGACCATGTCCGATAGGCGTAATGCAATACACCCGTCACATTCTTTAGCTCAGTGTTGGCGGCGACATTGATCGGCTGTGAGCCAAGCTGTGCAGACGACTCGACACGGAGGCGTTCCGGATTGCCATCAAAAAAACGCATCTTCGGATATGCCTTCTTGAACTCAGCCTGTTCTTTCTCGTTCAGGAAGAGGAAGTCATAGAGCTCGTAGCCGGGTTCGCGAAATGGCGTTGGAATGCCCTTGAGCACGCCATAAAAGACGCCGTTCGATTCGCTTCGATTGTTCTTATTATCGACTCGACCGTCGGTCGGCGCACTAACGGTCAGCTCCGGAACGGTCACGCGCATGCCTTCGTACTTCTCGAGTTGATCTATCGAGTTGATCTTAAAGTTATCGATGTTGAGCACTATCGCTTTTGGCAGCGGATTGTCTTTTGAGAGGACCTGCACGACATCTCGCCCTCGCTGCATCGATATCTCGGTGATCGGCAGCGTGTTGGGCTCGGAGCGAGGCTTGAACTCCTGCACCTGGCCCGAGACGACGACCATATTGCCGACAGCGGCCTCGCCGCCGGGCTCGTCGCGCGTATAGACGAGGATGCCCTCGGATGTCATCGGGTCGCCGTCTACCTTATCGTCAGGTGTCTGGATAAAGAAGCCCGTCCTCGTACGTGCCGTTACCACGCCCGACGTTTTTACGATCTCACGTTCGCGAGACGAATAATTCTTACTGCCCTGAATGCCCGAGATCGGATATTCTCGTTGAGCCAAGAGTGGAGCGGCGCCCGTCAGTACCAGAAGGGCGCCGATGATGATCCTCAATTTCATGATCTTTCAGATGTATTTAGAGGCGGTCGCGTCGCCTTTCTATTATTTCCTGTGTGTTCTTCGGGATCTGGTTGAAGAAATCGAAGCCGGTCAGATATTCCACCGCGTCCACCGTCGTGCGGAAATTACGCCATGGTGCGCTCTGGCTGATCGAGACATTCGACATGATCACGCCGAAGGCCCTTGTGTTCTTGGCCGAAGCGCGTGCGAGGTCGTTATTGCCGATGGGCAGAACGAGGACGACCTTCCACGTAAGCGTCGGCACGACAATGCGGTTTTGCGGCGTCGAGCCGATGGTCGTGTGCTGGCCGTAACCGCCGCTAAAGATATAGATCTCGTTACCCTGGCTCGCAAGCGTGCGGCAATAGTTCTCAAGGTCAACCCACGGTCCCTGATTATTTGCGGGAAGCTGCGGGATGATGTTGGTCATCAGGAACGTGTAGTTGTTATTGGTCTGTGTGTTCGTGCGATCACCCGACGGGCACATATGGCCTCGATCATAGACCGGCTCTGAGTAGTCCTCCGGCAATACCTGATACCAGCCGGCCGGCAGCGTCGTGTCGGGGGCAAAACTGCCGTTGTTTGCCGTACCGATCCAGCTTTGATCGAGTCGCCACGCCGTCCAGTTTGGTGTGTTCTTAGACCGGTTGTATGACAAGGCGTATGCCGGCTTGATCATCAGATAGTTGTTCTCGTTGGCGATCTCACTGGTAGCTCCTGACGGATTGCCGAGCAGAAGCGGGTCTTCGCCGGGCGGGGCAGCGTTGATCGTCAGATTAGTGCCGACATTTGCCGTTCGGCCCTGGCCATCCTGTGCGACACCGGTGATCGAAGCCGTGCCGCCCGGCGTGCCGAGAGGCACAGTCGCGAGATAAGAAAAAATATTGTCGCCGGCGGTCACATCGCCATGAGTGCCGTCGTCGAAGAAAGGCTGCGAGGTTGGGCCGCCGATGTTGATGAGATTCGCAGTTACGGTAATGTTCGTGCTGGGCGGCGTGGTCGCGGGAATGACCGTAACGGTTAGCAAAGTCGTTCCCGGCGGAGCTACACTCGTCGGGTTTGCCGACATCGCTGCAAAGAGGTTCGTGCCTGATCCGCTGCAGATCGACGCAGGTGAAGAAGCGTTTCGCGGGGCCGACGGGACGAGATTCTCAAAATCAGCCAGATTGTTGTCAGTATCCTGACAACCGTTCTGCTTACGGGCCTGGCTGTTGTTAAGGCCGGGCGCGGTCGTAGCCGTGCCCTCATTAAAGCCGTTCGTAACGGTTCCCCAACCGACGGAGTCTATGATCGCACCTGTGTTGTTCGGGCCGTTGCGTATTGCGAGGCCGCCATTCGTTGCGCTCATAGAGCACGAGCATGCGGTCGGGCTGTAGGTCAGATTGGCGGGCACTGAGCCGTCATAGCTTGTTGATGCAACAAGGTAGAAGCCTCCGGGCGGGATGATCGTGCTCGATGTCCATGCGGCGAACGGGTTGGTTACATCATTAGAGCCGTTCGCGGACCGGTAAATCAGCCGATAACCGTTGAGATCTACGGGACTCGAACTTGTATTGTGTATCTCTACAAATTCGTCCTCCGCGACTGAACCGCCGCCCTGAAACTGACTGATAACGAGATGCGGCGATGGCATCTCAGGCTGTCCGCCGTCGGCGGCCGCCCTGCGTTCCGAGAAACTCGATCCGGCGATGGAGACGACCAATAAAAGCAATAATTTCTTCATCTAAATTGCGTCCTCAAAAGTACCAGCGAAAACTTTAGTTTCTCACAAACGGAAGGTAAAATCGATGACACAATTACGACGCAAAACGCAAAGGATCGGCTCTAAGGCCGACCGAAATCGAATGGGCGTGTACCAAAGGCTAATTGATGCGATAGGCCTTTTCCTTCCAGAGGACCACTACGACACCATTGAGTTCCTTGGCGATCTTGCGAAGGCCGCTGTCGAGTTTCGTGAATTCGTCGGTGCCTCGGCGGATGTTGGTCGTCGCCTGCCCGGTGTATTTGCTGTCATACCAGGCACCGTTCCTGTTCTCGAACGTCCGGCCGCCTACCTTGCGACTGACCGCCATCTCGAACGTCTGCGCGTTTACCTGATTCGACTGCATCTGAACAGGTCCTGAGGCACGTGCCGGGCCGGACTTCGCGGGTGCGGCAGGCATGTCCCGGCGGCCGCTATCGAGAGCCGCGGCCTTTCCCTTGGCGAGGCTGGCGTCTTCGTCCTTACGCTCACTCGCTGCCTCTTCGCGCGTTAGGCCACCAACGGCTGCGGGCTGTTCGCGTGGCGCTGCGGCCGGCGGCGGCGGTTTTGATTCGCTGGTCACAAGATCGAGGGGCTTGTCTGCCGCTCGCGGAGCTTCCGGTTGGGCACCTGCAAAACGATCATCGATAACGCCGTCGCCGGATACGGACGGCCCCGTCCCTGAATTTGCGATCCCCCGCGGCGGAGCGTCCATCGGGGCAGGCTCCGACGTGTTGGCGCTTGTATTTGCAGCCGTTGCATTCGCTGCGTCCGATGCTGCGGAGCCACTGGTCGAATAAGGGCTGTTCACGATCGGTCGGTTGGCTACCTGTGAAACCGTCGCATTCTGCGATTCGCGGTTCTGCAGGACGAGATAGCCAAGCACGCCGCTAAACGCGATCACCATAGCACCCATTACAAGGGCAAGGCTCGGTGCGCGGAAAAACCGGCTGTACCAGGGTATGACGTTGACCGCATCAAGAACTTCGGCCGCACCTGCGGCCGTCGTGGCCGCTGTCTGGTTGATCAGGATGCTCTGAGTGAGCAGCTTTCGGCACGGGCCGCAGTCGGCAAAGTGCTCTATATACAAATGTTTAGCCTTGTCGGGCAGGGTATTTTCGACAAATGCCGCCACGGCGTCGGCGTCGAGATGGACGCCCGAAGGCATCATGCTCGAAGCGGCGTCGGCCCGCGTTTTTCGCAGGATAGCGTCAATTTCTTTGTCGAATTCCAGTTCCATCTTCTAAGCCACAGAGTTCACAGAGAACACTGAGGATTTGCCATCTAAAGAACGGCTAGAGCCAAAAATCTTGCACCAGGACAAGTAACGCGATCGCCGCGAACATCGTCTCCAGATTCAGCCCGAGGCCGGCGGCAGTGTCGCTGAGGTATTTTTTTACCTCATTGTCGGTCCAGCCGTGTTTGTTCTTCAACCGCTTTTCGACGCCTTTTCGAATGTCGGCCTGCACGCGCGTGAGCTTACGGCTGGCGGTGGCTTCGTGATAGCCGAAGGTCGCGGCGATGTCCTTTAATTTCAGGTCGTCAAAATAGTATAGCTTCATTATCAGCCGGTCTTCGGCATCGAGCGAAGCGACCGTTGCCGCTAACGCCTCGGTCACGTCGGCCTGTCCGAGGGTGTCGGTCAGTTCGTCCTCGGGATTTACTACGTGCGATGTGAAATGGTGATTATCGTTCCCGGCGGCCTCGGCCGCGAGATTCTCGAATTCACGGTCTTCCTCGATCTGGACGAATTTCGAGACCTTACGATAATGATCGACCGCAAGCTGCGATACGACCGCCCGCAGCCAGCCGGCGAGCGAACCGCGGCCGGAATAATACGCGAGCTTGCTCTTTTTATTTCCCTCGGCGTCGGTCCGCAGCCCGTAAAGCTCGGCCCAGATCGACGACGCCAGGTCCTCGGCATCCTCGGAGTTTGACGAGATCTTTCGCGCGGCAGACTTTACCGTCGAATCAAAATTCGCGACCAGATCCTCCCAAGCCTGCTCGTCACCGCCTTCGCACGCCAATATCAAACAAAGATCGTCAGAACGTATCTCGTCGATAAATTCTTTGATCTCAGCATGTTCCGGCTTTGCGTCCGCCGCGAAAAGATATTTCTCAAGCGCCGCATCGACACGCGGCCTCACGCGGTCGGCCGTCATCCCGCGAGCATTCTCCGCACGCGAGATCAAATGCGCGACCTCTTCGTCGATGGTCTGGTGAAATTTGTCAGCGACAGGACTCATCCGTCAGGCGAGAAGATTTTAGCACCGATTGGATGTAAGCTGGAACAAACATAGTTGTTTGGGGTCTAATTCATAAGCTATGAAGATCTGGGTTCTTCTCGCGGTTATGACGACTGGTTTCATGCCGGCGTTGGGGCAGCAGACTATTCCCTACGTTTGGATCATGAACGATTCTGCCACATCGCTGCCGAAACCCGCCTACCCAAGCGTGCCGCTGGATGCTTGTGCTCGCGGACAAGTCAGCGTAAAGGTGCTTATCTCGAAGGACGGTCGTGTCAAAGACGCAGAGGCCATTTCAGGTAATCAGTTCTTCCGAGGCGCGGCGGTCGCCGCCGCGAAACAAGCTAGGTTCAGGTCTCATGGGCACGCTCCGCCTATGGAACGAACAGGTTTGGTTGTATATAACTTTCCACCGTCGAAGGGGTGCGGGAAGAGGCCGAGAGAAAGACTTTGATAGTTAGCTGTGGAGTGTGCAGTCAACGCGCTATCTCGCTGCCGAAACCGCAATATCCGGACGCGGCGGGGCATGTGAATGCCTCTGGAAAGGTGAATGTCGAGGTGTTGATCGATGACGTTGGAAATGTTCAGTCGGCCAGGGCCGTGTCGGGCCATCCTCTTTTACGTATGGCAGCAATAAGGGCGGCGCAACAAGCCAAGTTTGCACCATTTTTGCTTGGAAATAAGCCTGTAATATTTAGAACGACTATCGTCTATTCTTTCAATCGCTGAAAGGCTACCAGATTTAAATAATCCCGTATAGCCTTTTCCGTCGCGAGCCAATTCCGCGACGGTTTGTAAGCATCAATCTTTCCGCTGCGTGCCAGCAGGCTCAAATATTCTTGTGACAGGTCGAATTTCTTCGCAAGTTCCGACAACAATATGTACTCGTCTTCGGGCCGGTAGCCTGCGGCTTCGAGGTAGATGTCCAGCGAGCGTTCGACGGCTTGGGCGACTACGAGCTCGAATGGCTGAAGGTTACCGTTGTTTGCAGCGTCCAGTGCCCGATAGTACTTCTTTCGGTCGTTGACCAGAATGATCGCGGGCGGGAAGCCGTTTCTCATCAGCAGCAAATTCATCAACAGTCTTGCGGTGCGGCCATTGCCGTCGTAGAACGGGTGGATCCAAACGAATCGATGATGAAAATATGCGGCGAGGCCGATGATGTCAGGTTTGCTTGTTCTTTTGGATATTTGGCTAAGAAGTTCACTGATGAGATCGCGAACTTTCAGATGGTTTGGCGGCACAAAGTTGGCGCCCAATATCCTGACGCGGCCTGTTCGATATCGTCCGGCGAATTCTATCTCGACATTGTCCAATATAAGCCGATGAATTTCGAGTGTCTCTGCTTCGGTTATCGGCGTTCGCCGTTTCGCGATGGATTCGACAAACTCTATCGCTCGTTGATGGTTGTTTATCTCAAAATGCTCGCGCAGCGTCTTTCCGCTAATGGTCAGGCCCTGTTCGATCACCAGGCGCGTCTCGCGTAGTGAAACGGTATTGCCTTCGATCGCGTTCGAATTGTAAGTCCATTCGACCGAAAGGTCCTGACGCAGACGCTCAAGGGCAACCTTGGGCAATGGCCGAAGACCTGCCAAGGCTGCCTTCTTTTCTGCGATGCGTTTACGGATATCTTGTGGCATATCGGATAGGGTCTATTATAGAGTTATCCGATATTCTGCTGCAAGTAGTTATTTCAGGTGCTTACGCAGGAACGACACGATCTTCCAGCCGTCGTACCAGACGAATGGTTTTTCGCCGAGGGTGTAGTGGCCGCATGGGATGCGGACCTCGCTGTGGTTGATGTTGTGGCGACGGAGTTCGGCCATGATGTCGCGTGACAGGTTGACGGGGAAGCTGAGGTCGTAGAGGCCGTAGATGTATCGCTGCGGACGGGGCGTTTGGGCGGCGAGTTTCTCGATATAGCTCATCGGCGAGATGGGCAGCCAGTATTCGCGAAGCTCATCGAGCGTGAGATTGCCCTCGAGGCCCTCTTTGACGTGATACGTCGTAATGCCGTGCCAGACGACGTCCGCCGGGTAGCCGGATACGTGGTTAAACACGCCCGCATCGATCCGCATATCGTGAACGAACACAAAAAAGCCCACGCACGAGCCAATGCTGGTGCCCAGGACGCCGATCTTTTCGTAGCCCTGCTGTTTTAGCCAACTAACGGCGGAGCGCGCATCGACCACGGCCTGCCGCAGCGATTGCAGCGTGCGGCCGACGTTCGGGGCGACGAGGTAATCGGCACGCTCGCACTCGGGCGGATTGCGGTTCTCGTGATACGGCATCGTCATCCGCAGGGCCGAGATGCCGACGCGGTTAAAGATCTTGGCGAGGTCAAAATACGTGCCGGTCTTTGCGTTCCAGTGCGGCAGGATGAGGACGGCGGTCTTGTTGCCTCTTGGGTTTGGAAAATAGTGCGCATAGACAGTGTTGTTCTCGGGTGAGGGCGTCTCGATGCCGCTGGTCCAGGTTACTTGTTCGCCGGAATTTGAAATTTGAGATTTAAAATTTGAAATTTCAGGAAGAAAGAAGAACTCGTCGCTGTTCACGACCGATTGCCTCGAATACTCGCTAAATACCTCTTTCGGCTCGTCGCCACTCGCGTGTTCGCCGATAAATTCCGTACCCCAGCCGAACGGGTGCACTACGCGATTGTCATCGCGCATCGCGTGGTCGCGTTCGAGGTTGTGCATGTATCTTTGCAGCATTCAGCAATCAGCGGTCAGCATCAGCGAGAGCATCTACCGACTGGTGACGGCTGACAGCTGAGCGCTATTCACGACCTTTTCGTAGTAGGCGATGTATTGCGGGATGATCTTTGAGGTGGAATATCGCTGGACGGCGAGGTCGCGGCCGTGGGCGCCGAAGCTGCGGCGTAATTCCTCGTCATTTAGCAATTTGAGCGTGTCGGCGGACATTTTTTCTACGTCGCCGACGTTGCTGAGATAACCGCTTTCGCCGTCGGCCACGACCTCGGGAATGCCGCCGATGCGGGTCGCCACGACCGGTGCTTCGCAGGCCTGGGCTTCGAGGGCGGCAAGGCCGAAGGATTCTAGTTCGGACGGCAGCAGAAATACGTCCGCGATGCCCATATAGTCCGCAATGTTTGCCTGTTTACCGACGTAAACCACATTGCCGTTCATGCCAAGCTGCTCGCCCCGATACCGAACGGCCGACAACTCTGGGCCGTCGCCGACCATTATCAACCGGGCGTTGACGCCGTTCCCACGAACAATTGCGAGGATCTCGACGCAATCGACGGGGCGCTTGACGGCACGAAAGTTTGAGACGTGTACGAGCAGGCGTTCACCGTTGGGTGCCAGTTCATTCCTCAGCGGCGAATCATCCAGCCGCTTGTAATGGTTCTGGCAGATAAAATTCGGTATCACCTCGATGTCGTCAAAATCGAATGTCTCGATCGTCGCCTGCTTGAGAAACTTCGAGACGGCCGTCACGCCGTCAGATTGCTGCAGGCCGTAGCGAGTGATCGGCAGATACGACCTGTCAGCGCCGACCAGCGTGATGTCAGTGCCGTGCAGCGTTGTAATGACGGGCACATAGCGTTTCTCCTTGATCGATTCGCGGGCGAGTATCGCTGAGATCGAATGCGGTATCGCGTAGTGAACGTGCAGCAGATCGAGCTTTTCGGCGCGGGCGACGGTTGCCATTTTGGTCGCGAGAGCAAGGTCGTACGGCTGGTGCTCAAAGAGCGGATACGACATCATCTCGACCTCGTGAAAGTGAATTCGCTCATGCGGTTCGCTTAGCCGCATCGGCATCACCGACGAGATGAAATGCACGTTATGCCCGCGATCGGCCAGATCACGACCCAACTCAGAGCCCACAATGCCGCTCCCGCCGTAAGTCGGATAGACCGTGATGCCGATATTCATAGCGCAAATCGTAACAGATATTGTTACAAAAGAAAAGCAGGGCGGTGAACCGCCCCGCAAGTGTTTTTTCGGAAACCAATCTATGGAAGATATGCGGCCGGGACCGGCATATCGCCCGCCGTGCCGAACTGCGAGGACGAAACGCCGCCGTCGCCGCTTCTGACGGTCCACCATGTGCCGTTGCGAAAGACTGAAATGTCGGTACGCCCGTCATTGTCGTAATCCGCGGGTGTCGGCCGGTCGCCGGCAATGCCCCATTGCTCGATGCGGGCGGCGCCGTTCGTGGTCTTCAGGATGTACCACGTTCCGTTGCGGAACACAGCGAGATCGGCCCTGCTGTCGCCGTCGTAATCGCCGGGCACGGGAACGTCGCCCGCGACGCCGAACTGCAGGATGCGAAGCCCGACGGTCGAGAGGAGTTGATACCATGTTCCGTTGCGAAACACCGTGATGTCCGACTTGCCGTCGGCATCGAAATCGCCGAGCAGCGGTGCGTCGCCATTTGCGCCGAACTGGTTTTGGGTGAACTGTCCGTCGCGACTGCGGATCGCATACCATGTGCCATTCGATGGCCGGAACACGGCTATGTCGGCGCGGCCGTCGCCGTCAAAGTCGCCCGGCCTCGGCAGGTCGCCCGCAGTTCCGAAGAACTCGGTCCGCAGCGTGCCGGTGCCGCTCTGCTTGATGTACCACGCGCCGTTTCGGAAAACGGCGATGTCGGTCTTGCCGTCGCCGTTGAAATCGGCGGGTGCGAGCCGGTCAGCGGCAAGTCCCCAATTCTCGGCCGAGAAGGCGTTTGAGGACGAATTCTGCTGATACCACATGCCATCGGCCGGGCGATAGACCGCAATCTCGGCCTTGCCGTCATTCGTAAAATCGGCCTGAATGCCGCTGACGCTCGTCGTATTCTGCTGCGTAACGATGCCCCAGCAGGGGAACGGGCCAATGTTGCACGGGTCGCCATAACCGACGAAGTTTAGGCGGCCATTCGGCCTCAAGAGAGTGGCACCGATGACGTAATTGCGCGTTTGCCCATTCGGAAACAGGGCCATCGGGCCGCTGCGGCCACGCTCGCCGAGCGCGTCGTTCCAACTCTCGTTGCCAAATGACTGGTCGGCCGAGCCGTCTGGATTGAATCGCAGAACGCTGTAAGGATGATAGTTATCACGGCCGACGATCTTGCCGTTGGGCATGATCGCATCGATCAGGAACAACGGCCGCTGTGCTGATGCCGTGGGCGGCGTCAGGTACTCGGTAAAGCCGTTGTTCGAGAACGACGTGTCGGGCGTCAGGGTGCTGAGATGAAATCGCCCGAGCACGGCCTTGTCGGCGTTCGAGCCCGAGATGAGCACCTTGCCGCCGCCGACCACTTTCGCAGTGTAACTCGAATTGGCGCCAAAGCCGCTGATGTTAGCATGTGACAGTGTTTGATTCGTCTCGAGGATGCCGTTTGCCGACCAGCGGGTGACGGCGAATTTTGAACGCAGCAGGCATTGCCCGCCAGTTGTGTCGTTGTCGCCGTCGCTGCCGAGGCCGAGGATCTTGCCGTCCTCCAGCAGCGTCAG
Organism: Chloracidobacterium sp.; assembly: GCA_016715795.1. Taxonomy (NCBI): domain Bacteria; kingdom Pseudomonadati; phylum Acidobacteriota; class Blastocatellia; order Chloracidobacteriales; family Chloracidobacteriaceae; genus Chloracidobacterium; species Chloracidobacterium sp. The sequence continues at coordinate 101,898 of JADJXP010000002.1, forward strand.
GCCGACGAGACGGCGTTCGGTCCAGCAAGGATTCGATCCGCTCCCGGCGGCCGAGCCGACGTAACGTGCGACGCCGTTTACGCCAAAGTTCTGGTCGGGCGTGCCGTTGGGATTGAGCCGGATTAGAAATCCGCTCCAGCCGCGGACGGAGAAGGTCGAGAAATAGTCACGTGTCTGGCCTGCGAGAAGTATCTGCCCGTCCGGCTCGATGACAATGTCATTGATGGTGCCGCCCGTGCCAAAAACAGCGCCGTCACCGATCGCGCCCGTCTGGAACAGCATTCGCCCCTGACCGATCAGCCATTGTTGCTGATTGACCCCGCCGACCTGTGCCGTAATTACAAGATTGTTGCCAAATGTCGTGTCCACGGAGCCATTCGCATTGAGGCGGATCAGACAGGCATCCGTCCCAAATCCGTTAAGTCCAGGCGGGGCATCGACTATGCACTGACCGCCGATCAGTATCTTGCCGTCGGGCTGGACGGCGAGCTTCGATGGCAGCTCGACCGACAGGCCGTTCGCCGGGTCAAAGTGGCTGCCGGCCGTCCTTTGGAAGAAGTTGACGATCGCGATGCCGCCGGTGCCAAAGCTCGTATCAACTGCTCCGCCCGGCGTGTATTTCTTTACATAGAAGAAATCGGGCGATGAGCCCTGATACATGCGGCCGCCCGCGATGATCGAGCCGTCCGGCAGCAGCTGGGCCGTATAGAGCTGAGTGACCTCGCCCGTCAGTTCGGGAACGATGTCTCCGGGATCGGTCGTGTATCCGTTCGTTGCTCCGAACGTGCGGTCGTAGTCGCCGTTGTATGTGAACTGTGCTGCCGCGACGATCGCGGTCATTGCCGTGATCATGAGCCCGCCCGCAATGTTCTTGAATATTGTCGAGAGTCGTTTTGACTCGGTATTGCTCTTCATTGTTTTGCCTCCGCAGGAATGTTTCCTTCGACCGATAAGGCGATGGCAGGTGCGGGAAAGGGACATGCGTTGCAAGAAAAAAAAGGTTGTCAGCCGAAATGCCGTGTATAATCAGTGAAAACCTGTAAGGAGCGATGAACGAGCGATCGGATGTCACTGACATACTCGGCAAAATAGGTGCCGGTGATGAAAGCGCGCCCGAGCGCCTGTTGGAGATCGTTTATGACGATCTCAGGCGGTTGGCCGGTGCGTACTTCAAGAACGAACGCTCAGGCCACACGCTGCAGCCGACAGCGCTGGTGCACGAGGCGTATATGCGGCTCGTGAACTGGGACAATGTCAGTTGGCAGAACCGCGCACACTTCTTTGCCGTCGCGGCGCAAGTGATGCGGCATATCCTTATCGATCACGCCCGCGGCAAGGGCTCTCAGCGGCGCTATGGCGGCGAACGTGTCTTGCTTTCCGAGGCCGACAGGCTGGCCGAGAGTACCGAGATCGACGTGCTCCGGCTGGAAGAAGCGCTTCAGGAATTAGCGAAGGCCGATGCGCGACAGGCGAGGATAGTGGAGATGCGCTTCTTTGGCGGGCTCTCGAATGTCGAGGCCGGGCATGTGCTGGGAATCTCGGAACGCACCGTCAAGCGCGAGTGGGCGTTTGCAAAGGCATGGCTTCGGCGCGAACTGAAACGTTAGTTATGGGCCGCTCTGACTGGGAACGTGTCAAAGAGATATTCGTCGAGGCGGGCGAACTCGCGCCGGACGGGCGTGTGGCTTTTCTCGATGAGGCGTGCGGAGGCGACGCGGAATTGCGCTCAGAGGTCGAGTCGCTGCTGGCCGAGCACGACGAGGCGGACGACAGTTTTGAACGCAACGCCGTCGATCTGACGGCGGCGATAAAGGGCGACAGAGAGAAATACGCCGGACGGCAATTCGGGCATTTTGAGATCATTAGCGAGCTTGGGGCGGGCGGGATGGGCACCGTGTTTCTCGCCAAGCGGTCGGATGGCGAGTTTGACCAGCAGATCGCCCTCAAGGTCATCCGAAATACGATCATCGACGCCGAGACGGAGCGGCGTTTTCGGCGCGAGCGGCAGATACTCGCCGACCTGAATCATCCCAACATCGCAAAGCTGATCGACGGCGGCGTGTCCGACGACGGCGAGCCATTCCTCGCGATGGAATACGTCGAGGGCCGGTCGCTGATCGAATCTTGCGACAACGCGGGCCTCGATGTCACGGCTCGATTGCGGTTGTTCACGCGTATCTGCTCGGCGGTCAGCTATGCTCACCAGAACCTCGTCGTCCACCGTGACATCAAGCCCGGCAACATTCTTGTCACCGCGAACGGCGAGCCAAAACTGCTCGATTTTGGCCTGGCAAAGATCGTCGATCAGAACATTTTTGAGGCTGAAACGACGGCGACCGTGAACCGCGCGTTCACACCCGCATATGCCAGCCCTGAGCAGTTTCTCGGCAAGCATGTGACGACGCGCAGCGATGTCTATTCGCTCGGCGTTGTCCTGTTCGAACTACTGACGGGCCGGAAGCCTTATGATTTTGACGGCCGCAGCCTCGACGAGATCATCAGGACGATGTCCGACAGCGAACCGCCGAGGCCGAGCGACCTTGGGGAGTTCGGCGGTGACCGAGGCCCGACTCTCAAGGGGGATCTCGACAACATCGTTCTCAAAGCAATTCAGAAGGACGAGACGCAGCGTTATTCATCGGTCGATGAGCTGACGAATGATATTGAGCGTTACCTCGCCGGGCGGCCCGTTTCGGCACGGCCCGCCACAATCACTTATCGTGCCGCTAAGTTCTTTCGTCGCAATAGAATAGCGGTCTCAGCGGCGGCGGCAGTGCTCATCGCATTGATACTCGGCCTCGTCGTCACGCTGTGGCAATACAATGTTGCTCGGCGAGAGCGCGACCTTGCCGAACAGCGGTTCAATGACGTGCGGCGGCTGTCGAATTCGCTCCTTTTCGAGATCGCACCCGAGATCGAATCGCTGCCCGGCTCGCTTGCCGCACGCGAGATCATTCTAAAACGGGCCGTTGAATACCTCGACAGTCTCGCTTCGCAATCACAGAACGACCTGCAATTACAGGCCGAGCTTGCCTCCGCATATCAAAAGATCGGCGACCTGCAAGGCAATCCGGCGAACCCGAACTTCATCATGTTGGCCGATGCGATCGGCAGCTATGAAAAAGCTTTGGCGATACGAAAGGCAATTCTCAATGAGACTCCGAACGACAACGATTTGCGCTGGCGAACAGCCGAGAACCATCGCCTGCTTGGGCGCGTGCTGGCAGAGACAAACGATTACGACGGCGAGCAATCGCATATGCTCGCAGCGCGTCAGATGCTCGAAGAATTGCTTGCTCGCGACAATTCAGACTAGGTTGCATTCTCGCTCGCGCAGACAAACTACGACGCCGGCGTCGGGCAGACGAGTCTGAGTGCATACGGTAAGGCCATACCGTTCTACGACTCGGCCATTGCTATTCTCGAACCGCGCAATTCGCCCGAATCACGTCGACTGCTAGGGACCTGCTACGCGCAAAAGGCATATTCGCTTTCCTGGGAATCGAAGCAGGAACAGGCCGAGAGCGAGATGACGCGGGCCGTTGAGACGCTCGAACGCTTGGCCGCTGAATCGCCTGAAGATGGCGTTACGCAGGATGCGATGTGGCTGACGTACTGGTTGGCGGGCAATATCAACGAGGAGATCGACAACCCGAGGTTCTATCGTTTTCAGGAAAAGGCGGCACGAATGGCGCGTGACGCGGTGGCTAGAGATGCTTCCGATATCCGTGCAAAACAACGGCTTGCGAAATCGCTTTCGCACCTCGGCCAGGCCGCGAACAACATCGGCCGCCCCGCCGAGGCCCTTGCACACCTCGAAGAATCAAGCCGTCTCTACCAGGTGATTATCGAAACCGAAACTCGCAACGGACGCCTAAAAGCCGACCTTGCCGCATCGCTTCTCAGGCTTGCTAATACCAAGAAGAAGATGGGTCAACTCGCGCCTGCGCTTGACACATTCAAACAGGCCGTCGCGATCTATGTGGCGGTCAACGGGCAGTTCCCGAACGACAAGCGAACAAAGAATAACCTCGCAACAGCATATGGTGAGGTCGGCAAGCTGTATGAGGCCAATCCGGCGAAGTTCAGAAACGCACTGCGATCGGCCGGTGAGAACTACCGCCGAGCTCTCGATCTAATGCTCGAGATGCAGGCGCAGCAGAACATCCTTTCGGAATACGACCTCGAATTCCTCGAAGAAATGCGTGCCGCCGTCGAGAAATTCACAGCCTGATCAGGCCACCCTGCGCAGCAATGCGGCAGCCAGACACACGACCATTGAGAGGCACGCCCTTGGCGATGAATCCGTAGGTGACGACTGCTGTGCGAGAGGTTCGGTGACGTTCTCGGTGTTGTGTGCGATGTTTGTCGTTGTTCCTTTTCGCCGGACAAGATAGACGATCCCCGAAAAATCATCGGTAAGCAGGAACGAATTCGCATCGAGCCGCAGGACATCGCACGGTCGGCCGTGGACGGTACTCCCGGTCAGAAAGCCAGTGATGACGGGCTGCAGGAGTTCGTCCTTTCGCATCGCGACGACCTGATAGCCGTGGCCGATGGACTTGTTTGTCGAGCCGTGAAGTGCTACAAGGAACACACCGAATTTGCCGAACAGCGCGTCCGCCTCGTCAAAAAAATCAAAGCCTAACGCCGACGAGCGAGCGGGGAAATAGGCGTACGGCGCGGGCACATCCTTACATTGGCCGGGCCGTTTGAACTTGGGGTCGGCAAATATCTTGCCGTTCGACGAATGGCAATACGGCCAACCGTAATCGGCTCCGTCCTTTAGCGCGTAAAAGGTCTCGTCCGGTTTCTGCAGGCCGAGATGATCTGAGCCCTGATTGGTGGCAAATACGTTGTTGCCGATAGCGCGCAGGCCGACGGCATTGCGGAGTCCGCGAGCCAGCTCGCGCTGGTCCGAACCGTCAGGATTCATCTCGACAATGCTCGCGCGAACCTTTTCTTTTTCGACGCAGGCGTTGCAGGATGAGCCGACCGAGACATAGAGCTTACCGCCGTGCGAGAATGAGATCGTGCGCGTCAGATGCCAACCGCCGTATTTGTAGCTCAGGCCGTAATCGGGAAAGGTCGCAAGAACCTGTGGCTGATTATCTGTCGGCTTGGTCTCGCCGCGCGTGAACTTTCGCCGCGTCAACTGATGCGTCTCGGCGAGATAGAACCAGTCCTGCCCGTTTGCATCGCGGTAAAACTGACAGCTGTTTGGATTACGCAAATTGGTCATATATGGGATCGCCCGTGCAAACGTGCCCTTTGCGCCGTCCCAGCCGTCGAGTATATAGACGGTTCCGCGCTTGTTGTCCGTCAGGTTGTACATATCCGTAACAAAGATGCGGCCGTCGGGTGCCTTTGCAAAGAAGCGGACACGCTTTAGCCCTTCCAAGGCCGGTATGATCTCAAAGCCCTCGGCGACATTGAGCTTAAATGTCTTGCCGCTCTTGAGCGTGACCTTGTTCGGGACAAGCCGCTGCTGAGCGGCCACGGCAACCGACATCGCGAGCATCAGCAGAAGAATGAGCTTTTTCATGTTATTACCCTCGGAATAAGGTATAAGTGGAAGGTGAAAAGTGAGAAGTCAGAACTTATGACTTCGCACTTTTCACCTATCACTTATTTCGGATTATTTCTTATGAACATCGATAGCTTTCGCGCCAAAGAGGGCGCAAAACTCGACCTTCGTGAACATGCAACCGATTTCACCGGCGATTATACAGACAAAGATGCGGCGGTGAAAGACCTTGCGAAGAACGTCAAGCGGCTTCGCGAGCTGCAGGACGTGCTTTACGCGCAGGATGTGTATTCGCTGCTGATCGTCTTTCAGGCGATGGACGCAGCGGGCAAGGATGGGGCGATCGAGCACGTTATGTCTGGCGTCAATCCGCAGGGCTGCCATGTGGTCTCATTCAAACAGCCATCGGCCGAGGAACTGGATCACGATTTTCTCTGGCGTTGTCAGAAGGCCCTGCCCGGCAAGGGAATGATCGGCATCTTTAATCGGTCGCATTACGAAGAGGTGCTAGTTGTCCGCGTGCATCCCGAATACCTGGGTGCACAGCGCTTGCCGCCGGAGGTGCAGGATGCGCCCGACTTCTGGACCAGGCGGTTCGTCCATATTCGTGACTGGGAACAACATCTCGCCGAGAACGGCGTGCACGTTCTCAAGTTCTTTCTGAACGTCTCGAAAGCCGAGCAGAAGCAGCGTTTCCTCGACAGGATCGCTGAGCCGGACAAGAACTGGAAATTCTCAATGGGCGATGTCAAAGAGAGGGCACATTGGGACAAATATATGCACGCCTACACCGAAGCGATCCAGGCAACCTCGACGGAGCATGCCCCATGGTACGTCGTTCCGGCGGACAAGAAGTGGTTCACACGTCTCGCGGTGTCTGAGGTGATAGTGCAAAAACTCGAATCCTTAGACCTGCATTATCCGGTCGTCTCCGACAGCCACAAGGTCGAGCTTGCCGAGGCGAAGGTGTTGCTGGAAGGCGAGTAGCGGGAACCTTGGCCGGAAAGCCGCGTATTTCCTAGTAGCTATGTTCTGCCCCGGTTGTGGAGTTGAAGATCTTTCGGCGAACCAGTTTTGCCGCTCGTGCGGAGCCGATCTGCGCGGTGTGAGAGCGGCGGTCACTGACACCATTACGGTGTCAGCGGCGACGGCCCGCAATGAGATCGGGGCTGCTGTTGCCGCTCGCATTCGCGAGATCCGTTCGGCTGCCGAGTTGTCGACAGTCACCGAAGAGGTGCTGCCCCAGATAGAGAAATTTCTCGAATCGCCGGCCGAAAGGCGTCTCAGGCGCATGCGGATCGGCACGATCCTGGCGTCGATCGGCCTCGGCGCCGCGATCGCAATGTCATTTGTGAGTATCGTGAAAGGCCAGGAGGACCTGCTCTTTCTTGCGGGGCTGGGTCTCGTAGCGTTCTTTATAGGCCTGGGGTTCATTCTGAACGGGATATTTCTCACCGTTCCGCGACACGGTGCCGCCGAGGCGCAGACCGATACTGAGATCCTCAAGGGCCTTGATATCGGAGCGAACGACTTGCAAATACCGGCCCCGCCGGCCCGCGACCTGTTTTCGTCCGTGACCGAGCATACGACCAAACATCTAAAAGGAAGAGATAAGACCTAATCCTCCGGTCTTCTCGGCTCCAGGACCAATCGCATGATGCGGTCATCGTCCTTGGCGGCCGTCCCGCGACCGTCCCGATTGGATGTTGCGAAATAGATAAAGCCGTCGGGCCCTTCAGCGATCTCACGAATTCGGCCAAAGGAACCCGACAGCAGGTCCTCCTGACGCACGACCTTGCGGCCGTCCAGGATGACGCGAATGATGCGTGCGCCGCGGAGGCAGCCGAAAAAGAAATTGCCCTTGAATATCGGGAACTGCATCCCGTTGTAGAACGTGCCGCTTGCCGGTGCACACGCTGGTGAGTATTCGAGCAGCGGCGAAACCATTCCCTCGCGTTTTTCCGTGTGGTGGATCTCGGGCCAGCCGAGATTGGAGGCGCGTTCGACGATGTTGACCTCGTCGCCGCCTGAGCCCTTGCCTTCGAATGTGCTCGGCCCGTGCTCGGTCTGGAACATCAGCCCGCTGCCCGGCTGCCAGGCTAGTCCTTGAGCATTTCGGTGGCCGTAGCTCCATATCTCGGGCCGTGCACCCTCACGTTTGATGAATGGATTGTCCTGCGGAACGGTCCCGTCGTCATTCAGCCTGAGCGTCTTGCCCACAAGCGTATCCAACTTTTGCGCAGCGTTCCAATCGGTCGCATCACCTGTTGTGACATACAGTTTCTTATCCGGTCCGAAACGAGCCCGCATTCCCGCATGGTTCGGCGCTCCGGGAATATCCTCGATGATGACCTTCGGCTCGGTGAATTTGCCGTCCTTCAGTACATAACGCATCACCTTAACGCGTTTGCCGTCCTTGTTATACGAATAGGCGAGATAGACAAAGTTGTTGTGGCTAAAATTCGAATGCAGCGAGATGTCCATTAGCCCGCTTTCGCTCGAAGGCTCGACGTCCGGTACAACGAAAACAGGTTCGGCCCGCAATTTACCCTTCTCAACTATCCTCACGCGTCCGGGCCGCTCCGTGACCAGCATTTCACCCGTCGGCAGCCAGGCAAAGCCCCAGGGCACTTCGAGCCCGGTCGCGACGGCCTCGACGCGAAATTGGACGCCATCAACGGTAGTGACCAGCTTGTTCTCCGGAGCTCCGTCAGGTGAACACGCCGTGAACCAAGCTGTCAGCAGAAGAAATAAGAACTCCATCCCCTTTCGCTCCATCTCAGATTCTTATACCACAGTTACAAGATGCAGCCCGTCGACGATTCTTTGCAGTCGATCAGGGCTCAGCGTAATATCAGAGGTGCAGATAGGAGTTTTCAGGGGAGCTTGCCATAGCTGAGAGTTGTTCCATACGCGGGACATTACCCTAGAAACCTGATGCGGATAATACCGACGAAGGGAGAAAAACCATGAAACAGCAGTCAGCAGTCAGCAGTCAGCAAAAAGCAGAAAAGAACAGCGATGAGGTGAGACTGCCTGCATCGCAAAAGGTTTATGTCGAGGCCGGCGGTTCTCACGAAATGCGTGTGCCTTTTCGCGAAATAGCCTTGTCGCCGTCAAAGGAGATGGACGGCACGCTCATCGAGAATCAGTCGGTGCGCGTTTACGACACGAGCGGGCCGTGGACGGATGCCGACGCCGGTCACGCAGTGCGAAACGGTCTGCCGGCATTGAGGCGAGAGTGGATATTTGCGCGTGCCGATGTCGAGGAATATAAGGGTCGAACTGTCGTTCCGCAGGACAATGGCTATTTGAGTGCAGGTGCAGAAGAGACCGCACGAGTCAGTAGCCCGCACGTAAATAAGGGTTCAACGAACGGTAAAGGCCGCTTGGAGGAATTCCCGGGCCTGAAACGTTCGCCCCTTCGAGCGAGGTCTGGCTCGTGTGTAACGCAGATGCACTATGCGCGTAATGGCATCGTTACGCCCGAGATGGAATTCGTCGCGATCCGCGAGAATCTGGGACGTAAGATCGCGTTCGAAACGCTCCAGAACGGTGATGGCGATGACCGTTCGTCGCTGATGCACCAGCACGGCGGCCAGTCATTCGGCGCGTCCATCCCCAAATTTGTCACGCCCGAATTTGTGCGTGATGAGGTGGCTAGAGGTCGGGCGATAATTCCGGCGAACATCAATCATCCCGAATCTGAGCCGATGATTATCGGGCGAAATTTTCTGGTGAAAATCAATGCCAACATCGGAAATTCGGCGATAGCCTCAAGCATCGAGGAAGAAGTTGAAAAGATGCGTTGGGCGACTTTGTGGGGAGCGGATACGGTGATGGATTTGTCAACGGGCAAAAATATCCACGCCACGCGGGAATGGATTTTGCGGAATTCGCCGATGCCGATCGGAACGGTGCCGATCTATCAGGCACTAGAAAAAGTGAACGGCAAGGCGGAGGATCTGACGTGGGAAATTTACCGCGACACTTTGATCGAACAAGCCGAACAAGGCGTTGATTATTTCACGATCCACGCCGGAGTTCGCCTGCCCTACATTCCTTTGACGGCGCGCCGTACGACGGGCATCGTCTCACGCGGCGGCTCGATCATGGCGAAATGGTGTCTCGCCCATCACGAAGAAAGTTTTCTCTACACCCGATTTCGGGAAATTTGCGAGATTATGCGGACTTACGACGTTTCGTTCTCGCTTGGCGACGGCTTGCGTCCAGGCTCGATTGCCGATGCCAATGATGAAGCCCAATTTGCCGAACTCGAAACGCTCGGCGAACTGACGAAAATCGCTTGGGAAATGGATTGCCAAACGATGATCGAAGGTCCCGGTCACGTCCCGATGCACCTCATCAAAGAGAATATGGACAAGCAGTTGGAGGTCTGCGGCGAAGCACCTTTCTACACGCTCGGGCCGCTGACCACCGACATCGCACCCGGCTACGACCACATCACAAGCGGCATCGGAGCGGCGATGATCGGCTGGTTCGGCTGTGCGATGCTCTGCTATGTTACGCCAAAGGAACACCTCGGATTGCCGAACAAACAAGATGTCAAAGAAGGCGTTATCACCTACAAACTCGCCGCCCACGCGGCCGACCTCGCCAAAGGTCATCCGGCGGCTCAATACCGCGACAACGCCCTCTCCAAAGCCCGCTTCGAATTCCGCTGGGAAGACCAGTTCAACCTCGGTCTTGACCCCGAAAAAGCCAAAGAATTCCACGACGAAACCCTCCCCGCCGAAGGTGCCAAACTCGCCCACTTCTGCTCAATGTGCGGCCCACATTTTTGCTCGATGAAGATCACGCAGGAAGTACGCGAGTTCGCCGCTGAACAAGGCGTTACCGAGGAAAAGGCCCTTGCCGTCGGTATGAGTGAGAAAGCAAAGGAGTTCGTCGCCACAGGCAGCGAGATATATCACGGGAATTTGCCCGAATGAGAGCAAGGATTGAAAGGATATCTCGGCTTCGTCGTTGAGTCGTAATGTAGATACGGAAGAGTGCTTGGCGGTACTTATTACAATCCAGATCAGCGATTGATGAAAGCGTTGTACGAGCTGATCGCGACTGGGCTTTCGAACAGTGCTGTGTGCCCGGCATTGGCGATCTCAACGAATTGACGATCCTGACAGGTGGTGCAATCTGTCATTTGCTGCTTGAAGGTTGGCCACGACGCCATCTGAACGGGCGAATCCTGCATTCCCTGAACGAAAAGAATGTCGGATCGATGACCGTTCGTAAAGTTCAGCAGAGATCGTTCCATATAAGCCCCAGGATTCTGCGTCGTCGTTCCATAGGCCTGTCTTAAGATAGTGCAAACTGCGCCTTGCGGTATCTGGCCGCTTTCCTCCAGTCCGCAGCGAAATACAAGATTCAACGGTCCCGGGCCATTCGCGATCACCCCGTTGGTTGCATGCATCGTATTCAATCTGGTTACCATGTATCCGCCTTGCGAATGGCCGATCAGGAATATCTTTCGTATCTTTCTTTTCAGGACCTTCCGCGTTCTTTCTTTGATCCAAAGCAATGCGGCCTCAGCCTCGTGGATGCCGTCTCCAAACAGCCGGCCTTCTTGGGGATAGGCGACGCTGACGATCATCATATCGGTTCGGCTTGTGATCGATTTGACCCGGTTGAGGATGTTGATGGCCGCGGGTAAGATCTGATCATCGCTAGCTACCGTGCCGTGATAGGCAACCAGAACGTCCACAAAGTGGTTTGCCGGTTTATCGATCACGATGTCCACAGCTAGGTTGTCGTATGTGATCCTTCTGATCTCTTGCGCATTTCCAGAAGCACTGAGGAGCAGAATGCTGAAAAGAGATGAAATCAGAACAGAAAATTTTACATTCATAATTCGCCTTTCTGGGTTATTACTATATGTTGACGCGTATGGATCGAGAAACGCCGAAAAATCTTTCGCAACGCTGAACTGACGTGTTATCGCTTTTGCTCAGAAATCTATTTTTTACGATCCTGCAACCTGGTGTTGTTGTTGGGCTGGTCCCGTACTTGATACTCAGATATACGGATAGTGAGATCGTGCCGGGAGCTTGGAATGTGAGGCATCTAGGTGCGACGGCTCTCGCGATGCTTGGCGTCGTTATAGCCGGGTCCTGCATTCTACGTTTTGCGACTGATGGTCGAGGAACGCTCTCACCGCTCGACCCGACAAAGAAACTCGTCATTCGCGGATTCTATCGGTATTCGCGAAATCCGATGTATGTGGGCGTGATGCTGATCATGATCGGCGAGATCGTATTCTTTTGGAGTCTTGCGCTGGCGATATATGCTGCGATAGTTTTCGTCGCGTTCAATCTATTCATAGTCCTTCACGAAGAGCCTCGCTGCCGGCGTGAATTTGGCGGCGAGTATGAAGATTATTGCCGGCAAGTGCGCCGATGGCTTTGAACAGGTGGCGGTCTCGCGTTGACCGAATCTGACTGAGTCAATACACTTTCTCCGTGACACCCGACAATTCTGAGCGACGAAGCTCTGACTGGGACATTCGCAATGCGCCGCGAAACTATGTGTCGCTGATCGCCTTTCAGGCATTCAGTGCGTTGTTTTCGTTTGTGGCCGTGTGGCTGATCACGCGGTATTTCGGCAGCAGCGGTTACGGGTCGCTGGTGGCGATCATTGCGGCGTCGCAGATCGCGCAGATCTTTGTTAATTGGACGTGCGTCGCCGTCGTGCGTTATGGCGTTGAGGAATTTGTCGATGCCGGCGCGATCGCGGCGACATTCTGGACGCGGCTTGTGATGCTCGCGGTGAACCTCTTCGTCGTCGGCCTGCTTGGGCAATACTGGTTTGGCCCCGTTGGAGATTGGCTCAAGCTCACGTGGGCAGCTTTTCCGCTTGTGCTTTCGCACTTTGCATTTACGGCCGTCTGGGTTCACATGCAGATGAGCCTGCAGGCGGCAAAGATGCTGCGAGCACAGGGCTTTCTTCAGATGCTCGAACGCCTGCTGATCGTCCTCGGCATCGTCGGGCTGATCGCGACGGGCGGACTCGAATTCTCGTCGGTCGTCGCATGCTATATTGCCGCACCGGCGTTGATGGCCGTTGTGGGGTTGGTAATGCTGCGAAATCTCGTCTTCCGCCGCTTTAGGCTGGGGATCGGGATCGCGAAGAAGATCGTCTTGTTCTCGCTGCCGCTGCTGCCGTTCACGCTGGTCGGTTATCTGTCGGGAAGTTACGTCGATGCGGCGTTCGTCTCGAAATTCCTCTCGACCTCCGACCTCGGTGTTTATTCCGTCGCCACGCAGATCAACGGCATCGCGATGCAGCTTCCAACGCTCGCAAATACGGTCCTGCTGCCGTTGTTCATCACGCTGCAAACCGAGGATCAAGACACGCGCACCCAGAACTATTTTCGCAATGTCCTGCCAGTACTGACGCTCGGCTGGGGCGTCGCGTGTGCGGTGATCGGCCTCGCGGGAAATTATGCGATACCGTTGATCTTTGGCCCGGAATATTCCGCCGCCGGTGTTCCGCTATGGATACTGCTTGCCGCCTCGGCGGTTGCACTGCCCGCAACCATCGGCTACGCGGTCCGAGCAAATGCCCTGTCGATGACCTACGTTCCGATGACCGCTGCCATCGCCGCCGCGTTGGTCAATGTTATCGGCAACATGCTCCTGATCCCGGGATACGGAACGGTCGGCTGCGCGATAGCGACGTTGCTCGCTTTTGCGGCGAGTGTCATCGTTTTTGCAATAATGATGCGCGGAAAAGCGCAGACGGCTGTGTCGTGGATATTCCTCGCAATCGCCCCGGCCGCTGTAGGATCGATCGTTCTGATCACGCTGAACAGCGCGGCAACGGCGTTCGTTACCTGCGTCGCGGCGGCGTCAATGGTAGCTTTACTCAAAAGGGACTCACTCGGAAACATGACCACGTTGATCGCAAATCTCAGGAGGCCCGCTTAGGTGAGCCTCGTTAAGGACCTCAGCTATCGTGCCCTCGATGCCGTGACGCTTGGTCGCGGTATCGAGCGACGGATCGGCGGGGAGCCGATCAGATTTCCCGCGAAATGGAGCCGCTATTACGAGGCTGATTACGAGCCGGAGACGTTCGAATTTTTTCGAACGCATCTTAAAGCCGGTGATGTGGTGCTGGATATTGGCGGGCATATCGGTTTGTTTGCGGTTGTGACGGCGAGGTTGGTCGGGGCGTCGGGAAAGGTGTTTTCATTCGAGCCGACGCCGTTTACTCGGGGCGTGCTCCAGCAAGTTGTTGATCTGAATGGCTGCGGCGACGTGGTCGAAGTGCGGAGCGAGGCCGTGTCGTCGAAACGCGGCGAGACGGTGTTTTATGACACGGGCGACGATGTTTCGAACGCAAATTCGCTAGTCCGGACCGAACGGAGCAAGGCCGAGATACGCGTTCCGACGATCTCGGTGGACGAATTTGCCGCCGAGCGAGGCCTCACGGTCAACTGTATCAAGATCGACGTCGAGGGTGCCGAGCTTGACGTGCTGATCGGGGCCGAACGGACGTTTCGCGAGCAGCGGCCGGTTGCTCGGTTGGGATTGCATCCAAAGTTCATCACGCAGAACGGCCAATCGCTCGATGAGATATGGGAACGGCTCGCGGACTACAAACTCGCGGTCATTTTTGACGGCGAGAGCGTGAACCGCGAGTGGTTCGTGTCGCAGGCTGACCTTTTTGACGTCAATCTGATACCGTCTTAAGACATGCGTGTCTGCCACCTGTGCGACAGCTCGGTCGCGGGCGATTACTTCCGAAATATCACTGCCGGACTGACAAAATGCGGCATCGAGGTCGTGCTGGCAGAACTCGGCCCCGGCGCGCCGCCGTCGTGGCTGACTGAGTTTCCGGGCGTGAAATATCACTCGCTAAACGCTGTGGGAAAGGCACAAATGTTCGCCGCCCGCAAACAGCTCGCTGCGCTCGTCCGAGGTGAACGTATCGACATCCTGCAAACGCATCTCTTCTATTCGGGATTGGTTGCCGCACTAGCGAAACCGCGATTGGGCAAGGCGCTCTTCGCCCTGATGCGGCATCACACCGGCGTCGTGCGGATGTTGGGATCGCGGCTGCACGTGATGGCCGACAGGTGGATGACCGGGCGTGCGGATCGCGTAATTACCGTATCCGAAGCGGCCCGGGCGTATATGCGCGGGGTTGACGGCATCACGCGGGACGATATCGAGGTCATTCATCTCGGCTTCGATTTTGAGAAGTTTCGGCCCGATGCTGAGAAACGCGCGGCGTTGCGGAGCGAGTTGGGCTTTGCCGTCGACGACTTTGTGGTCGGCTATGTCGGCAACTATGCCGTCGGCAAGGGGCATTTTCAACTGCTCGATGCTCTGACAAAGATCAGGCCGGACGTCTCGAATGCTCGGTTGTTATTCGCGGGCCGTGGCACACTGCCGGGGCTTGATGACGCGGTCGCCAAACTGCCGGTGGGCAGTGTCGTTTTTGCCGGCTGGCGTGACGATATCACGGGCGTCTATAACGCAATTGACGTGTTCGTACAGCCTTCGTTGAGCGAGGCGTTCTCACAGGTGTTGGTCGAAGCAATGGGCTGCGGCTTGCCCGTGATCGCGACCGACGTAGGCGGAGCCCGCGAGGTGATCGAAAGCGGCGTGAACGGCATCTTGATCGATTCGGATGATCCGCAGGCTATTGCGAGAGAGGTCGTAGGACTTTTCATCGATGATGCCCGGAAGCGTTCGATCGCGGATGCCGGAAGGCTATGGGTTCGTGAAAGGTTCTCAGCCGACCTGATGGTCGAGAGACACGTGGAACTCTACGAGCGGTGGATGAGCGAACGATAGATGGCGATCTCTGAACGATTTTGTGGTGCTAACGTCGTCGACGCCGGGCGGAGGTCGCCGTATTGGGGCGAGCACGCGGCGCGATATATGTATGCGTTGCCGTTCGTCGAGGGCAAACGGGTGCTTGATATCGCGTGCGGGACCGGTTACGGGATCGCGATCCTGAGAGAGAACGCCGCTCATGTGACGGGTGTCGATGTCGATGGCGAGGCTGCCCGTGCGGCGCTGACGGAATGCGGCGGTAATGCGGGCGTGCTGCTAGGGAACGGCATCGGGCTGCCGTTTGCTGATACGGCGTTTGAGGTTGCCACCTCGTTTGAGACGCTTGAGCATTTGAATGAGCGGGCGGCGTTCCTGGCGGAATTGCATCGCATACTTGTGCCGGGCGGCCGTCTGCTGCTATCGACACCGAACGCAAATTATTCGCAACCGGTTGACGGCGTGCCGGCAAACCCATTTCACGTCCACGAATATACGCCGGACGAATTACGGGACGAACTGGCCGAGCATTTTGAGATCGAGAGTTTTCTTGGACAAACGCTCGATCCGACGGCCGGCATTCCTCCGTTTTACGACGCACAGCAGCGGCTGCCGAAGGACGCTAGAACTCAGATACGGCTGTTAGGGTGGAAGGTGTTCAACAAGATGCCGTTTGCCATCCGCGAGCGCCTGAGCGGAATGATCTGGGGCAAGCCGTTCTATCCGACGGAAATCGATTACAATTTTGATGAGCAGACCGTGAATGAGGCCGTTACTCTGGTCGCTGTCTGCCGCAAAACGTAATGCCGCAGCCTCTCGTTACCGTCGTCATCCCGAACTATAACTACGCAGCGTATCTGCGCGAGGCTGTCGATAGCGTTTTGGCTCAGACCTTTGAAAATGTCGAGGTGGTCGTCGTCGATGACGGCTCGACCGACGCGTCGCGAGAGGTCATTGAGAGTTACGGCGGGCGTGTAACGGCGATCTTTCAGGAGAATTGCGGCGTCGCGGCGGCACGGAATAACGGCGTGGCTGCGGCCAGCGGCGACTTTGTTACGTTTCTAGATGCCGACGACCGGTGGCTGCCCGACAAGCTCAAGAAACAGGTTGCGGCGTTTGTGGATGATGAGGTTGGGTTGGTCCACGTCGGGCTCCGCGAGATTGATGGCGAAGGGAATGACGTCGGTTCGAGGTCGGACGGAATGAGTGGTTCGGTGGCTGATGAACTGCTGCTGTTCGACCGGCCCGTGATCCTCGGCGGCGGCAGCGGGCTGATGGTTCGACGGTCGGTATTTGATGAGGTTGGCGGCTTTGATACGGCGATGTCAACGTCGGCGGATTGGGACTTTTTCTACCGTGTGGCGTTGCTTTATAAGGTCGGATTTGAGCCGGCCGTGCTGCTGGATTATCGTGTGCACAGTTCAAATATGCACGGCAATATCGGCGTCATGGAGCGGGACATGCTGCGCGGATTTGGCAAGGCTTTTTCAGCGGGAAGCAAGCTCGACCGGCGGCGCTGCTACGCTAACCTGTTCAGGACCTTGTCGGGCTCATATCTTCACACGGGACGATACTTCGACGCTCTTCGCACGGGCATTCGTAGCCTGGCAAACTGGCCGTCGGGCGTAACGGACCTCATCGCAGCGATCGAACGACGAGCTAAATGAGATCACTCTATATCTGCTATTTCGGTATCGACGAGCCGCTTGTGCAGACGCAGGTCCTGCCGTATCTGCGCGAACTCGTAAAGGGCGGGCACGAGATGTCGTTGCTGACATTCGAACCGGCAGATCGAGTTGCAGAGTTGCGAAGTGGCAGGGCTGCGGAGTTAAGAAAGGAGTTGGCGGCTGATGGAATTGACTGGTACTGGTTGCGGTATCACAAGCGTTTGTCGGTCTTGGCGACGGCGTGGGACGTGGTGTGTGGCGTGCTGTTTGTGAGCAAATTCATCAATCACAATTCGCCGAATCTGCTGCACGCACGTGTTCACGTTCCGATGTTGATGGCTGCGTTGGCGCGGAAGGTAAGCCGAAAGAGACCGAAATTGTTGTTCGATATTCGCGGCTTTTTTCCTGAGGAATACGTCGATGCCGGCATCTGGCCCGAGAATGGCTGGCTTTATCGGCTGGTAAAACGCATCGAGAGTTGGCTGATGCGCGAGGCCGACGGCTTTGTTGTCCTGACTGAGAAGGCTCGAGGGATACTTTTTCCCGGATCGGAACACGAAGCGCTGCCTGTCGAGGTGATCCCGTGCTGCGTCGATGTGGCGAATTTCTGTACCGATGCCGAAAGCCGCGAGGCGGTCCGAAGCGAGATCGGTGCAGGCGAGCGATATGTGATCGCCTACGCGGGTTCGTTCGGCGGGTGGTATTTGTCGGATGAGATGTATGAGTTGTTTTCGGCAGCCCGCGAGGCGGATCCGAAAGTATTCGTAATGGTGTTGACCCAGCGAGACACGGCAGCGGTGCGTAAGCGGCTGATCAGTACTGGTCTTGGCGAGAGTGACGTATTTGTCGCGAGCGTCTCACCGGATGAGATGCCGCGGTATCTCAGCGCGGCCGATGTCGCGGTATCATTTATCAAGCGGTGTTACTCGAAACAGGCGTCGTCGCCGACAAAGAATGCCGAATATCTTGCGGCAGGGCTGCCGATGATAGTCAACGCGGGCGTCGGCGATGTTGATGAGTTGATCGCGAGTGAACGGGTCGGCGTCATGGTCGATCCGCTCGACCGGGAAAACTACTTGGCGGCGTTGACGGCCGTAAGGACGATGGGCGATGTAAGAAAACGGTGCCGTAAAACAGCAGCGAAGCGATTCGACATGCAAACCATCGGTGGTGAGCGTTACAGGCGTATTTACGAGCGGATGAATTCGAGTGACTGAGAACGGGACAAACGAGATTCGCGACGGCTATCGCTGGGTGCGGCAGGATTGTCCCATTTGCGGCAAGCGGCCGACGCGGCGGGTCGGAAGGCGCGGCGGGCAGGCACACCGCGACGGCCTCGGCGTGGAGTGCGAGATATGGCAATGCTGCGATTGCGGCCTGTTGTTTGCCGATCCGATGCCGATCCCTGCGGATGGCCTTGGCCAGCATTACGGGATGGATGCCGATGAGTATTTTGAGGCCCACGACGCGAGGGACAAGCTCGACAGTGCGACAGAGTTGGTTCGCCAGGCGGAAAAACTGCTCGGCCGAAAGGGTAAACTCCTCGACGTCGGCACCGGCCGCGGCGAGGTCGTTGCGGCTGCAAAGGCCGCCGGCTGGACGGTCGAGGGCGTCGAGCCTTCGATGACGTTTGCTGATCATGCCGAGAAACAAACCGGCGCGAAGATCTGGCGTGAGGCTATCGAGCAGAGCAACATTCCGGACGCAGAATTTGACGTGGTCATCCTCGCCGCCGTGCTCGAGCACCTTTACGGTCCCGACGCCGTCATCGACAAGGTCGCCCGCGTGCTCAAGCCCGGCGGCCTGCTGTATCTCGACGTGCCAAATGAGACGGGGCTGTTCTTTCGCGTCGGCAATCTTTATCAGAAAATGTGCGGCCGCGACTGGTGCGTGAACCTGTCGCCGACCTTCTCGCCGTTCCACATCTTCGGGTTTTCGCCGCGTTCGCTCCGCCGCCTGCTAGCCAAGCACGGCCTCGAACCAAAGGTCTGGAAGGTCTATGCCGGAACGAGCATGGTCCCGGCCGAAGGCGGCATTCGTGCAAAGCTTGAGAGCATGGCCGGCCGTGTCGTGACGGCCGTCAGTAATCTCGGCGAGATGGGCACGTATATCGAGACGTGGGCGCTCAAAAGATAGAAAGTAGTTAATAGCTTTAGCCAATATTCTTAGTTATGCGTGTTCTCGCGATAGTTCCGTCGCTTTACGACACAAGCCCGGGGCAGCGGTTTCGGATCGAACAGTGGGAGCCGCTGCTCGCGGACGAGGGCATTGAGATCAGCTACGCTCCGTTCGAGACAGAGGAATTACGCTCTGTTTTGCACACGGGTGGGGGTGTGTTTGCAAAGATCGGTGCCGTAACGAGAACGATGCGGCGACGCGGCAGGGAACTAGGCGATCTCTCCAAATACGACCTTGTTTACCTTTTTCGTGAGGCGGCAATACTCGGGCCGCCATGGTTCGAGCGGCGAATTGCCGGGTCAGGTGTGCCGATCGTTTTTGATTTTGACGATGCCGTTTTTGTCTCATACAAAAGCCCGTCGAACGGGTATCTCAGTTACCTAAAATTTCCGTCAAAGACCGCCGAGATCGTGCGGCTGTCGGCACATGTGATGGCGGGAAACCAGTATCTGGCGGATTACTCGCGCCAGTTTAACGAGAATGTGTCAATCGTTCCGACGACGATCGATACGGACAAATATACTGTTGTTGAGCGACCAGTCGCGGATGTGCCGACCATTGGCTGGAGCGGGAGCTTTAGCACGGTTCAGCATTTGGATACGATACGGGATGTGCTGCGTGAATTGGCCCGGACGGAGCAATTCCGTCTGCGCGTTATCGGGACACCGAGCTACAAGATCCCCGACGTCGATACCGAGGCGACGCAGTGGCGTTCCGCAACCGAGATCGAGGACCTTCGTGAGATCGATATCGGCGTGATGCCGTTGCCGGATGAGGATTGGAGCCGGGGCAAATGCGGACTAAAAGCACTGCAATACATGGCCCTGGGCATACCGACCGTTTGCTCGCCGGTTGGAGTAAACTCTACAATCATTAGAGATGGAGTGAACGGCCATCTCGCCGACGCACCTCGAGAATGGATCGATGTGCTCAAAAAGCTGCTCCATTCACGCGAATTGCGGCGTGAAATAGGCCTCGCCGGCAGAAAAACGGTCGAGGACGAGTATTCGGCACGCGTCGTCGCTCCAAAGGTAGCCGAGATCTTTCGCGCGGCGGTGAAGACGCAAGCGTAACGCATGACAGTTTCTAACATTTTGGTCACCGGCGGTGCCGGTTTTATCGGCTCGCATCTTGTTGACGCGCTCGTGACGCGCGGGCATCGCGTCCGCATCCTCGATTCATTGGTCGAGCAGGTCCATGGCGCGTCTGTGCCGCCGCATCTCAATACGCAGGCTGAATTCATTCAGGGTGACGTGTGCGTTGCCGCGGCTGTCGCAAAGGCTCTCGATGGCATCGACGTGGTCTATCATCAGGCCGCCGAGGTCGGCGTCGGGCAATCAATGTACGAGATCGTCCGGTATGTAAAGGCCAACGACCTTGGTACGGCCGTGATGCTCGAGGAGATGATCAAGCGGCGGGGGCAATTCAAAAAGCTCATCGTCGCCTCGTCAATGTCGATCTACGGCGAGGGAGCGTATCGATGCGAGAAGTGCAACGTTGAGGTCAATCCATTCCTGCGGCCCGCCGATCAGCTCGCGGCACACGATTGGGAATTTAAGTGCGGCGAATGCAGTTCGCTGCTGATGACGATAGGCACACCCGAGACAAAGCCGCTATTTCCGACCTCTGTTTACGCAGTCAGCAAGCAGGACCAGGAGCAGTACTGTCTTGCGGTCGGCCGGGCCTATGGCATCCCGACGGTGGCGTTTCGGTATTTCAACGTTTACGGCACGCGGCAGGCGTTGTCTAATCCCTACACTGGCGTTTGTGCGATATTCTCTTCGCGGCTGCTCAACGACCAGTCGCCCGCGATCTTTGAGGACGGCGAGCAGTCCCGCGATTTTGTCCACGTTAGCGATATTGTCCAGGCAAATATGCTCGCACTCGAGACGGACAGAGGCGATTTCGAGGCAATGAACGTAGGCACCGGCCGGGCCACGACCGTCAAACAGATCGCTGAAGTTCTCGCCAAAGGCCTGGGCAAGGACATCCAGCCAAACATTGTCGGCAAATACCGCGAAGGCGACATCCGCCATTGCGTAGCAGACATTGCGAAGATCCGCCAGCTTTTGGGCTATGAACCCAAGATCACGCTTGAATCCGGGCTCTCGGAACTGCTCGGATGGCTCGCGACTCAAGATGCTGACGATCGTGTAGAAACAGCAACCGCAGAATTAGCACACAAGGGCCTCGTCAAATAGGCTTTCTGATGTACATTCTTGGTCTGACAACCCTCGGTGATTCCGCCGCCGCTCTCATTAAGGACGGCGAGTTGATCGCTGCCGTCGAGGAAGAGCGTTTCTCGCGGGTGAAGCATCACAGTGGCTTTCCTTACAAATCCATTGAATTCTGCCTCGATCATGCCGGGATCAAGCTGAGCGACGTTGAGCATATTGGGCACTACTGGAAGCCGTGGATATTGCGGCACAAGGCGATGCAGGCGGCGAGGTCGGCGTTTATCTCGCGGGATATGTTCAAGGCGAGGGCAGATCGCGGTATCGCGCAGGTGAGCGACAGTTATTTGGGGATGTTCCGCCATCCGAGGCGGCTGCGCGAGCACTTCGGGGCGTCGGATTTCAAGTTCCACTACATCGAGCATCACCAGTCGCACGCAGCGTCGGCATTCTTTGTGTCGCCCTTTGATTCAGCGGCGATACTGACATGGGACGGGACGGGCGAGGACACGACCACGCTGTTCTCGCGCGGGACCGGCAACAAGATCGACGTCCTCAAACGCATCAAGCTGCCGCATTCGCTCGGGCAGTTCTACTCGGCGGTCACGAATTATATCGGCTTTGATATGTTCGCTGGCGACGAGTGGAAGGTGATGGGCCTGGCCGCGTACGGTGAGCCAAAGTACGTCGACTTCTTTCGCGAGAAGGTGCTGACGACCAACGGCAGCGGTGATTTTCGTCTTCATATCGATGTGCTCGATCATCATCTTGCAAAGCATTACCAATTCCCCGACGGCATTGTGAATGAGCTCGGCCCTGCACGAATGCCGGGTGAAGAACTCGAGCAGCATCATTGGGACGTAGCCTGTTCCGCCCAAAAGGCTCTTGAGGAGACGGCTCTTTACCTCGTGCGAAAGATCCACGAAATGACCGGCGAAGAGAACCTCTGTATGGCCGGCGGCGTGGCGTTCAACTCGGTAATGAACGGCCGCATTTTTCATGAGACTCCGTTCAAGCGCTTCTTTGTCCAGCCCGCTGCTGGCGACGCAGGCTGCTCGGTCGGGGCGGCATATTATGTTTGGAATCAGATACTTGGCCGGCCGAGATCGTTTGTTATGGACAATGCCTATTACGGCCCGGGCTTTACGAACGACGAATGTCGCGCCGCCCTGGACGAGGCAGGCCTGAAGTACGAAACGCTCAAGGACGATGCACTGTTGCCGCAGCTGGCAATGATGATCTCAGAGGGGGCGATCGTCGGGTGGTTCAACGGGCGAATGGAACTCGGTCCGCGTGCGTTGGGTGCTCGCTCGTTCCTTGCTGACCCGCGACGCGCGGACATGCGCGAGATACTGAATAAAAAGGTAAAATTGCGCGAGTGGTTTCGGCCGCTTGCGCCCTCGATGCACGAAGAGGCTGCGACCGACGTATTCGGCGTCGAACATCACGATCCGTTCATGATCACTGTGATCGCGGTCGCCGACGATTATAAAGAAAAGATACCGGCGGTCGTTCACGTTGACGGCACCGCGAGGCCCCAGATGGTGAGCAAGACAGCGAACCCGCGATACTGGAAGTTGATAGACGAATTCAAAAAACGTACGGGCGTGCCGATCCTGCTCAATACGTCATTTAACGTGCAGGAACCGATCGTCTGCACACCGCAGGACGCCGTCAATACATATCGAAAGGCTGATTTTGATGCGCTTGTGCTTGAGAACAACCTCGTGGTCCGGGAGGACTCGGTGTAGATGCGAAACGCATTCTTACGCATAACGTGCCTGCTGGTCATTGGCGTTGCGGCGTTCGCAGTGCCGTTTCCTGAGGGTGCGATCGCACTGGGCGTCGTGCTCATTTCCTCGACGGCGTTTGTTCTCGGTTTTCGACGGGCCGCTTCTGACGACAAGGAGTTCATAACAACGATCTTCCTAGTGGCGTTGGCCCTTAGGATGGCGTTTGGCATCTTCATCCATGTCTTTGACCTGCGGCCGTTCTTTGGCGGCGACGCCCTTGCTTATGACATCAACGGCAACATCATGGCCAACGCCTGGCTTGGCCGTGGTGAGGTCGAGGGCGTGCTCGCATACCAGACCCAGCCGGCGAGCGGTGCGGGCTGGGGAATGAACTATCTGACGGCCTTTATCTATCTGCTTGTCGGGCGAAACATCTTCGCGGCACAGTCGTTTATAGCCGTCGTCGGTGCGGCGACCGCGCCGATGGTCTATTTTTGTGCGCTCAAGATCTTTAGCAACAGGAATGTCGCCAAGGCTTCGGCCATCGCAATCGCCGTCTTTCCGTCGTTTGTTATTTGGTCGGGCCAGCTGCTCAAGGACGGCCTCATCATCTTCCTGCTCGTAACAGCGATGACAATGGTGATGGAGTTGCAGAAGAAGGTTTCGTACGGCACGATGGCCGCACTCGTATTCTCGCTGTTCGGCATCCTGTCGTTGCGGTTTTATATCTTTTACATGGTGCTGGTGGCGGTGGGCGGCAGTTTCGTGATCGGAATGTCAACGAGCAACCGCTCCGTTATGCGCCGAACGCTCGTGCTGGTGGGACTTGGCGTCGCACTCACGTACCTCGGAGTTATGCGCAACGCGACGGTCGAGTATGAGGTATTCGGCAATCTCTCGCGCGTGCAGAGCAGCCGTATGGACCTCGCCCGCGCCGCGGAATCAGGGTTTAATGAGGAATCTGACGTGTCGACGACCGAAGGTGCCCTTTCTGCGATACCTATCGGCTTTGCATATCTAATGTTCGCCCCATTTCCATGGCAGGCGGCTAACCTTCGGCAAGCGATCACGATACCCGAAGTGCTCGTTTGGTGGGCGATGATGCCGTTGCTGGTAGTGGGCCTCGCATATACGATCAAAAACCGGTTGCGAAATGCATTTCCGATCCTGATCTTCAGCCTGCTGCTCACCCTGGCTTATTCGATCTTTCAGGGTAACGTCGGCACGGCATATCGCCAGCGAACTCAGATACAGGTATTCCTCTTCATACTCATCGGCGTTGGCTGGACCGTTTATCGGGAACGCAAGGAGAATGAGCGTATCATTCGAGCTGAGTCGCAGCGGCGTGTGAACGCCCAGCTGCGCGGCCTCGCCCAGAGAACTTGAGATGTGCGGTATTACCGGATATGTGAACGCGAACGGCTCGCCCGTTGACCGCTCGCTGCTTGAGCGGATGAACGGCGCGATCCTGCATCGCGGGCCGGACGAGGACGGCTTTCACATTCACGAGAGTGTTGGCCTCGCAATGCGTCGGCTCGCGATCATCGACCTCGCCAGCGGGCAGCAGCCGATGTATAACGAGGACCGCACAATGGCACTCGTATTCAATGGTGAGATCTACAACTATCAGGAACTTCGCGAAGGGCTGATCGCACGCGGTCACAAGCTCCGGACAAAAAGCGACACTGAGGCTGTCGTCATTCTATATGACGAATACGGCCCGGATTGCCTACAGCATCTGCGCGGCATGTTTGCCTTCGCGATCTGGGACGCGCGTGATCAATCGCTCTTCCTGGCCCGTGATCGCGTCGGCAAAAAGCCGATCCTGTATTCGCATCAGTCGAACGGTGACCTGATCTTTGCCTCAGAATTTACCGCGTTGCTTGAGCATCCGTCCGTCTCGCGTGACGTCGACCACGAGGCCATTGACAGCTACATGTCATACCTCTGCGTCCCCGCACCGCAGACGGCGTTCAAGGCGATCAGGAAACTCGAGCCGGGCCACTGGCTGAAATGGAAGGGTGGGCAGGTCGAGACAAAACGCTATTGGCTGCCCAATTTCTCAAAGAAGATAAAGATCTCTGAGAAAGAAGCCATCGAGGAGACGACACGCATCCTTCGCGAATCAACGCGGCTGAGGATGATCTCAGAGGTGCCGTTGGGAGCGTTCCTCTCGGGCGGCGTCGATTCGTCCGCGGTCGTCGCGTTGATGGCCCAGGAGAGCGACCAGCCGGTCAAGACATTCTCCATCGGCTTCGAAGAAGAAGATTTCAGCGAACTAAAGTACGCCCGCCGCGTTGCCGAGCACGTCGGGGCCGAGTATCACGAATTCATCGTTCGCCCGAACGCCCTCGAAGTGCTGCCGACGCTCGTCGAACACTACGGCGAGCCGTATGCCGACTCGTCGGCAATACCGACGTATTACGTCTCAAAGGAAACACGCAAACACGTCACCGTGGCCCTCAACGGTGACGGCGGTGATGAGAGTTTCGCAGGTTATGAGCGGTACATGGCGATGGAGATCGCGGATATGTACCGCAGCATTCCACGGCCGCTGCGAAAGCTGCTTATCGAAGGGCCGGTCAATCTGCTGCCGTCCTCTGAGTTAAAAAAGACGCGTATTCGTGACGTTCAGCGATTTTTTACGTCAGCGAACGAGGGCCGAAAGGAAAGGTATTTTCGCTGGATGTCCACCTTCAAGCCTGCGGTAAAGCCCGCGCTTTACACCGACAATTTTGCTCATGCGGTCGCGGGCCAGCAGGCCTCGCATTTTCTTGATGACTGGTTTGATCGTGCCAATGGCTCAGGCATTCTAGACGCCACGCTGCTGACCGACCAGATGACGTACCTGCCGAACGACCTGCTCGTAAAGGTCGATATCGCGTCGATGGCCAATTCGCTCGAGGCACGTTCGCCATTTCTCGATCACAAACTGATCGAGTTTGCCGCGAGTCTGCCGGAAAACATCAAGATGAACCGGCTCAGGACAAAGTACCTATTGAAAAAGGTTGCTGCCCGGCTGGTTCCTTCCGAGGTCATCTACCGCCGCAAAATGGGTTTCGGCGTGCCCGTCGGCCGGTGGCTGCGAGGCGAGATGAAAGGCTTCCTCCGCGAGGTGCTGCTGTCCGAAAGCTCGCTAAAACGTGGCATCGTCCGGCCCGAGATGCTCCGCCGATACGTCGATGAGCATATCGAGGGCAAATTCGACCATTCGTTCCAGGTCTGGACGCTGCTGATGCTGGAGCTGTGGTATCAACGGTTCATTGATCGGTAGCCAGACCTCGGCGTTCTCTGCGAAACTCCTCTGCGTCGTCTGCGTGGAACGATATGGCAGCCGGATTCCACGCAGAGGATACCGAGTTCAGCCGCAGTGGAACGCAGGGTCGAGATGACTGATTCCCTCAAACAAGCAAATATCGATACCGCCGTGGTCGCAGGCTTTGGTGACGAATGGTCGCGGTTTGACCAGTCGGCGTTGAGCGAAGAAGAACTTGGACGGATGTTTGATAACTATTTCAGCATCTTTCCGTGGGAACGGTTGCCTGCCGACGCAGTCGGATTCGATCTCGGCTGCGGCAGCGGCCGGTGGGCAAAGCAGGTCGCGCCGCGTGTCGGCAAGCTCTATTTGTTCGATCCGAGCGAAGATGCGCTGAACGTCGCGAAGAGAAATCTTGCTGGGGTGCCGAATGTCGAATTCGCCCTTGCCGGTGCCGACAACATTCCGCTCGACGATGGGTTGTGTGATTTTGGCTACAGCCTCGGCGTGCTGCACCACATCCCCGATACCGAGGCCGGAATGCGTGCCTGCGTCGGTAAGCTCAAGCCCGGCGCGCCGTTCCTCGTGTATCTCTACTACAATTTCGACAACCGACCGGCGTGGTTTCGGCTGATCTGGCGAATGAGTAACGCCATTCGCGGCATCGTCTGCCGCTTGCCGCATAGCGTCAGATTTGTGATCAGCCAGGTGTTCGCGTTGCTTTTGTATTGGCCGATGGCACGGGCCGCACGGCTGCTGGAAAAGCTCGGCATGAACGTCGCTGGTTTTCCGCTATCACAATACCGTAACAACAGCTTTTACGTAATGCGCAATGACGCGTTGGACCGCTTTGGCACGCGGCTGGAGCAGCGTTTCTCAAAGGCCGAGATCGAAGCGATGATGCGGCGATGCGGCATTGCCGAGATAACATTCAGCACGACGTCGTTCTGGACGGCGGTCGGATTTAAGGAATAGCGGCGGTGTTTCGTGTTAGAATGGCTCGTTCCTCGAACCCGCAAAATGACTTATGAGATACTGCCCCGTTTGCAACAAGCTCTTTGACGAAGACATCATCAAATACTGCACCGTTGACGGCACGGAATTGATCGATGGTGACCCACCGACGTTTAGCGCGATCCCGAGCGAAGAAGATGACCTCGGCCAGGAGACAGTGATCCGCCGTCGGCCAGATCCGGCCATGGGCGAGCCGGGCAGCGGCGAGAGGATCGTGATACCAACATCATCGCCTCGCGAACAGCAGGTCAGGCAGCGTCCGGCAACGACCTATTATCCGCCGCCGCCGCCACCGCCAAACACGGCAAAGACAGTCGTGCTGACGATCCTCGGAACGGTGTTTGTCCTCGGCTGTGGTGCATTCATGTTTTGGCTGCTTCAGAAGGACGCTCCGGCAAACGCGAACAATATCAACACCAGTCCGCCAAACGCGAATCTCAACGCCAACTTTGATTCGAATTTCAACTTCAACATGAATGCGAACTTCAATTCGAATCTCAACACCAATTTCAATCTTAATCTGAACGCAAACACCCGGCCGTCCCCGACACCCCGAATGTCGCCGATCCCAACGCCGACGCCCATCGTGCCGCCATCGCCGACGCCCGTCCGGCCACCGACGAACGGGAATAGGCCTGTCAACGCACCGACGCCACGAACCGGCCCACGTCCGCCGACCGTGTCGAACAGACCGGCGAATGGTAACTAAGAACTGGGGACCTAATCTTCAGTTCTAGCGACGGCGAGCTCGACGGCGCGGCGCGGATCGATGACGCCCCAGCCTTGGCGGTCGATCTCGTAATGCGGCAAGCGTTCGGCTGTTGAGATGAGGATGTGTTTTATCTCGGAGGGCGTAAGGGTTGGGTCGGCTTCGAGAAGCTGCGCGGCTACCGATGAGACGATCGGTGCGGAGAATGACGTGCCGTCCACATACTTGTAGTTTTTCGTGATCACATTCTCACGCCGTATTTTGAGCGTGATGATCTGCCTGATGCTGTGGACCGGACGGTCGAGGGCAGCATCGAGTTCTGGGTCGACACCAGTGCTTTCGCGGATGATGTCGTAAAGGTCGCTGTCGCTGCTCTTATCGAGTTTTTCGAGCAGTTCGGCCTGTTGTGCGGTTGGCGTGTTCGGCAATATCGGTGCCGGTATCCAGATCGACGACGCGATTACCTCGGGCTTTTGCAGGCCGTCGATGGTCGGGCCGTATGACGAACGATACATTCCACGGCGTGCGCGATTTATCGAATTGTCATCGTCCAGTCCGCCAACGGCGATACACGATGGTGCGCTTGCGGGCGGCACGACAGGATGGCCCGGCAGATGGCCTGAGTTGCCGGCCGCACATACGACCGTTATGCCCGCCGCCGAACATTCCTCGACCGCTTGCGACAGCGGGTCGTGCAGATAGCTCGCCTCGTCGTCACCGCCCGCGGAAATATTGACAATACGTATGTTGTGACGCTTGCGGTTTTCGAGGACCCATGTCAGGCCGTCGAGGATGTTCTGGTCGGTGATGCGCCCGGTCTTAGCCAGTTTGATCAGCACGACATCGGCGTCCGGCGCGATTCCGCGATAAAAGCCATTCGACAACGAGCCGTTGCCCGCAGCCACGACCGAGGTCATCATGCCGTGCCAACTCGCCACGTCAGGCTCGAGCAGAGACGACATATCACCGTCGGCATCAAGCAGATTTCGATACGCGACAATGCGGTTGACCGGCGTGGTCAGATCGACGTGCGGATAAAAGCCCGAGTCAAGAAATGCGATGGTCACGCCCTTGCCGGTGAACTGCGGATCGGCGTCGAGCCTGAGCGGCGTCGAGAGCACATGCGAGCCGTCCTTTTGAACGGCGGCGTCCTTGATTATCTGGTCTTTTGCCCTCTCAAACAGCCGTGCGCACCGCTCGCAGACCTCGCTGAGATGATCCGAGCTTGGAGCGTTCGCCCGGATCAGTTTTTGAAGATCGTCCGGCATCAGAGCGAGCTCCACAAACCCATCGGTCACTGAGCGCGAGCATACCGGGCATGCTCCGGCCACGGCGAGAGCAGTGCTGTTCGTTGAGAAAATTGCCGATTCGTGAGGTGTCATCGTCGGATTTTAAGTTTTTCATACACAATAGTTAAAATCAAAAAGATATTAACCGCGAAACACGCGAAGAACGCTAAATACGGACTGAGCAACTCCGTAGTTAACAATCTCTTTAGTGGTTTTCGCGTATTTCGCGGTTAATTCTTCTTATGAAGATCGGTTTGGCATTGTCGGGTGGCGGAGCACGCGGATTTGCCCACATTGGCGCGATGAAAGTTTTGGCTGAGCATGATGTGCCGGTCGATTTGATCGCCGGTACCTCCGCCGGCTCGATCATCGGCGGTGCTCTGGCGGCCGGAATGTCGATTAGCGAGGTAGAGACGATGGCAGCCGCGGCCCGTTGGCGTGACCTCGCCCGCCCGTCGCTGCCGATCGGCGGACTGCTCTCGAACGAACCGATGGGCGGTTTTCTACGGCGCCATTTTCCGGTGGACAGATTCGAGGACCTAAAGAGACCGTTCACCGCTGCGGCATTCGATCTCGGGACAAACACGCCGGTTTTGCTGAGCAAACGAGGCGATCTCATCACCGCGATCCGCGCAAGCTGCGCCGTTCCGGGCATCTTTTCGCCGGTGCGCGATGAGCAGCGGCGAATGTTGATCGACGGCGGCGTTGTCTCGCCGCTTCCTGTTCAGACCGTGCGCGCGATGGGCGCCGGCGTCGTTATCGCTATCGACCTGATCTCGTGCGGGGCAACTTTCCGCACAAGCTCAAAGACCGGTTTCGGCGTGCTGATACAAGGTGCGTTGGCTCTGCTAAAGGTCGTTGCGACTGCCGAGCAGCGGGCCGCCGACATCGTCGTCGCCCCCGCCATCGCACACCTTCGTCCCGACCAGATCGGCAAGCGTGAAGAGTTCATTGCTCTGGGCGAGGCGGCGGCCAGAGAGAAGATAGCCGATATCCTCAGACTTATCGCGTAAAAAAGGGCATTTTCTGCTTGCAAGCTGCGCGCGTTACGTGCATCATTATCACTGTTAGTCCTGCTCTCGCGCATCAACGGTGATGCGCCCCGATCGTAGTATTTAGGTTCGACGGCGTTTTGGAAGGCATGAGGGTTGGTTTGTTTTTTGGTTTTTGAAGCTTCCGAGGCGTGATAATTCAGGGGCGACCGTTACCCCGAACTCCACAGTCCTGCCCAGAAACTTCTTTGCAATCCCTCAGGAGGGGACAGTTAGAATATTTTTATGTCAATGAAACTTTACGTAGGAAACCTCTCATTCCAGACCTCGGGCCACGAGCTTGAGGAGCTGTTTGCCGGAATTGGCGCGGTCGAGTCGGCCACGGTCGTCGAAGATCGCGAGACGGGCCGCTCACGCGGTTTCGGCTTTGTCGAAATGGCGAATAACGAAGATGGCGACAAGGCTATCGCCGAACTCAACGGCACCGAATTCATGGGCCGCGAGATCAAGGTCAACCAGGCCAAGCCCCGCGAAGACCGCGGACGCGGTGCCGGTGGCGGCGGCGGCTACGGCGGCTTCCAGGGCAACCGCTGGTAAGCAACGGTTTTCTAAAAGCAAATGCCCGGGACCTCGGTTCCGGGCATTTTTGTGTCTACGGTTTGGTTGGTTTCGCCGGCGGTTTGCCCGACGGGCGAAAACTGTTGCCAGCGTTGACGCCCGACGACTTGATCTCGAATGCCACATTCGTTGCCGCCTTGCCGTCGAGGAACAGGTCGACGCGGTATTTGCCGGGCGTCCAGCGGCCGTCGGGGCGGCCGGTGAAATAGACACGGTTTTGGCCCTCTTTGGTGGTGTAGCTGGCGGTCACGACCTTTGTCTCGGCCTTGACGCCCGAGACGCTGACGGCGACGAAATTCATCTTGACCGTCACCTTTGCCGCCGAGTCGAGCAGCACGATGCAGTGGATCGGTATGTCCGTGGTCGCGAACTCGCTGACCTGCTCGCCCGCCTTGCCATTGCCGTCATCCTTGGCGAGATACACCTCCTCGACCGTCGGAGCGACGGCCGGAGCGGGCTGTGAGAGTGCGGCCAATGGGCACACGCCAAGCATGAGGATCAGTAAGACAATATTTCGCATAACGGGCCACTACTTTGAGCCATTGAGGGCGGTTTCGGTTGCTCACGCCACGCATAGTTTTTGGCCGTGCGCAGCGGTATGATTGTGGGAAACATCGAATGCTTCCAATTTTCTCGCGTCGCTTCTACATCCTGTTCGCCCTCGGTTTCGTGCCGCTCTCGCTGTCGTGGGGAGTGGCGGAGTTGAGATACGGCGTGCTGGCGTATGACGTGCTGCTGATCGTCGGGGCGGTCGTGGATTTCCTTGTCAGCCGACGCGGAATGGACGACGTGGTTTTCACCCGCGAATTTGATCGCCGGTTTGCCATCGGCGACCCGGCAAAGGTCAGCTTGCTTGTCGAGAACCAGTCGTCATCAGACATGTGGCTGCGGATCAAGGACGAATATCCATCGCGAATGCATCTCGACGAGGAGCGCGAGGCGGAGTTTACGGTGTTCGCACACGGAACGGCGGAGTTCTATTATCACCTGACGCCGACGAGGCGCGGAGCATACACCTTCGGCAAGACGGCCGTCAGATTCCTGTCACGTTTCGGCCTCGTATGGTGTCCGGCCGTGATGGGCGAACCGCAGACCGTCAAGGTTTATCCCAACATGCGGCGTGCCCGCGAGATGGAATTGAAGGCCCTCGGAGCACGCTCGTTCCTGGCGATACAGCGGCGTTCGATCAAGCGTGGCGAAGGCCGTGAATTTGAATCTATGCGCGATTACGTCCGCGGCGACGAGCTTCGGCACATCTCGTGGACGGCGACCGCCCGGCGAAATAAACTCACCACGCGGCAATACCAGATCGAACGCGACCAGACCGTGATGATCGCCATCGACGCGGGCCGTCTGATGACGGGCCGCATCGAGGACGAAACAAAATTCGACACTGCGATCCACGCATCGCTCGCGTTGATGTCGGCGTGTGCTCGGGCAGGTGACAATTGCGGCCTCCTTGTTTTTGGGCGACGGGTTCGCCGCTTTCTGCCGCCTAAACGCGGCGTCGAGCACATCGATGCCGTGCTCGAATCGCTTTACGACGTCGAGCCCGAGATCGTCGAGCCGTCCTACGCACGCGCCTTCCAGTACATCGCCTCGAACCTCAAAAAACGTTCGTTCATCGTCATCCTGACCGACCTCGTCGATAAGGAAAGCTCTAGAGAACTGATCACATCGCTAAAACTCCTGCGTCCGCGTCACCTGCTGCTTGTCGCGACGATCGGCGACCGCGATCTCAATGTCGCAGTCAGCTGTCCGCCGTCGGACATCAATGAACTGTTTACCCAATCCGCCGCCGAAGAGATCATCCATCAACGCTCTGCGGCCCTTCGGCTGGTAGAATCTATCGGCGGCCTTGCCCTCGATGTGACCGCAAAAACGCTCGCGCCGCGGCTGCTTGAGGCATATCTGCGCGCCAAGGAACGTGCACTGCTGTAAACAATTAAGATTTGTTGTATAAAGAAAGTTATGGAAGTGGTTGATGTTGCGACAATCGAAGCTCAGGCACTAAGGCTCAATCGAAAGGCGAGAGGCCATCTCGCCTCGGTCCTACTCAGGAGTCTGGACGAAACCGAGTCCGAACTTTTCACCGGAGGAGATCGAACAACTCTGGATTACCGAAGCGGAAAGTCGCTACGAGGAATGGGAGAGCGATCCTTCCGTGGGAATTCCAGGTGATCGGGCCTTGCGAGAGGCTCGGGAAGCGCTCAAAAGATGAAACTGGGATTTTCGCTCCACCGAGAAGCTAGCGACGAACTGACCAGTGCGATCTTGTTTTATAAGGACAATGCTTCGATCGAAACCGCAGCCGAGTTTTTGGGTCTTGTAGATTCCGCGATCGATTTCCTGCGTGAACATCCTGAATCGTCGCCATTGGTCTCACCGCATATCAGGCGAAAGACGATTCGAAAGTTCCCATTCTCGATCTTCTATTACGTTAGTGGCTCCGAGATTCGCTTTGATCGCTATTGCTCACCATAGTCGCCAGCCAAGTTATTGGGCGGACCGCGAATAATGATGTCGATTCTCATCATTTACACGACCAAATATCGCCTCGGCGGGCATCAATTCCCGGTCGTTGCCGAGACGATGGCTGAGGAGAAGCGGCAAGCGGGCTTCGACGTCGTCACGCGTGCGGTCGAGGCGAAACGCGACGTTCTGCACGCCATCGCGGACATTCGCGACACCGGCAATACGATCAAGGAGTTCATTTTTGTCGGCCATTCGGGAATGTACGGACCGATGTTTGGCACTGTGGCGTTTCCCGAGCAGTTCTCGCCCTACGAGTGGGAACAGATGGAGATACCGTTTGCGGATGATGCTTCCGCCTCCTTTTATTGCTGCCGATCGGCGCGTTGGTTTGCTCCGTTCTTTGCACGGACGTTCAACGTGCCGGCGTACGGCTTCTTTTGGTACACGACATTCTCGCGGAGCAAGACGAAGTTCGTCTCCGCCGGTGACAGCACGGCCGGGCCGCTCTACACGATCGGCTGCAAGGGTCGCAAATCGCACGGCTTTGTCGGTGCGGCCAAAAAGCGTCTCGGATTCGAGGCCGCTGAGGTGATGAAACGCTTCGAGCCGCGGCCGCCGGACGGTGACACCTCCTACGATCACGTGGCGGAATTATACGACGCGGCGTTTCAGGACATTCGCGTGCGGCAGGACGAGTGGAGTTGGCTCAACCGTCACCTGCCCGACGGCAAGATCGACGTCCTCGACATCGGCTGCGGGAATGGCGCATTGCTCAACGCACTCGCCGACCGCCTGAACTCAGGTACTGGCGTTGACGAATCGGCAAAGATCATCGAGCGGGCAAGGATCAAAAATTCTGAGATCTCAAATTTGAAATTTGAAATTATAAAAGGTCCTGTCCTGCCGTTCCCCGACGACTCGTTCGACTGCGTCATCTCGCTGATGTCGTTTCGCTATCTCGATTGGGACCCGCTGCTGGCCGAGATCAAACGCGTGACGCGGCCCGGCGGGAAGTTTCTCATTATCGACATGGTCACCGTGCCGGTGGCGATCCGCGAATATCCCCGGCTGCTCAGCGATAAGCTGCGGACGATGAAGAATCAGAAGGCGAACGCGCGATTCGACGCTGCCCTAAAAAAACTCGTCGCTCATCCCGACTGGAAAAAGATGCTCGAATACAACCCGATCCGCTCCGAACACGAGATGAAATGGTACCTCGAAAGCCGCTTTGCCGGGCAAAAGATGGAGATCCTCAACATGGCTTGGCACTCGCGGATCGTGGCCTTTGACAGCGGCCCGGTCGAATCAGGCGTCGAGGCGCGGTTGACGTATCCGTAAAAATATAACCGCGAAAATACGCGGAACACGCAAAAAAGGAAAGAGGCTGACAAACACCTTGGCCGTGAATGAGCGATCCTATTTAGCGTTTTTAGCGTGTTTCGCGGTTAAATTCTTCTTATGCGGCTCGGCATCATCGACTGGGGCATCGGCGGCGTCAGTATTTATAAGCTCATGAAAGAGCGGCTCGGCGACATTCCGGTCACGTATTTTTCCGATACTGGCGTGACGCCTTATGGCAAAATGTTACGTGCGGAATTAGTCGCGAGGCTAAACGACGTCATCCGCTTTCTGAAAGCAAAGGGCGTGACGCACATCGTGATCGGCTGCAACGCGGCGAGCACGGCCTTGCCGTATCTCGACAAATCGGGCGTCAAGATCGAAGGCGTCATCGAGCCCGCGATCGCCTTGACTGCCAAGCTCAGACCAAAAAAACTTGGTGTCATCGGCGGGCGTCGAACGATACTTTCAGGCGTTTACCGGCGTGGATTCAACGAGCGAGGCGTTAACGTAGCTCAGCGTATCGCTCAGCCGTTGTCCGGCATGATCGAGAGCGGCGACACGTCGTCAACCGCCCTCATGAATGAATCGAGACGCATCCTAACGCCGCTGCGCAACTGCTCACACATCCTGCTCGCCTGCACACACTATCCCGCGATCACGCCGGTCCTGCGCCAGTCCGTGTCGCATGAAACAACATTCATCGACCCAGCCGCCGAGATGGTGAGAATTGTAGCAAAGTGGAAACTGCCGCCCGGCGGCCGAGATGAATTCCTAACCTCCGGCGACCCCGACGCAATGCAGCGGGCCGCCGAAAACGCATTTGGCGTCACGATCACGGTCGCGTCGTCGGCGTAAGCGTCAATGTGGGCGGGCCGATCGTCCAGCCTTGGCCTGTCCCGTAAACTTTGCCTTCCTTACATTTCGGACTCTGCGGGACGAAGGTCTTGCTCTCCTTGTCGGGGTTCTTCTTGTATTTGTCGTCACGCGTGAAATAGATGAATATGATCTTTGTAATATCGTCATCCTTCGCGTCCGTGAGGTTGTCCTTACCGCCGACCGTGCATGTTTCGTTGCGGTGGCAGCTAACTTCCTTTACATTCTCGGTCTTCCATTTGCCGCTGTTTCGGTTATAGAACTTGACCTTGTCGATGTATATGGAAGGTTCGTTCAAATTATGCCGGAGATTAAAGGAAACGTTCTTGCACGCGTCGCCAAGCAGTGTCGGGCTGGTCTGGCTCGATGCATCTGACGAGCCCGCGATCGTCCAACCCTGTCCGTGGCCATACTCCTTCTCGGCGCGGCAGACAGGATCGGTCGGCGAAAACGCCTGGCTCTCGTGCCGTGTATTGCTGTTCACGTCCTGATAAACAAAGACGACCTTTGTCAGGCGGTTGCCCTCGGCGTCGGCCAGGTCTTCGCCCTTCCAATTGAACAGGCCGTTTCCGCCGATGGTGCACGCTGCCCCTTTCTCGCATCTTGCTGCGGCGTTCGTGATGTCCTCGGTCTTCCAGGCGCCTTTGGTCGCGTCATAGTACTTGACCTGCTTGATCTCGATGGCAACATTGCGCCCGTTAGTGACTCGAAACGTGACGTTCTTGCACGCGTCCATAGTCACCATGACATCACCGTCGTCCACCGGCCAGGCAGTCCCGGCGGACATTACTGCAACGACAAAAAGAGCGATCAGTGACAATCTTGTTCTCAGCATCTTTCTTCTCCTTGTGAAACGGATTTGAGTTTATGGTATCAAACGAGCGGCTCGAGCGTAACCTGCAAATTATGCCGTTTCATCCGTTCCATAGCTGGACGGCGAGTGTTGCCGTCGAGGTAGAACTATGAAACAGATCATCGGAATGATAATGGTCCTCGTCGCGGGCGTCGTGAACGCGGCAATCGCCGGGCAGCTTCCTGTCGGAAACTGGCGGCTCGTCAAATACGATTTTGGCAACGGATTCTTTAAGCCGCTCGACAGCCAGCCGATCACGTTCAACGTTAACCGCAATGGCGGCGTTGGCGGCAACACCGGCTGTAACGTGTATGGCGGTGATTACACCTACGAGAAAGGCAAGTTCAGGGTGCACGACCTGATCCAAACGATGATGGCCTGCGAGGACCCGACGCCGGGATTTGAGGGAAAATATCTTGACGTGCTGAGGTCGGCGACCGAGTTTCGCGTGAGAAGATCAACGCTCTTTGTTGAGGACAAAGCGAGGAAGCGGAAGATCGAATTCGTTAGGGTGTTTGATTCGGACTAGGCGTTTCCGGGTGGCCCGCAAACAGCAGATACGAATACATTACCAGGCCCGTGCCGATGCCGGTCGCGACCTTGAGCAAAGCGGGCAGGCCCGACGGTGAGATAAATCCTTCGATGACACCTGCGATCACCAGAAAGCACGCGCAGCCGATAACGATCTTTGCGGCCTCGACACTTTTCCTTTTTAATGCCTGAGCGCGTGTCAGATCGCTCGGGTCGATGATCGCGTAGCCGATCATCATTCCTGCACCGCCGCAGAAAAAAATGCACGACAGCTCGATCACACCGTGGCCGACGACAAACGAGGCCAGAGCGTTGCCGAACGGCGGATTAAGTTTGTAGCAGGCACCAAAAACACTGCCGAGCCGCGCGCCCTCAAACGCCAGATCGTAAAACGAGCCGATCCCGAGAAAGACGCCCATCGCAAAAACACGAAACGTCACAAGGATATTATTCGAGAGGATCTGTGTCGCTCCGATCTGGTTTGCTTCGTTCAGGCTAAGCCACCATTGTTCGTTCGATGCTATTTGGTCCGTCACGCCCGACAACATCACAAAGTGCGTAAAATCCGTGTCTATCCATGTCGCGACAAAACCAAACACGGCAAAGCCCAGATACAGGCCAAACGCCACGGCCATATAACGCCAGTTCCTTCGCCATATTCTCGGAAGTTCCTCGGCAAAGAACCGCACAATGAGCCCCGCGCCGTTGCTCTCTGCCCGGTAGATCCGCCCGTGAGCCCTGATAACCAGACTGTTCAGATAGTTGATGAGTTTCGGGTCGCGTGTCTCAGCCCTAGCAATTGCCAGGTCCGCCGCCGCCCGCCGATACAGCTCGCCAAACTCATGCACCTCAAGCCGCGACAGCCGCCGAAGCCCGCCCGCCGCCTGCAGCTCAAGCAACTCCTCAAGCCGCTGCCAATTGTCCTTCCGCTTGTCTAGGAAACGGTTCACTCGATTGAATTCTAGATTTTGGCTTTTCGAATCGCAATCTCTAGAATCGAGACTTACCGCCAATGTCAGAAGAGGTCCGCAAATATCATGAGGAAGACGAGATCGGCAAGACCTACGATCTTCGCGTTGCGCGGCGTTTGCTGCGATACCTAAGGCCCTATTGGGCGATGGCCGCAGGGGCATTGGGCCTGACGCTCGCGACCAACATCCTGATCTCGACGCAGCCGTATTTCACAAAGATGGCTGTGGATGATTACATCACGCCAAAACAGGTGGACGGTGTGTGGCTGTTTGCGTTGGCGTTCTTTGGTGTCTTTCTGTTTCGGTTCATTTTTTCTTACGCTCAGGAGGTGCTCCTCAACAACGTCGGTCAGCGCGTGATGTTTGACCTCAGGACCGAGCTTTTTACAAAGCTCCAGCGGCAGGAGGTCGCGTATTTTGACAAGTATCCCGTGGGCCGCACGATGACGCGGCTGACGTCGGATGTCGATGCATTGAACGAACTGTTCACGTCCGGCGTGATCGATGTTCTCGGTGATCTGGTTGTTATTTTTGCGATCGTCGGGATCATGTTCTGGCTCGACTGGAAGCTCGCGCTCGTGTCGCTCGTGACCGTGCCGCTGCTTTTCTTTGCGACTAACTGGTTTCGAAAGCACGCCCGCCGCGGCTTTGACCGTGTTCGGACCCGAAACGCACGCATGAATGCCTTTTTGCAGGAATACCTCTCAGGCGCCCAGACGGTGCAGCTTTTCAATGCCGAACGCAAAGCGATGGGCCGCTTTCGCGAGATCAACGACGATTACCGGAACGCAAATATCGAGACGATCTTTTACTACGCGGTCTTTTATCCGCTGGTAGATTTTATCGGTGCGGTTGGTATTGCCGTGGTCATCTTTGCCTTCGGATACGAAACGCTAAGCGGCATCTCGGCCGCGGGGGCGGCCCTGACGGTAGGCATTTTGGCTAGCTTCATACAGTATTCGCTCCAGTTATTTCAGCCGATCCGTGACCTGTCGGACAAGTTCAATGTGCTGCAGGCAGCCATTGTGGCGTCGCATCGGATATTTGTTCTCCTCGATCGTGATGTCGAGGTCACGTCGCCGGCCAAGCCCGCCGCGGCCGGCAAGACCGTCGGTAAGATCGAATTCCGCAATGTCTGGTTCGCCTACAACGACGAGGATTGGGTGCTCAAGGACGTATCTTTCACGGCCGAGCCGGGCGAGAGCATCGCTCTGGTCGGTCACACAGGCTCGGGCAAGACGACGATCACGAACCTCATCATGCGGTTCTACGACGTGCAAAAGGGAAGTATCCTCATCGACGGCGTAGATGTGCGCGAATGGAACCTGAACGATCTGAGGTCGAGCTTTGCCGTCGTGCTGCAGGACGTATTTCTTTTCAGCGGGACGATCGAGGACAACATTCGCCTTGGCAGCGAGGCGATCACGCAGGAGCGCGTTCGCTGGGCCGCGAGCGAGGTGCACGCTGATGAATTCGTCACGCGGCTCGAACGCGGCTACGACTCACCCGTCGGCGAACGCGGCGCAGGCCTGTCGGTCGGGCAGAAACAGTTGATCTCGTTTGCCCGTGCTCTTGCTTTTGACCCGAAGATACTCGTGCTCGACGAGGCCACGAGCAGCATCGACACGGAGACCGAACAGCTTATTCAACAAGCAGTTACACGCGTTATGGCGGGTCGCTCGTCGCTCGTCGTGGCGCATCGGCTCTCAACCATCCAGCGCTGTGACCGCATTATCGTGATGCACCACGGCGAGCTCCGCGAGATGGGCACGCACAACGAATTACTGCGCCTGCGAGGCATCTATTGGCGGCTTTATCAACTCCAATACTCTGACGAGCGACTACACATATCTTCGGACGCCCTCAGCGATACGGCCGGGCTCGATCCGGGCTTGGCGACGTGAATGTCTTCGGGATTTGTGATGGTTCGGCGTATAATAATCGGTTGGACACTGTAATGCTGGAGAAAGGGAACGTGGCGGAAACCGAGCCGGATTGCCCATGGGCGGGCAAGGCGATCACCGTCGAACGCGTGGCCGACGCGCGGCTGCCGACCGAGATCGGCGAGTTTAGAATCGCGGGTTACCGGTCGCTTACGAGCGACGAGGAGTTTGTCGCTATCTACAAGGGCGATCTCGACGGTGAGACGCCTACGCTGGTTCGCATACATTCGCAATGCCTGACGGGTGACGTTTTCGGTTCGGTAAAGTGCGATTGCGGCCCGCAGCTTCATCGGGCGATGGAGATGATCGAGGCGGAGGGCCGCGGTGCGATCGTTTACCAGCAGCAGGAAGGCCGCGGTATCGGCATTATCAACAAGATTCGCGCCTACGAGTTGCAGGATCAGGGAGCTGATA
This sequence comes from Chloracidobacterium sp., assembly GCA_016715795.1. Taxonomy (NCBI): domain Bacteria; kingdom Pseudomonadati; phylum Acidobacteriota; class Blastocatellia; order Chloracidobacteriales; family Chloracidobacteriaceae; genus Chloracidobacterium; species Chloracidobacterium sp. The sequence goes on from JADJXP010000002.1 coordinate 142,253, forward strand.
CGGTCGAGGCGAATCAGAAACTCGGCTTTGCCGTTGACGCTCGCGACTATCGCCAATGCGCCGAGGTCCTCTTCGATCTCGGCCTCTGCAAGGTCAAGGTGATCTCCAATAACCCCGACAAACTCCGCGCCCTCGAGGCCGCCGGTATGCGTATCGTCGAACGTATCCCGATCGAGGTCGAAACTGAGGAGCCGGCGGCACATTACTTGCGTACAAAAAAAGAAAAAATGGGTCATTTGTTGGGCGCTTTGAACCCATAGTCGTTTAGTGCAGTTAAATGAAGAGGGACGCAAACCCATGAATTATTTCACTAATTCCGAGTAACATATTGGATGAAGGTTATGAGAACGATGAAGATCGCACTGATATTGTGCTTTGTACTGGTCGCGTTCAATGAGGTTCGCGCACAGCGTCCGACTGAGCGAGTCATATCAAACAACATAGAGGGAACCGTTCTCGACGAGAATAGAAGACCCGTCGTTAATGCATTTGTAGAGCTTTACAGCAATCTAGGCACATTGATCGGAAATCAGCGCACAACCTCCGGAGGACGCTTTTCGTTTAGAAGACTTGGCCCAGGAAGATATTTGGTTACGGTTAAGCCTTTTATGACGAATCTTCTCGAAGAATCAGAGACTGTTGAAATCAGCAATCAGTTTGGGCTAAGTGAAACTGCCTTTCTCGATTTCCGGCTCAAGGTCGACAAGCGGTTCCTGCCCTCAAGCCCGACGATCACAGACGTAGTTTTCGCTCAGGCCGTACCGGATGAAGCCAAGCGACATTTCAGGTTGGGGATCGACAAGCTGAGATCCGATCGCGTGCGAGGACTTGCGGATCTTGAAGAGGCCATCAGGTTGTTTCCGGACTATTTTGACGCGCTGACCGCACTCGGAAAGGCGCATATTCTGGACAGCATGTACGAGAAGGGGTATCCGTATTTGCTTAGGGCAATTGACGTAAATCAAAAGTGTGCAGACTGTTACTACAGTCTCGCACTTGCATTCTATAAACTCGACCAGCAGCCGGCAGCAGTAAGAGCGATCGACGCTGCGGCATTCCTTCAGCCACAAGCGATCCATGTGCGACTCCTGCAAGGAATCATTCTTCATGCGGCGAATGACCTGCAAAGGGCGGAGGCGGCACTATTGGCCGCAAAGTCCATGTCAAAAGAGCCGAACTCTGACATCCATTATTATCTTGCATTGGTTTACAACAAGCAGGGTCGAAACGATGAGGCCGCGGAAGAATTGGAGCGATATCTGAAAGCTGATAAGCAGATCTCAGATCTAAAAAAACAAGAGACAAAAGCTCTAATCAAGAAACTCCGAAAGCCTGGGGAAAATTGAATTTCTCCTATCTATTTGAAGTTTATCCAAAATATTGAATGAGTTCATGCTGCGTTTCAATTTTCAATTTATTTCCACACTTCTAATGCATTGAAACAACAGTAGTTAGGGGCTTCTTGTTTGAGCGTTTTTTTGGCACTCAATTTGCATATAATCAATTCGCAAATGGTTTAGCACCATGAAATGGCTGCTTGGTTCTACGTAAGCAGGCACAAGACAGATCTAAGACTTATAAGGAGAAAGAAAAATGAGTAACACAATCAAGACCATCTTCTCTGTGCTATTCGTGTTCGTTCTGGCCTCTGCAATTGCATATGGACAGAGCGTCTCGGGTGCGTTGGAAGGGACGGTCATGGACGATAAGGGGGCGGTTGTTCCGGGCGCGACCGTAACGGCTACGGGTGTGAACACAGCGTTCAACCAGTCTGTCGTTGCAGATAGCAATGGAATGTATCGTTTCCCTCGCCTTCCGGCCGGACTTTATTCGGTAAAGGTCGCACCAATCAAAGGGTTTGCAGAAAAGACGGTGTCCACATCAGTTGTATCGGAGAAAACTACAACTGCCGACTTTTCACTGTCAATAGGCGTGGCCACGGTCGACGTTCAAGTTGATGCTGATCCGCTCGGCAAGGTCGTCGACTCGTCGGACAGCAAGGTCCAAACAGTCGTCACTAGCCGATTGATGGAGAAGCTCCCAACGGGGACCAGTTTCAATTCGATCCTTACCGCCTCACCTTCGGTTCGCAGCGAATCGCTTACCGGCGGCTTCCAGGTCGACGGCGCGAGTAAAGCCGAGAACGCCTGGATCATTGACGGACAGGATGTGACGAACCATCGTTACGGCACGCAGGGCCGGAACGAGGGTGCAAATACGAACAATATTCCTATCGCTCTGGTCAAGGAAGTCCAGATCAAGACATCGGGTTTTGAAGCTGAGCATGGCGGTGCCTCGGGCGCTGTGATCGTGGTTGCCACCAAATCAGGCACCAACGCATTGCACGGCGAATTCGGCGCACAGTTCCGCCCATCGAACCTTCAATCGGATCCGCGTCTGATCGACCAGAACTCTTACTATTTTACGGGCAGCCAGACTGCTCCGCAGGGCATCTTTAAGCTCCCGAGACCCCCACTGGACGACTCTCTGAATTTTGACCCTACTGCTTCACTTGGCGGGCCGATCATTAAGAATCATCTATGGTTTTACGGGATATATTCACCGCAGATTTCCAACGCAAGAAGAACGACCAAGTTCTACAATTTTTCATCAGCAACGAACACCATCGTTCCGAATCCTACGTATTCTGATGAAGTTTACGACGTTGAAAACCGCTATGAGTATGTAATGGGACGCCTGGACTACTCGATCTTTAACAATCTGACCGGGTTTACCAGCTTTTTGTGGAACCCGTTAATTGTAAACGGAGCTTTTCCGTTTGGGGCACAGGCGATCGACGTAAACGGCAATCCGGGCCAGCTTGGATATGCATTAAGAGGCCCTGATCTTTACAGACTGAAGGGCGGCCGCAACAATTCAAACGTTTTCAATACTCAGCTTGCCTGGAATCCAGCCTCATGGTTTATTCTTTCGGGACGCTATGGACACGGTTTTGAAAACGCAAAGACGGATGGTTATGCGGCCAACGACACCTCGCCGACGCGTTATATCTGTCAGGGGACAAATGGCTCGCTTCCTTACACACAAGGTGCAACAGGGTGTAGTTTTGGTTTCCAGAACACAGCCTCGAACGTTGGCTTTAACAACGGCGAGGTGTCGAAGCGAAATACATACAACCTCGATTCCGGTTTCTTTTTCAATGGACTTGGCCGACACCACCTCAAGGTCGGATATGAGTATCAGAAAACAGCCGTCCTCCTCGATCGTAAGAATTTCCACAATACACAACTGTTCTACGGACGTAATCCGAACAATTTCGCAAGCAACATTGACGGTTCGTGTTGGTTTGACGGCGACCCGTCCACAAACAATGGTCCCAATGAGTGTATCGGTTACGGTGTAACAACACGCTATGAGGAAAGTGGCGGCGCAGCCAGCACATCCCATGCCATTTACTTTCAAGACAAATGGACTATCGGTCGCCTAACGCTTAACCTCGGTGTGCGTACGGAAACTGAGAACCTTCCCGCATTCGGAAGCCTTGGCGGCGCGGGCACTCTTACCGGCGACGCCATAACGATTCCGTTCGCACGGAAAACGGTTCCCAGGATGGGTGCCTCTTACGATCTTTTCGGCAACGGAAAGGCTCGTATCTTTGGCAGCTGGGGAATCTTCTCCGATCGTATGAAGTTTGAATCGCCGATCGGATCATTTGGCGGTTCATTCTATACGAGGGATTACTACCCGATCCTTGCGCAGAATCCGCTGTATACCTACTATACAGATGCGGTTGTTCTTGGCGGCTGGGACTATTATAGGCACGGACACGGCGACCCGTCGACGCTCGGCGGCCTATCGCAGACCCATTTCGATTTCCGTCCACCGTCAAACATTACTCCGGAGCAGGCTCTCAAGATCTTCGGATACGAACTTTATGGAGTCGATCCTAAGTTGAAGCCTTTCAAACAGCAGGAGTTTTCGGCCGGCTTTGAAACTGAGCTATGGAAAGACTATGTCTTCTCTGCTCGCTACATCAGAAAGAATGTTCTGACGACTATCGAGGACATTGGATACTTCTGGGATGCCTTCTATATTCAGGGCAATCCGGGTGAAGGCAAAGCTAAGGAACAGGCGGAAGCCTTGGGAGTTGACTATATGCAGAAGCCCGAGCGTGTTTACAACGGGCTGCAGTTTGAGTTCACAAGGCGATTCTCTAAGAAGTACTTCTACAGCACCAACTATACCTGGAGCCGCTTGTTCGGTAACTATGCCGGCCTTGCCGCTTCAGAGTATTGGGACGGCGGAGCTACTAATGGCTCGAGCGCGACCCGCTCATCACCGGGCGTAAACCGCTATTGGGATTGGACCATCGCCGGCTATACATCAGAGGGTAAGCCGGATAACGGCCTGCTTCCAACCGACCGAACGCATGTGTTCAGAGCGTCCGGCGGCTACACGTTGGACTGGTTTAACCGCGGAACGAATGAAACACAATTTTCATTCACGCAGGTTATCCAGAGTGGAACACCGCAGACAACCTCAGTCGGGGCTGTTGCCGGTCATTCTTTCAGCATCGTGTTCAAAGAACGCGGCGATCTTGGCCGCACACCGACCTTTAGCAAGACGGACTTCTATGTGTCGCATGCCTACAAGTTCGGACGTGACGGCAGGTTCAAGCTGGTTGGTGATATTACTTTTTCCAACCTGTTCAACCAATCCGCAGTAACGTCAATCGATCCTCGCAGATGGCTCTATCTAACCGAGGTTCAAGAGGGTGCTCTCGAGACTGCGGCAACAGCCGCGGGCTTCTTGGACGGCAGTGAAACGTATGAAGAATATACGATCGGTATGGAGAGATTCATCATAAGCGGCCAGGCTGCTGGCCTCTACGAGGCTTTGGATGGTCTTTCCAACAACCGAAATGCACTGTACGGAAAGCCTAGCTCATACCAAGCCCCACGGGGCATTCGGTTCGGTTTCCGTTTCGTGTTCTAGTCTGATCTAACTGACTGAACAACTTGATGAGGCTATCTGAACAGGTAGCCTCTTTTTTTGTGCTTGGGAAGCCTTGATGTCTCGCCCTAGTCCGAGCATTTGAATATGAAGAGGCGGTTGGATAGCTTATACTCTGCTTTCAAGGCTGGATACGGTTGGTGATACATGATCGAACGAATCTACCGCGACTCAGTTCACAATATAATTTGCGTCAACACGGGCACCGATGAGGGGCGGCTGATCGTGTCGCTGATAGATACGCCGGAGTTTCAGCGGCTGCGGCGGATCAGGCAGCTTGGATTGGCCTATTTTGCCTATCAGTCGGCCGAGCATTCGAGATTCTCGCATAGCTTGGGCGCATATCATCTTGCGGGGCGGATGCTGGCCAAGTTGCGCTCGCGATATGTCATATCTAGCGAAGCTGAGTTGAGCGTCCGTGTAGCCGCGCTCGTGCATGATCTGGGCCACGGGCCGTTTTCGCATGTGATCGAGTCGATCCTTGGCTTTCATCATGAGGACTTTACGATTCAGGCGGTCCTCAGCCGGGAGACGACTGTGGGCCGGCTGCTGCACGAGTATTCGCCGGCGCTGGCTGAGGATGTTGCCTCGATCATTCGGGGCGACTTCGGGCCGAGAGCACTAGGCCAGCTTGTGTCGTCACAGCTCGACGTCGACCGCATGGACTACTTGCTCCGCGATTCGATGATGACGGGGGCAAAGTACGGTATCTACGATCTCGAGTGGGTCATCCGGTCGATAGAGATCGATGAGAACGCGGACCACCTGTATGTAGCCGCCCGCGGCAAATACGCCGTCGAGGATTATTTGCAGGCCCGCTATTATATGTATCGTCAGGTCTATTTTCACCGAACGCTGCGGTCGGCCGAGGCCGTCCTGCGAATGCTGCTCAAGCGGGCGATGGCATTATTTGCGGCCGGCGAGCTTAACTGGGCTGCTGGCGGGACGGCGATGGAGCGAGTATTGGCGGGCGAAAAACTCGATCTGCAGGCGCATCTTGAGCTTGATGACAACGACATTCTCTTCAGCATCAAGCAATGGCGTGGATCCCGCGACACGATCTTGGCCGATCTTGCCGGGCGATTCCTCGACAGGCGGCTCTTCAAGGCATTGGACCTCGACATGCCGGAGGACGAACGCTCGGCCTTTGTTGCCACCGCCCGCGAGGTCGTGGAGAGGGCCGGCTTTGACCCCGACCATTACTTTGTTGAGGATGAGGCCGGCGATGCGCCTTATGCCGTTTACTCAAAACGTTCGTCGGACCCAAAGGACCTGATCTTTGTAGAGGACGGTTATTCGCGGCCTGTCATCCGGGAGATCTCCGAGGTGAGTCCGGCCGTTCGTGGGCTGCAGGAAGGCTATCGCATCCACCGAATTTGCTTCCCGGGCGAGATAAAGGGCGAGATCCTGGCCCGCTACTATGGTTAGGCGTGGAGGAATGTGTTTGCTGCTTCTCGTTGTGTCGTGTGCCCACGCGGCGGCACAGCGATATGCGGTGATCGCCCCGGATGAGGCTCCGGAGAGCCTAACCTTTTCAGAGCGCCTTGCGGTAGGCCTGGCCAGAAACCGCGAAGTGCTCGACGCATCGATGGTAAGGCCGGCATTCTCCGCCACAAGGCCCGACAGCCCTTTCAATATGACGCGCGACGATGCCCAAACCGTAGCGGCCGCCATCGGATGTGATGTGTTCGTCCTGGTCCGCTCTGCAACGGTCCGCCGCAGTTCGTCAGCGAGGCCTGAATACTATGAGTCCGCCGCTTTCGTTTACGTCGTCAGCGCCCGAAGCGGCCGATTGGTCTTGTGGAAAGCGCTAAGGTATGACGCCTCAACACCGACGGATGCAGAGGAAGCTCGCGACCGCGCGGTGCCGTCACTTGCCGAGGAACTACATACTGTCTGGGCCAAGACCGCAAAGGCGGAACGCGCCGAGCTCGAGCCGGCCAGGATGGAGGAAGCACCCGAAGGTGAAGTTCCCAAGAATGAGCGATTTCGCGCTCCGATCCCTTACCGCAGGATCAAGCCCGAATACACCGCCGAGGCAGCATTCTACGATGTGGCCGCCACAGTTGATATTCAGGTGGACCTCGCGGCCGACGGCACAATACTTAGGACCGAGATCGAACGCTGGGCGGGCTTTGGCTTGGATGAATCTGTAGAGCGGGCCGTTCGTTCGATGAATTGGAGGCCCGCCGAACGCAAAGGCAGGCCTCTGCCAATGCGCTTTCTTCTTCGTTACAATTTCAAAGACGCAAAAAACAGGCCCGGAATGCTATAAGGGTTCCGGGCCTGACGAGTGCTCAGCTTTGCCGAGGCTTAGACATCATCATCTCCGTCGGCGTCGATCTTCATCGCTTCGTCAATGTCGAATTCCTCGACCGACTCGTCTTCGAACCCGTCACCGGCGTCAACATCCAGATCACCGTCGCCTTCTAAAAGCTGCCCGACCAGCGGGATGTCGATACCTCCGCGAATATAGTCGCCCATCTCGTCAAACTCATCTTCCTGCTTGCGGTTCTGTGTCGGGTCGTAGGCGATCTCGACGTTACGGTAATGTTTCATTCCGGTGCCGGCCGGAATGAGACGGCCCATAATGACATTCTCCTTCAGGCCACGAAGGTAGTCCACGCGGCCTGAGATCGCCGCCTCGGTAAGGACGCGTGTCGTTTCCTGGAAGCTCGCGGCCGAGATGAATGAATCGGTCGAGAGCGAGGCCTTTGTAATGCCGAGCAGCAGCGGCTCGCCAACCGCAGGCTGTCCGCCCTCGTCGACGACACGGCGATTCTCGGTCTCATATCGGAAGCGATCGACCTGTTCCTCGAGCAGGAATTCGGTATCACCGACCTCTTTGATCTTGACCCAGCGAAGCATCTGTCGAACAATCACCTCGATGTGTTTATCGTTGATGTTCACACCCTGCAGGCGATAAACCTCCTGAATTTCGTTCACAAGGTAGTTCTGCAGAGCTTCCATGCCCAAGACACGCAGGATGTCATGCGGGTTGAGCGGGCCGTCCATCAACGGTTCGCCCGAACGCACACGGTCGTCTTCCTGCACGTTGATGTGCGTGCCGCGCGGAATATCGTATTCGCGTTCGCTGCCATCGTCGCCGATGATCACGATCTTGCGTTTACCCTTTGAGATCGGCCCAAATTTGACCACGCCGTTGATCTCACTCATGACGGCCGTTTCGCCGGGGCGACGTGCCTCAAATAGCTCGACGACACGCGGCAGACCGCCGACGATGTCCTTGGTCTTTGTGGTCTCACGCGGGATCTTTGCGATGATGTCGCCGGCCTTGACCGTGTCGCCGTCGTCGACGATGAGGTTGGCCCGGATCGGCATCTGATAGGTCTTTAGGACCTTGTTGTTGCCGCTGCGGATCTCGATGCGGGGCTGATTCTTCTCGTCTGAGTCTTTGACCACGAGGCGCTTTTGCCCTGTGACCTTATCGATCTCTTCCTCGACCGTCTTGCCCTCTTTGAGGTCCTGATACTTAATCGTCCCCGATTCCTCGGTAAGGATCGCGAAGGTGAACGGGTCCCACGTGACGAGCACATCGTCCTCTTTGACCTTCTGCCCGTCCTTAACGTGGACCTGAGCACCGTAAACGACCTTATAGTGTGCGACCTCGCGGCCGCGATCATCGACGAGAGCGATCTCCGACTGGCGCCGCATGCTGACGAATTCGCCCGCGCGGTTCTTGATGACCTTCATCTCAGAGCTGAACCGAACGGTTCCGTCCATCGCAGCAACGTGTTTAGTTTCCTGTTCAAGCCGTGCAGTGCCGCCGACGTGGAAGGTACGCATCGTAAGCTGCGTGCCGGGTTCGCCGATCGACTGCGCCGCTATCACGCCGACCGCTTCGCCGATCTCGACCGTGTTGCCGGTCGCCAGATTGCGGCCGTAGCACTTTACGCAGACGCCGCGACGTGCCTCGCAGGTCAACGGGCTGCGGATGCGGATACGCTGCAGGCCTGAAAGCTGTATCTGGCCGGCAACCTCCTCAGATATCTCGTCGTTGGCGCTAACGATGAGCGTGGCATCAACCGGGTCGATGACGTCATCAAGTGCCGTATAACCGACGATGCGGTCGCGAAGCGATTCGACCTCTTCACCGTTGCGGATGATGGCCTCGGTCCAGACGCCCTTGAGCGTTCCGCAATCCTCTTCGGAAACGATCACGTCCTGTGCAACGTCCACCAGACGACGCGTGAGGTAGCCTGAGTCAGCGGTCTTAAGGGCGGTATCCGCCAGTCCCTTACGGGCGCCGTGCGTCGAGATAAAGTACTGCAGAACGTCGAGCCCCTCGCGGAAGTTCGCGAGGATAGGATTCTCAATGATCTCGCCCGACGGTTTGGCCATCAGGCCGCGCATGCCGGCCAACTGACGTATCTGGGCGTCAGATCCGCGGGCTCCGGAGTCAGCCATGACGAGGATCGGATTCAGCTCATTCCGTTCCTTCTCACGCGTGTGCATCGCCTTGAACATCTCCTGGGCGACATGGTCCGTAACGTCCGACCAAATGGCCGTAACCTTGTTCGTGCGTTCGAGGTCAGTCATCGTGGCGTCCTCGTACTGCTTGCGAAGCTTTTCGACCTCCTTCAACGCTTTGTCGATGATGCCCTTCTTGCTGGTCGGCGTGACCATATCGTCAATACCGATCGAGACGCCGGCCTTCGTCGCATAGAGGAAGCCCATCGTCTTTAGGTCGTCGAGCAGGGCAACGGTCGCCTCGTCGCCCAAACGCAGCTGCGAATAGGTAACGAGCGACTGCAGGCCCTTTTTCTTGAGCACACCGTTGACGAACGGCAGTCCGTCACGGATCAGGCGTTCGTTAAAGATGACGCGTCCAACGGTCGTGTCGATCACCTGATCGACATTTTCCCGAACGGAGGCACGCAGAACGTCCTGATTGTTGTGTTCGATCGTCAGATCGATCAGGTCGCCTTTGCAGCGGAGCTTGATCTTGGTCTGGGTCTCGACGACGCCTGCGTCAAGCGCCAGCAGAACGTCATCGACCGATGAGAATGCCTTGCCCTCGCCCTTGAGGCCTTCGCGGCCAAGCGTCAGGTAGTAACACCCGAGGACGATGTCCTGCGACGGCACGGCTATCGGCTGGCCGCTCGCCGGGCTGCGAAGGTTCCTTGACGCAAGCATCAACACGCTCGCCTCGATCTGTGCCTCGGCCGACAGCGGGATGTGTACAGCCATTTGATCGCCATCAAAGTCGGCGTTGAACGCCGTGCAGACGAGCGGATGGATCTTGATCGCCTTGCCCTCGACCAGAACAGGCTCGAATGCCTGAATGCCTAATCGGTGAAGCGTCGGCGCACGGTTGAGAAGGACCGGATGCTCGCGAATGACATCCTCGAGGATGTCCCAAACGACGGGCTCCTGGCGCTCGACCATTTCGCGTGCCTGCTTGATCGTTGCTGCGTGATCGTCTTTCTCTAACTTATTGTAAATAAATGGCTTAAACAGCTCAAGAGCCATTTTCTTAGGCAGGCCGCACTGATGCAGCTTGAGTTCGGGGCCCACAACGATCACCGAACGGCCCGAGTAATCAACTCGCTTGCCGAGCAGGTTCTGGCGAAAACGTCCCTGCTTGCCCTTTAGTGTGCCCGAGAGCGACTTGAGCGGGCGATTGTTCGCACCGCGAAGCACTCGACCTCGGCGGCCGTTGTCGAACAATGCGTCAACTGCCTCCTGAAGCATCCGCTTTTCATTGCGGACGATGACCTCAGGCGCCTTGAGCTCGATGAGCTTCTTGAGCCGATTGTTCCGGTTGATAACGCGGCGATAGAGGTCGTTGAGATCCGAGGTCGCAAACCGTCCGCCATCGAGCGGCACGAGCGGCCGAAGCTCAGGCGGAATGACCGGGATCACGTCGAGGATCATCCACGTCGGATCATTCTGCGAGCGAAGGAAGGAGTTTGCCACCTTCAGCCGCTTCGAATATTTAAGTTTCTTCTGCTGCGACGTTTCGTCCTTCATCCTCTGACGCAGATCGTCAACCAACTCCAGCACGTCGATCTGGCCCAGCAGGTCTTTGATCGCCTCGGCACCCATCTTGGCGACAAAGCCCGCGGGATAGTCTCGCGTCAGTTCGCGAAAGCGCTCGTCATTAAGGAGGTCTTTTTGCTTTAGATCGGGCACATCGCCCGGATCGACAACGATGTATGTCTCGAAGTAAAGGATCTTCTCGAGATCACGCAGCGTGATATCGAGCAGGTGTCCGATGCGCGACGGCAGGCCCTTAAAGAACCACACGTGCGAGCACGGGCTGGCGAGTTCGATGTGGCCGAGCCGCTCGCGGCGGACCTTGCTCTGCGTGACCTCGACGCCGCATTTGTCGCAGATCACGCCTCGGTGCTTCATCCGCTTGTATTTTCCGCAGAGACATTCCCAATCCGAGACAGGGCCGAAGATGCGGGCACAGAACAGCCCATCGCGCTCCGGTTTGAACGTTCTGTAGTTGATCGTCTCGGGCTTGGTCACCTCGCCGTGCGACCACGAGCGAATACGCTCGGGCGAGGCAAGCGAGATGCGGATAGCCTCGTAGTTTGCGGTCAATTGCGTCTTTGTGCTTTCGTTAAATCGAAACATAAATATATGAGTTCGTAGAGTTTGTAGAGTTTGGAGAGTTCATAGAGTTACGTCGTTTACTCTATGAACTCCATGAACTCGATGAACTAATCAACACCGACGAGGGCATCAACGCCCGCGACAACCTCTTCCGGATCGATCTCGTGCTCCTGGATCAATTCAACGTCGAGGCAGAGCGATTGCAGCTCGCGAACGAGGACGTTGAACGATTCGGGAATGCCCGGCTCGAAGTTCGAGACGCCCTTGACGATCGTCTCGTAGATCTTCGAACGGCCGGCCACGTCGTCGGATTTGCATGTAAGCAATTCCTGCAGGATGTGGGCGGCGCCATAGGCCTCGAGTGCCCAAACTTCCATTTCGCCGAACCGCTGGCCGCCGAATTGTGCCTTACCGCCCAGCGGCTGCTGCGTGATGAGCGAATAGGGGCCGATCGAGCGGGCGTGTATCTTATCGTCCACAAGGTGTGAGAGCTTGAGCATATAGATGTAGCCCACGCAGACCTTCTGTTCGAATGGCTCTCCTGTCAATCCGTCATATAGACGCGTCTTGCCCGACGGGCCGACCGAGGGCGGCAGTTCAAGCTCGTCATATTTGCGGTTCGCCTTGGCGATGTACTCCTTGATCTCGTTCTCGGTCGCGCCGTCAAAGACGGGCGTCGCAAAATGAAGCCCGAGCACTCGTGCCGTCCAGCCCAAGTGTGTCTCAAGGATCTGGCCGACGTTCATACGCGAGGGCACGCCGAGCGGGTTGAGGACGATCTCGACGGGCGTGCCGTCCGGTAGATACGGCATATCCTCCTCAGGAAGAATGCGTGCGATGACGCCCTTGTTTCCGTGGCGGCCTGCCATTTTGTCACCGACGCTCAATTTACGCTTCATCGCGACAAAGACCTTGACCATTTTGATCACGCCAGGCGGCAGTTCGTCGCCCTGCTTGAGTTTGGTGATCTTTTCGTCATAGATGTCGCGAAGAATGTTGATCTGGCGTTCGGTCCGCTGTTCGTATTCCTTTATCTCGCTGGCAATATCGACCGAACCGGAAGCCACATCGGCCTTGCGAAGCAGTTTCGTCTCGATGCCGGCGAGCGTCTCTCGCGAAAGGGTTGAGCCCTTCTTGATCACGACGTCCTTGCCGTCAATAAGGTCCTTATTCAGCTTGCGGCCGTCAAAAAGCTCATAGATGCGCTCATCGCGCTGTTCCTGAAGGATACGGATCTCATCATCGAGGTCACGGTGGAGAGCTTCCTCCTCCATTCCCTCGATATCGAGCGATCGATCGTCCTTGTCCTGGCCCTTGCGCGTGAAGATCTGGACGTCAACGACAGTACCGTCTATGCCCGGAGGACATGTCAGCGAGGCATCCTTAACGTCGCCGGCTTTTTCGCCAAAGATCGCTCGGAGCAGCTTTTCCTCTGCGGTTAGCTGCGTCTCGCCCTTGGGTGTAACTTTGCCGACAAGCACGCTACCCGGTTTGACCTGTGCACCGATGCGGATAATGCCGCTCTCGTCGAGGTCGCGAAGCATGTTCTCGCCGATGTTTGGAATGTCGCGAGTGATCTCTTCGGGCCCGAGCTTTGTGTCGCGGGCCTCGATCTCGAGCTCCTCGATGTGGATCGAGGTGTAATAGTCGTCACGCACGAGCCGTTCACTAACGAGGATCGCGTCCTCAAAGTTGTAACCACGCCACGGCATGAACGACACGAGCACGTTGCGTCCCAATGCGAGTTCGCCGCGATCGGTACACGGGCCGTCAGCGATGACCTGGCCCTTGATGACACGTTCGCCAACCTGAACTATCGGCCGCTGGTTGATACACGTGTTCTGATTAGAACGCTTGAATTTGACCAGCGAATAGATGTCGGCCGTCACCTCGCGAGAGATGGTGCCGTCCACCTGATGGTCGGCCTTGACGATAATGCGTTCCGAGTCGACGTAATCAACAACGCCGTTTCGCTTTGCGATAACGACGGCACCCGAATCGCGGGCGGCGATCTTCTCCATGCCGGTGCCGACGTACGGTGATTCGGCACAGAGCAGCGGCACAGACTGGCGTTGCATGTTCGAGCCCATGAGGGCCCGGTTCGCGTCGTCGTTCTCAAGGAATGGTATCAGCGACGCCGCTACTGATACGAGCTGTTTGGGCGAGACATCCATATACTGGATGTCCATCTTGTCGGCCGTGATGAACTCACCCTTTTGCCTCGCAGCGTTACGCTCATTGACGAGGTTGCCCTTAGCATCAAGCTCAATATTGGCCTGGCCGATTATGTAGCGGTCCTCTTCCCATGCCGTCAGGTAGAACGGAAATGGCTCAAACTCGGCTTTCTTGCCGTCCTTGATACGCTTGTTTGCCGACTCGACATCATCGAGCGGCACGTGTTCACCGGGCTTGAATTTAGTATCGCCGCCGTTTTTGACGAGCACGTACTCGATCACGCGGCCGTCAACGACCTTGCGATACGGTGATTCGATAAAGCCGAACTCATTGATCCGGGCAAAGCACGAGAGCGACGAGATGAGGCCGATATTCGGGCCTTCAGGCGTCTCGATCGGGCAGATGCGGCCGTAGTGCGTCGGGTGAACGTCACGAACCTCAAAGCCTGCTCGCTCACGCGACAGTCCGCCCGGCCCAAGGGCCGACAGGCGACGCTTGTGCGTGATCTCGCTGAGCGGATTTGTCTGGTCCATGAACTGCGATAGCTGCGACGAGCCAAAAAACTCGCGGACCGCGGCCGTCACCGGCTTTGCATTGACCAGATCTCGCGGCATCGTGGTGAACATGTCCTGCTGAATGGACATCTTCTCCTTGATCGCCCGCTCCATTCGCTCGAGGCCGATGCGAAACTGATTTTCGAGCAGCTCACCGACCGCACGGACGCGGCGATTGCCGAGGTGGTCGATATCGTCCTGATAGTAATTGTCGCTGTCCTTCTTCATCCGAAGCAGGTACGACACCACATCGAGAAAATCCGTCGGGGCCAGCAGCGGATCGGTCAGCCGATCGTGGTCGGGCCGGCCCATCTTGATATTGAACTTGAGGCGTCCTACACGCGACAGATCAAACCGTCGCGTGTCAAAGAACATCCCTTCGAGCAGCCGATAGGCTGTCGGGACGGTCGGCGGATCGCCCGGACGCATCTTGCGGTAGATCTCAAGCAGGGCGTCGACAGGTTTGCCGATCGGATCCTTCTTGATCGTTGCCGACACGATCTCGCCGATAATGTCACGCTTCGGGAAAAATACCGAGAAGCTCGTTACGCCCTCTTCAATGATCTGGGTCAACAGCCCGGCAGTGATCTCAAGATTCGATTCGACGATGATCTCGCCCGTTTCGGTATTGACGATGTCGTCGAGCGCGAAGGCGCCTTCAAGGTCAGCCGAGGCGACCTGCACCTGCCCTTTGCCCATGCGGCGAAGGTCGGCGAGCGCGGCCTTTGTGATCTTTTTGCCTTTGCGGACGACATCCTCTTTCTTGTCCTTGATGTCCTCCTCGGAGCGAAGCCCGACGATGTGCGTATCGCCGTCAGGCTTGACTCGCATAAACGTCTTGCCCTTTTCAATGACCACCTCATCCGCGGCGTAAAAGAGCTTCAGGATACTGGCATTCGAATACTCAGCGTTCTTAACGATCTCCTCAAGGATGTTGTCAGACACCGTCTTCATATCGATCTGCGGACTGAGCCACAGGCCCAACGCACGCAGGAAAACGGTCGCTATGATCTTACGCTTGCCGAGGCGGGCGTGAAGCAAGCCCTTCTGGTCGTATTCAAATTCGACCCACGAGCCGCGGTAGGGAATGATCTTTGCGAGAAATTCGTCGCGGTCGCCCTTAAAAAACACACCCGGCGAGCGATGAAGCTGCGATACGATCACGCGCTCAGTTCCGTTGATGATGAACGTGCCGTTGTCGGTCATCAGCGGTATCTCGCCGAAGAATACATCCTCTTCCTTGATGTCACGGACCGTCGAGACACCGGTATCGGCGTCCTTGTCATACACCGTCAGACGGATCTTGACCTTGAGCGGGACGCTGTATGACATTCCCCGCTCCTGGCATTCCTGCTGGTCGTGCTTGTGCTTGAGGCCGACCGGCTCGCCGCAGTTGTTGCAGAGGTTGGGCCGCACGGCATTGAACGTGCCGCAATTCTTACAGAGCACCTCGGCCGGATTGAACGGATCGACCTTGATCTTCGCCGAGCAATTCTTACAGTTGGCACGCAGATGATCGAGCCCTTCGAGATTGCCGCATTTGCACTGCCAGTTGCCGATCTGGTATTCGACGTATTCGAGCGTTGCCGTCTCACGGAAATCCGACACAGGGAAGATGGACGAGAACACCGACTGCAGCCCGATAAAATCACGCTCCTCCGGAATGAGGTCCATCTGCAGGAAGCGGTTGTAGGACTCTCGCTGGACTTCGATCAGGTTCGGGATCTGGGCCGAGGTATAGATCTTGGAGAAATCGACACGCTCCGGTGCCTTGCTCGTCCTGACCCCAAGGCCCTTCGAGTTGTTCTGTAGAGGATTGTTTGTCATATGATCGATAGCGGGTTTAGATAAAAAGTTGTTGATTTCCGGTGTCGATGCTGTTACGATGCACGTAAAGTTCGGCTCCCCCGAGATCAAGGCAGAAAAGACGGCAAATGCGGTCGAGGGTAAAGTTTGCCCAGACCGCTTTTTAGCAGCTTCTGCTAGTTATTAAATTTTTCGAGCGTGCCAAAAACGGACACCAACTCTCCACTCGCCTGCGGCATTGATAGCCGCCTCAAAACCAACGGAAACTATTGTAAAATAAGATAGTTCCCAACTCCGACGCTGCCGGTATTCGCTTGCCCCGCCCCACGCGTAACATGCGAAACCAATAGTTTACCAGCAAATTTTCGCCGATACAAGGACGCATGGCCGCTATTCCGGCTGCGCCGTCGCCACAAAACAGAGGCGCTTCGCATGGTGTGAAGCGCCTCTGCCCTCGGCGAATCGCGTAAAAGGGCTGCTTACTTGACCTCGACGGTCGCGCCTGCCTCGGTAAGCTTCGTCTTGATCTCGTCGGCCTCGGCCTTCGAAACGCCTTCCTTGAGGGCTTTCGGAGCACCGTCGACGAGGTCCTTGGCCTCTTTCAGGCCGAGTCCCGCGACAACCTCGCGGACGACCTTGATCACCGCGATCTTGTTGCCGCCGGCCGAGGCGAGGACGACATCATACGAATCCTTCTCCTCAGCCGCAGGAGCAGCGTCACCGCCGCCTGCACCGGCACCGGCCGCCATCACCATCGGCGCCGCGGCCGCAGCCGACACGCCAAACACTTCTTCGAGCTCTTTGACGAGTTCCGACGCTTCGAGAAGCGACATTCCCTTCAAATACTCAACCACATCTGCTTTTGTAACTGCCATGATCGTATCTATCTCCTATTTAGGGTTCTGTATTCATGACGAGCGCACAGTGCAAAACGCACAATGCCCGCCGGTTTATCCATGAATGGAATACATAAGCAAAATTGTGCATTTTGCACTGTGCATTCTGCATTCACTTCCTAGCCGCTAGAACCCAGGGACTCGATGGCTGGGGTTGCATCTCCTTTGCCTTCTTGCCCGAAGCCGCTGTGCCTGACAACACGACGGCTCGTTTTACCTTGGTACGGCTTATGCGGGCCAGGCCCGCAATCTCAAATTTGAAATCTCAAATTTCAAATTCGCTTGAGACCCGAAGATCTCAAAACTCTACTCCGCTGCCGGCTCTTCTGCCGGAGCTTCTTCGGCCGGAGTTTCCTCCACCGACGGAACTTCCTCGGCGGCCTCGCCCGCCGGAGCAGCCTCTTCCGCCGGAGCATCCTCGGATGCTGCCTCGATAGGTACTTCCGCTTCCGCAGCCGGTGCTTCCTCGACCGCTGCCTCGGCTTCAACAACCGGAGCAGCCTCTTCAGCCGGAGCGGCTTCAGTCACTGGAGCACCGCTGGCGCGGCCATCCTGTTTGCCGATCTGATCGATAACAACGGCGAGATCGCGGGGTACGGCGTTGATGACCGTGACCAGACGCTGGGCCCCGCTGTTGAGCACCCACATCAGCTTGGAAATAAGCTCTTCCTTGCTCGGAAGGTTAGCGATCGTCGTCAGCTGGGCGAGATCGACGACCTTGCCATCCACGACGCCCGTTTTGAACGTGTAGATATCGGCGTTGTCCTTCATGAACTTCGAAATTGCTTTCGACAGGACAACCGGATCGTTCTCGGTCCACGCGATGGCGGTCACGCCTTTGAAGTGTTCGCTGACCTCTTCGTACTGCGTGCCCTTTACGGCGATACGAGCGAGCGTGTTCTTTACGACCTCGTACTTCGCACCCGCTTCACGAAGACTGTTGCGAAATTCCTGGTCCTTGCTGACCGTCAGGCCCGAAAAGCTCACGACCATCGCTGATTTCGACGCTGCGAGCGATTCGGTAAGGGCGGCCAGATCTGTTGCTTTTGTTTCTCTTGATTTCATTGTTTTGCCCCCTCTTATGCGTAAGCTAATTCGTCGAGCAATACGCCCGGGCTCATGGTTGCGGCCAAGTTTATCTTCTTTAGATAGCGGCCTTTAGCGGTGGTCGGCTTGGCCTTCATCACCGCGTTGATCAGGACTCTTGTGTTCTCGACGAGCTTGGCGTCGTCGAACGAGACCTTGCCGACCGGCGAATGAATGACACCTGTCTTGTCGACGCGATACTCGACCTTACCGGCCTTGGTCTCTTCGATGGCGGTCTTTACGTCCATCGTGACCGTTCCCGTTTTCGGGTTCGGCATCAGGCCGCGAGGGCCGAGCACCTTGCCGAGCTGACCGACCTTGCCCATCATGTCGGGCGTCGCGATCAGCGCGTCAAAATCGAGCCAGCCGCCCTTGATCCTTTCGACGATATCGTCGCCGCCGGCCTCATCCGCTCCGGCTTCCTGTGCCTCTTTGATCTTGTCGCCCTGAGCAACTACAACGACCTTTTTGGCCGCGCCGCCCAGTCCGTGCGGAAGCACGATAGTGCCCCGCACGAGCTGGTCCGCTTTACGCGGATCGACGCCGAGCCACATGGTCAGTTCAACTGTTTCGTCGAATTTGGCGAATGCGATCTCTTTCAATTTTGAGACCGCTTCGTCGAGAGTGTGTTTCCTGCCGGCCTCGATCTTTTCGAGAGCGGCAAGGTATTTCTTGCCTCGTTTCATTTTACCTCCAGGTGTTAGCGAACGCTTTTGCGTTCTCCCTTATGAGACCTATGGGACATATGCGTCCAATAGGACCAATTTATTAGCCCTCAACGGTAAGGCCCATGCTGCGAGCCGTGCCCTCGATGGTCCGCATTGCAGATTCGAGGTTAGACGTGTTGAGGTCCTGCATCTTCTTTTTCGCGATCTCTTCGATCTGCGAGCGCTTTACGGTTCCCGCCTTTTCGCGGTTCGGCTTGCCCGAGCCCTTTGCGATGCCCGACGCCTTCCTAAGCAGGTCGGCTGCAGGCGGCGTCTTGGTCTCGAACGTGAACGACCGGTCGGCGTAAACGGTGATAACGACCGGAATTTTCATATCCGGATCGTCATTCTGCGTCTTGGCGTTGAACGCCTTGCAGAATTCCATGATGTTAACGCCGTGTTGGCCCAGCGCAGGGCCGATCGGCGGCGCCGGATTGGCCTTGCCCGCCGGAATTTGTAGCTTGATGTAACCTTCTATCTTCTTTGCCATTGCTCTTTTCGATTAACGATGCCGACTGGTCGGCAATGTCCTCTACTAATTACCTGTTACCAAAACTCTTACTCTTCCTCAGCGAAAGTAACTTTTTCTACTTCCAAAAAATTCAATTCATACGGTGTCGAGCGGCCAAAGATGGTGATCGACACCTTGAGCACCGATTTTTCTTCGTTCACCTCTTCGACCTTGCCGGTAAAGCTCGCAAACGGGCCCGACTTGATCCTGACGACCTCGCCGACCTGATAGGTGAACTTCGGCTTTGGTTTCTCGGTCGCAACCTCGATATTGTGGACGATCTGGTCCACCTCGCCCTGCGAGAGCGGCGTCGGCTGCTTTCCGCCGAGAAATCCCGTCACCTTAGGCGTCGCTTTGATCGCGTGAAACACGTTGTCGGGAATTTTCCCTTTTTCGTCACACTCGATCTCGACCAGCACATATCCGGGGTAGAACATCCGCTCGGACACATACTCCTTATTACCGCGCATCTCGACGACCTTCTCCTTTGGCAGGAGCACGCCGGTGATCTGCTCGTCGAGCTCCATGTCGCGGATGCGCGCATTCAGGCTCTCAACGACCTTGTTTTCGTGGCCCGAATAGGTGTGGATAAAAAACCACTGCTTCATCTTCAAATATCCTTAGGCTCCGGCGATCTTATCTACCACCCAGGTCAGGCCCTGAAGCACATAGACCCAAGCCCGGTCGACCAGAAAAAGGTACACGGCGAAAAAGATCACACTGATGACGACGATGATCGTCGTGTTCTTGACATCGTTTGATGACGGGAACGACGTCTTGTCGAGCTCAGCACGTGTCTTGCTGACAAACGCGCCGATGCCCTCTTTCTTTGTTTCTACGGCTTCTGCCATACCTTTTCTCTAAACCCAATAATTGGCAGGGGTAGCAGGATTCGAACCCGCACCTAAGGTTTTGGAGACCTCCATGCTAACCATTGACACCATACCCCTGCAATTCAATGCACAATGCCAAATGAAGAATGCACAATTCTGCATTGTGCATTCTGCACTGTGCATTCGTTACTTGTTCTCTCTGTGCAGCTGGTGCTTGCGGCAGCGGCGGCAGAACTTCTTGAACTCGAGCCTGTTCGGCTGGGTCTTCTTGTTCTTCGTCGTCACGTAATTGCGCTCTTTGCACTCAGTGCACTGCAAAATTATGTTATCTCTCGGCATAAAACTAGCTCTCAGCATTCAGCTATCGGCATTCAGCAGGAGCAACCGGATTTGGCTGACTGCTGAAGGCTGATGGCTGACTGCTATTCCACGATCTCCGACACTGTACCGGCACCGACGGTGCGGCCGCCTTCGCGGATGGCGAAGCGGAGGCCCTTTTCCATGGCGATCGGAGCGATAAGCTCGATCTCCATCTGGATGTTGTCGCCGGGCATGACCATCTCGACGCCTGCCGGCAGGTGTGCTACGCCGGTCACGTCAGTTGTGCGGAAGTAGAACTGCGGGCGGTAGCCCGTAAAGAACGGCGTGTGACGGCCGCCTTCTTCCTTGGTCAGCACATAGGCCTCGGCCTTGAACTTCGTGTGCGGAGTGATCGAGCCCGGCTTGACGATGACCTGGCCGCGTTCGATCTCCTTTCTTTCAACGCCTCTCAGCAGCAGACCGACGTTGTCGCCCGCCATTCCCGAGTCGAGCAGCTTCTTGAACATCTCAACACCCGTAACAACGCTGTTCCGCGTCTCGCGGATGCCGACGATCTCAACAGGCTCGTTGACATTGATCTGTCCACGCTCGATACGGCCCGTGGCAACCGTTCCGCGGCCCTGGATCGTAAAGATATCCTCGACAGGCATCAGGAACGGCTTATCGGTCTCGCGTGCAGGTGTCGGAATGAAATCATCTACAGCCTGCATCAGCTCGTCGATCTTTGCTTCCCACGTCGCATCGCCCTCAAGGGCTTTCAGGGCCGAACCCTGGATAACAGGGATGTCGTCGCCCGGATACTCATATGAGCTGAGCAGTTCGCGGATCTCCATCTCGACGAGTTCGAGCAGTTCCGCATCATCCACCATGTCGCACTTGTTCATAAAGACGACCATCGTCGGGATACCAACCTGTCTTCCAAGCAGGATGTGCTCACGCGTCTGCGGCATCGGGCCGTCGGTCGCAGCCACAACGAGGATCGCTCCGTCCATCTGTGCGGCTCCCGTGATCATGTTCTTCACATAATCGGCGTGGCCCGGGCAGTCGACGTGTGCGTAGTGACGATTTGCCGTCTCATATTCCACGTGTGCCGTCGCGATCGTGATACCACGTGCCTTTTCCTCAGGTGCGTTGTCGATCGAATCGAACGACCGAAACGCCATCTTCGGATTGTGCTTCGACATCACCTTTGTGATCGCCGCCGTCAACGTCGTCTTACCATGGTCAACGTGGCCAATAGTCCCAATGTTCACGTGCGGCTTACTGCGATCGAATTTCTCTTTGCTCATCTTAGTTCGTCCTCTTTTCTAGACCTAAATATTTCTTAATGTGCCGGGCGAGGTTTTCATCGATCTCGCTGTGTCGCGGCACGGGCTGTCTCATCCCATTCTTCGGATTCAAATAAATGTCGTGGTTTGAACCGTGTCTCAGCAGAACGCAACCATTGGCCGCGAGATGCTTTAGCAGGTCCTTTCGTTTCATATTCGGATCTCTTTGACCTGATATGAGCTCGGGACCTCGTCCATCGCCATTAACAAATACGCATCCTTGATGTTCTCTTCGAGCTCCTCCAATGTTTCGCCCTGGGTCATGATCTCCGGGTGCTCAAGGAGTTTGCCCAGCCAAAAATGATCCGACTTCCAATAGACCATTGTCATCGTTGTGTTCGCATCACCCAACATAAAATCTGGAGCCCAAGGCGGGATTTGAACCCGCGACCTCATCCTTACCAAGGATGCGCTCTACCCCTGAGCTACTTGGGCAAATCTCACCTTTCCAAACAACCGTTGGAGCGGGAGACGAGACTCGAACTCGCGACATTCAGCTTGGAAGGCTGACGCTCTACCAACTGAGCTACTCCCGCTCAAATTACTGGTGCATGGGGCAGGATTCGAACCTGCGTAGGGAGTTAACCCGACGGGTTTACAGCCCGTTGCCTTTGACCGCTCGACCACCCATGCTCGGCCTTTACTGTCCGCCATTGGCGCTTTCCAGAGCCAAATAGCAAATTTCCAATAATAACTAACCAAAAATCAACTTGCAAGCGCGTAAACACACGTTTTCGGCGCATTTACGGCAAGTTATGAGCGCGGGTGAAATCGGTCGTAGTTGCGTTTAAGCTGGCTGTTGGTAACGTGCGTATATATCTGCGTCGTCGAGATGTCGGTATGCCCAAGCATCTGTTGAACTGAGCGGATGTCGGCGTTGTTCTGGATGAGATGCGTCGCAAACGAATGCCGTAGCGTATGCGGCGAAACGCCCTCGAGGCCGCATCTATCGGCATATGCCCGGACCATCGCGTGTATAGCCTGACGCGTGAGCCGCGAACCCGCAGATGTCACGAATAACTCATCGCGGTCGATGTCCTTCTGTCGGCGGGCCGCTAGATAGCTTTTGAGCCATTCGACGGCACTCGACCCGACCGGCACGCGGCGTGTCTTACTGCCTTTCCCGGTCGTTGTGAGGATGCCGCTGTCAAGGTCGATATCGTTGAACTTCAGCCCGACGACCTCGGAAACCCGCAGGCCGCAGGCATACATCAATTCGAGTATCGCGCGGTCGCGAAGGCCGGTTTCGGTCGATGTGTCGGGTGCCATAAGGAAGACCTCGATCTCAGATCGGTTAAGAAATCGCGGCAGATACGTGCCTTTCCGGGGTGCGACGAGGTCTTCGGCCGGGTTGGCCATGATATGGCCGTCCTGCATCAGAAATTTGTAAAAGCCACGAACCGCGCTGATCAGCCGCCGCCGTGAATTCTCAGAAAAGTTCTCGCGACTCAGATCGATCAGCCATTCGCGTAAATCCTCACGCCGCAATGACATCAGGCCGAGACCGTTCTTATCGGCCCACGAGGACAATTTACCTAGGTCGTTGGCATAACTGTCGATAGACGTCGCCGCGAGTCCCTTTTCGACACGGCAGAAGGTCAGGTATTCGCGGATGAGATCGCGTTTTGCATTTCCATCGGCCACGACACCGATACTAATGAAACAGCGAGACGAAACGCAAGGATTTTCTTGTTCGGCGGTCTAGTCGAGGCCGCGATATGGCCTTAGCCTGGGTGCCTCGCAACCACCGAGCAGGTCGACGAATCCGCTGTTGCGGACGAGCAGGCCGGACGCCGCTGAGCGCGACAGGTTCCAGCTTCTCAGGTCGGCTTCTTCGAGCTTTTCACAGTGGCGGCGGGCGAGACTGTACGCGGCCCACCGGGCGTCCTCATCATTCATATCGGGCAATGCCAGAAAGACTGAGGGCAGAGCGTCGTCGCTCAGGCTGGTGTTGAAGTAGGCGTCAAACTCGCGGCCCTCACGCATCAAGGCCAGATTGTGCTCTACGATGAATTTGTCCGGGTTCATCAGGTTTGTGGCGCCGAGGATGACGAATGCCGACCACAATGCTCCCCAGGCGAAATGCTGTCTTGCACCGCGCAGCACGGTTGCCGAGAACCACACAAACACGACCGCGAGCCACGCCATAAAGATCAGCGGATACAGCCGAATCGTGGTCAGGCCATAGCCGAGGTTGCCGGTCAGCAGGACCAGCCGCTGGACAGCCGAGGCCATGATGACAAAAAGCAGTGCGATCTGGATACCGGCAAGAACGCGGAACAGCGTGCCGGTGACGGGCTTGTCCTTGCGCACCAGCCAATGGCCGACGAGCAGGATCGGCAGGACGAGTGCCGAAACGGCGACCAATTCGCCAAAGCCGCGGCGGGCGTAATCGGCGAGCTTGAAATCCGGCGTATTTTGAACCAGTTCCATCCCGCCAAACAGATACGGCACCTGTGCGATGACAAATATGAGGAACAGCCCGTTCAACAGGCCTAGAATAATGCCGATCTCGACGGTTCCGAGCGTGAATACGTGGGGCAGTTTTGAGCTGTCGATATTCTGCCAGTCGCGTTTTTGCTTTTTGGCCGGCGGAGCGTCTGCCGACGCGGCAGGCGTCGCGGCGGAGGTGGCATCCTCGGGAACGTCCGTCGCGTTGATGTGTTCGACGACGGTCGCGTTATTCGGCAGCGTATTTTCGGTATCGACCGGCTCGTCAGCCACCTTCTGAACATAAGACGGACCGTCGGTGCGATGTCCCGTGGCCGTCGCCGGTGTTTCGGGCTCCGCCGTGAATGACCCGCCGACAGCCGAGCGGAGATAACCGGCCGTCAGCCACGCGAGTACCGATGTGAGCATCACGTGGCTGATGATCGTGTCCAGCTCAAAATCGATGGCACGGTTGACCCAGCCCTCGAATACGGCATCGGCAGCCATGAACAAAGCGCCAAAGATGAGAACGAGCGGCAGTGCGATGGCCAGCCCGCGCAGCACGGCAAAGACGCTCCGGCTCAGGCCATTGCCCGGCATTGCTTTCCAATCGATATCAGCCGCAAGCAGCACAAATCCGCCAAAGAAACTGCTCAGGGCCGCGGCGATCAGTCCGGCGATGTAGTGAAACGTCCCGCCGATTCGCGCCCTGATGCCAAAACTGCCAGGGATCAGCACGCCCATCGCGATGATGACCGCGATGGTGTCGGCTACGCGCATCTCGATCGAATCTCGAACCAGGAACATCGTTCCAAAGAACAGCATCGCACCGGCGAGTGATAGGTTCGTCAAATTGAGCAGCTCAGGCCGCGATCGGCGCATGAGCATCAGCAGCCCGGCGACAAACAGCGTCACAAAAAGAAACGCGTTCAGCCCCCACGGCGTTTGTCTGAGTAGAATATTCCCTGCCACACCGACGATAATGGCGGCCTGTATGATCTGTAGTCCCGTCTTTGTCCGGTCAGTCATTTATGATCCCTCATTGCCCTAATGAGGGCCTCCATATGGTCTAGGTATCTCGTGAGGGCGTCGCGGCCCTCGTTCGTTATTACGTACTCGGTCAGCGGCATGCGGCCCTTGAAGGATTTCTCGCACGTGATGTAGCCGGCGTCCTCCAGCTTTCGGGCGTGGACCGAGACGTTGCCGTCGCTTGTGTCGAGCAGGCGTTTTAGGTCGGTAAAGCTCAGCCTCGCGTTCGCTGCAAGCGCGCTGATGATGCCGAGCCGCATACGCTCGTGAATGACCTTGTCGAGGTCATTGGATACGCTTTCGGCCGCTCGCGCAACGGTCAGGCCGTGTGATCCATGGTCGTTCTGTAGTGCTAGGTTCTTTGCCATAGGTCCAATAGGCCCTTTGCGACCTATCCGCCGTATTTCTTTGCGATCACTGCTCCAAAAATGATGTGCGTCAAGCCAAAGCTCGTTGCCATCAGCCAATTGCTGTACGCGGCGGGTAGGGCGAACGCCGCTGCCCCAAGAGCTATGAATATCCATCCCATCACCGGCACGACCCGCACCGAAAAATCACCCGCGCATACGACGGCGGCTCCGTAGCAGAGCATCCACACCGGTGCCATCATCTCGTAATGTTCGTAACGCCACAGGCCGAGCGTGATCGCGACGCCGGCGATCAGCGGTGGGGCAAAGTCGTGTGCGAATTTGCGCGCAGGCGTTGAGAACAGCGGCGTGTCGGCGATGCGCGATTTTTGCCACATCGCGAGCAGGCCGATCGCGAAGGCGAGACACGCTTCGAGCAGCCATACCCGCAGCCACCCGATACGGTGGTCCTGCTGGGCTGCGATGTATGCCGCGACGACGGCCGTCATGCCCATCAGCATCCCGCCGTAGCCCGGCACGGCCGTAAGGCTCGTCGAGCGCTCCATCGTCTCGCGAATGAACTGCAGATTGTCAGCGGCACGGTCGCCAATATGGACGGGCTGGCCCGGACCGGGCTGCTCACCTATTTGGGCTGATCGCTTGGACATCCTGAAAACAAACTACATGAAGTTGTCATCAATGTCAAGAACTTTATGATACAAAGTAAATCAATCTTTCTTTTGAGAACATTAATCGGTCAAATTGACAGAAATTGTCAGTCAGTGACCGCCATCACAAGCGAAGGAGATCGGATTTCTGAAAGGCCCTCAATGAGATCACCGACATCTATAGGCACGTAAACCCTGTATCAACATGGATTTACACGCCAGGATGCGGCACCCGCCGCAGAGTGGCACGAGGATTGACTTATGTATCCGCGGAGGCTGACAGCCTATGTCAACAAATGCAATAAAGAAACTGAATTCAAGCGGCGGTTTTTCGCTTATCGAACTGGTCATTGTGGTCGCCGTCATCATGATCATTGCGGCTATTGCCGTGCCAAACCTGTTGAGCTCACGACGGGCGTCAAACGAGGCGTCCGCGCTCTCAGCCCTCCGCGTGATAAGCGAGGCTGAGGCCGCGTATATCGGAACCACTGGCGGCGGTAATTACGGCACGGCAAGCGAACTGTATGTTGCCCACCTTATCGACAGCACCGTTGCCGCGGCGAACAACCTGAACGTCGGTGGAAATCCACCGAGGAATACCGCTAAGAGCGGCTACAGGTTCCGGATCATCGCAAGAGACATAAATCCCGTAACACATGCGCCGTCAAACTATGTTGTCTCGGCGATCCCATCATCGACGAGCGGCGTGACGCAGACCGGTGCGACGCGGCTTTGCCTCAGAGAGGACGGCGTGCTCAGGGGATCGGGCCAGAACCTCGGCAGCCACTACAATTACGCTCAGTGCGGCTTTGCGAATCCCTACGAACCGTAAGCCTATTTCTTCTTTTTGGCCGGCTCATTTACCATGTCACCAAGGTTTTCCTGAGCGGGTAAGGTGTTGTCCGCGATCGAATACGTGTGACGCTTGCCCTGGAGGATGAACGTGCTGCCGTTCCACTTATACGCCGAGCGCGTAAAGTGTGTCGGGCAGCACAACTGCTCTTCGTCACCCGTGATGCGTCCGGTCTCGACCTGGCCGAGGATAAAGCGGTCCTGGCCGAATAGCTCGATCGCGAGCATCCCGTTCTCCGCGAATAGGTTCTTTAGGCCACCATCCGCCCGGTCGCCGGTGCGAAATTGCCAGATCAGCTCAGGTGCACCGTTTTTCCACGCGAATACGTAACCGATTTGCGGCACGGCTGAGCCGCCCGTTTCGATCTTCAGTACGACGACTGCTTCATCCTCGCCGTCGCCGGTCAGGTCAAAGTATTTAGCCGTAACGAACGACAAGCCAATGCGTCGTTCTGCTTTCGCGACAGCACGCGCATCGTTACTCAAACCATCGCTGACCTGGCCGCCAACCGGAGCGGCTTTCCCGTTTTTCAATATGATCTCGGCGGTGCCGTCCGGATTCTGCCAGCCTCGCGGGAGTTCGTAGGTGTAGTTCTTGAAGTCAAAGGCCCCGATAGGAAAGACGGTGGCGGTATTGCGATCATCCGTGAGCTCGGCCTGGAGATCAGGGACGGCCGGCGTCGGTGAGGGCGACGGCGATCCGTCAGGCGACGGCGTCTGGACAGCGTGATCCTCCGCCTCACGAGCGTCACGGGCCGGGCCGCAGGCTGCCGAGACGATAGCCATTAGCACGAGGAAAGAAGCGGTCCTTAGCATCGTCATCAGGGCGCAGAAACTAATACACGCCGATCCGAGCGGCGTCGTTCCATTTATGCTCGCGTCAGGCTGCGATACTTGATCCGATGCGGCTGGTCGGCGTCGTGGCCCAGGCGGCGCTTACGGTCCTCTTCGTACTCGCTGTAATTGCCGTCAAAATATTCGACGTGGCTCTCGCCCTCGAACGCCAGAATGTGCGTTGCGATACGGTCGAGGAACCAGCGGTCGTGAGATATTACGACCGCACAGCCCGCGAAGTTTTCGAGCGCTTCCTCGAGGGCACGCATCGTGTTGACATCGAGGTCGTTTGTCGGCTCGTCAAACAGGATCACATTAGCACCCGATTTGAGCATTTTTGCAAGGTGTACGCGATTGCGTTCGCCGCCTGACAATTGCCCGACACGCTTTTGCTGATCGCTCCCCGAAAAATTGAATCGCGACACATACGCCCGCGAATTGACCTCGCGTTTGCCGAGTTGTATCACGTCCAGCCCTTCCGAGATCTCGTCCCACACGGTCTTGTCGCCGGAAAGCGAATCACGCGATTGATCGACATAGCCGAGCTTTACGGTCGGTCCAACTTTGAATACACCGCCGTCGGCTTTTTCCTGTTCGGTTATCAGCCGAAAGAGCGTCGTCTTGCCCGCACCGTTCGGTCCGATCACGCCGACGATGCCGCCGGGCGGGAGCGAGAATTCGAGGTTCTCGAACAGTAATTTGTCGCCGTATGATTTTGAAACGCCGTGTGCCTCGATCACCGTGTCGCCCAGCCGCTCCCCCGGCGGGATGAATATCTCAAGGTCTTCGCTGCGTTTCTCACTTTCGGTTGCGAGCAGTTTTTCGTAATCGTTGATACGAGCCTTGCCCTTTGCATGGCGGCCCTTCGGCGACATGCGTATCCATTCAAGCTCACGCTCCAACGTCTTTTGGCGTTTGTCTTCGGTCTTCTGCTCCTGAGCGAGTCTCGCCTGTTTCTGCTCAAGCCACGATGAATAATTCCCCTGATACGGAATGCCTTCGCCGCGATCTAATTCGAGTATCCAGCCGGCGATGTTATCGAGAAAATACCGGTCGTGCGTGACCGCGATGATCGTGCCTTCGTAACGCTGCAAATGCTGCTCCAGCCACGCAACCGTCTCGGCGTCGAGATGGTTAGTTGGCTCGTCCAATAGCAGAATGTCAGGCTTTTGCAGCAGAAGGCGACAGAGCGCGACGCGGCGCTTTTCACCGCCAGATAAAGTTGCGATCTTCGTGTCTGGCGGCGGACATCGCAACGCGTCCATCGCCATTTCTAACCGCGAATCGAGGTCCCACGCGTCCGCCGCATCGAGCCTTTCCTGCACCTGCCCTTGCCGCTCGATGAGAGCGTTCATCGCGTCATCGTCCATCGGCTCAGCGAACTTGGCGTTGATCTCCTCGAACTCTATTAACAAATCGACCGTCGATTGCACCGCCTCCTCGACAATTTCTTTTACAGTCTTGCCGTCGTCAAGCTTCGGCTCCTGTTCGAGATAACCGACCGAATACCCTTGCGAAAAAACGACTTCGCCGTTAAATTCCTTATCGGTTCCCGCGATGATCCGCAGTAGCGAAGATTTTCCCGCCCCGTTCAACCCAAGCACACCGATCTTCGCGCCATAAAAGAACGAGAGATAAATGTCCTTGAGGACAGGCTTCTTGTCGTAAAACTTGCTGACCTTGACCATCGAAAAGATGATCTTGTTTGGTTCTGAATTGCTCATATTAGCAAGCTACGGGAGTGAGTCGGGATCGTGCAGTCCCGCGTCGATATCCATTTTGCCGTGCATCACCCGCCAAACATCGATCTGATGCTCGGTCTCAATGTAGAAAATAAGAAACGGGAACTTCTTCATCGGCCAGAACCGGATCCCGGCCAGGCCGGGTTCATGTCCGTATTTTGGCGAGCCGGATTCGGGAAACCGGGCAATGTGAGCGATAGCGCGATCAAAGTCGTGCAGGAAATCGACAGCTACCTCGACACCGCCGGCCGCCAAATAATGATCGCGCGCGCTGTCAAGGTCGTCCTCGGCTTTGACCCGAGGGACGACAGGCTTTCTCATTTCGTCTTCGACCTGACCCGCTGCCGCATTTTCTCGAAGTGCTCAGCGTCCCAAACATTTCCGCTGGCGGATGACGAACCACCTTCGAGCAGCATCTCTCGCAGTCGAACACGGTCCTTTTCCTTGCGCAAGACATCTCGCACATACTCGCTGCTGCTGATGTAATCACCGCCGGACACCTGCGAATCGACAAAAGACCTCAGCTCCTCAGAAAGAGAAATGTTCATCGTTGTCATAGCTCAAAAATAGCATTTATGGCAAAGTTTGCCAAGCAAACGTTTGGCGTCCAATGAGTCAGGCTCTGAGTGATTTGTGAAAAGGACTGCAACGAGCAACCAATCCTAGAGTATCGAGCTTCTTAGCTAGCGATGCATAGATTAGTATTTTGTTGTTTATCGTTGTCATTCTGCACGCTTTTCGCCGCAAGCATTGTTCTTGCGGACAGTTGGGCGCTGCCGGAAAAGAAAACAATTTGCTCCAAGAACAAGAAGTACTGTCTGAAGGTTATTCCAAAGAAACTTACAAGCCAACTCGACTACTTTCAGGATAAGGTAGGCGGCAAAGAGAACGCGGGAGCAGACAAAAAGGTAAAGAAGAATCTTTGTCGTGGGATCTTCTCCGTCAGGGAAGGCGGCTCTCTGCGGAAAAAGTGGGAGATCAACCTAGCTAACGAAGTTTCTCCGGTCTCGGTCCTGGTGTCGGACGAAGGCGACTATGTCGTGACATTTGATAATTGGCATAGTGTCGGGTATGGCGATGATGTCGTAGCCATTTATCAGGCGGGCACTGGCGCTTTGGTCAGGAAATTTGGATTGTCGGAGTTTTTGACCGAAAGCGATATCGATCAACTTCCTGCATCTGTAAGTTCAATCTGGTGGGGTGGTCAACACTATATTGACTACATGGCCGATCAGCTTATTTTACAGGTTGTAGAGCGCCCAAGAGGGGATGAAAAAGAGGCCAAATACTTTCCCGTTCGCGTAGATCTAAGCAACGGTAGGGTTTTGGATGAAAAAAAGGATCGGCTCGCGAGTTTGCGTTATGTCTTAGAGGCCGACCCTGCCGATGAACCTAAACCTGATGCGAGAATACTCTCGCCCTCGGCAAAGGAATGTTTAGAGGGTGGAAAAGCTCTGTTTCTCAAGCCAACCAAACTCTTAGAGCGACTTGTCAGTCGACAAATTCCGGAATATCCGCCTGCGGCGAGGGCCGTCAGGGCGGTTGGCCAGGTTTTGATCGCAATGAGGGTTCAACCGGACGGGACCGTTGGCTGTTCAGAGCCGATTACGGGCCACCCACTGTTACGAGTTACTCTTAGCAGTGCGGTTAAGAAATGGAAGTTTCGGCCCTCGAATGAGGCGTTCTCTGGCCTTCTTATGTTCACCGGTAAGGAGGCTCTCGTAAACCCTGACGGCAGTATCGTTAAGGTACCTTAAGATAGGACCACCGATCTAACCGAAAAACCCTCGATTCGACCCTTCGAAATACCAAACCCAATTCCCGGCTTGTCCGGGGCCATGATAGTGCCGTCGGCTGAAACCTCGACTTCCGGTTCGATGATATCTTCGTGCCAATATCTTTTACTCGCCGACACGTCGCCGGGCATTGTGTAACCGGCGAGGGTTGAGATGGCGATGTTGTGGGCGCGGCCGATGCCGCTCTCGAGCATGCCGCCGCACCAGACGGGGATGTTGGCTTCGCGGCAAACCTTTTCGACGAGTTTTGATTGTGTGTGGCCTCCGACGCGGCCGTTTTTTAGGTTGATTATTTTGCCGGACTTTAGTTCGATTGCTTTGCGTGCGTCCTCGGGCGATTTGATCGGTTCGTCGAGACAGATCGGCGTCTTGATTTCGCGTTGCAGCTTTGCGTGATCGATGATGTCGTCGTAGCCGAGCGGCTGTTCGAGCATCATCAAATCGAATTCGTCGAGCGAGCGAAGTTTGTCGATATCGTTTAATGTATATGCCGAGTTAGCGTCCCCCATCAGCAGAATGTCGCCAAACTCTTTCCTCACGGCTTTGATCACATCGTAGTCCCAACGAGGGCTTATTTTTATCTTGATCCGTCTGTAACCCGCATCGACCTCGACGCGAATTTTGTCTAACAACTGCTCGATGCTGTCCTGAATACCGATCGAAACGCCGCACTCAATGGTCTGGTTAACGCCGCCAAGAAGCCGCCACAGCGGGACGGCGAGTTTTTTCGCCTCAAGGTCCCAACACGCGGTCTCGATTCCGGCTTTTGACATACGATGGCCGCGGGCCCATTTCATCAGGCCCCAGACATCGGCGGCTGACTCAACCTCTTTCCCAACGACCATCGGCGCCAGAATTTTCTCAGCCGTCACCCAGGCCGAATCGGTCCATTCGTCCGAGTAGCCGGGCGTCTCGCCACACGTGATCTCGCCCCAGCCCTCGGCACCCTCGCGGTCCTCAACGCGGACGAGAATTATCCGCCGCTCATATGTTCGGCCAAAGCTCGTCTCAAAAAAATGGACCAGCGGCAGGTTGATCTCGACGAGTTCGATGGAGCGGATGGCGAGCATGCGGTAAAAAACTAATTTAGTCCCTACACAGTCCTTTTTCAATCGCGGCTATTTGACGATCTCAAACGGGACGAATTGCGTCGTTACCTTTCGCTTTCCCTTAACGTTGTTGTCGGTCACGGTCAACTGAAGTGTGTAGTTGCCGGCGGCAAATCCGCTGCCGAAACGCATCGTGCCTCGTGCCGGAACTCCGTCAACCGGCGCCGGCCCGCCGAGCGTGATGGCTACGGGCTTTGCGGCGAAGACGAGCTCTTTCTCGTCATAGATACTTGCCTGGACGTTGAGGTCCAGCCGCTGCTCCTTCCCCGTGCGGGGATTATAAATATTGACCGTATAGGTGAGAACGCTGCCGGGCTTGAACTGCCTGATCGCCGTGTCGGCGAGCGGGTTTATCACGCGTCTGGCCTGGGCGGCATCCATTGTGTCGAGCGTTCTCCACGTTTCGTAATCAACATTCTCGAGCAGGACGCCGGACATCGTCAGGCGGTTCTTCTTCAGATCCGGCACCTCGATAAACTGATATGCCGAGCCGACCTGATCGCTTGTATTATCGCGAATGGCCACGCGAAGCTGATACGCGCCCGGCTTCTTTACGGGAACCATGAAATTATGGATCAATCCCGTCCGCTTGACCGTTGCGAGCCCCTCATCAGAAACGCTAAAGCTGAACTTTGTGCGTTGACCCTCGACCGGAACCCCATTGTCGCCAAATGTCGATATCACAATGTCGAATGACGTCGAGAACCTGCCGTCAGCACCTTTTGTAAACGATAATTTATCGGCATCGATATGCAGCAGCGAGCGGATATTGACGGTGCGGTCGGGGGCGGCCGTCATCAGAGCATTCAGCCGGACAGGCACCTGGTTTTCTGCAAAAGGCGATGTTAGGGCGTCGTAGAGCTTCTGAAGCGGTGATGACGACACCTTCTTCGTGGCGGCCAGGCTTTCCTCAGATACGCCGAAGAAGCCCGACCGGAATCTGACCCTGACATCATCGCGCTTTACCTTAACGGCAAGCTTGTTAAACCGGGCCGTTTTAGGGTCAAAGGTGGCTGAGTCCGGTTCGTAGCCAACGAGATAATAGCTCTGATCGTCAAGGACCTTGCGGATGCCGTATGAGATGTCGTTTTGGTTGACAAAGGCCGTGCCGCCGGTCTCATATGCAAGAAATCGCAGGCCGTCCTGCGAATCAGACAGGTCTTGCCGCCGCCCCTCGACCGCAGCATCGATCTGCTCGGAACTCATGCCCGCGACATTGTCCTCCGCCGACAGGAACGGTGCTACCAGGCCTCGGGCATCCACCGTATAGATCACCACGGATGAGCGCGTGGCAAGGTCTGCGAGTTTGCGCAGCAGATCGAGCACGCGATCGGTGCCGCGATCTTTATCAAGCGACAGCCTAAGGCCGTCCGTGATCAGGACGACAGATTTGCGGCCCGGCAGTTCCTTCATTCCGCGGACGACATAATTGACCGCACCCAAGGTCCCGCTGGCAAAGATGGATTCGCGAAAGTCGTTCATCTCCTGCTCGATGTCGCGGTCAGATTCGATCTCGTCGGTTGAGTCACTCGTTTCGTCGGACGTCTGCGCTTTGAGCGACGCGTCGATGGGATTGAATACGCCGATGCGGGCGCTGCCGCTCATGTTAAAGCGGATCTTTTCTGCCGCCTTTAGCAATTGCCGTTTGTCGGTCGTAAATTGCTGAAGTGCTCCGATGCCGGTGCCTGTGCGAATGATCGCCACGAGGTCGCCGTCCTGCATCTGTTCGTTGACGAATTTTTTCACAGCGTGCTGAACTCTGTTGGCACTCCCGAATGAGAGCGTCAGGTCGTCAACGACGAGGGCAACCGTCCGGCGGACATTCTCGGGCCGAACGGGCCGCGGAGGCAGTATCGCGCCGGCATCTTTGCCTTTGGCCGAAGGCTCCTTGAGTACCGACCGCTGGCCGCTCTCGACGAATGAAAAGGCCGTTACGTCCTGACGTTTGCCGTTTTCATAGACCTCGATCTCGTCGGGCCTGAGGTCCTTGACGGGGTTGCCCTTCTTGTCCGTGACGGTGACATCTATCTGGATCAGGTTGGTCGAGATCTTTACAACGTCCTCGGCCAGCGGCGCAGGTGTTGGCGTCGCCTCTTGCGCTGCTGCCGGAAGCCCGCAAAGCAGGAGTATTGCGGAACTGAGTAAAAGCTGCTTCATTGGTACATCGGCGGATGAGATTAGGATGTTTGTTATCATAATACGGTCTGAGAATGTTTCGAAAGTAGTTTGGCCGGGCAGAATGGCCGCGCCCGCCCGCATCCAACCCTTCGATAGAACGCTATGATCCAGTTTCTTGTTAAGCCCGCAATATCGATCTTCCTTGTAATGGCCGCGTTCTCGATCGGCTGCAGCGCGCAGACCGAGGACCAGGCCCTGGCGAGCCTGCGCGCGATGACAAGCAGCGGAAAGCTGCCTGCCGAAGCCGCCGTGGCCGCCATAGAGTCGAGGTTTGCCGGCAAACGAACAGGCGCCCTCGCCAAGCTGCTGCGGGCCCGCATCAGGCTTGAGAACGGCGACGCCGAGGGTGCGGCGGCGATGCTGGATTCGGACGTTTTCAAGAAGCGAACAAAACTCGCCGACCACGCGTTGTGGCTTCGCGGCAAAGCCCTTAGCCAGGCCGGCAAACACGCCGAGGCGATGGTGGTGCTCGGCGAACTCATCAAGCAGTACGGCGATTCTGTCCGCATGCACGATGCAAAACTTCTCTGGGCGTCATCCGCGATAGCCGCCGGACGTGCTGTCGAAGCACCGCCGATGCTCGTCGATCTGAGCGAAAAGAATGATGCCGACGCGCTGCTTACGACGGCCAAAGCATACGAGGCCCAGGGCTCGCAGGCCGAAGCCATCCGGTACTATCGCCGGACATATTTTTTCGCGGCTGATTCGGCCGCGGCAAAAGAGGCCGAGGCAAAGCTGACGTCGCTAGCCGAAGCGCTGGTGCCGCAATCGGCGGACGAACTTCAGGCTCGGGCCGAGCGTTTCTTTGAAACGCAGAAATGGGACCAGGCACACGCCACGTATCTTGCGTTAGCTGACCAGTTTCCGACATCGATCACGCCGCAGACGCGCGTTCGGCGGATAATCGTAACCTCGAACCTGAAGAAAATGGCCGACGCCCAAAGCGCCTTTGATTCGCTGCCGGAGGCCGCAACGAAAGAACGCGAAGAGGGCTATTATCAGCTCGCTCTCGGCTATGCAAAGGCCCGGATGTGGCCCGATGCTCGACGCGTGGCGAATGAGATGCGCCAGAGATTTCCGCACGGAGCCATGGTCCCAAGGATGCTGATCGACGTGGGCCTGGCCGCCCGCGACGGTAAGAGCCGAGCTGACGAAGGCTATTTTCTAAACCTCGCGCATACAGAATACCCAAACGCTATCGAGGTCGCGCAGGCACAATTTGAGGCCGCGTGGTTTCAACACGAGCAGGGAAGCCTGGCCCTCTCGTCACAAATGTTTATCGACCACCTTGCCCGTTACGTTGACAAGGACAATACAAATCGCGGGAAGGCCGGTTATTGGGCCGCTCGTGACTCAGAGCGGGCCGAAAAGTTTGCCGAGGCATGTGCGCTTTACGATGCCGTCATGTATCGCTATTCGGCGAATTGGTACGGCTATCTCGCCGCACAGCGTATGGCCGTGATGCGCTCGCAGCGGCGATGTGCCTCAACATACGCACCAAACCCGACTATCGCCAAGGCCGCCGCGAACCTCAAGATCGTCACGGTCGCGGCCGAGACAGCCCGCAAGCCCGAGCTTGACCGTGCGGCAAAGAGCGACGAGCTATCGATCGTCGGCCTTTTTGACTGGGCAATAGACGAGTTGAACGAAGCCAAGCGGACGGCGGGCAACAGCCCCTCGATCAACATGGCCCTCGCGCGCCATTACCGGTGGAAGGGCGACAACGTCAAGGCTTTCCTCGCACTCAGGGCCAGTTATCCTGACTATGCCCAGATGTTCCCCGAAGAGATGGGCCGCGAGGAATGGGAGATCTTTTACCCGCTCATCAACTGGGCCGAGGTCAAGTATTGGGCCGCGCAGCGTGGCCTTGACTCATATCAGGTCGCCGGCCTGATCCGTCAGGAATCCGTATTTGATCCGCGAGCCAAATCGCCCGCGAATGCATATGGCCTGATGCAATTGCTGGTGCCGACGGCGAATTCGGTGGCAAAAAAATACATCTCAAAAACCTCGTCTGTAACCGCGGCTGATCTGTATCACGCCCCGCTCAACATCGAGCTTGGCACTGCATATCTTAAGGACCAGTTCGCCAAATTCGGCCGCATAGAATACGTCGCCGTCGCCTACAACGCCGGCCCGGGCCGCGTCGCCCCGTGGCGTGCAAGCCTGCCCGCCGAGATCGACGAATTCGTCGAGGCCATC
Source organism: Chloracidobacterium sp. (assembly GCA_016715795.1). Lineage (NCBI taxonomy): Bacteria > Pseudomonadati > Acidobacteriota > Blastocatellia > Chloracidobacteriales > Chloracidobacteriaceae > Chloracidobacterium > Chloracidobacterium sp. The sequence goes on from JADJXP010000002.1 coordinate 179,216, forward strand.
CCCTTCAAGGAGACTAAGATCTACGTCCAGGGCGTGATCCGTAACACCGCCCAATACCGCCGCCTCTACGACGAAACCGGCAACTTTAAGCCGAATGTCGGTTCAAAACCGCTGCGCGGGCTTATCGACACGACGCCCCGCGATCAGTTCGTCGCCGCCAACCCCGAAATTGCCGTGGATGATAAACATGGAGAATAACAGTTGTATTATGGTATAGTTTTGGTATATAATCAGTATGGATTTTGAATACGATCCGCAAAAGAGCGAGTCGAACAAGATCAAACACGGAATTGACTTTGAAGAAGCTCAGGAACTTTGGAAAGATGGGCGGGCAAAGGAGTCGTTACTTGGGACCGGAATGGAAACACGGTTTCTGCTTGTCGGGGTGATCGCGGAAAAACACTGGAGCGCGATCTATACGTATCGCGATGAAAAGGTCAGCATCATTTCAGTCCGACGTTCGAGAGCAGGAGAGGTACAAGACTATGGAGAAGATATCGGCTGAAGAATTAGAGCGGCGATTTGATGAGGGCGAAGATATGATGCCCTACGTGGTTCCCGGCTCGGGCCGCAGGATCAATGAAGTGCCGCAGCGCGTTAATATCGATTTCCCTCGCTGGGTCGTCAACCGCCTCGACCGCGAAGCCCAGCGCCTCGGCATCAGTCGCCAAGCCCTCGTAAAGGTCTGGATCGCCGAGCGGTTGGAAAAAGTGTGATATAGCGAGCTAACTACCGAACGCGTTTCCAGCCCGTGGCGGCGTAGTAATCGCCGCGGCGGCCGGTGGGCATCGCTAGTGTGATCGCGTATTTGCCGGCCTTGAATTTGGGGGAATCGACGACGAAATCGGCGCTATCGTATTCGTCCATCGGCGGGAAATTGAACGTCAGGTGCATCGTTTTCCTGCCGATGGTCACGCTGAGCGTTGCGGGTTCAGGGAAGTTGCAGAATTGCGACGTGGTAAGGCCTGAGATGGTGCCGTTGAGCGGTTTTATTACGTCCGGCAAGACAATCGAGCCCGAAGGGGCCCATTCCTTCAGGCTGACCTTCCAACGTTTTGAGGCGCCCGATGCCCCGGCGGCTAATGTCACTTTGGAACTGGCGGCATCGACTGGCTTTCCGTTCTTATCGCGGATCAGATACGTCACATAGCTGCCGGGACACGTCTGAGCTAAGGTGGCACCGGCAACAAACAGCATGATCGCTGCGGCGAAGGCAAGAGTATAGATCTTGTTCATAATAATCTCCCTTAGGTTCCGAACAGAGATTCTATAGAATGTCGAGCCGAGACGAACTCTTGTCCCGGCTCGAGCTGTAGCTACAAATTCCTCAAAATAAATTCCGTCATCATCGTGTACCAGTGCTTCACCTGCGCCGGGTTGCTGAGGCCGTGGCGGGCGGTGGGGTAGAACATCATTTCAAACTGCTTATCGGCCTTTTGCAGCTCGTAGGCAAGTTGGGTCATGTTTTGCATATGGACGTTGTCGTCGATCTGGCCGTGGATGAGCAGCAGCTTGCCTGAGAGGTTTTTGGCGGCCCTTACGACCGAGGTTTTCTCGTAGCCGTCACGGTTGTTCTGCGGCGTCGCCATGTAGCGTTCGGTATAGATCGAGTCATAGAGGTGCCAGTCAGAAACGGTGCCGCCGGCGATGCCGATCTTGAACGAATTGCTGTGCGTGAGGGCGTAGCTCGTCATAAATCCGCCATAGCTCCAGCCGTGCAGGCCGATACGGCTGCCGTCAACGTAGGGAAGCGCCTTAAGATACGAGAGGCCGTCCTCGATGTCGCGAAGTTCGAGCTCGCCGAGGCGTTTATACACGGGCCAAACCGATTCTTCACCCTTACCGCTTGACGAGCGGTTGTCACAGACCCAGACGATGTAACCCTTTTGCGCGAGCATCTGGAACCAGAGCATCCGATTGCCGCCCCAGCGGTTATAGACCGACGGCGCGTGCGGGCCGCCGTATGTGTATTGGAAGACGGGATACTTCATCGCCGGGTCAAAGTTCGGCGGCTTGATCATCATCGCCTCCATCTCAAAGCCGTCCTGTGTCTTGACCGTTAGGAATTCGGGCTTGCTGAGCTTGTATCGCCCGAGCACGTCCGTCTTGTTCTCGTTAATGACGCGCACGAGGGTGCCGTCAGCGCGAAAGAGCCGCGTCTGTGTCGGCGTCATCGCATCTGAGTAGCTCTCGACAAAGAGCGAATGGTCCTTGTTGAACGACGCCGAATGCCAGCCGTCACCTTTTGTCAGGCGCTCAGGCTCGCCGCCGTTCAGGCTGACACGATAGACGTTATCATTGATCTGGCCGTCCTTATTTGCCGAGAAGTATGCCCAGCCATTCTTTTCATCAACGCCCAGCAGGTTGCGGACCTCCCATTTCCCATTCGTCAATTGGCGGACAAGCTGGCCGCCATTGTCGTAAAGATACAGGTGCTTGAATCCATTGCGTGCCGATTGCCAGACGGCCGTTTGACCGTCGCCGATGAACTCAGGATCGTCATACACCTCGACCCACGCGGGCGTCATCTCGTTCAGGACCTTGGTAGATTTGCCGTTGAGCCCGGCCGAATTGAGGTCGAGCGACGTCTGCTCGCGGTTGAGGGCCTGGAACATCACATTCTTGCTGTCGGGGGCCCATGCGACACGTGCGATGAGCAGGTCGTCGGGCTTGTAGCCGGTGAGATCGACCCATTTCACGCTGTCGCCGAGCCGCTGCAGCGATGGCGGCAGACGTTCGCCTAACCGCGGGATGCGGCCGGCATTCGGCACGAGGGCCGTCTTGCCGACATCGGCGATGCCGAGCTTAACGGTCGGGTTCGGGTCGCCTGCCTGCGGGTAGAAAGTCGTCTCTACCTTCTGATCATTCGGGATGTCATTGGGCAGGATAAACTTGGGCACTTTGTCCTCATCCAGCCTGAGAAACGCGATGAACTTCGAATCCGGCGACCACCAATAGCCTCGTTTCTGCCCGCGGCCGTAGAGTTCCTCTTCGTAGATCCAGTCGAGATAGCCGTTATAGATCGCCTTATCGCCTTCGCGGCCGTCGCGCGTGAGCTGTTTTTCATTCGCCTTTGCGATATCGACCACAAATAGATTGTTGCCGCGCACAAAGCTGACCCAACGGCCATCAGGGCTGAATTCGGGCTCGAGCTCCTCGTCCCGCGTATTCGTCAGCCGTTTTAGCGAGCCCGCGGCGACGTCAAAATACCACAGATCGTCTGCATGGCTCAGCACGATGCCGCTCTCGGTCTCATTGAATTGCAGCCCCGGCGAATTTGCGAGCCCATTCGCCTGGTCCTGCTTTACGCCGATGCGTAACAGCTCAGCCGCCAGCCGGTCGCTGTTAAAATACGGTGCAGCATTGCCCGTAACGGCATCAACGCGCATCAGCTTGCCGCCGACGATCTGTTTGAACGACTTGCCGTCCGCCGCCCACTGCACAAACACCGGCGTCCCGCCAAAGCGGACCCGCCGCGACGAGTCGGTTGAGAAAATGTCGTCAATCGACAGCAGCCGATCCTGGCCATGAGAAATCGCGAAAAACGCAAAAAGGACAAAAACGAGCAAGGGTATTTTTTTCATATTTTCTGAATAATACCAAGAATTGGAACACGGATAAACACGGATAAGACGGATTAACACAGACGATCTGACCTTGGCTTCATCCGTGTTTATTCTCCAAAGATCCGTGTAATCCGTGTTCCAACTTCCTAAGCCTTAGGATGCGCTTTGTCATACACCTCGATCATCTTTTCCATCGAGACCTGCGTGTAGATCTGTGTAGTTGAGAGCCGCGCGTGGCCGAGGAGTTCCTGGATGTCTCGCAGGTCGGCACCTTGGTCGAGTAGGTGCGTGGCGAAGGTGTGTCGCAGGCTGTGCGGCGAGATGTCGTGGATATCAGCGCAGTGGCGGATGTATTTGTCGATCATCCGGCCGACCGATCGTGTCGTCAGACGGCCGCCGCGGCGGTGGAGAAACAGGGCATTTGTTCGCTCGGCCTCGGGAGCACCCGACAAAAAAACGCTGCGAGTATCTTCGAGATAGTGCATCACGGCCTGTGCGGCAGGCTCGCCGAATGGCACGATCCTCTGTTTCTTTCGTTTGCCGGTGACGCGGACCATGCGTTCACGAAAATCCACATCGCCGAGGTCGATATTGACCAGCTCGCCCACGCGAATGCCCGTCGCGTACAGAAACTCAAGTATCGCCCTATCGCGCCGGCCTAGGTCGGTGTTGACATCCGGCGTCTCGATAAACCGCACGGCGTCCTCCATCGACAGGTGGTTGGGCAGCTTTCGCTCGATCTTTGGCGTGGCGACGAGCTTTGCGGGATTAGATTCGAGCTTGCCCTCGCGGACGAGAAACTGGAAAAACGTTCTTAATGACGCCAGCTTTCTCGCGACCGATGTCTTCTTATGATCGCCGTGAAGGCCCGCCATCCATTCGCGTATCGTCAGTCGGTCGATCTGATCGATAGGCACATCGTCACGCTTCTCGACATTGAACAGAAACTGCTGAAACTGCCCCAGGTCCGATGCGTAATTCCGCAGCGTATGCGGGCTCACATTGCGCTCGTATTTTAGGTGTTGGAGGAATTGGACTAAGGACTCTTGCAGCATGACCGGCGAAAGCTTGTCTGTCATTAATAATTACTAATTGGCTAATTACTAATTATTAATGGTTATTTTTCTTAGGGACATAATAACCCTTGCGTGCCCGCACGGTGAGCTTTTCTTTTTCTTTGACCGTGACCTCGATCGTGCGAAGATCGCCCGGCTTGCCGGTGTCGTCCTCAGGGTAATAGCTGAGAACGTATTGCTGCGACAGATCGGCGGCGATACGGGCAAAGGCGGTGTTCATTTCGTCTTCGTCGATAGGCGAATAGACGGCCCCGCCGGTCTGCTGTGTGATCTCGAGCATTCTGCGTTCGGCGGCAAGCGTGCGGATGTTGGCGTTGCCGGCGCGCACTCCCGTCCGCTTCAGGTTCTCAAAATCTTTTGTGCGCACGACATAGACCTGGCAATCGTTCACCTGCAGGGCGCGCGTCACATCGTCGAGCGTCGTCTTGAGGTCACTATATGTGTCTTCGCCGTCTGACACGATCACGATCACGCGGCGGCCCTCAGCCGACTTTAAGTATTGCGCAACCTCGATGATCCCATCGAGCAGCGCCGTCGCACCCTTAGGATCGGGGAACATCTCGATCGCCTTCGTAAGCAGGGAAAGATCGCGGGTCAGCGGCTGTTCAAGACGTGTGTAGTCGGCAACCGAGAACAGCGCGGCCATGTCTCTGTCGGGGCGAATGACGCGCTTGAAAAAGCGTGTTGCCGCATCCTTTTCAAACTCGCGCGCGAGCAGAACGCTTGACGAATTGTCGAAAAGCATCGCCAGCCTGATCGGCGCTTCTGAGCGGAACATCTCAGCGACCTGCGCAGGCCGGCCGTCGATCTTTAGGTCAAAATCGATGAGCTTCAATGCCGCCACAACGCGGCCGCTCTCGTCTGTGACCGAGACGGGTATCGGCACGAGCGCGGCCGCGACCTTGATCACGTCGCCATCGTCCTTTTTGTCGGGCGGCGTATCAACCGGCTTTGGCGTTGGCGATGGTGAGCTAACAACCGACGGGCCGGTGATGGAGCGTGGCGTCGGCGTGGGCGTCGGCTTTGCCCTTCCCGACTGCGCAGGAGAACTAACCGCGAAACACGCGAAAAATGCTAAAACAAAGAAGAAGGAGCGAGAACTCATCAACCGAAATGTTTGATTACGAAAAGTCCCCAAAATATGCCTCTCGCGGCGTCGGAACGCGGGCATCCTGCCCGCTATACGACGATCAGCTTCACCGCCGCTAACACCAGCACCAGCGCCAGCACGCGCCTGAGCGTTAGAGAGTCAAACTTCTTTGCACCCAATGTTGAGCCGACAAGTCCGCCGGCGACGGCCGCACCGACCCAGAACCAAACCTCGCCGGGCAGCACGCTGACCTGAGAGTAATTGCCCGCGAGGCCCGATGCGGAATTCACGAGGATGAAGAGCGCCGACACGCCCGCCGCCGTTTTTGTCTCGGACCAGTGCATCAACAGCAGCACTGGCGTCAGGAATATGCCACCGCCCACGCCGACGAGCCCCGACAGCAGCCCCATGGCCGCGCCGATCAGTAGAGCGACCGCGAGGTTCGGCTGCTTGACCTCTTTATCGTCGGAGGCAAATTTCCACGCCAGCCGAAACGCCGCAAACAGCAGTACCAGCCCCAGAACGACGCGATACGCATTTGTCGGCAGCTTTATCATTCCGCCGATAAAGGCAAACGGGATCGACGTCACGGCAAACGGCCAGAACGTGCCCCATTTGAAATGCCCGGCCCGCCAGAATTGTATCGTCCCGATCGACGCCACAAACAGGTTCAGCACCAACGCCGTCGGCCGCGTCAGCTCGGGCGTCACGGCAAAGAACGCCATCACCGCCAAATACCCAGATGCCCCGCCATGCCCGACCGAAGAGTACAGCACGGCAACAATGAAGATCGCGAGAATAATTAGTAATGTCGTTGGTTCCATATCCGAAGGCCGCGTAGCGGCAAGATGATTGTAGCCGTGGGTTTCAACCCACGGAAATTGGATCGCAAACCAACCGTCGCGTCGCGACGATTGAATCAACCGTCGCTACGCGACGCGGATAACGGAAACGCTCCTTCCGTGGGTTGAAACCCACGGCTACATTCAGGCATCGCTACGCGATGAAGCCACTCATCCCAATCTTTCAACGCCCGTTCGACCTGGACCATGTGCCGTTCGCGTTTGTTGCGGTGTTTTTTGCGGAGTTCTACGGGCATCGGCTCAAGTAATCCAAACGTTATATTCACCGGCTGAAAGTTCTTTGTCTCAACGTTCGATACGTAGCGGCATAACGCGCCGATCGCGGATGTTACGGGAGCGACGAGCATTTGCTCGCCGCGTAAAGCACGCACCGCGTTTAGGCCCGCGAGCCAGCCTGTGGCGACGCTTTCGACGTAGCCCTCGACGCCGGTGATCTGGCCGGCGAAGAAGAGAAATGGATTCGCACGCGTCGCGAGCGTTTCGTTCAGGATCTTTGGGCTGTTGATAAAGGTGTTGCGGTGTATCTGGCCGTATTGCAGGAATTCTGCGTTTTCGAGGCCTGGGATCAGCCGCAAAACTTTCGCCTGTTCGCCGTATTTCAGGTGGTTTTGAAAGCCGACCATGCCAAACGCGTCGGCCATGAGATTTTCTTGCCTCAACTGAACACAGGCGTACGGCTCGGCACCGGTTCGCGGGTCATATAGGCCCTTAGGCTTCATCGGGCCGTATCGCAAAGTATCAACGCCGCGACGAGCTAGTTCTTCGAGCGGCAAACACGCTTCGAACCACTGCGTCGATTCAAACCGCTTCACAGGCACCGAAATAGCTCCGGTCAACGCCTCGTAAAACGCGGCGTATTCCGCCTCATTCATCGGGCAATTGATGTAATCGTCGCCGCCCTTGCCATACCTCGCGGCCTTGAACGCGACCGACATATCTATCGAATCCGCCGCCACGATCGGCGCGATCGCGTCGTAAAAATACAACTGATCGCCGCCCGTAAACCGCATAATGTCTGCCGTAAGTGCGTCAGACGTGAGCGGCCCGGTGGCGATCACCGTCGGAGTGCCGGTCGGAGTGCGGACACTCTTGTCCGCATCGCCGGTTCCTCCGGCGAACGGTACGTCGGTTTCACTCGGTTCACCCCTACTCGCGGCACGTCTGGACGCCGAAGCGGCGTCCATGCGGACAAGAGTGTCCGCACTCCGAATCTCTTCGCGAACTATCTCAATGCGCGGATGCTGCTCGATCTTTTCGGTGATGTATTCGGCAAATTTCGCGCGGTCGACCGACAACGCCGCTCCGGCGGGGACGCGGGTTGCTTCCGCCGCTTCCATCACGAGCGAGCTGCCGCGGCGGAGTTCTTCTTTCAACAGATATGGTGCGCTGCCGGGCTCGTCAGACTTGAGCGAATTCGAGCAAACGATCTCAGCCAGCTTGTCCGTGCGGTGCGCGGGCGTCTGCATCACGGGCCGCATCTCATACAGCCGCACGTTTGCACCCAACCGCGCCGCCTGCCAGGCAGCCTCAACGCCCGCGAGGCCGCCGCCGACGATGTTGACTAACTCCACATCGAGAGTTTACCGCACCGAGACGCTTGTAACGCGCTTGCCGGCGAATATTCTCGCCATCGTACGGCAGTTGTCAAATATCTTTGACGTGACCACACCGGCGGTCGGTTCATCGACCAATGCTGCCGAGCGTGAGGCCTTGATGAGCCAGGCAGCGGCCGCAGCGGCGTTGAGGTCGTAGGTCGGCGTCCATTCTTCGTGAAGTGGGGCGAGGCCGTTCGCGTCCTGTAATGCCGCCGCCGCGAGCGTTTCCTCAAGCTCTTCCTCGGTCAACGCGGGCTCGGCGTCCCACGCCGTTAGTAGTTTAAGTTTGTCTAAGTGTTCCATAGGTGATAGGTGTTGAGGTGATAGGTGCTAGGTAGAAGGCTGAACACCTTTCACCTAGTACCTAACACCTTCGGTTTACTCTTTGTCAGCAATGAGCATTGCCAAACACGTCGGCCTGACGACCTTCGCGCCGTAAACGTGGAGGCCCTTGACGGCGTCGCCGAAGCGTTTTTCGGGCTTGTAGTTTTGCAGGTCGACGACCTGTTCGACGTAGGCCGTGCCGCGGCTGTGGCCGGCGATGATCTTGTACTTCGCACCCGAAGTGTTGGGCACGTTGTTCGATTTGAGGATGGCGAAGCCCGCGGCCTCGCCGACCTCGCCGTTCTTTAGCGCGGTGTCGGACATGCGTGTGCCGGCCTTGATGAACCGCTCGTCCTTGAGCAGCAGGCCGTGAAACCACGCCGGCACGACCACAAATCGGCTGTCGATCGGCGTGTTGGCCTCATCGAGCTTGACGCCGAGATCGACCAGGTATTCATATGCCGTTTCCTTGGTCGGCACCTCGGGCGTCAGCGTCGAGCCGATGGTGTTGCCGACGGGCACCGCCGCCGCCATCAGGCCGGCGAGAAAGCTGTCCGCCACGTCTCGCAGGCCCCAGGCCGAGCGCCGCATCGCCTCGTCAAGCACGTTCACGTTCTGCTGCGCGCGGTCGATGGAATCGACGTAAAAGTTAAAGTACTTCGCCTGATCGATCAGCAGGTTTTGCTCCGTGTCGGTCAGCGATTCAGGCTCGCTGATGTCTGTGTCCTTTGTGTAATCGTCGATGGTGACCTCGCCGATGGACGCGATCTTGACCGTATTGCCGGCCTCCTTGATCTCACCCTCATAGTCGCGGTTGCACACGATCGATTGCCCGTAAACGAGCGATTTTTCCAAAGCGACAAGCAATCTCGCCGCCCAAACTGTTGGTATAAAATCTAAAGCCATATTCTTTTCTCTTTTCAATTGCCACTAGCTTTAGCTAGTGGCTTCTGTTCAACAAATAACCGGGCTTTAGCCCAAAAGGGCATTCGGCTATAGCCGGTTTCGGGGTCATCGTCACCACGGGCTGAAGCCCGTGGCAACTTATCAAGCTGACGCGAGCACGCGTTTCACTTCGCTCCAATCCAGCTCGGCGATCTCCGCCGGCTTCATCCGCTTTAATGCCTCTCGTGTCAGCGAAGGCTTGCGCACCAGACCAGCACCACCGTCTATCGATCGCGGAGCATCGCTGCCGAACTGCTCGGGAAATACCGTCTTAAGCCGTGCGACGATGGCTGCCGTATTCGCCGGCTTGCCCTCGTCGTCAAACTGCAGATCACCCTTTACCGAATCGAACAGCAGCACGGGCGAACGCGCCCCGGCCCGCTTCAGTTCCTCAAGAACCGTATCCCGAGCCGCCCCAAAGCGTATCGCCGCCCTAAGCTGCTCGTTCTCGGCTTGAAGCTCCGCGAGACTCGCGTCCTCGCCCTGCTCTTCCGTGTTAATGTCCTCGCCCACCGGTGCAGGCGAATCGTCTTGTGTTTTTTCTTGTTTCATAATTCATTCGACCGCGCGCGGCCCGTTCGTTTCTTTTCGACCGCGTAGCGGTCCCGTGAATGTAGCCGTGGGTTTCAACCCACGGAACGTCGTCAGATTTCGTCCTCGTCGCATAGCGACGATTGAATCTCCGCCGCGTTCGTTTTCAACCGTCGCTATCGGCGACGGATCGGTCAACCGACCGTAACCGTGGGTTCAAACCCACGGCTACAATCACCCCGCCGCTACGCGGCGATTTCCGTCATTCCATCTGCATCCGCCGCGCCGTAGCCGGCCTCGACGAGAGCTTCCTCGACCGGCAGGCCGATCCGTCGTTTCAACAAAATGTTCTCCAGCATCTCGCGCTCAGATAGCGGCGAAGGGTCTTCCCATTGGGTGATCAACCTCGAATCAACGCTGCGGCCCTCGATGCGCAGCGCAAACTCCATCGCGTCGGCCCACACCTGGCCGAATGCCTCTTGCCGGTCGCGGACCTTGGCGATGAAGCGCGTCTCTGCCTTGCGCAAAGCCTCGCCCGACGGCAACGCCCGCGTCGTCTGCATAAAGTAATGCAGCGGCGTGCCTGTCACCGAAGCGATGTCCGTGCGAAAGCTGTCTTTTACTTTCAGGAACTGGTCTAACTGCGAAGCCTCAAAATCGCCAAAGCGCGCGCTCGGGTTCTCGGCCATCCAGACCTTGTCGATGCCCGACTGAAACGGCACGACGGCCTTGCCTTCCTCGTCCGTCGCGACCTCGATACCGGCCGCCCACCGCTGCCGAAAGGCCGAAAACTCCATCGCCACCAGCATGTCCAGCACCGCTTTATTCAACCCGTCCTGCACCGGAATCGCCGCCTCCAACTCCGACCGCCCAAGCGTCCCAAGATCGGCGTTATTCGCGAAATGGAAAACGGGAACGACGCCGTAAGGATTGTTCTGAGTCCAAGCTTCAGCTTGCCCGCGTTCGCCGTCAGGCACGCTAAAGCGCGAACTCAGAACGAAAGGCACGAACGATTTCGCCTCCGGCAGAATGCCCTCTGACTTCTCCTTCGAAACGTACTTTTCGATCCGATTCGGATAAAACAAATTCAGCCGCACATGCTTGTCCGCCGCGATCCACGCCTTCGCCGCCCAGTTGATGCGCCCCGCGTCCTCTTCGTCATAGGCCACGGTGACGTTCGCCGCCCGATTCGGATAAAACCGCGCGCGTCCCTGCCCGTCGGGCCACACGATCAAATATGCATCGCCATTCTTCAGCACCTCTTTATGAACCTCTCCGGCGCGCAGCGCCATCCGATTCCGCGACCAGATCTCCCGCGCGTCGGACCGCAGGCTGGCAGCCTCCGAAAGCTCCCCTCCTTGAGAAGGAGGGGTGTCGGCGCTTCGCCGACGGGGTGGTTCGTTCTTCCCGCTGACGGCTGACGGCTGACCGCTGACAGCATCGACGGAGAATCCGACGATGCGCAGCTTGTCCTTCAGCGCGTCACAAACGGCAGGGCACAGATTCAGTGCAAACTCCCTGAACAGCGTCCCAAACGTGTTCTCAAATTTCTCGGTAGCAAACCTCAGGTCATGCCTCCCGTCGTAATACCTCTCCGGCCTCTCAACCCTAACCGCCGCCGAGCGAAGGTTCTCAATTGCTTGTTCGATGTGTTTGTTCATATTTTGTTGTTTCGTGATGAATGCAATCCTGCATAGATATCCTATCGATGCGACATTACGAGCGCACTACTAGCGACGTCGGAGCGATACTCATTAATAGTGATTACCTGGTCTTAGGCGTTGGCTGTCGTTTCGAGGGTTGTTTCGGCTCCTCTGACTCCCGCAAGAAGGTAACTGCTGGCAGCAACGTCCCTGGATAAGGGCTTCGCCGGGTAACGGTTGCGACAATTTCGCGTGAAGTTGAATACAGTATCGCTGGCGCGTTCGTTTCGGCGATAATTTTCGCGGTCTTAGTGTCGACACTTTCATGGATACTAAAGAAACCTACCATCACAATCCGAAAGTCATAAAAATGCTCCGGCTCCGGATTGGTAGATTTGATAGTAAGCTCACAGCGCCATTCTCGACCCGATCGTCCCACAGGCGTTGTCATGTCGCCTATTTCCAAGTCAATCGTCTTTGCATGATCTTTCGCGCTAGGTTCCTTTTCCAAGCTGTCCTTAAGAAAGTAAGACAGCTCTTTCAGAAAGTAGCGCTTAAGCTGCAACCGGGACAGGGTGGCTGGCATCGCAAATCTCTCCGTAATTAAGGCCCGTTGCCAATTGGGAAACCGATTGACTTCGAGCCAGTTTGACATTCGCTAGACGGACAACACCCAATGTTAATGCTTCAACATGAGCGAAGCTTGGGGTGATCATTTCTGGCGAGGTGAGACTCTCGTATCGTGGCTTAGAATCGAGATCCTCTACATCGATTACAATCGCCGATTCTCGCTGTTCTGAGAGCTGTGTTGTCAACGTTTCAGCGATCATGTCGGACAATTCGAAACCCGACATTTGACCGGACGACGCGCGAGCCAGAAAATCGATCCGCGCGAGTTTTTCAACCTGTTGAGCCGGCGACCGACCATTTTCCCACCTAGAGAATGTTTCTGGGGCAATTCCAATGCGAGCAGCCCATTCGGCGACCGTCATACGAAGGGAACGACGCAGGAACCTGACCTCTTCCCCCGTAAGTCGTGCCGCCTGTAATGCTATGGCCCTTGCTATCGCAAGATGGACTTGTTTAATGTTTCGAACCACCGGGAATTCGGCGCCGCAATGTCGGCACACCTCTACTTCACAATTCCGAAGGTACACATCTGCAACGCGAATTCCGTTGTAGTGAACCTTGGTTTTCTTTACCAGGACAATGTCATTTCCGCATTCTGTGCAATCCATAAAAAATCTCCAAACCTAGTCAAAAACTGTTACGACCTTTATGCGCCAGTTGGTTTCATCAATCACTACAATAGCGGTGAGGTCGTCTCCGTAATCGTCCTTACCTTCGACTCGATATTTATAGTTTTGGTGGTCATCTTCCCATTCAGCCTTTCTCGTGATTGTCCCTGTTTCTAATAAGAGAATTTCGAGATCCTGCATATCGACATCTCGTTCCGACATGCGGCCCTGTCGGGCATGACGGCGGCTCGGGGCGATATACCCGCCTTCATTGAGGATTTTTCGAATAAGATCAAGGGCTTTTCGAGGAGGATAAGGAGCAGCCATGTCGGGGAACCTGTTTGGCTGGTCATAATGCTACTTTTTGACCGAAAAAGCAAGCTTGTTTGCTTCTCCTATTGAAATCGTAAATCTTGAATTGACAGATTGTCAACTATTTTTGACATCTTGTCAAGTCCATCGGTAGATAAGACTCCGATGTCTGACTACGCGTTGCCAAGAAGAGCCTCATGACAAAATATCATGCTTACTTGACAATCTGTCCTTAGATGGAGAACAATTGTAATGTTTAAGGTGAAACCGCCTTCGCATCCCCTTGTACCTTGGAGAGTCTGAGGGATGCGAAAGCGGCCGAGTTTGGATAAACCCATTTCACGGTAGACCAAACTCCTCCCCGTTGCAAGGCCCAGACAGTCCACCAAGAGAAACATATGTCCGGTAGAACCGGTGAAACATGTAAGGTGAGTGGTGTGTATAGATGCCAGACACATCCGTCAAACACCATTCCGCTGGCGATCAACAACAGGTTCCCGCCATGTTCGTTGGGGAGCGGCCATGCTACGACATGGGTGCTTGTCCGACGTGCATAAGGAACCGATAGACGGTGGCGGTTTTCACTGATCTGATGCCGCCACAGTCTAACCCCCGAATTTTCTCTCACAAGAGACCTCGTTACATTCAAAACGCCCAAGCCCTATTCCTCGGAGTTTCGAGCATCTGCACGGCGAGGCTGACGGAGTCTAGTTGGTCGTCGTGGGCGGCGTTGGGGAAGGTGCATATTTCGTCGAGGAAGTCGGCGATCCAGGGGCCTGAGACCAGGACGACACGGCCGGCTTCGGCGCGGTTGGCCCAGGCTAGGGCGCGGGTGAATTTGTCTGTGGTGACGCGGACGCCGCGAAAGGCGAAGCGGCTGAGGCCCGTTTCGCGCCACAGTTCCTGCATAAAGGCCTGTCCGTGCAGGGCGAGTTCGATGCCGTGCTCGGTGTCGCGTTCGTCGCGGATTCGGTCCGTGATGTAGCGACGCTGCTCGGGGTATTCGATCCGTGCGCGAAAACCGTCCGCGATATAGAGGTCGCCGGTGCTTTTGTCGAGCGCGCAGCGAAAGCTCGCCGTGTAATCGGCCGACGTCTTGGTCGAGACGGCCAGATCGTAGCCGCGACACCAGCGAAGATGCGGCGGGGCCGATATGACGATCCGCGTAAACCATTCGCGCTTGAAAAGCGCTCCCTCCGCCGGCAGCGGGCTCTGCTGATACAACGCCGAGAACGAATACGATCCCATCTCAAGCTGTTTGCGGAGTAATTCGCGACGCGGAAAGCGTTCGTGGCAAAGGGCCTGCCCGGGCCGACGGCCCAAAGGATCGCGCGGTCTTTTTCCTGTCGCCGTAGGTGACACATTTAATAGCCCGGGGTGTTCGAGCGTAGCGAGATTAACCCCAGGAACATCGCGCACAACGTCGTCGGCTCCCTGTAGGGGAGCAAGATCGCTTGCGGCATGTTCGACCCCTACAGGGTCGGGATCGTTGTTGTGACTGTTCCCAGGGTTGCGGCCCGAGGCCTTACCTTGGGCTATTATATTTGTCCCCTTCAGGGACTTTGGCTCGCCCTCAGCGAGGGCCGGAAGGCACACGACGTTCCATTTGTCACGCTTTTTCCTGCCATTTTGCATTTTGCATTTTGAATTTTGCATTTGCGGGCCGAGCAATCGGCCAGCTAAGTCGTCCTCGTGCCATCGAGTCTGTATCAATATCACCGCGCCGCCGGGTTCGAGCCGTGTCATCAGGTCGTCGGTGAACCATTCCCAGATACGCTCGCGATTGTTCTTGCTCTCGGCATCGGCGCGGCTTTTGATCGGGTCGTCGATGATGATCAGGTCCGCGCCAAAACCCGTGACGCCCGAACCGACGCCGACGGCCTTTACGCCGCCGCCCTGTGGCGTTTCCCATTCGTCCATCGCGTTCACGGTAAGTTGCGGCTCGTCGGTGTCGCCGGATTTTGTCGCACTGAGATACATGGCCTTGATCCGCCGCGAAAAGCGGTTCGCGAGCCGCTGGTTGTAGCTGCCGACGATGATCCGCAGCCGTGCGTCGCGGGCCAGTCGCCACGCCGCGTAACCAACCGTCACAAGCTCCGATTTGCCGTGTCGCGGCGGCATAAAGATCATCAGCCGGTCGCTGCGTGCCGTCGTGAGCTTGTCGAGTTCGTTGTAAACGTACAGTTGGAATTTCCAACGCCACTTCCACCGCGGACGAATGGCTTCGAGCCAAGTCGGCAGGTCCTGATTGGCCGCCGACGGCGGAGAAGGCCCCGCAACCGCAGCGGCAGGCTCGGGAGCCGCGGCCGCGGGGCCATCTGGTGCGGCCTCGCCCGATAATTCGGGCATGCGCACCGTGAGGAGTTTTTGTTGCTGTTCGGGATGAGCCGCCCGCCATTCGTCGAGCCAGCCGTGAAGCTTTTCGAGCCCGTCGAAACCTCGGTGCGGCCGCCCGACGATGTCGGAAAGCCTGAATTCGAGCCAGCCTTTCGCGATCATCCCGCGAACGATGAGACCGCGATTTGCCGGGCCGTATTCTCTGTAAAGCTCGGCCGCCGCACGTACCTCTTCGGGCGAATGCCACCGCCATGGTCTCGGTTCGTTCATTTCAATACCGCTATCGCCGCGGCGCCGATGAGGATGTCGCCGAGGCGGCGCCATGGGGACGGGCGTTTGCGTTTTAGGGCCTCGATCAGTTTGTCCCGAGAAGCTATCGCGGCGTCCTTGGCGGCGATGGTCTCGTTTTTGGCGGCAACGGTCGTGCGTAGGGCGTCGTTCTCGGCGCGGCGAGTGTCGTTTAGCTCGGTCAACAGCGAACTGAGCTGCTGTTCGGTCGCGAGGCGTGACTTTAAGGCCGCGTTCTCGGCGTCGAGCGCGTCGATCAGGACGCGGCTCGCGTTGAGTTCGTCAGCGGCCGCGCTGCAGGCAGACAGGGCAGAACCGCCCGCGTAAGCGGGTGGCACGGAACGTTTGCCGACATCAACGCGGTCGCTCAGCGACGACGTTGATCTCTGCTCCGCCTGAACGCCCCCTGCTGACGCAGGGGGTTCTGCCCTAGCAGCCGTGCCCGAGGTCGGCGAGCTTTTGGCAGAGTTCGGTATTGGTGACGGCGACTGGCCTTGTGCGGCGAGCGCGTTCGACATCAGAGCGAGCGTTATTGCTAATAGAATTGAGTTTTTTGAGTTCTTCATCTTGTTTAATTGCGATCGAGCGAATACCGGCGAGCCGGCTCTCGATGTATTCGATCTTTTGTCGGTATTGGCCTGCCTCGGCTTCTTTCTGGGCCGCGCGTTGTTCTAATGCCTCAGCACGCTGCATCGCATCGCGGGACGCACCTTCGAGCTTGGCAATTCTGTGATTTGACCAGAGCCAGGCGATGGTGGCCGCGAGCAGGACGGCGGCGGCGATGGCGATGTATGTTTTCGTGAGTGGTTTCATATCTCTTGCGGCTTGCCGCCCTATTTGCGGAAAAGCTCTGCTTTTCCGGCTAGCTTCCAAAAAACTCTTGAGGCTTGCCTCCGCCGGGCGGCGGCATAGCCGCAACAGCAGAGAAACGCTTTACGGAAAAGCAGAGCTTTTCCGCAAATAGACGAGCAAGCTCGCGCTAGTCACGTCGTCGTCGCTTGGTGACATACAGTTGGATCAGCACATCGACCGTTTTGCCGAGCGTGAAGAGCACGACCGGCACGATGATGGCTGAGATTATCGTTATCGGATCGGCCGCAGCGACGAGCGAAGGCGTCGAGCTGAGCCAGGCTAACAGGGCGTTCTTCATATCGTTCATAACTTTCTCCGGGGCGTTCGCATTTGTGACGAACTGGCCGCCCGCTTACGCAGGCGGTTCTGACTGTTCGCGGATGTTTCCGAGAATGATCTGGCGGTAAAGGAACATCACTGTCAGAAGTCCCGCGATCAGGGCGACGACGATCCAGACTTCGCGGGGCAGGCCCGCGAGGAAGCCGAATACGGCCCACGCGGCTTGCCAGAGCGTGCCGCCGACGGTCGTCCAGAGCGATTTCACGCGATCGGTGCGATGGATGACGCCGCTTACGATCGAGTCAACGCGGTCGAACTGGTCGACCGCGGCATTCAGGGCAGAACCGTCTGCGTGAGCGGGCGGAGCAGGCGTGGCGGCGGTGTCAGCGTTGTCGCCAACGGGCGCCGTCGCAGGCTCAACTTGAATGCCCCCTGCTGACGCAGGGGGTTCTGCCCTGTTTGCCAACGACGCTTCTGCTAACCGAAAACCATTCACATTCATCGGCAGCCGCAATTCCCAATTGCCGATCGCGAGTTGTTCGAGAAAAAAGCGTGTCCGGTATGCGGTCTTCTTTAGCCGTGCGATATTCGTCAGCCACAGGTGGCGGCGGCGGACGTAGGACATGATCCATGCCTTTTCGGTGTCGGCTTGCGTCTTTTCCGCGAGGCGGTCAAACGCCCCGTGCACGACGCCGTCGTAAACGACTGCGAGTGATAACGGCAATACGAAGCCGCGCCGTTCACATATATCGATTGCGGGATTGAGATACAGCCGAAACGCCGTTTCGCGCTGCGCGGTTTTCATCTCAACCGTAACAGCGGCGGCCTCGAGGGCGCGTTTGAACCGCGTGTCGGCAGCAAGTCGTTCGATCGCGGCCGGTGTTCGGCGGCCGAGCAGCGGCCTCTTCTCAAAGAGAATTTCGCGTGCGACGGGGCAGCCGGTCGCGAGATATTCATCGACCACGGCCGCCAGCGAGCCCGACCGATGTGTGAACTGCGCGATGCCGTACGACACGCCCGCACCGTCATCAAGCACCGCCACGGCTGCTGCGTCGCCCATCGGCCGCGAGGTCTCAAAGATGTTGATGATCGATAGTGCCTTGAGCTTATCTTCTTCAGAAAAAGTCTGCGTATGTGAATGGACGTCTTGCATATGAAACGGAATAGTGCTATAAGATAAAACAGCCGGACGAAATGGGGCGAGCCTTTCATAAGTCGAGATTTCCCTCGCCGCTTACATCTCGCCCGGCATGATCACAAGCTAGAACACTTTGCCGAAAATTGAAATGCCAGATCTCGCAGAACGACGTAGAATGCACAAAATGACGCAAAATGCTCAAAACTGCATAGACTGCACAGATCGCGGGCCTTACGGTTCTCGTGGGGCCATGCCCAACACGGCCAAAGGCCCGCTCGGTGCGGTAAATTCAACCAATTTGACACATTACGACCATGAACATCACACAACGAACATTGGATTTATCGCCGCGAACGCTCCTCCGCCTTTCTGAGGTCGAGCGCCTTATTCGTAAACACAGGATCATCGTTCCGCCGCCGTCGAGACGCACCCTGATCGCATGGTGCGAGGACGGCAGGCTGCTTACGGCACCACGCAGCAGCGCGCGCTCACCTTACCTCGTGTATGAGGACTCGTTTCTCGAGTGGCTGGCCGAGCTCGCCGCCGATCCGTGAACCTATCGAGCGCGGGATGCGTATCTGTAAGCTAATTTGTTACTATTTTCGCAACGGAAATTTTTCATATGGCTGACAAGACAAAACCGCAACCAAAGAGCAACGCGCCGATGCTGATCATCGGCCTCGTCCTGATCGTCGGCGCCGTGGCCGGCTGGTATCTGCTGACAAAGCCAAAGGCCCCGACCGCGGCTAACAACAGCAACACCGCCGCTGCCAACTCGAACGCCGCCAACCCAAAGACCGCGACCATACCGGCGAATGCGCCGCCGGGAGCGAATCCGCCCAATCAGGCTGGCTCGCCGAATGCGCTCGTGACGGTAGAGGAATTTGCGGATTTCCAGTGCGGCTCGTGCGCTTCGGTGCATCCGGTGATGAACGAGATCAAGGCATATTACGGGTCAAAGATACGCTTCGTATTCCGCAATTTCCCGCTGCCGATGCACGACAAGGCATATGACGCGGCCGTAGCCGCCGAGGCCGCCGGCAATCAGGGCAAATTCTGGGATATGCAGAATCTGCTGTTCTCTAACCAGAAAGCATGGGCCAGTTCGCCGACCTACAAGACGATGTTCAAGGAGTATGCGCAGAAGATCGGGCTCGACGTCACAAAATGGGAAAATGACATGATCGCGACGATGACCAAGAGCCGCGTGGACGCTGACATCGAGCGAGGCAAGGGCGTCAATATCAACGCGACACCGACGCTCTACATCAATGGCGTGCCATTCCAGTTTGCCGAGATGCAGGCGGCCCCGCTGAAGGCCGCTATCGACGCGGAACTTAAGAAGGTCGGCGAAGGTGCTGCTCCGAATCCCGCAGCCAATTCCGCACCGGCTAACGCCAACGCCGCGAAGTAGTGACGCCCGAGACAGAGATCGCTGACGAACGAAGCGCCGCCCCGAGCCGCAAATGGCCAGTGGCGGCGGCGGTCATTGCGCTCATCGGCCTCGGCGATTCGATCTACCTGACCGCACACCACTATACGGCCGAGCCCGTGCCGTGCAGCCTGATCGAGGGCTGCGAATCGGTCCTGACGAGCGCCTACGCCGAATTTGCCGGCCTGCCGCTGGCGTTGTATGGAGCTATCGCATATTTCGCGGCATTCTCGCTGGCGGTGCTCGCGGCCTTTGGCGATACGCGAATGTGGCGGCTCTTCGCGGTCCTGGCATTCCTGATGGCCGCCTTTAGCGGATACCTCATCTACGTCCAGGGAGCTCTCATCGGTGCGTTCTGCCAATTCTGCCTGCTATCGGCCTTAACGTCGTTTACATTATTTGTGATCGCCCTGGCATCTCGTCCGTGGCGTTAGCTGCTTCACTCTCTGCGTTTCTCTGCGAAATCCTCAGCGGCCTCTGCGTGGAACCGAACTCCACGCAGATACCGCAGAGTGGAGACGCGGAGAACGCCGAGGGTCCCGCTTGAAACCGACACCCAATTCCTAACGAATACCAATATCGGACCAGGCGGCAATTTGTGGATAGCCAAGAAATACGGTAGCTTTAGAGCAATACTCGATCTGAGACTTTAGTGGCCCAAGCTATCCTGAACAGAATCGCCGCCGGAGACATGTTTGCCGTCGAGGAGTGCCTCGACCGCTACGGCGGCCTCGTGTGGTCGATAGCGCGAAAGATGCTGCGCAATTCGGACGACGCCGAGGATGCCGTGCAGGAGATATTTGTGGACCTGTGGAAGAACGCCGGCCGGTTTGATGAATCAAAGGCGTCAGAGGCGACCTTTATCGCGATGATCGCACGGCGGCGGCTGATCGACCGGATACGGCATTCGGCACGGCGGATATCGGCAGAGTCGCTCGACGACGTCCTGCTCGAACCGTTCACCCGCGCCGATCGTGCCGTTCAGATCTCGGTCGAGGCGCAGCAGGCGGCCGAGGCCATGCGGACACTCAGGCCCGAACAGCAGCAGGTGCTGCGGCTGTCGATCATTCAGGGAATGTCGCATCAGGAGATCGCCGACGCCATGGGCTTGCCGCTCGGCACCGTCAAGACGCACGCCCGCCGGGGCATCATTCACGTTCGCGAGGCATTAGGCGTGGCCGCGGAGCTATCACAGGAGGCCGCCGCGTGACCGAAGAAAGAGACATGCTGCTTGACCTTCTGATCAAGAGGGCCTCGACGGGCCTCGATGATGCGGAACAGCGCTCGTTTGACGAGTTTGACCAGGCGATCGCCGAGCGCGAGATGGCGGCCGTCGAACTCACGGCCGCCGCCATCAGCATGGCCGGGCTCGACACAAGCGAACCGCTGCCGGCCCACCTGCGTGCAATGATCGCTGACGACGCGGTCGCCATCGTCGGGGCTGGGCCGCCGCCTGAAGCCGAGCCGGAACCGTGGCCGCCCGCGCCGCCGCCGACGATCTACGGCGATGTATTCAGCCCGCCGCCGAGCCGTATCGGCTTGCTTGGCTGGCTCGGATGGGCCGCCGCCGCCACGGCCTGTGTGGCACTGGCGCTAAATATCTGGTTCACTCAGATCGGGCCGGCGAACGCCCCGATGCCGGAACAGGCACAGGTCGAGCCGCCGAGGCCGCCGACGTCCGTCGAGCTTCGCGAAGAGATGATCCGCACGAGCGGCGATCTCGTCAGGGCAAATCTGGCCCCGGGCAATGTCAAGGACATCAAGGACGTCTCGGGCGACATCGTCTGGAGCGAAGCAAAGCAGGCCGGCTTTATTCGCTTTCACGGCCTGCCGGTCAATGACGCCGCAGCGACGTGTTATCAGCTATGGATATTCGATAAGGCACAGGACAAGGCGACGCCGATCGACGGCGGCATCTTTGACGTCACCGGCGAGGGCGAGATCGTCATTCCCATCAATGCCAAGCTCAAGGCCGCGGGGCCTGAGATGTTTGCCATTACGATCGAACGCCACGGCGGCGTCGTCGTCTCAAAGCGCGAAAAGGTCGCCGCGCTCGCCAAGGTTGAAACCCGCGCGGCCTGAGGCGCGTAATAGCTGCAAATGCGACTGTTTCGGATACGTGCGATGTGAGATGCATCCTCGGCTGCCCGTCTTTCTTTTTCAAGTAAGCTATGCGAAATCGGCTCCTTTTCATCGTAATATTAGCGACGCTGTTCGCCCTGCCGCTCGCTGTGAGTGCTCAAAAGGCCGAGAAGCTCCCGCCCGTAAAGGTAAGGGAATACAAGCTCAAGAATGGCCTTCGCGTCATTCTTCACCGCGACACATCGACGCCGATCGTATCCGTAGGCACGTGGTATCACGTCGGCTCAAAGAACGAGGCCGTGGGCCGCACCGGCTTTGCTCACCTCTTTGAGCACATGATGTTTCAGGGCTCGAAGAATTACGATGCCGACTACTTTACGCCGCTGACCGAGGCCGGCGGTATCGTCAACGGCACGACAAATGTTGACCGCACGTGGTACTTCGAGACCGTTCCGTCAAATTTTCTCGAACTCGCACTGTTCATGGAGGCCGATCGGCTCGGCAATCTGCTGCCCGCGATGACGCAGGAAAAACTCGACAACCAGCGTGACGTTGTAAAGAATGAACGCCGCCAGCGCGTCGATAATCAGCCATACGGCACTGCGTTCGAGAAGATAACACAAATTATGTTCCCGCAGGGCCACCCGTATCATTGGACGACCATCGGCTCGCTCGAAGACCTGCAGGCAGCTTCGATGGACGACGTCAAAGCCTTTTTCCGGCAGTATTACACGCCAAACAACACGATCCTTGTGCTCTCGGGTGACTTTGACGAGAAGCAGGCAAAGGGCTGGATCGAGAAGTATTTCGCCTGGATGCCAAAGGGCGACGCCATCCAGCGACCAAACAATGCGCAGCCTGTGCTTGATAAGGAGATACGCACGACGGTCGAGGACAATGTGCCGCTTGCTCGCCGGTATCTTGTCTGGCACGGCGTCAGGGAATTTGCCCCGGACGAGGCGGCGCTCGATGTCCTCACATTCATTCTTTCGTCGGGCCGCACATCGCGGCTGCAGAGCAATCTGGTTTACGGCAAGGAAATGGCCCAGAACGTAGGGGCTTTTTCGGCGAAGAACGAGATCGCAGGAACGATTCAGATCCAGGCGACGGCCCGGCCGGGCAAGTCGCTCGATGATATCGAGAATGAGATCGACGCCGAGATCGCACGCATCAAGGCGACGCCGCCTACGGCCGAAGAGATGTCACGAGCGCTAAACAGCATCGAGGCACAATCGGTTGCGGGGCTTTCGACAGTGCTGGGCAAGGCGAGCCAACTGACAAGCTTTGCCGGCTACGTTGGCAAGGCAAATTGGTTCCAGCGCGACCTCGACCGTTACCGAAAGGTCACGGCCGCCGACGTTCAACGCGTGGCAAATACCTATCTCGGGCCGAATCGGCTCGTCCTGACCTACACGCCGCGGACCGGCGAAGCCGCACGCGCGACCCGCGGTGCCGACCGGCCAACATCCGTCAAGTCGGAGAAACGCGATGACGCAAAGATCGCCGAGCAGGCGGCAAAGCTGCCCAAGCCGGGCCCCGATCCCAAGCTGACCTTGCCGCCGATCGAGAAGACAAAGCTCGCCAACGGCATGGAACTCTGGATGGTCGATCACCGCGAATTGCCGCTGGTGTCGATGAATATGGTCTTTCGCACGGGCTCGGTCGATGAACCTGCGGACCGCACCGGCCTTGCAGGCATGGCTTCGTCCCTGCTCGATGACGGCACGACGACGCGTTCGGCCGAGGATATTGCAAATCAACTGCAGTCTATCGGCGCGAGTATCGGCAGCGGTTCGGGCTTTGACTCGACCAATGTCACGCTCAATACGCTCACAAAGAACCTCGACAAGGCCATCGACATCTACGCCGATGTCATCCAGAATCCGTCATTTCCCGCAAAAGAGGTTGAGAGCCTAAGGGCGCGTTCGCTCGTCGCCCTCAAGCAGCAGCGCTCTAACCCGAACGCAATCGGAGCGACGGTCTATAACAAGGTGCTCTATGGCGACCATCCCTATGGCCGCAGCGATACCGAGGCAACGGTCAAGGCCATCACGCGTGATGACCTCGTCAGCTATTACAATTCGACCTATCGACCTAACAATGCGGTGCTGATCGTCGTCGGCAGTTTTGACAAGGCGGCCCTTAAGGCAAAGCTCGAAGCGGCCTTTGCCGGCTGGAAGCCCGGCGAGATAGTTCATAATGACCTGCCGTCGGCCGAATCGCCGGCCACGACCGGCATCTATCTGGTCGATCGCCCAAACGCCGCGCAGTCGGTCGTCAGCATCGGCCAGCCGGGCATCGGCCGCTCACATCCGGATTACTTCAAGGTGCTGTTGATGAACAACATCCTTGGCGGCGGCATCACGGCCCGCATCTCGATGAACCTGCGCGAAGACAAGGGCTACACCTACGGGGCCAACAGCTCATTTGCCTTTCGCCGGGGGCCGGGCCCATTCCGCGCCGGCGGCGATATGCAGACGGCCGTCACAAAGGAATCGGTCCGGGAACTGATGAAAGAGATCAATGGCGTCCGGGGCGAGATACCGATCACGCAAAAGGAACTGGATTATTACAAGCAGCGCCTGATACGCCTGACACCGGGAGGCTTTGAGACGCCAAACGCGATCTCAAACCAGCTGGCCAATCTCGTCACCTACGATCTGCCGGCCGGATACTTTAACGAATACATCGAGCGCGTAAATGCGGTCACGCTCGATGATGTGAATTACGCGGCAGAGCATTACCTTGACCCGGCAAAGATGGCCATCGTCATTGTCGGCGACCGCAAGGTGATCGAGCCAAAGCTTGCCGAACTCGGCTATCCGCTCACCATCCTCGACGTGGACGGAAAGACGGTCACTCCGTGACCTGACGGCCGAGCATGGCAAAAAGGGGCAAGTCCGTTCGCGGCCTTGCTCCTTTTTCTTTCTCTCCGCGGAGGCCGCGGACATGAGTGGTGATCCTGGCTTAGTTCGGATTCCTGGCCATCGGAGATGGCATCAGCGTGGAGCCCAGCCCGCGAGGGCTGGGAAAGCAGACGCGCGATTGAACCAAGCCCGTGTAACGGGTGACAGGCGTCGACCTGTCTGTCGCTATCTACGACAGCTTGCGGATTCGCATGCGCACCGTCCCAGGTCACTTGCCCTGGGCTACATTCTAATGCCATCTCCGATGGCTAGGATTCAAACTGTCCCGCCCCCCGAATATGCCGACAGCGAAGCCCGGGCTTCTTGTGCTATAATCTTTAGTTTATTAACGCAATTACTTTTTTGAGGAGAAGATATTAGCTGTGGCTGAGAATAAGATCAGGGAACTGTTAGGCGACGAGGCGGACTTGCTGCTCGACCACGTATCGACGACGATACCAAAAGAGAACATCCACCTGCCCGGCGGCGATTTTGTCGACCGTGTGTGGGCACAATCCGACCGTAACCCCAATGTTTTAAGGAGCTTACAGTCGCTTTACAATACCGGCCGGTTGAGCGGTACGGGCTATGTGTCGATCTTGCCCGTCGATCAGGGCATCGAG
The DNA here is from genome assembly GCA_016715795.1 of Chloracidobacterium sp. Taxonomy (NCBI): domain Bacteria; kingdom Pseudomonadati; phylum Acidobacteriota; class Blastocatellia; order Chloracidobacteriales; family Chloracidobacteriaceae; genus Chloracidobacterium; species Chloracidobacterium sp. Next base: position 204,336 of record JADJXP010000002.1, read on the forward strand.
CACTCGGGAGCAGCGTCATTCGCGCCGAATCCGCAGTATTTCGACCCCGAGAACATCGTAAAGCTCGCCATCGAGGGCGGCTGCAACGGCGTGGCATCGACATTCGGCGTGCTCGGCACCGTGGCCCGTAAATACGCTCACAAGATACCGTTCATCGTAAAGATCAACCACAACGAGCTGATGACCTACCCGAACCAGTTCGACCAGGTGATGTTCGGCACGGTCGATCAGGCACGTGATATGGGCGCGATCGCGGTCGGTGCGACGATCTATTTTGGGTCAGAGGAATCGACGCGGCAGATCACTGAGGTCGCTGAGGCATTCGCATACGCTCACGAGCTTGGCATGGCGACGATCCTCTGGTGTTACCTGCGCAATCCTGCATTCAAGACGCCCGAGGGCGACATGCACGACGCTGCCGACCTCACCGGCCAGGCCAATCACATCGGCGTCACGATCCAGGCCGACATCATCAAGCAGAAACTGCCCACAAAGAACGGCGGCTATCCCGCCCTCAACAAGCAGGGCAGCTACGGCAAGACGTCGAAGCTCGTGTATGAAAAGCTCACGACCGACAACCCGATCGATCTCGTCCGCTGGCAGGTAGCCAATTGCTACATGGGACGCTGCGGACTTATCAACTCAGGCGGCGAGTCAAAAGGCGCCGGCGACCTCGCCGATGCGGTCCGCACGGCCGTTGTCAACAAACGCGGCGGCGGAACGGGCCTCATCTCAGGCCGCAAGGCATTCCAACGCCCCATGGCCGAAGGCGTCGAACTCCTCAACGCCATCCAGGACGTCTATCTCGATACGTCGATAACCGTGGCGTAAGGCAGGCAGAAACACGAGCGGTAGCGAGTGTGCCCGATACCCTGCCCGGGGCACCCTCGCTACCGCTCGTGTTTCTGCCTATCTTAAGAACGGATTGTTCAACCGTTCGCGGCCGACCGTAGTATCGGGCCCGTGCCCGCACAGCACGCGATAATCGTCATCGAGCGACATCACATTCGCGTTGATCGAGTCGATCAGCCGTTCGTAATTACCGCCGGGCAGGTCTGTGCGGCCAATCGATTCGTTGAATAGGCAATCGCCCGTCAGCACGGCCTTTTCGTCGTGATTTACCAGCACGATATGCCCAAGCGTGTGGCCGGGACAATGGCGGATCTCAAACTTCAAATTCCCAACTTCAATTATTTCGCCATGTTCGACAAATCGCGTCGGAACTGGCGGCGGCCCATATTCCATACCCATCGCCCGCAATTGATGCAGCGGCAGGCCCATCATCAGCGGCTGCTGCGGCAGCGTCTCGTAGAGATACATCTCCTCCTCATGCAGCAGCACGTCTGCGCCGGGAAACTCGGCCTTTAACGCCGCCGTCCCGCCGCAATGGTCCAGATGCCCGTGCGTCAGAATGATCGCCTGCAATTCCAGGCCGTTGTCGCGAATGTAGCTGTTCACGTCATCCGACGCCTCGCCCGGATCGATGCAGATCGCGCGTTTTGTCTCGGCGCATGACACCACGCGCGTGTTCTGCTGGAACGGCGTTAGTACAAATGTCTCAGTTAACATTTAACATTTATCACTTAACATTGATCAAGATTGCTTATTGATGTTTTGAGGATTGCGAACAGTATCCGAGCTATTTCATCCGCGTCCGCATGCATACTTTCGATCGATTGCTCATCAATGTAACCCGTATCTTTGAGTAGATTGAGCCAGTATTTGGTCTCTAGGCACTCTTTGTAGCCAATACTTATCTTGCTCGAAAAATCAGCCTTAGAAATGGCACCATTCGCTTCAGTGATGTTTGCTCCAATCGATGTTCCGCTACGTAGTAATTGCTTCGACATCACATATTCAAGCTTAGTCTCAACCAAATGCTTGTAGGCCTTAACGATACGAATCGCGAATCGGTAGGCTTTATCATGCGTTACGTTGTTCTCAAACATTTGCTAAATGGTAAATGTTAACTGGTCAATGAATTGCGTCGCGTCGAAATCATCAAGTCGTCGATCTTTCAGAACAAACCCTATCGCCTTCCGATACGTCGCGGCATCCGGTTTTCCCGTAAAACACGGCATCTCCTTGTTGTCGAGGTTCAAATAGCTCGTCAAACACGCCAGCAGCATCCAGAGCAGTATCTCCTCGTCAGTGCCGATCGGGTTGTGCTTGATGATCGACTCGCGGTCGTCATATATGCCTAGACATATACGTGCAAACTCGCCTTCGGTTATCGTGGTCATCGGCGGGAACTGGCCGCCCGCTTACGCAGGCGGTTCTGACTCCTCCTCAAACATGACGTAGTGTGAACGCGTCATTCCGACGCCGTCATAAACACGCTGAGCATGGCCGTTGTCGGTCTCGACATACAGGCGAAAGCCGCACACGTTGCCCGCCTCCTCGGCGCGCTGCTTTACAAACTCGTACATTCGCCGATACAGCCCCAGTCCGCGGGCCTCAGGTTTGATATATACGCTCTGTATCCACCAGAACCACGCGTTGCGCCAATCGCTCCATTCGTATGTGACCATCAGTCCGCCGACAATGGCGTTTGCGTCCGTCGCCACGACGTAAAAACCTTTATTCTCGTCCTCAAAGACCGCCTCAACGCCCGGCCGTAAGCGGTCACGGTCGAGCCGTTTGCCTTCGGTCTCAACGGCCATCGCGTGGTTGAATTCGACCAACGCGTCGGTGTCGTCACGATGTGCGAGCCTGATATTCATATCACGTCGGAATAAGGTATAAGGGAAAAGTGCGAAGTAAAAAGTCCGAACTTATCCCTTACTACTTGTCACTTTTCACTTACTTCGAAGCATCTCCTTGACTTAGCCGAGGGCGTCCTCTAGCCTTTAATGTTTTGCTATGCGGCTAAGGATACTCTATCACGGCAACTGTTTCGACGGCGTCTCGTCGGCGGCGGTGTTTACTAAATTCTATCGTGCGAATTTCGCATCTGACGCGGTCGTGGAATACACGCCGGTGATGCACCGGGCGGGCAATGCGTTTGACCGCGAGCAGTTTGACGGTGATGAGAATGCGATCGTCGATTTCAAGTATTGTCCCGACGAACGGCTGACGTGGTGGTTCGATCATCATCAGTCGGCGTTCCTCTCGAAGGAGGACGAGAAGCACTTTTTGAACGACACATCGGGCAGGAAATTCCTCGATACCGAGAGCAAATCGTGTGCGGAATTCATCGCCCGCATTGCCAAAGAACAATTCGGCTGGGAAGATGCCTCGCTCGCCGAGCTGGTCGAGTGGGCACATATCATCGACGGTGCGCTGTATGAGTCGCCCGCCCAGTGCGTAGAATTGCGGACGCCTGCACTCAAATTGATGCAGGTGATCGAGGGCGAGAAAGACCCCGAATTTGTCCACAACATTATCCACCGCCTGACCGAAGCCTCGCTCACCGATATTGTCGAGAGCGACGAGCTCCAGGCCAAGCTCGTTCCCATCCTCGAACGCCATTGGAACACCGTCAGCCTGATAAAAGAACGCGCGACGTATGATCGCGGCGTTGTGACCTTTGACCTGAGCGATACGGGCATCGACGGCTATAACAAGTTTATTCCGTATTATTTCTATCCCGAGACGACCTACAACGTCGCCCTCACGCAAAGCGAATTTCGCACCAAAATATCCGTGGGCTCAAACCCGTGGTCGCCGCGCCCGCGGCTCCACAACATCGCCGAGATCTGCGAGAGATACGGCGGCGGCGGCCACGCCGTGGTCGGTGCCGTCTCGTTGAAACGCGACGACGTCGACCTCGGCAAACAATACATGGCCGAGATCATCGAGACGCTGAGATTTGAGAATTAGACATCAACGCATCAAATACTTGATGTCTTGATGCTGATATGTTATCGTTCTCGCATGAGAACGACGCTGACACTTGATAAAGACGTTGCCTTCGGATTGGAAAAGATAAAAGCGGCAGAACCTCGAAAGCCTTTTAAGGTCGTGGTGAATGAAGTTCTTCGACGCGGGTTGAGAAACGACGGATCGTCGGAAAAGCGTAAGCCCTTCGTCGTAGATTCGCGGCCGATCGGGGTGAGGAAGGATATCGACTGGAATGATCTCGACGGTTTTCTCGACCAGATCGAAGGCGACCGGCGGAAATGATACTCCCGGACGTTAACTTGCTGATCTACGCGTACGACGAACGTGCCGCTGCACATGCCAAAGCCAAAACATGGTTATCAGGCGTGATGGATAACGAGCAGGTGTTCCTCAGTTGGCATACGATCACCGCGTTTCTTCGCATCATTACTAACCCTAAGATCTCGTCGCTTCCCACGTCTCTTGAGGACGCTGTTGAGATAGTCGAGACTTGGCTCTCACGTGACAACGTTGACTTAATATCACTAGACAAGACTGCATGGGGGCTCTACGCCGCCGCCCTTCGCGATGTTAATGCATCCGGAAACTTGGTTATGGATGCACACCTCGCGGCCCTCGCAATGTCGCGCGGGGCAACTCTTGCGTCATGCGACCGGGATTTCCGAAAGTTTGACGGACTCAAGACCGCCGACCCGCTCAAAGCATAAGAAAGGCGGCCGTTAAGCCGCCTTTCTCGCGCCCTTAATAAAAAGCTATGCTGGCGGCCCTTCCTCCGTCGGTCGATCATTCAGTTTCGAATGGCTGTAGCTATACAGGAAATACACAACCAGCCCGATCACGAGCCAGATGCCGAAGCGGAACCAGTTTGTCCAGCCGAGTTCGGTCATTAGATACGTGCAGCACATCACGCCGAGCACCGGTATGAGCGTCAGGCGTTTGACGAAGCAGAGCACGGCCATGACGAGCGTGAATACCGCAAAAACGAAGTAGGGAATTCGGTGCATAAAGACCGCGCCGGCCGTCTCGATGCCGGCCTTTATGTCGTGAGCCGACGGCGTGAAGTCCGTAAAGAACGAGCGCACGGCGTCGCCATTGACATACATCACGATTCCCCAGCCGATAATGAAGAGCGCGGGCCCGATGAGCATCGAATTGATGTAGGGCACAAAGCGCTTTTGCCCGGCAAATTCCTTGTCCTTGACCATCACGCCTGCGCAGACGATGACGAACGCGAAGAGCGTGCCGATCACCGACAGGTCGGTTACCTCGGTCAGGTTCATAAAGAGCGCGGGAACGGCGACGAGCACGCCGGTGAGGATAGTAGAGAACCAAGGCGTGCGAAATCGCGGGTGAATTGACGAGAATATCTTTGGCAGCAGCCCGTCGCGGCTCATCGCCATCCACAATCGCGGCTGGCCAAGTTGGAAAACGAGCAGCACGGTCGCGATCGCGATGATCGCCGAGACGGCAATGATGCCCGCGACCCATGGGATATTTACGCCCTCGGGGCCAAAAACGAACGCCAGCGGATCGCCCACGGCGAGCTTTGTATAGCTGACCATGCCGGTCAGCACGAGTGCGAGCAGCACGTATAAAACGGTGCAGATCACGAGCGAATAGATCATGCCGCGCGGCAGCGTCTTATATGGGTCCTTGCATTCCTCGGCCGTTGTTGACAGGGCATCAAAGCCGATATAGGCAAAGAAAACCGCTGCCACGCCGCTCATTACGCCGGAGAATCCGTTTGGCATAAAGGGCGACCAGTTGTCGGTCTTTACATAGAAGGCGCCGAGGCCGATCACGAGCAGGATGATCGCGAGCTTGACGGCGACCATGATGTTCGACGCCATTTTTGATTCGCGGATGCCCACATAAACGAGGCAAGTGATCAGCACGACGATGCCAAGAGCCGGCAGGTCGGCAATGATCGGCAGGCCACCGATGGTCGGTGCGCCAAGATACGCTTCAAAGGCGTCGAGCTTGCCGCATGATACGGCGGCCTCAGCCGCCTCGCAGCCTGCACGAAGCGATTCGACGGTCGCGCCGCCACCCGTCATCGCGGACGTAACGGCATTGAATCCGTCATACGCCGTGCGAAAATCCATCGTCCAATTCAGCGGAATGTGAATGCCGTTCGCGGCCATCAGGCTTGTAAAATAGTCGCTCCACGATATGGCGACAGCGATATTGCCGATGGCGTATTCCACGAGCAGGTCCCAGCCGATGATCCACGCCAGCAGCTCGCCAAATGAGGCGTAGGCATACGTGTATGCCGAGCCCGCGATAGGTATCTTTGACGCGAACTCGGCATAGCACAGCGCCGCAAAGCCGCACGCGATCGCCGCAAAGATGAACAGCAAGATCACCGCCGGCCCGCCGCGATTCGCCGCGTTGCCGACCATCGCAAAGATACCGGCACCGACGATCGCCGCAATACCGAGCATCGTCAGGTCAAACGTCCCCAACGAACGCCTCAGCCCCGTCACGCCTTCGCCCGCAGGCTGGCCCGGCACAAGCTGCTCATGATCGCCAAAGCCGACCGCCGCGTCAGCCTGTATCTGTGCAATCGACTTCTTCCGAAAAAGGGAACTTGCCATACTTTCTCTCCGTTGCCGCGTTAAATTTTGGAACTGTTGAACAGGCGAATTTTGAAGCAAAACGCGGAAATATGCAAACGCAACACCGTTGGGCGACGTTCTTGTTCGTGTTACAGTCCGATCAGAGTTCAAAATGATTGACAAACCCAAGCGGTTGGGTTATCTTCATGCAAGAGCGAAGTGTTTCGGAGGCGGGGCATGAGTTCAATAAGAAAGGGCGGATTTCGTTTCTTTGTCTATTCTAACGATCATGATCCGCCACACGTTGATGTGCGAAAGGGCAAAGGAAAGATGAAGATCTATCTCAGCGTCGGCACCGGCATGCCGAAGATGGGGCCGAGGAACCGGTTCTTTAATGATGCCGATGCCCGACGGGCGTTTGAGCTTTGCTGCGAAGCTCACGGGGAGATGGTGGCACTGTGGGAGAAGGTCCATGGCAAGAAACAAAGCGAGTAAATTTACCTTTACCGAAGCCGAGATCAGACGGCAGCTTGATGAGTCGCGACGGCTCGGTGATAAAGAATACAGGAACGAACGCGGTGCCTCGCGATATAGCTACGATGCCCGTTCGCGCGAGATCAGGCTCGATTTTGCCGACGGGTTTGCTCTATTATTTCCGGCGTCGCATATCAAGGAGCTTCGCAGCGTGGCCGATGCCGACATTGCGGGTGGAAAGCTGACTCCGTTGGGTGACGCTATCCATTGGGACGCCCTTGACGCTCATTATACTGTGAGCGGCCTACTGGCAGGGCGTTTCGGAACAAGGGAATGGATGAAAGAGATCGGCCGAAAAGGTGGCAAACAGACCTCAGCGGCGAAGGCCGACGCCGCCAGGCGAAACGGAGCTAAAGGCGGACGTCCACCAACATTAAGCGGACTCGATGAGCGTGCGAGCCGCCGGAGCTAATACGATGGACTGGAAGATATTTGGAACTGCATTCATCACCTTGTTTCTGGCTGAGCTCGGCGATAAGACGCAGCTTGCGGTGATCACGATGTCGGCTAACACCGATTCGAAGCTGTCGGTCTTTATCGGCGCGAGTCTTGCTCTGATCGCGGTAACGGCGCTTGGCGTCCTGTTGGGCGGCGTGCTGACACAGTTTGTCCCGACGGAATGGCTGCAGCGGATCGTAGCTGTCGCATTTATCGCGATCGGCGTGCTGATGCTGTTAGGCAAGCTCTAACCTCTTCTCCGCGTCCCTCTGCGTCTTCCCTCTGCGTCCTCTGCGTGGAATCTTCCGCACAAGAGGTTCCACGCAGAGGACGCAGAGGGAAGACGCAGAGGGACGCGGAGAAAAAAAGGGGCGGCCCGTGTGGGCCGCCCCAAATTACAAGGGAGCAACTTCAATTACGAGCCTGCCTGGGTTACTGGCCCGCAATAAAATCAATGTCCATTGCGTTGTCCATGAGTTGGACGACGCGCGGGCTAAAGGTGTAGTTACGCGATTCGACCGTTACGAGATAGGTGCGGCCCACCTCGACGTCGTCAAAACGGTAGTAACCGAATGAGCTCGACCCCGCCGTTCGCGAAATGCCGCGATCATCCGTGATCCTGATCGTCGCACCGCTCACGCCCTGGCCGTCCTGACGGACGACGCGGCCGGCGAGGGCGACGTTTGCGGCCGTAGTCGCGCAGGCTGTGCCGATAATGGCGTCAACGCGTGCGCCCGAATCGCCTGACGGCGCGTTCGCGGCGTCTGTAGCGACGAGCCATTTCATCTGCACGGATTGATTGTATGCCGCCACCGGCAGATTCACCGTGATGGTGATGTAGGCAGGCGTTGCGGCGGTCCCGCCCGACAGTCCGCTCCAGGCCGCCCGGCCCGCGATCGGGCTGCCATAGGCAGTGCTGATCGTCTTGTTATATCCGCCCGAGGCAAAGCTGCCGCCCGCGGCCAGGATGTCCTGGAACGGGCCGCCGTTGATGCTTATCTCGAGCACCATTCCGTCGTGGCCGACGGGTGACAACGGGCTCTCGTCCTCGAGATTGAATGCGGCTGAGAATCGCATCTGCCCGCCCGTCGGCGATATCACATAGCTCGGCGTCACAAGCTCGCTGTAGCCGCTTGTCGCCGGGGCAGCGGCAAATGCGCTGTTAACGGGCGTCTGCGGATTGGCCGTCGAGGTGATCCAGTTTGCCATCGCGCCGTCGCTGATCGACGACCACCCCAGCGGAAGCGATGGTGCCCCGACAAGGTCGAAATGCTGCTGACACATCGTGATCGGTGTTCCGACAGGCATCGTATAAGCCTGCGTCCCGGAGCATCCGCCCGCTCCTACGGCCTCTATCGTAAATGCATAGTTGCCTGCGGTGGTCGGTGTTCCGCTGATCACGCCGGTATTCGGGTTGAGCGTCAGCCCCGGCGGCAGCGAACCGCTCGTGACCTGATACGTGTATGTCCCCGCCGGACTCGCCGTCACGGTCTGTGAATACGGGAAGCCGACAACGCCATTGACCAAAACGGTTGGTGAGATCGTAATGACCTGACACGGCGTTGGGCTCGGCGTCGGCGTCGGTGTTGGCGTCGCCGTCGCCGTCGGCGTCGGTGTCGGCGTAGGTGTCGGTGTCGGTGTCGGTGTCGGCGTTGGCGTCGGTGTTGGCGTCGGTGTCGGTGTCGGTGTTGGCGTCGGCGTTGGCGTCGGAGTTGGTGTCGGCGTCGGCGTTGGCGTCGGCGTCGGAGTTGGTGTCGGCGTCGGCGTCGGCGTCGGCGTCGGCGTCGGTGTTGGTGTCGGTGTCGGCGTCGGTGTCGGTGTCGGAGTTGGCGTCGGCGTCGGAGTTGGTTCCGGTGTCGGCGTCGGCGTCGGCGTCGGTGTCGGTGTTGGTGTCGGTGTCGGTGTAGGTGTCGGCGTCGGCGTCGGTGTTGGTGTCGGCGTCGGCGTCGGAGTTGGTTCCGGTGTCGGCGTCGGCGTCGGCGTCGGCGTCGGTTCCGGTGTTGGCGTCGGCGTCGGTGTAGGCGTCGGCGTCGGTGTAGGCGTCGGCGTCGGTGTAGGCGTCGGCGTCGGTGTTGGCGTCGGCGTCGGCGTCGGAGTTGGTGTAGGCGTCGGAGTTGGTTCCGGTGTCGGCGTCGGCGTCGGTGTTGGCGTCGGCGTCGGTGTCGGTGTAGGCGTCGGCGTCGGTGTAGGCGTCGGTGTAGGCGTCGGCGTCGGTGTAGGCGTCGGCGTCGGTGTTGGCGTCGGCGAAGGTGTCGGCGTCGGCGTCGGCGTAGGTGTCGGCGTCGGTGTAGGTGTCGGCGTCGGTGTTGGCGTTGGCGTCGGTTCCGGTGTTGGCGTCGGCGTCGGTGTAGGCGTCGGTGTTGGCGTCGGCGTTGGTGTAGGCGTCGGCGTCGGAGTTGGTGTAGGCGTCGGCGTCGGAGTTGGTGTCGGTGTCGGCGTCGGTTCCGGTGTTGGTGTCGGTGTCGGCGTCGGGGTTGGCGTCGGCGTCGGTGTCGGTGTCGGTGTAGGCGTCGGTGTTGGCGTCGGCGTCGGAGTTGGTGTAGGCGTCGGCGTCGGAGTTGGTGTCGGCGTCGGCGTCGGTATCGCAGCGAAGGCGGCGTCAAATGTGTGGTTGTTCGCGCCGTTGCCGCCTGTCGTCAGGCTGATCACGGGCCAGGTGCCCGACGGTGAGCCTGCCGGATTTGACATGTTTGCGGCATCTGAATCGGATGCGTCGTCGTCGCCGGCCTGCGATGTCTGGTCCTGGGTCGTCAACATCAAGCCTGCCAGCGGGCCGCCGCCCGAATAATTTGCGGCGAGGTCGAGCCTCACCTGATACGATGTGTTGAATTGGATCCCGCCGTTGACCTGGCCGATGTTGTCGGTCGTATTCGGATCAACAGACGTGCTTCCGACGAAGTAGTATTCGCCATTAGCGTCGGTCACGGCCGTTCCCACGAGCGTCGAGCCCTGATAGAGCCTGACGGTAACGCCCGCGATGCCGGCCTCGCCGGGGTCCTGAACGCCGTTGCCGTTCACATCGCGCGATACGCGGTTGCCGATCTCTATCGGCGCCGCCGAGCACATCGCAACGAGCGAGCCGAGGCCGTTGGTCTTGCCAAAATCAGGCTGGCCTACGCCGCCAAGCCCGTTGTAGATGCGGTATGCTCGGTCGGCGCTGCCGGTCGTATTGTTAAAGTAGCGAAGGCCGCCGTCGAACGTCGCATTGCTTGCGATCTGGCGATTGATCGGGTCGAGCAGCGTCGTGATCACGTGCTGGCGGCCGGGGACATAAAGCAGAGAGCCCCACGAGACCTCGTCGTGGTAGTTTCCGTTGTTGGGAGCGGTCGTGAAATCGTCGTTGTGGTAAAACTCGCCGTTGCCCGGCCCCTGGCCGGTATTCTGCGGAGCGGTGCCGTCACCGCCGCAGCGGCCGTTCGATTCCAGCGTCCACGAGCCGAATGATCCGCATGCACGGATGGTGTCGCCGGCCGTTCGCTTCGAGTCAGGCCCGGCGTCGAGGGCGCTGTCGCCCGTACGGTCGCGAAGGCCGAGGATCAAGTTGCCATTCTCAAATTCGATGTCCGTCAGCATCGGCTGCGGATATACGAAGTCGGACTGTATGGTCGATACCCATGCACGCCACTCGGCCGGCTCACCCGGATCGCCAACACCGCGCGAATAATTCAACGGTGCCGAAAAGACCGGCGTCGAATTGATCGCCAGCGTCGTCGGATCTACCTGAAAGACATACGCATACAGATTTGACGCGCTGGTATCACCGTTCTCCGCCGTGCAGACCACGCCGATATAGACCGAATTGTTGTAATAGGTCACCGCGAATGGCCGTTTGTTAGTATTGCTGCCTCCGGTCGAGCAGTTCGCGCTTGTTCCGCCCGGCGTCGGCAAGGTCAGGCTCGTTATGGATGCGCTGCTGCCGAGATTTGCTCCGGTCGCTGCGTCGAGGGCGTAGAGCCGGCGGTTCTGAAGGTTCATTACGAACAGGCGGCTTTGGTCCGCTGACAATGCCATGCCGCCGAGGCTGGATTTGCCCGTGCCGTTCCAGCCCGTGTCGTAATTGTCACTGGCATAGTCGCCGGTGTCGTGGTTGTTCGTGGTTGCATTTGGGACCGTAAATACTGATGTAACGGCACTTGTGGCGGCATTGATGACATAGATCGCGCCCGCGTCGTCGCTGTTATTGAGCACGCCGTCCGCTCCGGGGCCAAAGCCCGAGTGCCGCTTAAAGTAAGACGCGGCATACAGTCGGTTCGTCTGCCGGTTGTATTCCAGCGAATTGATCGTGCCAAGCTGTGCGGCCGTAACGGTTAGCGAATGCGTCAGCGGATTGTCATAATTCGCGATGGTCGTGTCCGTATAGGTCGTCCCGGCCGTGTAGGGAAAATCGTAGAGTATAGCGTTTGCGCCATACTGGCCGTTTGACGCTCCCTGCGCGTATCGCGGTATGACGACAGTCGGTGTGTTTTGGCAATACTCGGCCGGCACGGTGAGGGCGAGATTGACGTCGGTCGTGTTGCCGTTATTGACAAATTGCGTCGTTGAGCCCGAGTTGGTAGATGATCCGCCTTGGACAGAATCCGTGCTTCGCGCCGATGGCTCGAAACCCGCCGGCAGGCCCGTAAACTCGACGCGATACGGCCCTGTGCCGGTCGCCGAGACCGAATAGTTCCCGGATGAATCCGTAACATCGGTGCCGCGCAGCGTCCCGCCCGCGTCATATACGCTTACCGTCACGCCGGCCGTGCCGGTGTCGATCGAATTGACGCCCGAAGCAGTGTCGTAGCTGCCGTTGCCGTTATAGTCTTGAAAGACGCGGCCGGAGATCGTCCCCGAAAGAAAAATGCTGTTAAAGCCAAGCGACGAAGCCGCCGCAACGATCTCTCTCGAGAACATTGCCGACAACGCGAGCGCCGCACAGACTGCGGCCGCGGCCAATGCCCGGTGACGGGACACAAAATTGAGTGGATTCATAATAAGGGGATCGACAAGCGGGGTTCACGAATAGAACTTCACTTTTCGCGGTATGGATTCCGTGCGGAGCGCGTATTTTTGGCAGGTAAAGCAGGGAGATCAGCCGCCGGTCAGCAGCCAGATGAAAAGTCTAGCAGGACATGCAAAACAATGTCAAACATTATTTACCAATCAGAATTCACCACCGAGACACAGCGAGCACTGAGATTTATAGAAATGAGATCGGCTGACTGCTTCAGACCGACCTGATTAGTCTTCGCTGTGTCCTCTGTGCCTCCGTGGTGAATTTTCTTCCTATCGCTTCAACCGCGATGCAAATTTCTGCCGAAATTTTGCCAGCTTCGGTGCGACCACGGCCATGCAGTAGGGCTGATTTGGATTGTTGGTGAAGTACTCCTGATGATAGTCCTCGGCGGGCCAGAACTTATCAAACGCCGTCACCTCGGTCACGATCGGAGCGTCGTAGAGCCCCAATGCCGTGATCTCGGCGATGATCTCGTGCGCCGTCTCGCGCTGTTGGTGCGTGTGATAAAAGATGGCGGAGCGATACGACGTGCCGATGTCCATTCCCTGGCGGTTCAACTGCGTCGGGTCGTGGACCGTGAAATAGACGCGCAGCAGGTCGGCATAGGTTAATTCGTTCGGATCAAATCTGATCTGCACGGCCTCAGCGTGCCCCGTCGTCTCGCTGCAAACCGCCTGATACGTCGGCTCCTCAGTATTCCCGCCCGAATATCCCGACACCACATCCTCAACGCCCCGCAGGTCGTCAAACACAGCCTCAACGCACCAAAAACACCCCGCCGCAAGCGTTGCCGTCTCAAGTTCTGCCATAATTTAAACTTACGCGAGCAAAACGACATCAAATCCCGCCTCGCCTGCGGCGTCGCCTAATCGCTTATCCGCACACACAAATGGCCGGTTGCGGGGCCGCTCATCACACCATATCAACGCGGCCGCGAGCTGGAATGCGTCCAATGCCCGGAGTCCATATGTCGCCGGAATGGATTCCGCGACGCCGAGCAATGCGTCATCAGGAACCACTTTGATCGCTTTCGCCCTAAAGTTGCTCCAATGCCTGATCGCATTTCTTTCATTCGGAAGTGCGTCGTGACTTTTCAACCGCTCAAAAGCGCTTCGAACTTCGACAGGGGTTCCCCACCAAATAGCCGGCATCGGAAAACGACGAAATGTCATGCTGGCGGCGGGGCTAAACTCCTGAACACAGCAAAGAGGAATTATTGCGCTGGTGTCCCAAAACGCGCGTTCAGTCCTCATCCCTTTCCTCTCGGATGATCCTCAGCACCGTTTCCAACGGGACATCAGGGAGCTCATCACCTTCCCAAAAATCATCGGTCAGACCAGTCGGGTCTTGCGCAGGTCGCAGGATGCCTTTGGCGATCATTTCGCGCTCTTCGGCGTCGTAATCGTCCTCGTCATAGGTGAACGGCACGATCTTGGCGAACGGGACGTTTCGCTCGCTGACCAACACCTCGCCGCCGCGTTTGACCTCGGCGAGATATTTGCTGAGGCTGTTTTTCAGTTCTGCGATATTGGTCGTTTTCATAACATGGCCATTATGGCCTACTTAGCCAAGTTGGTCAAGTTTTTCGTCAATCACCGAAGTCCTTTCTAATTTCTCTTCGTCTCTGTGTTCTCTGTGGCAAAACTTTCCTACGGCCATTCGCCGCTGAATGCATAGTCGGCGCGGCCGGTGAGGATGATCTCGTCGTCATCGCGCCAGGTGACCTCGGTGATGCCGCCCTCGGAGTGGACGTTGACCTTGCGTTCGGTCTTTAGGAGAAATGCCGACAGCACGGCGGCGCCGCTGGAGCATGTGCCTGAGGCGGCTGTTTCGCCTGCGCCGCGTTCCCAAATGCGCAGTTCGATATTCTCACGGTCCTTGACCTCGACGAATACTACGTTTGCGCGCTCGGGAAACTTTCGGTGCGTCTCGAGCGCCTTGCCGACGCTTCGCCAATCAAAGTCAAAGCTATCGACAAACACGCACACGACGGGATTGCCTACGTTGACGCCAGAGAATGTGTAATGCCGCCCGTCAACGCCGATGGGCTCATTGAGCACGTGTTCGCGACGAACGTCGGTCAGCACAGGTATCTCATCGCTGGCGAATTTTGGCCTACCGATCTCGGCCCGGAACCAGAATTCAGTGTCGCCCTTACGATCGAACAGGTCGTAGTTCTTTATGCCGCTCCGAGTTTCGAGCCTCAATCTCGGCTCGACCCACGCGCCCTTTCGATAGAGATGAGCGACGGCGCATCGTGTGCCGTTGCCTGAGAATCCCGCGATCGAGCCGTCAGGATTGACGATCTCGCAAAAGAAATCCGCCGTCTTGCCGTCACGCTGTTCGACCACCGCGATACCGTCCGCACCGACGCCCGTATTGCGATTACACATCGCGACAGCAAGCTCCGGCAGGTCGATCTTCTCGCCAATGCCGCGCTCGATCACAATGTAATCGTTGCCAAAGCCGTGGTATTTTGAAAAGGGAATTGTCACTAGGGGTATAATATTTTTGGATAGATCGGTTTGATCCGCTCGATCTGCCCGATCCGCGTTCAAAATAGCTGGCCCAACACGCTACTTCGCTTTCTTGATAGTCGCTATTGTCTCCGTCGGGTGCTTGTATTCCAGCACAAAATCGACCTTATCGCCAACCGCCAGTCCGTCAAGCATCCGCTTGTCTTGAACGTAAAATTCCATCCTCATCGGCGGCATCATGCCGGGAATGTCTTCGTGATCGATCTCGATGGAGCCGAGTTTGAGATTGATCTTCGTCACCACGCCCTTCGCATCATACTTGCCGTCCTTAGGAATGCCCGCATTCGGCGAAGCTGGGGGCATGGGCGAGGCATCAAGATTTTTCACCGGCGGCACATGCGGCGGCGGTGTAGGCTGCCCGACCTCGGCTTTTTGACACCCAAACAACGACATGCAAATCGCCAGACATATTGCGGCGAATAATATGGCCTGTTTCATATGGATCCAGTATATCCTGTACCTGAAGGGGACAACGATAATGGCCCAGGGTAAGGCCGTTGCGGCCGCAACCCTGGGTAACGGACAATAACCCGTTCCGACCCTGAAGGGGTCGTACCTAACGCTGATGTGCGACCCCTTCAGGGTCGGGCGGATGTTTGGGCCTGTTCCTGGGGTTACACTCCCTTCGCTCGTTCCACCCCAGGCTATTACCTGTGTCGCCTTCAGCGACAGGAAGCTACTGTCGCTTCACGGGCGTTATCTTGAGCGTCAATCTCTCGCCGCCGCGGGTCACGGCTATTTCGACCTCGACGTCGGGCTTTAGGCTGCCGAGGGCCGCGGTGTAATCATACACGTTCTTGATCTCCTTACCGCCGAGCATGACGATCTTGTCGCCGGCCATTACACCTGCGCGCGAGGCGGGTGTATTTTCACGCACGGCGTCCACGAGCATGCCGTCTGTCGAATCGCCATAGCTCGGGATCGTGCCGAGCGAGACGCTAAAGCCCACTCGTCCGCCGGTGTTCGCGGACTTGGCGACCGCGTAGGTCGGCCGCTGCGGGTTTTGGTCGATCGAGCGTGCGATCGAGGCGACATAGCGGATGATGCTGGCCTCGCCGGCGTAATTTATCTTCTCGGCCGTATCGGTCGGCTTGTGATAGTCCAGGTGCGTGCCGGTAAAAAAGAACAGCACCGGTATCTTTTGCATATAAAACGACGCGTGGTCCGACGGGCCAAAACCGTCTTCGTTGAGCGCGAGATTAAAATGCGGCCCGGCCGCGGCAGGATTAAACGTTACTTTCGGGTTCAGCGCTATCGGGACGATCGACTCGGGATTGACGTTCATGGATTCGACCAATCGCTTCCATTCGGTAGCGGTGCCGATGCCGCCGATGTTCAACTTTGCGTCAGAAAGCCGCCCGACCATGTCGAGATTTATCATCGCGACAGTCTTATCCAACGGAAAAACCGGATTCGCCGTGTATGCCTTTGACCCGAACAGGCCCTCTTCCTCGCCGCTAAAGCCGATAAATATGATGGTGCGTTTGTTCTTTTTCTCTTTCGCAAAAATGCGTGCCAGCTCGATCAACGCCGCCGTGCCTGAGGCGTTATCGTCGGCGCCGTGATGGATGTCGGACGAGTCGGGATTCAGGCTGCCGCTGCCTTTGCCGCCGCGGCCCAGATGGTCAAAATGCGCGCCGATGATGATGGCCTCGTTACGCAGCACCTTGTCACGCCCGTCGAGAATGCCGACGACGTTGTAGCCGTGGATCGGCGGTTTTGCGGCCGGCGTCTCGCCCGCGGGCGTGCCGTGCGGATTGGTCGGAATGGTGAACGTATAGCTCTGCAGATACGTCCGCTTGCCATTCTGTGCCATCACGCCGGGCTTGAGCCTGAGCTTGGCAAACTGATTCTGGACGTATCCGGCCGCCGTCACGGCTCCCGGTTGGCCGGTCATGCGCCCCTCGAGCTTGTCAGACGCAAGATACTCGATCGTCTTGCGAAGGTTCGTCTCGACCGGATCGACCTTCGCGACCTTGACCGTCTGCCCAAACGCCGTCGATGCCAACAGCAGTAATACAAAAAGAATGCGTATGTTAGTGCGTTTCATAAGAATCAATGTATCAAGGAACCACGTTGCAGAGCGTGCGTAGCACGCGACGATTCCGATAGCTACAGGTGGAGTCTCGTTTCGGGACGGAACCTGTAGATAAGGTCAGAAATCGGTCCAAGCGTGTGAAACACGCGTAATAAAATCGCCGGGCCCGCATTGTTCCGCGTGTTACACACGCTCGGCATTTTCCGCCGCTTCGATCTACAGGTTCCGCTACGCTCCACCTGTAGCTATCGTAATCGTCGCGTGCTACGCACACTCAAGGTCGTGACGCAGGTCCACGCGTCGCCGCATCACAACTCAATCGACCTCTTAAACACCTGCATCAACTTCGCCGCTGTCGCGAGCCTCTGGCCGGTCGTCTCGACATCTGCCTTGGTCATCCGCGTGCGCCCTTTGCCGTCCTGTTCGATGCGAATGGCCTTGCCTGCGGCGAACCATGCTTTTATTTCCGGACGGCCCATGTCATCGGTGTAGGAATAGTAAATCAGCGCTCCCGCGTCGCTGAACAGAAATTCCTCGCGAGTGGTGATCGCCGACACTTTGCGTTCGCCCACGACAAAAACGAGATGATCAGGATACAACCGCTTCTCATCGTTCTCGACCTGCTTATAAAAGAACTTATACACCGGACGGTAGATGCCCACGGCCCGCCACTGATGGCTGCGGGCGTTGATGTCGAGCGTATTCATCACAAGCTCGCCAAACTCGCCCTGATCATCGTCCGTCTCGCACAGCCGCGCCTTTTCGGCGATATCTTTGTAACGCCTATCGATCGCGTTGACGGCCTTGTCGGTGGTTTGGGCGAATGCGGCGAAACCGGTGAACACGAATAATCCAATGCAGAGTGCTGTTTTCATATCCCTTAAGAACGAGGACGCCGGTCTATCTTGCTCCTATGAATTGCCTCCACCTTCAGGTGGAGGTTTCGATCTGTCTTGGATCCCGGCTTTAGCCGAAACTTGGGCTAAAGCCCGAGATAAGTTGCCAT
Organism: Chloracidobacterium sp.; assembly: GCA_016715795.1. Lineage (NCBI taxonomy): Bacteria > Pseudomonadati > Acidobacteriota > Blastocatellia > Chloracidobacteriales > Chloracidobacteriaceae > Chloracidobacterium > Chloracidobacterium sp. The sequence continues at coordinate 222,286 of JADJXP010000002.1, forward strand.
ATGACCTCCAGCTAAAGCTGGAGGCAATTCATCATTCCACCCAATCCGCGATGAATACATTCGTATCGCCCGTCTTTGCGGCGTTGCGGTTTGATGCAAAGACGAATTTTTTGCCGTCAGGCGAGAACATCGGAAAACCGTCAAAGGTCTCGTTGTATGTGATGCGTTCGAGGCCGGTGCCGTCGAGGTTTATCATCGCAATGTCAAAGTTTCGCTTGCGCGGGTCGGTCGCGAAATAGTTTGTGCAAAAAATGATCCGCTTGCCGTCGGGCGTGTAGAACGGTGCAAACGACGCGACGCCCAGGTTTGTCACCTGCCGCTTGTTCTTGCCGTCGGCGTCCATCACCCAGATCTCGAACGTCAGCGGGACGATCAGGTGTTCCTTCAGGTATTGCCTGTCGCGCTCGATCAGCTTCGGGTCGGTCGGGTGCGAGCCGCGATACACGATACTCGAGCCGTCCGGCGAAAAGAATGCGCCGCCGTCGTAGCCCGGCTCGTGGGTCAGGCGACGGACGTTCTTGCCGTTAGCATCCATCGAATACAACTCAAGGTCGCCGTCGCGTTCCGACGTAAAGACTATCTTTTTGCCGTCCGGGCTTACTGTGGCCTCTGCGTCGTAGCCGGGCGTTTTTGTGAGCTTCTTGATCTTGCTGCCGTCGGGCTTTGCGGTGTAGATGTCGTAATCGGGATACACGGCCCAGACGTAACCCTTTGAAAAGTCTGGGTTTGGCGGGCATTCCTTGCCGCCGCCCTGCGTCGATGCATAGAGCACGCGCTTGTCGCGCTTCATATAAAAAGCGCACGTCGTGCGGCCCTCGCCATTCGACACCTGCCGAACATTAGAGCCGTCGATGTTCATCGTATAGATGCGGTCACATTCGTGTCCGTCGCGCTTGGATTGAAAGCTCAGCTTTTTGCCGTCAAACGAGAAATAAGCCTCAGCGTTCTCGCCGCCGAATGTAAGCTGCCTGATGTTGTTAAGATGTCGCTCGCCCTTTACCTCGAGCGGCGACGTCTGGGCTGAATTTGGTAACGCAATAGTCAAAATAAACAAAAAGGAATACAGCTTTGTCATATATTCGATTATATTATTTACCGCGCGTTTGGCGCATCCGAACCAAGGTCAATTACGAATTATCAATTACGAATTACGAATTTGTATTTGATACGCTGAATTCGTAATTCGTAATTGTTAATTCGTAATTCGCGTTCATGGCATTTGATTCGAACAAGGATGTCCTTGAGTGGTATGAGCGGCAGGAGCGGGCTCTGACGCCGGAGTTTATCTCGTCGATACCGTGGGGCAAGGTGCGGGACACGCCTTTTGATGAGCGGTTCGTGCCGGTGCTCTTTTACATGCGCGACGTCGAGACGCTGACCGATATGTATCACCGTGAGCTGCGGCGAACGCCGACAGGCAGGGACCCGCACATCTCGAAATTCATGGAACGCTGGGGCGTCGAAGAGATCACCCACGGCGAGATGATGGATCGTTTCCTCAACGAGCTCGGTTACGAATCGGACAAAGATTGGCAGGAGCAGGTGCGGCGAAACGTGACAAATGCATATCGGACGAACGCCTTTATGCTCACCACGCTGACAAACCTAATCGGCAAACGGTTTACGGCCACGCACATGACCTTTGGCGCGATCCATGAAATGGAGGCCGCGCAGGGCTATCGCAGATTAAAGGCGTTGACCGATCATCCGGTGCTAAACCCGATCCTCGACGCCATTATCAAAGAGGAATCGGCTCACAACCAGTTCTACTGGTCCGTCGCCAAGCTCGAACTCAGCCGAAACAAGGCCGCCCGCCGCATCGCGCGTTTTGTCGCGAACCATTTCTGGGCGCCCGTCGGCCAGGGCTCGCTCGCCAAACAACGCACGCAATACCTCGTCCAAACGCTCTTCTCAAAGGGCGACGGCCTCGATACCATCGACACCAAGGTAACCCAACGCGTGCGCCAGCTCCCAGGCTTTGCCGACATCACAAAGATCACCGACACCATCGGCCACATGGCCGCCACGTCAAACGTCCCCTTCGAGGCGGCGCCCTTGACCAAAAAAGTGAATCCGCAACGCGAATGCGTGGTATCATGCGCGTATGAACTATCGAGATATCATCACTATTGAGCCTGGTAAGCGTGGCGGCAAACCATGTATTCGCGGGATGCGCATCACCGTTTACGATGTCCTCGATTATCTTGCATCCGGGATGACTCACGATGAGATCCTCGCTGATTTTCCTTATCTAACCAACGATGATATTCTCGCGTGCCTTGCCTACGCCGCAGACCGTGAGAAACAGCAGATACTTGTGGCGGCATGAAGCTGCTTTTCGACCATAATCTTTCTCCCAGACTCATCAGACAGTTACACGACCTTTTTCCAGGTTCGGCTCACGTTTTCGAACTCGATATGGACCGAACGAGCGATCGTGAGGTTAGATCATTTGCGGCAAATGAAGGTTTTGCGGTTGTCACAAAGGATGCGGACTATGGCGAGCTGCACGCTCTTCTCGGCGGGCCTCCGAAAGTCATTTGGATAAGGCGTGGAAATTGCTCTACCGACACTGTCGAATGGGTATTGAGAAACCATTTTGAAGATATTTGTTCTTTTGAGGACGACCCCGAGCGGGGCGTTCTGACGCTCTTCTGATCTACAAGCTCCGGTAATACTCAACCTCCCCACTCATCTCCACGCCGACCTTGCCTCCTGATGCAGCGTAGTCGAGGTGTGCGATCGATTCTGAGATGGCCAGAAACCTGTGAACGTCGTGGCTGAAGGAATCAGGGAACAAACGCTTTGCGACGTCGAAGGCGGTGACGCCGTCTTTTGTCACTAATGAGATGACGCGGGCCTGGCGGTCGTCGATGGCGCGGACGTAGCGGTGGAATATCTCTTCAAAATCCGTCACCGGTTCACCGTGGCCGCCGTAAACAAGCGTCGGCGATCGCGACCGCAGCCGCGCGAGACTCACGAGATACTCGGCGAGCGACCTGAAACGCCGGGCCGGATCCGTCGGGTCGGGCGACAGTATCGGATTCGGCGTGATGCGTTTTAGCACGCAATCGCCGCAGATGAGCGTTCGGTCGGCTTCGCGGACGAATGAGCACGAGCCGGGCGTGTGGCCCGGCGTGTGAAGCACGCGCAGCGAGCCTGAATCGAATTCGATCTCCATTTCATCCGCCAGCGGCCGAAATTCGCCCGCGCGAAGCGAATCGGTCAGCAAACTGATCTCCTCATACAACGCCTGCATCTCGTCAAAAACGGTGTCCGGAACGCCGGACCGGTTCATCAACGCTCGATGTTCCTCGCGTGCCAACCGGCCAAAGAGATGGCCCGTTTCCCAGTCATGCACGAAAATTTCGGCGTCCTTTGCCTCATCGCGAACCTGTTTGGCGAGCCCGCAGTGATCCTCGTGGGCATGCGTCAGCAGTATGCGGCGGACGTCGCTGAACTTGACGCCATTCTCGCCGAGTCTCCGCCGCAGCACGTCCGCCGCCTCCTGCGTTTTCGGCCCTACGTCGATCAGCGTCAGCGGATCTTCTTTGATGAGATAAACATTTACGTCGCCGACATAGAACGGCGTCGGAATGGCCAGAGGGATGATCTTCATTAACAAGATATTAGCCACGAATTGGATTAATTACACTAATCAGCGAGGATATTTGTGCAATTCATTCAATTTCCGGCAAAACCCTCGTGTTTTTGCTTGCCTAAAACACCTTTTTGGGTTACAAATTTCAACAGTAATCAGTTCCGAAAAAATATCTGCCGGACATAGTCCTTAGGTTGTTTGACACGATACCGGGAAACCGCCTCGACCAGGCGCCCGCAACGTGTCCGAAATACACCGCGAGAGTTCCTTATCCGGCGACCATACTGCAGGTAAAGGAGACAATAATGAGAGTATTCACGTCTGAGCTTACGCGCGTGGCTGCAAAGATGGCGATGTGCCTCGCGGCGGCCCTGGTGTTCAGCATTCCTGCCCTTTCACAGGCGCAGGCAAATTCGGCCGATCTTGCGGGAACGGTCACGGACCCGACCGGCGCTGTCGTGTCTGGTGCTACCGTCACGGCCCGGCTCAAAGGTGCCGGCGTCAGCCGAACGGTTTCCACCGACGGGCAGGGCAGCTACACCATGATTGGCCTGCCGCCCGGCGAATATGAGGTCACGGCCGAGGCCGCGACGTTCAAAAAGAGCGTCATCTCAGGCATCAGGCTCACCGTCGGCCAGAGCGCCGAACTGACCATCAAGCTCGAGCTGGGCGAGGCATCAGCGACCGTTAACGTCTCGGGCGACGACGTTCAGCTCATCGAGCCGACCAAGACGAATATCTCCAATACCATCGATCAGGCCCGCATCAACAATCTGCCGATCAATGAGCGAAGCGCGACGGGCTTTGCCCTGACGATCTCGACCGTCGGCCGCGACAATGGCCGTCCGATCGGCCCGGCACCGACGTCGGGACTCAATATCGGCGGCCAGCGCGGGCGCTCGACACTTGTGCAGGTTGACGGTGCTGACTTTACGGATAATTCGATCAACGCCGCCCGCTCGACCGTCTCGCAGGAGGCCGTTCAGGAGTATCAGGTCACTACGAACAGCTACATGCCCGAGTTTGGCCGTGCGACCGGCGGCATCGTCAATGTCGTCACACGCCGCGGAACAGACGATTTTCACGGCAGCGTCTTTGGCTTTTTCCGGCACAAGTCCATCCAGGCCAAGAACGCTCTGGCCCCGATCATTGACGGCGATCCCAGCATTAAGCCGCCCTACAAGCGCGGCCAGTACGGCTGGACGTTTGGCGGCCCGCTAAAGCGAGGCAAGACGTTCTTCTTTATGTCATGGGAGCAGCGCAAGCGTCGTGAATCCGGCTTCTTTACCGGCGACATCTTTGGCCGCGACGCCAGCGGCGCGGCCACGGGCAGCGTCACGCTCGGCCCGATACCGGGCTTTATGCCGATCGCGCAGACATTTACTAACCTTACGCCCGCACAGATCGCCTATATCCAGGCGGCCGTCGGCAGCGGCAACGCCGGCCAGGTCGGCCGCGGGCTCGTTTACGCGCATCTCGCGTCCGCCGGCGGCCAGACGGCCCTCAACGGAGCGAGCACGCTGACAAATTTTGTTCCCGGCATCGGCATTCCGCTCGGCTCGGTCGTTGGGCCGCGGTTCATCCTTTCGGGTGCTCCGGTGCCGCTCACCACCGATTCTGAGGGCCGGCTTATCGCATTTCGCCCGCTCAGCGGCCTTGCTCGCGTCTTCCCGATCTCGGAGGACTCGACCTATTCGTCGCTGAGGGTCGATCACGCATTCAACTCGGCCAATCAGCTCTCGGTCCGCCTCGGCTACAATCCGATCGATATCACCGGCGTTCAGGATGAATCTCAGAACCAGACCGTCGGCCAGAATGATTTTTCGCGGACCGGTATTACTGCGGTCGAGGACATCTCGGTCGGCACCTCGCTGACCAGCGTCTTGTCAAACAACATCCTCAATGAGGCGTTCTACAATTACGGCCGCCGTCAGGCGTCGTTCCAGTCGGCCGTTCCGAGCGTTGCTCATCAGATATCGGGCACGGCGTTCATGGGGTCAAATCCGTTCTCGCCTGTGTTCAGGACCGAGACGCGGCATCAGATCCGCGACAATATGACGATCGTCAAGGGCTCGCACACGTTCAAGTTCGGCGGCGATATTAACTGGATCAGCGGCAACGCGAAATTTGAACTCAACTTCCCGGCGCTCTTTAACTTTGGCGCGCAGGCGGGCGGAGGCCTCGTTTCGGTCCCAAACAATCCGGGAGCGCCGCCGAGCCCGGCTAATCCGGCGATAGCCTGCGACAATGCGGCTCTCGCCCAGCGGTGCCCTGCACTGACGGCCGTTCAGGCATACGGCCTCGGATTTCCGGCGGCGTTCATTCAGGGCTTTGGCGACCCGAACAGCGAGCTCGCCAATAAGCCCGTCGCATTTTTTGCCCAGGACACTTGGAAGATCGCGCGGCGCTTTACGATCAACTACGGCTTCCGCTACGACTACGAGTTTACCAACCAGTATTCACCCGTTCCATTTACCGACCCGCTCACAGGCATCACGCTCTCGGCCGCCGACATCCAGACGGCGCAGGACGCGCTTGGCGTAACGCAGGGCTTCCCGCGTGACAAGAACAACTGGGCGCCGCGCGTCGGATTTGCATGGGACGTCACGGGCAAGGGTTCTACGGTGATCCGCGGGGCGATCGGGCGGTTCTTTGACCATCCGCTGCTCGTGGTCGCCTTTAACTCGAACATTGCCGACGGCTCGCAGCAGCAGCAGGCGACGCTCCTGCCCATCGGCGGGCCATCGCCGACGGGCCTGTTTAATGCGTTTCAGGTATTCCACGGCACGGTCTGCAACCGCGGAACGGCCACCAGCCCGTATTGTGCCGCCGCCCTCGCGGCCGCGCCGCCGGGCACGCGAACGCCCGCAATTGCTCAGTCGGCCAACTACCTCTTTGGACAGCAGCGTTTTGATCCGTCAACCTTTACAGGCTTTGGGCCGATCCTGCCGTTTACGCTCCATGTGGCAAAGGATTTCCAGTATCCCGACGCGCTGCAGGGCAACATCACCTTTGAGCAGGCGCTCGGGCGCAACACGCTGCTCACCGCAAGCTACATCAGGGTCAACGTCAAGCACCTCGCACATCCCGGCGACGCGAATCAGGTCGATCAGGCGGCGCTGGTCGAGAATTTCCGCCGCTTCTTTGGCGGCCCGCCGCCGAGCCTGTCGGCCGCGGCATTTGGCATCAGCATCCCGTCGTCGGCGGCCGATCCGCGTGTAGTTGCATGCCCGCCGGGCGTTCCTGCTCCGCTGTGCTTTACCAACCTTGCTGCGACATGGGCGGCGATCGTTCCGGGCTTTATCGCCGCACCGGTCGCTAACCTCAACAGCCGCGTCGTCAGCCCCATCGCGGCGGACTATTTCCGCCAGCTTGGGCCTAACTACTTCTTTGTCAAGGCCCTTACGGGGCTGAACAAGGCCCAGTTCGACCCGCTGCTCGCGGGCACGCTCCGCAGCGTTGGGCCGATCAATCCGTACGGCTCGGTGAACGCTCAGACCTCGGACGGCAAGTCGGACTACAAGGCACTGAACCTCGAATTGAAGAAGCGGTTCTCAAACAGCATGCAGTTCCTCGCCTCCTACACGTGGTCGCACTCGGTCGATGATTCGTCCGACCTGCAGACGCTGCTGCTGCCGCAGGACCTTCGCGATATGGGCGGCGAGCGTTCGGATTCGCTCTTTGACCAGCGTCATCGCTTTGTGTTCAGCGGCTTTATGTCCACGCCCGAATCATGGCGTTCAAAGGGCGGATTCAAGAGCTTCCTGCACGGATTCACCTTTGCACCGATCGTCGAATACGGCTCGGGCCGCCCGTTCAATATCCTCGCCGTCGGCGATGCGAATGGCGACTTTAATTCGTCAAACGAGCGTCCCAGCGTCCGCTCTGACGGCACGCTTTGCCAGACGGGCGTCGATCCCAACTGCTTTACGGGCGTCTTTCCGACCACGCCAAACCTGCCTCGCAACATGGGCATCACGCACGACTACCTGTCGTTCGATGCCCGCCTGACAAAGCGGATCAAGTTTGGCGAGCGCGTCTCGCTCGATCTGATCGCCGAGGGCTTCAATCTCCTCAATCGTTTTAACGAGGCGTCGGCCAACCCGTTCTATCAAGTCGTCAATGCCTTTGACAAGCGGGCAGGAAACGGTAAATACTATAGCCAGCCGCAGGCCGCTTTTGATCCGAGACAGTTTCAGTTCGGCGTCAAGGTCGGTTTCTAGTCGGCACATTTCTCTCCACTCTGATCCACCGGGCGGCCGCAATGCCGCCCGGCCTTTCTTTCATATCTTCTATTGCCGTTGCCTTCAGGCAACGGTCCGAATCGAACTAGGACACCGGGCTTTAGCCCAACCGCGCGTTTGGGCTAAAGCCCAATTTGTCTGGCCAAGGCAACCGTTCGCTAAAGCGGACGGCAATTGATATACCTGATGTAATGTCCCTTGGCGACGCAATCAAACGCACCGCCCGCGATATCGGCTTTGACGCCGTCGGTATTGTTGCGGCCGCGTCGCTCGATACTGAGGGCGATCACCTGCGCGGCTGGCTCGGCCGCGAATTTCACGGCACGATGGCTTGGATGGAGCGCGAACCTGAAAAACGCACCGATCCGCGTCGGCTGATGCCCGAGGCCAGATCGATCGTCGTCGTCCTCCACAACTACTTCACGCCGCATAAGCACGCCGACGCGGGTAAGATATCTCGCTACGCCTGGGGCGACGATTACCACGATGTCCTTCGTGAAAAACTCAACCAACTGCTCGAATGGATAACGACAAAGCGGCCCGAAGCGAACGGCAAAATATGCGTCGATACCGCTCCATTCATGGACAAAGCCTGGGCCGTGCGTGCAGGCTTGGGCTGGCTCGGCAAGCACAGCAATCTCATCACCACGACGCACGGCTCGTGGCTCTTTATCGGCTCACTCCTGCTCGATATCGAACTCGACTACGACACGGAACACGTTGACGATCACTGCGGCACCTGCACCGCCTGCATCGACGCCTGCCCGACCGGTGCTATTGTCGAGCCATACGTAGTCGATTCGAACAAATGTATTTCCTACGCGACCATCGAACTCCGCGACGAACGCCTGCCCATCGACACCGCCGGCTGGCTTTACGGTTGCGACATCTGCCAGGACGTCTGCCCTTGGAACCGATTTGAACAACCAACAGCCGAACCTCGCTTTTTGCCTCGCCACGGCGAGACGTCACTGTCACCCGAAACCGTTCTTTCGCTCGAACACGACGAGTATGTAAATCGCTTCCGCCACTCCGCCATCAAACGGGCCAAACTATCCGGCCTAAAACGCAACGCCGCCGCGTTGAATGAAAAAGAGCCCGTGCTGAATCGCGAACCCAAGCGTGCGTAGCACGCGACAATTACGATAGCTACAGGTGAAGCGAAGCGAAACCTGTAGAAAGAGAAACCAACGTCATCGAGCGTGTGAAACACGCGTAACAATCGGCTAACCCCATAGATATCGTTCGTCGAACTCGATACCATGCTTAACGAGTAGTCCCTTGTACTCGTCCTCGAATGTTTGGGCGCGATGGTGTATCTTCTGATCGCGGATATATTTTCGCACCTTGTTCGCGACCGATTCACTGACTGTAAACGCCCCATACCGACGTTGCCACTGGAATTTCGGATCGAACTTTTGCCTAATAAAGCGCGACGAACCGGCCTTCAACTCCCGCATAAAATCAGAGAACTTAAGGTCCGGCCCGAGGCGAAGGAGGAGATGACCATGATCCGGCATTCCATTGATCTCGAGCGCTCGGCCGCCATTGTTCTTTACGATGCCGGCGAGGTATGCATAAAGTTCGGCCTCCCATTCAGCCCGGATCAACGGCATCCGATCTTTCGTCGCAAAGACCACGTGATACAAAAAATGTGTATGTGACATAGTTGTTGTTTCGCCTGTTACACAGGCTCGGAGTTTTTTGGTGCGACTTTACTACAGGTTCCGCTGTGCTGCACCTGTAGCTATCGAAATCGTCGCGTGCTTCGCACGCTCAGGTGAGTGCGATATTATTTGAATTGTGCTCACCGACGCTCACAACCGAACGATCCGCGACCTGCGCATTTCGCTCACCGACAGGTGCAATTTTCGCTGTTTCTACTGCCTGCCGCACGGCGAGCCGGCGTGGGCCAGTCGCAAGACGCTGTTGACGTTTGAGGAGCTAGAACGCCTCGTCAGCATCTTTGTCGATCTGGGCATTGAGAAGATACGCCTGACGGGCGGCGAACCGCTGATACGCCGCGACGTGCCCGTGCTGGTCGAAAAGTTCGCACGGCTCAAGCCGCGATTAAAGGACATCGCGTTAACAACGAACGGCTACGATTTTCCGCGTCATGCCGATGCGCTGCGTGACGCCGGGCTCGACCGCGTGACCCTGAGCCTCGACACGCTCGATCGCGACAGGTTCATCGATATCACAGGCGTTGACGCGCTCGAACGCGTTTACGCCGCCATTGATAAGGCGAAAGAACTCGGGTTTGACCCGGTCAAGGTCAACGCCGTCATCGTCCGCGGCCGCAACGAGGACGAGCTGGTCGATTTTGCACGTTTTGCCCGCGAACAGGCCATTTCGTTCCGCTTTATCGAATATATGCCGCTCGACAGCGGCCGCGACTGGACGCGCGAGGCAATGGTCTCGGGCCGCGAGATACGCGACGCGATCAATGCGGTCTTTCCGCTGGAACTGAAAGAAACGTCTCGCGGCACCGGCACGGCTTGGAATTACACCTTTGCCGACGGCTCACCGGGCGAGATCGGCATCATCGCCCCCGTCACCGAAATGTTCTGCGGCCAATGCTCACGTATCCGCCTGACCGCCGACGGCCAGATCCGCACGTGCCTCTTCTCAACCGTTGAGCACAACCTCCGAGATGTGTTGCGCAGAGGCGCAACTGACACCGAACTCGCGCAATTCATCGAACAGACCGTTTTGCAGAAAGAGGCCCGCCACCACATCAACGACGCAACCTTCGTCCAGCCGGAGCGGACGATGAGTTTTATTGGGGGTTAGGGTCTGAGGGAAAGGTCGAGTAAGCGACGGCCGTGAATGATAGCGGCTATGTCGATCTCATCAGGCTTTATCTTGTAGAGGATTCGGTAGTTGTAGGCGAATATCTCTCGCATCGAGTCGTCTTCGAACTCAGGTACCACGCGTCCGATATATGGAAAATCGCCTAATCTGCGCGTCTTTCGCAGAATAGTGCGGACCACTGCTTTGGAATAATGCTCGGAATCTAGGGCAATGAACTGGGCGATCTCTTCAAGCTCGTCGGTCGCTCGTTGCGACCATACGATCAAACGAGCCATTTACTCAGCCTCGCTTCAACTTCGTCCTGAGTAAGCCCACCGTCCTTTTCGATGGATTCAAGACCTTTTTGCACTTTATCCATTACATAGAGGTGATATTGAATGTCCTCGATCGATGTGTCGGCAGGCAGCCTTTCGAGTAAGGCTGTTACCTCTTCTTTGGTGTTCATATTGTCCTCAATGTTGAGAGAAGTTCCTCGTGTTCGACGGTCGGTTCTTCACGACGTGCGGCTACAACCGGGAGATCCTCGATGTCTTCCATCGCCTGACGGGTCAGACGCGGGTGGGCATCGAGCATTTGCTCGATGGTCTCGCCAGCCGCGAGCTTTTCGAGGATCAATTCGACCGTAATGCGTGTTCCGGCAATGACCGGTTTGCCCATCATCACGCCGGGATCGGTTGTGATCAGGTCAATTCCCATGTCCTAATGATACATCAGACGCCGACGGTCGTGGCAAATATTACATTACGAGCAGAAAACTCACAGCCGCTCAAACCTCGCCTGGAAGAACCTCAGATACCTCGGCTCATAGACCATCTTGAGGCCTCGGGCGCTCTCTCTGTTCTCGTAAACGGCGCGGACTGATTCGGCGACGACGTCCATGTGGGCTTGCGTGTAAACGCGTCGCGGGATCGTGAGCCGTGCGAGTTCGAGCTTGGGATAATGATGATCGCCCGTTACAGGGTCGCGCCCCGCCGAGGCGATGCCGCGCTCCATCGAGCGAATGCCTGAGTCGAGATAAAGCTCGGCGGCCAGCGTCTGAGCAGGGAATTTTATCTGCTCCAGATGCGGATAGAACGCTTTTGCGTCCAAAAAGATCGCGTGCCCGCCGACGGGATGCACTATCGGTATGCCCCACGTCGTCAGCAGTTGGCCGAGATAGAGCACCTGGCCGATGCGCGAATTGACATGCTCATCTTCAACACTCTCAGCGATGCCGATGGCCATTGCCTCCATGTCGCGTCCCGCGAGGCCGCCGTAGGTGTGCAGGCCCTCGTAAACGACGACGAGATTGCGTAGCTCCTCAAACATTTCTCGGTCGTTGATCGCCAGCCAGCCGCCGATATTCACCAGGTTGTCTTTTTTTGCGCTCATCCACGCGCCGTGCGAATACGAGCAGAATTCGAGCAGTATTTCGGCGATCGTCTTGTCGGCATAGCCCTCTTCGCGCTCGCGGATGAACCAGGAATTCTCGACCAGCCGCGTCGCGTCGAGATACAGCTTGATGCCGTAGCGGTCAACGAGCTCGCGAACGGCTCGCACGTTTTCCATGCTCACGGGCTGTCCGCCCGCCATGTTGACCGTGCCCGCGAGGCTGACATAGGCGATATTCGCCGCGCCTTTCTCATTGATCAACGCGTCGAGCTTGCCGACGTCGATGTTGCCCTTAAATGGATGTAATACTTGGGGATAATGGGCCTCGTCGATGATCACATCGACAAAGATGCCCCCGGCGAGCTCCTGATGCAGCCGCGTTGTCGTGAAATACATATTGCCGGGCACGAACTGTCCCCGCTTGATCGCGACCTGGCTGATGAGGTGCTCGGCACCGCGGCCCTGGTGCGTCGGGACGATGAATTCGTAGCCGTAGTACTTTCGGATGGCGTCTTCGAGGTGATAGTAATTTCGGCTGCCCGCGTAGGCCTCATCGCCGAGCATCATTCCGGCCCACTGCCGATCTGACATCGCCGAAGTGCCGCTGTCGGTCAGCAGGTCGATATATACTTCCTGCGAGCGGAGCAGGAATGTATTGTATCCCGCGTCCTCGAGCGCCTTCTCGCGCTGGCTGCGGTCGGTCATTCGCAGCGGCTCGACCATCTTGATCTTCCACGGCTCGGCCCACGAACGCCGCTCAAACTGCTGGCCGATCGTCATTAATGTATCTGGCATAAAGTTCTCCCAGCCTCAACTTTGACGGCTGAAGCGGGAAGTCTGTATGACGTGGGTCACAAACGGGCAAGTTCTGCGGGGAATGTTAGATCCCTCTCTGCACAAAGTCTCTCGGCGTAACGATCTCGACATCGCGAAACGGATTCAAAACGAGCAGGTCGCTGTCGCCAGTGATCAGATAATCAGCGTCACCGCTGACCGCAAGCGCGAGGAACTTATCGTCGTTGGGATCGCGACATGCTCGAATTGGCTCCGATATTCGGACTAGCTCCGCGACTTCGATCAGTTCGCGGATAAAATTACGACGTTGGGTCTGATGTGAATATCGATCAAATTTAGTTCGGTTGAGAGTGTTATCCAATTCTTCGAGGACATCGACGGACACAAGAATGGTTCCCCGTTCGAACAGAAGATCCAACGCTCGTCGAGGAATGCCGCCGACTATCGCTGCGCTCACGAGGACGCTGTTGTCAATGACGCCGCGCAAAGGGTATCAGTCCTTTTTGAGGATCTCATCGAGGATCTCTTGTGTCATGCCGTTACGACGCGCGGTTTCGGCCATTTCATCCATCGTCCTCTTCAACGCCGCAATGCTCCTCCGTCTTTCGGCAGCCGTTTGGGGTTTTCTGAACCGACGGAGCCGCATGTAATCTTCCAACGCACGCATTGCGAATGTGCCCTCTGAGACGCCGTCCTCGCGCGCGGCCTTGCCAAGCGTGGCCTTGACATCATCGGGGAGATCGATCGTCAGTGTTGCGCTCATAGGACGTACTCCTTCGACAATCTAGATTCTAACAGCAGCGATCATGGCGAACCAAGAAAAATCGCTTCATCCCTGCCGCCGTCCCATCATATCCAGCCCGACGGCGGCCACGAGGATCGAGCCTTTGATGATGTCCTGCATAAAGTCGCGCACATTCAAGAGCGACATTCCGTTGTCGAGCGATGCCATGATAAGTGCCCCTAAGCACGCGCCGAAGACCGTGCCTCGCCCGCCCATCAATGACGCTCCACCGATCACGCAGGCGGCGATGGCGTCCAGTTCTTTTAGCACGCCGGCGTCCGGTGCGGCGCTGCCGACGCGGGCGGTGAAGATGAGTGCCGCAACGCCCGTCAACGCGCCCAACAGGCCGTAAACCTTCAGAACATTGCGTTTATTGTCGATACCCGAAAGCCGTGCGGCGTCGGCATTGCCGCCGATGGCGTAAAGGTACCGGCCAAACACGGTCGAATTCGTCAGAAAAGCGCCGATCAGCGCGACGGCGACCAAGATCAGCACCGGCACCGGCACGCCGACAAAAACGCCCATGCTCTCGTACGAATTCATCACCCAAACGAACGCCACGATGCCGCCGACGGGGAGGATCGTCTTGAGTAGTTCACTGAGGTGATCGCCAGAGGACCTCGCCCGCCGCACGGCCGCGAGCAGCACGAGAATTATCGCTACGCCCGCCAACGCCCAGCCGGCAGTCGTGCCGATATAGCTCTGCCCGATCGCCTTAAAGCTCTCATCCGCTACCGGAACGGTGTTGCCGCCGAGCAGCCACTTGACCGCGCCGCGCCACGCGAGCAGTCCGCCGAGCGTGACGATAAAGGCCGGGATGTTCAGATACGCGGTCAGCACTCCGTGAAACAGGCCCACGACCAGCCCGACGGCAACCGCCGCAACTATCGACTCAGGCAATCCGTAGCCCCACATCGACAGCATCATCGCCGCAATGCCGCCCGCAAACCCAAGCACCGACCCGACCGACAGGTCGATGTTGCCCGACACGATCACCATCAGCATCCCGACCGCGATCACGCCCGTCACCGTCATCTGTGTCATCAGGTTAGACAGGTTCCTCGGCGTCAAAAACACATAACCCGTCGCCCAGTGGAAATACATCCAAATCCCCGCAAGCACGGCGATCATGATGTATGCTCGCAGAGAGGAAGTTTTGATAAGATTATCGGTCATATATGTCTAAACGCATATGTGTCGGCCATACTAATTAGTAATTACTAATTTGATAATTACTAATTAGAATGTCCTCCCGTTGCCGCTGCCATCACCTTCTCCGGCGTAGCTTCTTCTCGACCAAACTCACCCGCGACACATCCTTCGTGTAATACGATCACACGATCTGACAGGCCTAATACTTCCGGCAGTTCGCTCGACACAAGCACGATCGCCATGCCTTCGCCGGCGAGCTTGTTGATCTCGGCGTAGATCTCCTGTTTGGCACCGACGTCGATGCCGCGGGTTGGCTCATCCAAAAACAAAATGCGCGGGTTGGTCAGCAGCCACTTGCCCAACACCACTTTCTGCTGATTGCCGCCGGAGAGCGTTCCTGTAACGGCCGTCGGTGATGGTGCTTTGACGCGCAGCGACGACATCTGTGCGGACGCGGCGGCGGCCTCACGGCTGTGGTTTGTCAGGACGCGGCCTGAGATGGAACGAATTCCGGCAAGTGTCATATTGTCAACGATCGTTTGATCGAGGATGAGGCCGTATCGCTTGCGGTCCTCGGTGACAAAGGCGATGCCGTGACGGATGGCATCGGCGGGCGATGCGATATTCACCGTCCGCCCGTCGATCTCGACGCGGCCGTCGACACGGCCGCTCCACGCGCCGAATATCGTCATCAGCAGTTCGCTTCGGCCCGAGCCCATTAGCCCCGCGATGCCGAGCACCTCGCCGCGACGCACCGCAAACGACACGTTATCGACCCGCTTTCTGACGCCGTCATCGGCCCACGCCGTCACGCCCGAGACACTCAGCACGATGTCGCCTCGTTCATGAATGGCCTCGGGAAAGATGTCGCCGACCTCGCGACCGACCATCGCGGCGATCACGCCGTCGCGTGTCGCATCGGCCGCCGCAAACGTGCCGACCGTTCGCCCGTCGCGCAGCACGGTGATGCGCTCGCTCATCCTGAAGACCTCGTCCAGCTTGTGTGAGATATAGATCAAGCCGACGCCGCGCGTCTTTAATTTCTCCAATATCTCAAACAGCGTCTCGACCTCAGCATCGGTCAGCGCGGATGTCGGCTCGTCCAGCACCAGTATCTTCGCGTTCTGCGATAATGCCTTCGCTATCTCGACGAGCTGCTGCTGGCCGATGCCGAGTGAGCCTGCCTGTGCTCGCGCGTCGATATCTAAATGCAAGTCCTGCAACAGCTTAGCGGCCTTGTCGTATAATTCGTGCCAGTTGACGATACCGAATCTCGACGGCTCGCGGCCGAGAAAGATGTTTTCGCCGACGGTCAGTTCCTTTACGAGCGACAGCTCCTGATAGATGATCGCGACGCCCGCGGCCTCGCTGTCGCGAATGCCCCCGAAGCGAACGGGCTCGTCGCCCACGATGATCTCGCCTTCAAAATCGCCCGCCGGATACACGCCCGACAGCACCTTCATCAGCGTCGATTTGCCCGCGCCGTTCTCGCCGACCAGGGCATGAAACTCGCCGCTATCAAGTGCAAACGACACGCCGTCGAGCGCCCGCACGCCCGGGAATTCCTTGACGATGTCTCGCATCTCCAAAAGCCGCATTTGCCCGATTTTACACGACTCGATAAGTTGCCACTAGCTTTAGCTAGTGGATGCAGTAAATTAGGGGGCCGGCTTTAGCCCAATATAGCTTCAACGCCGCCAGATCTTGGGCTAAAGCCCTGCCGTGTGTTGACGACTTGACCTCCACCTAAAGGTGGAGGCAATTCATAGAAAAGTCTAGCTCCCGTGCGTCTTTGCGTCCTTTGCGTCTTTGCGTTAAAAACTACATATGCCCGAGCACAACACTATCGAATCCGTCCTTACCGAGGACCGTGTTTTTGAGCCGCCGCCGGAATTTGCCCAGAGCGCGCATATGCGTTCGTTTGAGGAATACCTCTTGGCCTATGCGGATGCGGCTAAGGACGTGCCCGGCTTCTGGGCGAAGCAGGCCGAGTCGCTCGATTGGTTTCGCCGGTGGGACACCGTTCTCGAATGGTTTGAACCGCACGCCAAGTGGTTCGTCGGCGGCCGCATCAATATCTCGCACAACTGCCTCGACCGCCACCTCAACACGTGGCGCAAAAATAAAGCCGCCTTTATCTGGGAAGGCGAGCCCGGCGAGCAGCGAACTCTGACCTATTTACAACTGCACCGCGAGGTCTGCCGCTTTGCAAATGTGCTCAAGAAGCTCGGCGTTAAGACGGGCGACCGCGTCGCGCTCTACATGCCGCTCGTGCCTGAGCTTGCGATCGCGATGCTCGCGTGCACGCGCATCGGCGCGACGCACACGGTGATCTTTGGCGGATTTTCGGCTGACGCGATCCGCGACCGCGTCAATGATTGCGGCTGTAAGCTCATCGTCACCGCCGACGGCGCCTATCGACGCGGGAGCGAGATCGAATTGAAAAAGGCAGTTGACGCCGCCGCACTGCAGTGCCCAACTGTTGAGAACATAGTGGTTTACCGCCGCACCGGCAGCGAGATCAAGATGCAGCCCGGCCGCGACCATTGGTGGCACGAACTGATGGACGCCGTTGACGCGACGTGCCCGGCCGAGCCTTTGGAATCAGAACATCCGCTCTACATCCTTTATACGAGCGGCACGACCGGCAAGCCCAAGGGCATCCTCCACACCACCGGCGGCTACCTCGTGCAGGCGGCATACACGACCAAAATGGTCTTTGACCTCAAGGACGAAGACGTCTTTTGGTGCACCGCCGACATCGGCTGGGTCACGGGCCACAGCTATGTCGTCTATGGGCCGCTGGCGAATGGCGCTACGGTCGTGATGTATGAGGGCGCACCAAACTTTCCCGACTTTGACCGCTTCTGGGACATCATCGAGCGCCACCGTGTGACGATCTTTTACACGGCGCCGACGGCCATTCGCGCATTCATAAAATGGGGCGAGCAGTATCCGTTGAAGCACGACCTCAGCTCGCTTCGCCTGCTCGGCACCGTCGGCGAGCCGATCAATCCAGAGGCGTGGATGTGGTATCACCAGACGATAGGCAAGGGAAAATGCCCGATCGTAGATACGTGGTGGCAGACCGAGACGGGCTCGATCATGATAAGCCCTCTGCCCGGCGCGACGCCGACCGTTCCCGGAACGGCTACTCGCCCGCTGCCCGGCATCATTCTCGATGTTGTCAATAAAAAGGGCGAATCGGTCGGCGACAACGAGGGCGGCTATCTCGTCGCTCGGCATCCGTGGCCGTCGATGCTCCGCACGCTGTGGGGCGACGACGAGCGGTATAAACAGGCGTATTGGTCAGAGATACCGGGAATGTATTTCGCCGGCGACGGCGCTCGGCGCGACGAGCGCGGCTACTATTGGATCATGGGCCGCGTTGACGACGTGATCAACGTGAGCGGTCACCGGCTCGGCACGGCTGAGATCGAGTCCGCGCTCGTGTCGCACGAAACGGTTGCCGAGGCCGCCGTCGTCGGCCGCCCCGACGACCTCAAAGGCCAGGCCATCGCGGCATTCATCACGCTCGAAGGCGGCCGCACGGGCAGCGACGAATTAAAGGAGACCTTACGCACCCACGTCGCCAAAGAGATCGGCGCCCTCGCCAAACCCGACGACATCCGCTTCACCGATGCCCTGCCAAAAACGCGTTCGGGCAAAATAATGCGGCGATTATTGCGCGAACTTGCCTCCAGCGGCACCGTCGCCGGCGACGTCACCACGCTCGAGGATTTCTCTGTTCTGGAAAAATTGAGAGAGGACGAGGAATAAGCGTCTAACACGAGAGTAACAGCAAACCACACAGTATCCGCGTGAATTCAGAACCGAGAGCGGCAGCGACCGGATTCTCTCTGCGTGCGAATGTTTATCGGTGAAAGGATCCGGTCGTTTCCGCTCCCGGTTCTGACCTTCTATCACCCACGAGTACCGAATCTACGCAGTTTGCGACATTTTGTGCATTTTGAGTTATTTTGTGCATTCTGCATCATTCTGCGAATTCTGGCATTCCAATCCGCGTGTGTTCCTGCTATGAATGTGAACCGCGAATGAACGCAGGTCCATCTGTGTTCATCCGTGGTTAAACGCCCTATGCCACATTCGACTGACCGGCAACGCATCGAAGACTGTCGCCGACTTTACCTGAAACACAATGGCCGACACCACGAACAGATCGAACGCGAAATGCGCTCTCTCGGCCACACCCGATTCCGCCGCCGCGTGCTCTACCGCCGCAACGAACGCGGCCGGTCCGTGCCGGGCTGGGTCGAGCTCTATGGTTGGAAGGCAGAACCCCCTGCGTTAATGGGGGGCAGTCCCTTGCGTCAGAGAAGCTCTAAAGGAATGCGCGGCACGCGGGGAACGCGAACGCCCCCTGCTTACGCAGGGGGTTCTGCCCTGTATCGGCGGCCGTCGGGCAAATTCAACCACAGCAAGTGGCGCCGGCAGCGCAAACCTCGCCGCAGGCCGCCGACTGATCTTGAGCGGGGCCAAGGCCCCATCCCAACCCGGAGCACTCTGACGATAGATGCTTCCTCGAAAGCTGCCTTCTCTCCAAACTCCCCAAACTCTATGAACTTTTCTGATTGGCTCATATCTGTCTCACCATATATGACGTGGGACGCAGCGCACCATCGGCACATTATCGATACGCTCGAGCGCGTCACATCGGGCGAGTGTAAGCGGCTGATGATCTTTATGCCGCCGCGACACGGCAAATCAGAGCTTGTTACGGTCCGATACGCCGCCTGGCGCATGAGGCAAAAGCCCGATATGAACGTCATCATCGGCAGCTATAACCAACGCCTCGCCAATCGATTCTCGCGAAAGATCAAGACCGTGTTGTGCGACGACTTTCAGATAACCGCAGAGACGCAGAGACGCAGAGAAGACGAGAACGGCCAAGAAAATGAAACTGACGTTCCGCACAACTCGGAGCGAGGCGTCGACTCTCGCAATTCTAAAAACTCTTCTCCGCGTCTCAGCGTCTCTGCGGTTAATGAAAACGAGTCACCCTTTCCATTCAACCGGCCACGGTTCAAGAACTCCGAATCCGAATGGGAGACGCGGGCGGGCGGGGGCCTTCGTGCGGTCGGCGTCGGGTCGGGCGTGACGGGCTTTGGCGCAAATCTGATAATTGTCGATGACCCCATAAAATCAAGGGCCGAGGCCAATAGCATCAAATACCGCGAACGCGTCCATGATTGGTTCAATGACGATCTCTACACACGCCTCGAACCCAACGGCCAGATCATCCTCATCCAGACCCGCTGGCACGAAGACGACCTCGCCGGACGCCTGCTGGCCGAGGAAAACGGCAGCGAATGGACGGTAATCAACCTGCCGGCGTTGGCGGAAGAGAATTTAACCGCAGAGACGCAGAGACGCGAAGAAGAACCGGGAAAAGAAATAGGCACCGTGCATGGCAGCAACGATCTTCCCTTTTCCCCTCTGCGTCTCGGCGCCTCCGCGGTTCAAACCGATCTTCTTGGCCGCACGCCTGGCGACGCTCTTTGGCCCGCGAGATTCGACGTTCCGCACCTCGAAAACACCAGAGAAAAGATAGGCAGCTACTCGTTTGCGTCCCTGTATCAGCAGCATCCGGTGCCGGCGGAGGGCGGATTGTTCAAACGGGAGTGGTTTCGGCACATTGTTGACCGGCCGCCGCACGGACTTATATGGAAACGCGGATATGACCTCGGAATTACCGCGAACGCAACCTCGGATCACACCGCAAGCTATCGTGTGGCCTATGACAAAGAGGGAATTCTGTATATCGACGGCGGTTATCGCCGCCGGATCGAGTATCCCGACCAACGCCGCTATATCCTGGGACGCATCCGCGAGGAACTCGATACCGAGCATGGCATCGAGGACACGGCAAACGGTTCGGCGGTCGTCCAGGAACTCAGAAAGGAGTTTCGCCTTCAGGGACGAGCCTTTCGCGCCGTCAAGCCCAAGGGCGACAAGGTAACGCGCTGCCTCGCCTGGATGAACCTCGCCGAGGCCGGAAATGTGCGGCTCGTGCGGGCCGCGTGGAACAAGGAATTCATCGATGAGTGCTGCGCATTCCCGCTGGGGACGCACGATGACCAGATCGACGCCGTCTCGATCGCCGTCGCGATGCACGCCAGGCATAAGTACAGGGCGTATGGATTTTAGGAGGGAAGTACGGCTTGGCGGCTTGCCGCCCTATTTGCGGAGGAGCTTGCTCCTCCGACGGGCGGCAAAATACATGCGGCTTGCCGCCGCTGTCGGCATGGCGGCGGCAAGCCGCGATGGTAGGCGACGGATGCAACGGGGCAGCAAGCTG
Source organism: Chloracidobacterium sp. (assembly GCA_016715795.1). Taxonomy (NCBI): domain Bacteria; kingdom Pseudomonadati; phylum Acidobacteriota; class Blastocatellia; order Chloracidobacteriales; family Chloracidobacteriaceae; genus Chloracidobacterium; species Chloracidobacterium sp. The sequence goes on from JADJXP010000002.1 coordinate 243,366, forward strand.
CTCCGCAAATAGAGCGGCAAGCCGCGGTAGTGATCCACTATCCAAGCCGCCGAGCTTTTGTCGTTGGCACGGAAAAACAGTATTCTTATTATTTTGGTTTTCGGAGGAGATAAATGGTTGAGAAAGGTGTTGAGATAGCCCCGGCGGAAGGCAAGCTGGGCGTTCTGTTGGTTGGCTTAGGTGCGGTTTCGACGACGCTCGTGGCGGGCGTTGAGGCGATAAAGCGCGGCTTGTCGGAACCGGTCGGCTCATTGACGCAGATGGGCACGATCCGGCTGGGCAAGCGGACGGATGACCGCGTGCCAAAGATAAAGGATCTTGTGCCGCTCGCCTCGCTGGACGACATCGTATTCGGCGCGTGGGATATCTTTAAGGAAAACGCCTATGACGCCGCGATGAACGCCGGCGTGCTGGACAAAGATCTGCTTAATCAGGTCTCCGAGCAACTCGCCTCGCTCAAGCCGATGGCGGCCGTTTTTGAGCAGCGATACGTCAAGCGCCTTCAGGGCGACAACATCAAATCCGGCAAGAACAAGATGGACCTTGCCGAGCAGTTAATTGAAGATATAGCTCGATTTAAGAGCGAGCATGGCTGCTCGAGGCTCGTCATGGTCTGGGCCGCCTCGACCGAGATCTATATCGAGGAGGCCGAGTGTCACGCCTCGCTCGACGCATTCGAAAAGGCGATGTATGACAATGACGAACGCATCGCCCCATCGATGATCTACGCCTACGCCGCGTTGAGATCGGGCGTGCCCTTCGCCAACGGAGCCCCGAATTTGACGGTCGATATTCCCGCGATGGTCGAGCTTGCCGACCGGACGAATATGCCCATCTGCGGCAAGGATTTTAAGACTGGCCAGACGCTGATGAAGACCATCCTCGCCCCCGGCCTCAAATCGCGAATGATCGGCCTCGAAGGCTGGTATTCGACAAACATTCTGGGAAACCGTGACGGCGAAGTGCTCGATGATCCTGAGAACTTTAAGTCAAAGGAAGTTTCAAAGCTGTCGGTGCTCGAACATATTTTCCAACCTGAGGTTTATCCGGAACTCTACAAGGACTTTTCGCACGTCGTGCGCATCAATTACTATCCGCCGCGCGGCGATAACAAAGAGGGCTGGGACAACATAGACATTTTCGGCTGGCTCGGCTACAAGATGCAGATCAAGATCGATTTTCTCTGCCGCGATTCGATCCTCGCCGCACCGCTCGCCCTTGACCTCGCCCTATTCATGGACCTCGCCGCACGTGCCGGAATGAAAGGCGTCCAGGAATGGCTCTCGTTCTACTTCAAGGCCCCGCAAACCGCTCCGGGGCTATACCCCGAGCACGACCTGTTCATTCAGTTGATGAAACTCAAGAACACGCTACGGCACATGAAGGGCGAGGAATTGATAACGCATCTGGGGCTGGAGTATTACGACTAAGGCTATTTGATAAGAAGAAAGGCGACCGGTTTGTAGCCGGCCGCCGATGTTAACTGAAGGTCGCATTCGAAACCCGATCACTCGGTGAACGCGCCAAGTTTCGCAATGACAATATAGTTGAAGAAACTTGCTTGTGTCAAGCGAATTGTATGACAAAGGCGCCCCCGGTGGGACTCGAACCCACGACCTTCAGTTTGCGAAACTCGACGCTCTATCCACTGAGCTACAGAGGCGCACGTGGAGTGTAGATTGAGCTCGCTGACACTGTCAACTCGGCATCGCCAATACGATCAATGGTTTGGCGGTTCCACGGATATTTGAAAATTTATTTGAAAATCTGTTGCGCAGCGACGTAAATGTGTGTTACATAAGGAATTGCCGCGGGCCTTCATACTCGGGGCGTTCCTTGGGCTTGTAACCTTTCACACTAAAAGTCCAGCCAACGATACATATTTTGAAATCATCATTGCTGACGGACGGCACTGCTGTTTGGCCGTCGCGGCAAGTTTGGATCAAAACAGCGTTCTTGATGCTGAGGGCATAGGTGCCCGAAGTGAGGAAAGAGATGAAACAGGAATCGGCTAAGAAGAAGGAGCAGGCTGCTGAGAAGGGCGTGTTGCTCGATCCCGAGCGAAAAAGCCCGCGTGCGGCCGAGTTTGAAGATAAGCTGTCCGCGTTGATCGTCGGCCAGGAGCGCGCCGTGCGCCGCATGAGCGGGCTCTTTCAGATCTATCTCGCCGGGATGAATAATCCGGCACGGCCGATCGGTACGATGCTCTTTCTCGGGCCGACCGGCTCGGGTAAGACGCGAGTTGTCGAGGCGGCAAGCGAGGTGCTATTTTCGGATCCTTTTGCGGTCGTAAAGATCGATTGTGCCGAATTCCAGCATTCTCACGAGATCGCCAAGCTGATCGGCTCGCCGCCGGGATATCTCGGCCATCGCGAGACGTCGCCGATGCTGACGCAGGAGAATCTCGACAAGGCGCACACGGACGACAACAAACTGACGTTCGTACTGTTCGACGAGATCGAGAAGGCAAGCGACAGCTTATGGCAGCTGCTGCTCGGAATTCTCGACAAAGCGACGCTCACGCTGGGCGACAATCGGCGGGTGGACTTTTCGCGAACGGTCGTCATTATGACGTCCAATCTCGGTGCCCGCGAAATGTCAGAGATGATCTCGGGCGGCATCGGCTTTGCACCGACAAAGACCGACGCCACGAAAGAGGACAACGAGATCGATACAAAGATCTATCGCACCGCCCTCGAGGCGGCAAAGCGAAAGTTCTCGCCCGAGTTCATGAACCGTATCGACAAGGTGGTCGTCTTTCGCAGTCTGAAGGAACACCATCTGCGGCAGATACTCGATATCGAGCTTGGTTCGGTGCAGGCGAGGATCACGGAATCCGCCGGGACGAAATTCATCTTTGAGTGCACGGACGCGGCAAAGGAATTCTTGTTAGGCGAGGGCATCGACCTGAAATACGGGGCACGCCACCTCAAGCGGGCGATCGAGCGATTCCTTGTGTATCCGCTCTCAAACCTCGTGGCGACCGAGCAGGTTGAGACCGGCGATTACGTCGTGGTCGATTTTGACAAGGGCAAGGATACGCTGACGTTCATGAAGCAAGCCGGCAAGATGATCGTTTCGGAATCACCGGAGCGTTACGAAAACGACGACGAGCCCCTCGTTAGCGCCGACGCTGTCGGATTACCGCTGCCGTCTGCGGCCACAGGGACCCAGCTCAGCAAGTCAAAGGGCAGCGACCCGCACGAAGGGTAGATCGATGGGAACTTGAAAAAGCCGGGAGCGGCCGGTTACCGCTCCCACTTTTATGAAAATGTTGTATTGCAGATGGGCGGCAGCTGCGTATCTGCGACGCCAATTGTAGTTGCTAATTTGATAATTACTAATTGGCTGGTTCTTTGAAAACTAAACCTGATCGAGAGCTTGAGTAATATCAGCGATCAAGTCGTTGACGTCCTCGACGCCGACCGACAGGCGTATCAGGCCGTCCGTAATGCCGGCCCTGAGGCGGCCCTCAGGTGAGAGTGAGGCGTGCGTCATCGAGGCCGAATGCTGCACGATCGTCTCGACACCGCCGAGCGACGTTGCCAGCGTACAGAGGCTGACGGCGTTTGCAAAAGCCTTTCCGGCCGCGACCGAGCCGAGATCGAATCCGATCATGCCGCCGTAGCCGCCCGGCATCTGTCGGCTTGCGACATCGTGATTTGCGTGCGATGCGAGTCCGGGATAAAAGACGGCCTCAACCTTGGGGTGATCGCCTAACATATTCGCTATTGCGTATGCGTTAGAGTTGTGGCGTTCCATCCTAAGGGCTAGCGTCTTGATGCCGCGCAGCACGAGCCATGCGACCTGCGGTGCAATGTTGCCGCCATAGAGCTTGTTGGCACCATGCCGCGCCGCCTCGACGAATTCGGCGGACCCGACGATTACGCCGGCCGTGAGGTCGCTGTGGCCGCCGAGATACTTGGTGGCGCTGTGGATGACGGCGTCAACGCCAAGCTCGAGCGGCCGCTGGTTGAACGGCGTGGCAAAGGTGTTGTCGGCGACGGTCTTGATGCCGTCGTCCTTTGCGATTCCGGTGACTGCCTCGATATCGGTGATCAGCACGAGCGGATTGCTCGGCGTCTCGATCCAGAAGAGTCTCGTGTTGGGCCGGATCGCCGCTCGATAATTCTCGGCATCGGTCGCATCGACAAACGTTGTCTCGATGCCAAATCGCTCTTTGATATTCTGTAGGAAATTGGTAGCCGTCGAGTACATCGACTGAGGCGCGACGATGTGGTCGCCGGCACGGCAGGCCGTAAACACGGCGGCGGAAACGGCCGCCATTCCCGATGCGAGTGTCAGTGCCGCCTCGCCGTTCTCGAGGTCGCGGACGGCGGATTCGAGGGCACGCTGTGTCGGATTGCCGAGGCGGCCGTAGTAGTAGCCGTCTTTCTCCTCATTGTGAATGGCCGCGCCCTCGTCGGCGTCGGCAAATGCATACACGGAGGCGGGATAGATCGGAACAGACAACGCCCCGAAATGGCTCGTCCGGTCATCGCCGGCATGAACGGCCTTGGTAAACAGCGACGCTTTGCTCATAGATGTGTAATCGTAATAGCAAATGAGAGCGAAACGCAACAGAGTATTCAATTGACTTAAGATATATGGCTAACGTAATATCTAAGCGAACATGGAGGTAACAGGCAATGGCATCTGACATGACGCAGCTCGAAACACTCTTTCTGGCACTCGGCGACAGAACGCGGCTGCGCCTTCTATCGCTGATGGCTCCCGGCCCCGTCCCGGTGGGCCTGCTTGTTGACCTGACCGGCGAAAGCCAGCCGAAAGTATCACGGCATCTTGCGTACCTGCGTAATTGTGGGGTTGTGGCCGCCCAACGGAAGGGCAGACAGATCTATTACGGCATCAATTCGAGTGGCGACACTGCGGCGTGTCAGATGCTTGCGGTCGTTGTCGCTCAGTTGACCGGCAAGACGGCGGCGCGGAAAACAGCCGTCCGCGAAGCGGTCGCAAACCGGCCTCAAAAATCGGCAAGTGCGACGGAGATATATGAGGAGGCGAATATAGCCGTTCCGGAATCGGATCATGCGTGGGGCGAGCTTGAAGAGGATCTGCCGGATAGGCCGGCAGAGCGAGAGGAGCAGAGCGAGATGGATGTATTCCTACTCTAGCGGCGACTCGGCGTCGCGGAAGGGGCAATGACGGCACTTATTGTCGCAGCAGAAGCCTCGATTTAGAAGGTAACGCCGGGTCAACACCATCATGCCGTTCTCGAAGTAGAAATCGAGGCCCTCGACGAAGGTCTGGTTCTCGTCAGCGACGGTATTGGAAGCTTCACTTTGCATATAGAGCGAGAAATTCCTTGTTTCCTTCGGCCCCAAGTATAGGCGAATCGATAAAGCCGCGAACCCTGAGCCCGAGCCCGGCGGCAAAGTCATTTATGTCTGAAACGACACGCTCATGTTTTTCGGCCTCACGGACGATGCCGCCCTTACCGACCTCGCCCTTGCCAACCTCGAACTGCGGTTTGATTAGAACGACGATAAATCCCTTGTCGGCCAACAGCGTAATGATCGCCGGTATGACCTTCTTCACCGAAATGAACGACAGGTCCATCACGGCAACGTCAAACGTGCGGTCGAACTCGTTCGGTGTCAGATGCCGGGCATTGGTCCGCTCGCGAACCTCGACACGCGGATCATCTCTCAGCCGCCAATCGAGCTGGTTAGTGCCGCTGTCAATGCAAACGACGCTTTTGGCACCGTGCTGCAGCAGGCAATCGGTAAAACCGCCGGTCGATGCTCCGATGTCAATGCAGTCAAGTCCGGCAACCTCGATACCAAAATGCCGCAGGGCCGCCTCAAGCTTCAGGCCCCCGCGGCCGACGTATCTTGTTTCTGTAGACGTGCCTTTGAGCCGTATGGTTGCGTTGGAAGAAAATTTATCTGACGGTTTTTCGACGCGTTTATCGTCTGCGATCACCACGCCTGCCATCACCATGGCCTGCGCTCGAGTGCGACTCTCGGCGAGGCCGCGTTTTACGAGCAGCGTGTCGATCCGTTCCTTGACGGTCACAACCGGAACCTCAGGCCTAGTCTGGCAACGCGAAAGCCGAGGCGGCGAACCTCGGCGAGCCGTTTGCGCTCACCCTGCACCAGCGGATTGCTATGGTTGAAGTGAATAAAATGGACCTTGTTCCTTTCGCGTCGCGGCAGAGCCTTGAGCAACTGCATCGTCTCGGTGACAAATGGATGCGGCACCTCGCTCATGGGCCGAGCTATCTCGCCTTCGGCGTAGAACGTGCCGTCAAGCAGCAAATAGTCCGCCGAGCGGACAAGGTCAGCGAGCGGCGTTTGCCACTTGTTCCATTTGTCGATGTCAGGGATAAAGACAAGCGTTTTGTGTGCCGTCCTGATGCGATACCCGACCGTTTCAGAGAACTCGTCGCGATGCGGAACGAGGAACGGCGTGACAGAGAGCGAGTCGGTGAGCTTGACGGGGATGTTGTCGGCCAGCGGCTGCAGGGTAATGTTGTCAATGGCGTTGAGCTGCGACCACGGGGCATTCGCCTCGAGCATCTGCTTCATTCGGGGCATCGTGAAGACATTGACTCCGGCCGTATTCATCGATTCGCGGCCGAGGTACATCAGGCCAGTGTAATGGCCTATGTGTGCGTGAGTGATAAAGATGCCGTCAATTCGGTTCGAACGGTCGCGTGTGAGCCCTTTGAGAAATTCGAACTGTTCCGGCAGATCGGGCGTCGCGTCGAATATCCAGCGACTCTTGGTATCCGGATCGACGACGGCGACCGACGAGACGGTTTGACGAAGCGTGGTATCGGCCCATGCCCTACGGCAAAACGGCGAGTCACAGCCCATCTGAGGAACGCCTGCGTCTTGTCCGACACCGAGAACGACAACATACGGCCGGCCGGCATACACGCCGATGCTGACGGCGACAATGATCGAGAGCGCAGCAAGAATTCGGTTCATTATGTCAGCCGAACGAAAGTGCTATTCTAAGCAAAATGGACAGCAATAGAAAGCTCGACGGCTTTGCCAAATACGCGATCTTCACGCTCGTGTGGAACCTTGTCGTTATCCTGTGGGGCGTGTTCCTGCGGGCGTCAAAATCGGGCGACGGCTGCGGCCAGCACTGGCTGACGTGCCAGGGCGAGGTGATCCCGTCGGCACCTGAGCTAAAGACGGTTATTGAATACTCGCACCGGATCACCAGTTTTCTGGCGTTTGTTTCGGTGCTTGCCCTGCTCCTCTGGGCCTACCGCAAGTTTGAAAAGGGAGATCCGATACGCAAGACGGCAGTGCTTTCGTTCATATTCGTCGTCACCGAGGCTTTGGTTGGAGCAGGCCTCGTCCTGACGGGCAACACGGCAGAGAACCTGACGGCTGCACGTCCGTTTTGGATGGCGGGCCATTTGATAAACACATTCATTCTGCTTGCTTTCCTGACTGTGACGGCCTGGCAAGCAGGCGGGCGGCGAATGCGGTCCCGTGTGGCTGCCAAGTACAAAGTGGCGATCGCCATCGGCATAGCGGCCATATTCCTCGTCGGCATTACGGGTTCGATAGCGGCGCTCGCACATATGGTCTTTCCGTCGGGAACGCTGTCGGAGGGCATTGGGAGCGATTTTTCGCCTGCGTCAAATTATTTGGTCCGGCTAAGGCTTCTGCATCCGATCACCGCGATCCTGACCAGCGTCTTCCTGATCTTTCTGACGGGTTGGCTGGCCAAGGAATCAGGCAGCGAAAAGGTCAAGCGATGGTCGAACATCCTAGCGATACTTGTCCTGGTGCAGATAGCATTCGGTTCGGCAACCTTGTTGATGCTTGCCCCGATCCTTATGCAGCTCGGCCACCTGCTGTTGGCAGACTTGATCTGGATCAGCTACGTTCTGCTCGCGGCGGATTTCGCGGCGACTCATACGACATCGGTGTCAACTGAGGCTGTTGACGGCTAGAGGAGCTGGCGGCGATGGGTTATTATTTGCAACAACGGTGGTAGATGGCTCGTTAGTTCGGGATTCATCTGCCCGCCGCTTCTATGCAGCGACAAATACTGATCATCGACGATCATGATGACCTTGCAACGGGGCTCGAGGAGGTTTTTGTCCACACAGGCCACGCTGTCCGGATCGTCCATGATCGTAACGAGGCGATGGCGATCGGCAGCTTCGATCCGTTCGATCTCGTCATCACCGATCTCGATCTGCGGCCGGGTGATCCGACATGTGTAAGCGACGCGTCCGGATTTTGCCTGGCCGGCCCCGCACAAGACGGTGAACATATCAAGGCCTTTAAGCTCGGTGCCGGAAATTTTCGTGATCCGCTTGACGAGGAAGAGCTACAGGCGATGGTGGCAACCATACTCGATTATAAGATCCGTCATGTTGATCGGGCCGAACTGGTCCATGACCTGCACGAACATATCGTTTTTGAATTGCCAAGCGTGATCTCGCTGATGCATATCGTGCTCGAATACCTGATGAAGCGTGTCGAAAAGCTCGGTGTCTGCAAGCCCGAACAGTCGAATCTCTTTGTTGCCCTTGATGAGGCTTTTGTTAATGCGGTCAAGCATGGGAACAAGTTTGACACCGCCAAGCTTGTTCGAATTTCGGCCGATGTATCGCGAGACGAAGCCAGATTCACTATTGAGGATGAAGGCGAAGGGTTTGATGTAAACGCGATACCTGATCCGCTCGATCCGGAGAATCTCTTCAAGACCAGCGGCCGCGGTGTCCTGTTCATTTACAACATCATGGATGAAGTGGTTTACAACGACCGCGGCAACCGGCTGACGATGGTCAAGAAAGCACCCAAGCCGGAGGAACAGGCCACCTGAGCATTCATCGGATGAGAGTAACGATCGCCCAGATAAACACCACCAACGGCGACCTCGCGGGCAACACATCTAAGATCACTCAAGCCATCGAAAAAGCCAAGGCTGACGGCTCTGATCTCGTCGTCTTTCCTGAGGTCTGCACTCACGGCTACACGTCGCAGGACTGGTTTCAGGACGCGGATATCATCGAACACGTCGGCGAACCGCTCGAGAGCATCATTCCAACGACCACTGGAATAACCGCGGTTGTCGGCACGGTCCGTCGTAATGAGGACAGCGATGGCCGCAGGCTGTACAACGCCGCCGCTGTCATTTCGAACGGCAAGCTGCTCGGCTATGCCGACAAATCGCTGCTGCCCGAATATGACGTCTTTGACGATCCGAGATACTTCGAGCCCGGCGATCATCGACGCATTTTCGAGGTGAATGGTGTCAAGCTGGGCGTGGTCGTCTGCGAAGACTTTTGGAACGACAAGACGTTTTGGCGCGAGCGTTTATACGAACACGACCCAACCGATGAGGTCATTGCGATGGGAGCTGACGTGATCATATCGGTGAATGCTTCGCCCTATAATAAAGGCAAGATCAAGCTCCGCTGCGATATGGTCGCGCATCGGGCAAAGCTGCAGAAAAAGCCGATCGTGTTTGTAAATCTCGTCGGCGGCAATGACGGCATTATCTTCGACGGTGCCAGCCTGATCGCCGACGAAGAGGGCGACATCATCCTGCAGGCGGCAGCTTTCGATGAGTTTGTCGAGACCGTCGAACTCGACTGCCGCAAGCCCGACGCCCGCGGCATTACGGGCGGCGAGATCGATTCGATCCATCGGGCATTGGTGCTGGGAATACGCGATTATGCGACAAAGAACGGGTTCAAGAAGGCCGTGCTGGGCCTTTCGGGCGGCATCGATTCGGCCCTCGTTGCGGCTCTTGCGGCGGAGGCCATAGGGCCCGAAAATCTGCTGTGTGTGATGATGCCGTCACCGTTTTCGTCCGAGGGTAGCATCAAAGACAGTGAGGAACTAGTTCGCAATCTTGGCTGCGACGGCCGGATTGAGCCGATCTCGGATGCGTTCGAGGTGCTGCTAAACCAGACGAATCTGCACAAGCCTACGAAAGGCGGCGAATCGCTTGCCGCCGAGAATATGCAGTCACGGCTACGCGGTGTGATCCTGATGGCGATCTCAAACGCGGAGGGGCGGTTGCTGTTATCGACGGGCAATAAGAGCGAGCTGGCCGTCGGCTATTGCACGCTCTACGGCGACACGAACGGCGGCCTCGCCGTGCTCGGCGACGTGCTAAAAACCGAGGTCTGGCAGATCGCCCGGCACATGAACGAAAGGGCGGGCCGCGAGATCATCCCAAACAAGATCATCGACAAAAAGCCGTCCGCCGAACTCGCCCCAAACCAATTCGACCAGGACAGCCTTCCGGCCTACGAAGCAATGGACCCTGTGCTCAAGATGTATTTCGAACAGAAAGCATCGCCCGCCGAGATCATCGCCGCCGGTAACGACGCCGATCTCGTTTACGGGATTCTCAACAAGGTCGAGCACCCTGCGAACGAGTTCAAACGCCAACAACTGCCGCCCACGCTCATCATCTCAAAGAACGCCATCGGCGTCGGCCGCCGCCGGCCGATCACGCACAGATATCGGCGTCATGATCCGTCATAAAGCGTGCAAGTAAAGACTTGCTGCTTCGTTCCCTCAACATCAGCGAATTGCTGAATCTTGAGAAGGTCGGAGTGATTATGACGAAATTTAGCAGTCCCTTGGACAAAATCAATATCGCCAGCCCGTGCGCGGCGGACTGGAACGAGATGTATGGCGACGATCGGAAGCGTTTCTGTGGCGAATGTAAGCTTACCGTCTACAACCTCTCAGGGATGACCCGAGACGAGGCGGAGCGACTCGTTACGAACCACGAAGGACGGCTGTGCGTCCGCTTTTACCGTAGATCCGACGGCAGCGTTATCACGGCCGATTGTCCGGTCGGATGGGCAAAGGTCAAGCAGCGGACCCGACTGTACGCGACGGCGATCGCGTCGCTGATAACGGCTCTATTCACCGGCGTCTTATTCGTTTCGCTGTTTTCAAAGAGCAAGCCGACGATCGGCGATCTGAAATTTCCGTTCCCGACGCCGACGCCCGAACGGCTGATGGGCGCCATAGCGATGCCGCCCAAGAACACAAACACCGAGGTCAAGGGCAAGGTCAGGAATACGAACGCGATTCAGGGCAACGTCGCACTTCCGCAGGATACGACGCCCAAAACGAAATTCGAGGCCGGAAAGCTGCGTGCAATGGAGCTCGATGCCGCGGGCCGGAAAGACGGCTAGTTCTTAACAAAATATCCCTCGCGCGACCTGACGCGCGATCCGGCGCGGCCGGGCACATCGATATCGACCTTGACAAAGCGATTCGCCGGAAATTCAGCCTCCGAATAATACTGGATGAGGTACTGAGCCCTCAGCTCGTTTGCTAGCTGGCGAAAGATGCGATCAAGCAGGTCCTGATTCTTTCGCGAATTATTTTCGTTGAGATAGCCATCTTTTGTATCGATCGGCAGGAAGCTCGGAAGGAATGCTGAGCCGCCCGTTTCTTTCGCAAACCGTTCCATGTTCTGCTGGCCAAATACGCTCATTTTGTTCAATCGAAAGGAACTGCCGGCCGGATTGATCGAATAGAAGACGGCGTCGGCATCTTGCAGGCTTCTGACGACTCGTGCCTGCTCGATTAGCTTTGCTCCGTCACGTGCCTTTACGCGCAGGTCCCTCAGCTTCTCGCCCTGAATGTCGTCGGTTATTTTCCGCTCGGCGTTCCAGATGGCCCGGATCACGCCTTCGCTGTTGGTGTCTTCGCCGTCGGAGATGATCACCATTACCTTGCGAACGCCTTCGGGGGCATTTCGCCTCAGGTGTTCGGCGGCAAAACGGACGGCGTCATAAAAGGCCGTCTGCTCCTTTGTCGGCATGATGGCCCTAATGCTGGCGATCGACCGTTCGGACGTATCTCGCGATTGAACAAGCACGCCGCGTTCGCCGACCGTAAAGACCGTAGCTCGGTCGGTCGGTCTCATCACATCGCGCAGAAACCTGGCTGCCGTCTCTTGTTCAAAACGAAACATCGCGTCCGTACTGGCCGATATGTCAAAAAGCAGGGCGATCTCAAGCGGCACCACGTCGGCGCTTCCGACACTCTCGACCGATTGTCGGCGGCCTTCCTCCGAGACGCGGAAATCTGTCGCCGTAAGCCCGACCACCGGATCGCCGTTGTCATCTGTGACGGAAACCGGGACCACGACCAGTCGCGATGAGACCTTGATCACGTCATCGTCCGGTGTTGGCTTCGGTGTCGGGGTTTGAGCAGGCGCGGCCATCGCCACCACGCCAAAGAGTGTCGGGATGAGCACGAGGTTTCTGAAGCTCTTTAGCACGTTGATCTTACAAAAGTAAAGGGCATTTTCAGAAGCGAGTGTGAGATCGTTCCCGCTCATCTAATGCCCCAACAATTAACCGATAACTATTCGTTTGGCTGTGCCTTTACTTCGACGTTGGTGTTGATGCCGCGACTGACGAGCAGCTTGACCTCGACGCGGCGATTTTGCTCGCGGCCCTCGCGCGTCGTATTGTCGGCGACGGCCTGAAGTTCGCCAAAGCCATAGGATTCAACAAATCGGCGGAGCGGCACATTGTGCGTCTCGATCAAATAGTCCTTAACGGCCTGAGCACGCCGCTGGCTGAGGGCCTTGTTCTTTGCAGTGCTGCCCTCGGCCGACGCAAAACCGGTCACCTCTACGGCATAGCCTTTCATGGTCATTGCGGTAGCTGCCATCTGATCCAGCGACGCTTTGGCGTCACTCGACAGGACCGCGCTGTTGACCCTAAAGTTAACAGTTGTGGTCGATTGCACAACGTAATCGTCAAGGTCCGTGATCCGCTTGTTCGTCGCATTTACGCCCGCAACCGCGGCATCGGCCGTGTCTTGTGCGGCTTTTGCTCCGCCCTTCGCGGCGTTGGAGATCGCCATCAGTTCGTCGATCTGGCCCGAAAGCCGCTGCTGATTCTGCTCCATTGCGGTAGCTCGGTCCTCGATTGGCGAGGTACGGGCATCGATCGCTCGTGCGGTCTCAAGCGAATCTTTATCAAACCGCACTTTGCTTACCGAGACGCTTCCGCTGCTGTCACCGACGCCCTCGGTCTCGATCGTGGCGCCGCGAACGAGCGATGTCACCGGATACCTATCGCCACCCCAGAAGCTTTTGCTCTTAATGCTCGCGTTAGGTGCGATCACGACTCGCGTATCGACATTCGTCGAATCGCGGACAATGAACGTTGTGTCATTCTCTTTCGAGATGATGTTGCCCTTTATCTTGTACTTCTGGCCCGCAACGGCCGTTCTAAGCTGCGTGTCCTGGGCGAACAGGCTTAGACCGGAAAAGGCGAGGGCCAGCAAGAGAACCAAAATCTTTTTGTACATAATCAACTCCTCGAGGAAAAGTAATTTTAGGCTTAGGGACCAACCGACGAGTTTGACGTGAAATCATCGGCGCGGGTTGCAGTGCAAAAGGTCAAAAACCGCAGGAGCGGCGAGGCCAATACTTTAACTATACTCCATCCGAAGCGCCTCGAGAACAGGTAATATTCCTCAAACTGCGAACGGTGCATTCTCAAGATATTTCTTAAGATACGCCAGGAATTTCTCTGCGTCTGCACCGTCAACCACGCGATGGTCATAGGTCAGAGCAAAATATGCCATCTGTCTGATCGCGATGTAATCGTCACCGTCGGGTGAGGTCATCACCTTTGGCCGCTTTTCGATCGTTCCGACGCAGAGGATCGCGACCTGCGGCTGATTGATGATCGGCGTTCCAAAGAGGCCGCCGAAAACGCCCGGATTCGTGATCGTAAACGTTCCGCCCTGCACCTCGTCGGGATTCAGCTTCTTGCCTCGCGCCCGGTCGGCGAGGTCATTGGCCTTGACGGCGATCTCGGAGAGCGACATTGTCTCGGCATTCTTGATGACCGGCACGATCAGGCCCCAGTCGAGGGCGACTGCCATGCCGAGATTGATATCGCCCTTGTAGACAATGTTCTCGCCATCGACCTGCGAATTGACTATACGATGTTCGCGTATCGCCGCCGTCACTGCCTGGAAGATGAAGGGCATGAACGTAAGCTTCGTCCCAAACCTGGCTTGAAAACCAGCCTGATTTGCCGTGCGGAATTTCGCGACATTCGTCATGTCGATCTCGTAAACGCTAGTCACATGGGCCGACGTCTGCTTCGAGAACGTCATGTGCTCGGCGATCTTTTTGCGCATCACCGACATCTTCTCGACGCGGTCTTCCATGGACGTTGCAGGCGACGGCATCGTGAATGTCGCTGCAGGCGTCGCGGCCGGAACTGCTGAGATTGCCGGAGCCGTCGCCGCTCCTTTCACAAGCAGGTCCTGAGGCCGCAGGGCGGCACCGGTTTCGATAAAGCTAAGAATGTCGTGCTTTGTAACGCGGCCGCTGATGCCGCTGCCGGGGATCCGCGTGATGTCGATGCCATGCTCGGCCGCAATCTTGCGCACCAGCGGGCTCGATTTTTGGCGGCGCAGTTCATCGACCGTCGCATTGCCGTTACCGGCCGTGGCAGCGACGGCCTTGGCCTGAAGAGGTGGGGCGGTCGGGGCCTGAACCTCACTTGAAGCTGAATTAGCTTGGGCGGGGGCAAGCTCGCCTTCCTGACCTTCATTTTGCTTAGGTTGAGCCGGCTTTGCTGAAGAGCTTTCGGCGCCAACCAAAGCTAAGACAGCTCCGACCTCGACGGTTTCGCCTTCGTTGACCGTTATTGCGAGCAGCTTGCCGCTTGCCGGGCTTGGCACCTCGGCATCGACCTTGTCGGTCGATATCTCGAGCAATGCTTCGTCCTTTGCAATGTCATCGCCGACCTTCTTGAGCCATTTCGAGACGGTGCCCTCGGTGATGGACTCGCCCATCTGGGGCATTATGACCTCAGTCGCGTTTGATACTTGCAGTCCGGAAGACGGGCTTGCCCCCGCTGACGTTGAATCAGAACTCTGCGTCGACGCCTGTTCAGGCTGAGCGGGGGCAAGCCCACCTTCCTGACCTGTCATCTCCCGAGCGGTTGTGGCTGCCTCGAAAGCCTGCTCACGAGGCGGTGCCGCGGCGGCGGTTTCGTTCTCCTCGCCGATCACCGCCACGACCGTTCCGACCTCGACCGTTTCGCCTTCGGGTGTGTTTATCGCGAGCAGGACGCCCGCGCCGGGGCTCGGCACCTCGGCATCGACCTTGTCGGTCGATATCTCAAGAACCGCCTCGTCCTTTTCGACGCGGTCGCCAACCTGTTTCAGCCATTTTGAGACCGTGCCCTCGGTTATCGATTCGCCCATCTGGGGCATTACGACATCAACGCTCATAAATAAACAGAATACAGAAAAACCCGGGTTAAGTCAGCCCGCCGTTGACCGGTGCGTCTCGACTGAAGAGATGTCCCCTGGCGCGTTGGAACCATTAATATTTCGTGTTTTGCATAACATCAATGTTAGCAACATTTACGGTCTCCGGCTCGAATCGCGTGTCCCGCCCTGTCCCGCTGCCCTTCGGGACAAATAAGTGGCTGTGATCTCAATAACTTACGCCTATTTTTGCGGCTGCTTTGCCGGTTTTTGAAAAAAAATAACATGATCTTTCAAGCAACGAAATTCGTCGACATCCTCCGTTTTCACGGTTGTCACTGTCCCGCTGCTGTCCCACTACCGAGCGGGACAAATAACCGCTGTGTTTTCAACACTTACGCCCGTTTTTGCCGCTGTCCTGTCGATTTTTGAAAAAAATCTGCCTCAGGCCTTTCGGCACATCGGAGAGCAGTCGTTTTGGCGGGTTGCGACATTGAAACAGCGTATCACAATATGAACGATTTGTCAAGAGTTTAGGTGGTCGGCCCCGGCCTTTCCGCAGCCGGACGAACGAGATCATCGTGAAGGTATACACGACCAAAAATGCGGTCGCGAGCAGGAAATAGAGGAGCGAACCGCGCAGGTAGTAGGCAAGCATCATCGCCAGGAAGAAGAGGAACGAGAGCACCGCGATGAATGCCACCCGCTGGACGTGGGCGGGTGAGATACTATTCATCCCGCAACTCCTGCGTGTCGTCCTCGGTGTTGTCGAATAGCGACCTTGGCGGAGCCGCCTGAATTACAGGCTGCTCGGCCATTTCTTTCTGGAGCCGCTCGACGGCGTCGCTGGCGCGTTCGAAATCGTCTTTAGCGATCTTTAGGATGATCTTGCCGCTGCTGTTTGGCAGGCCGGCCAGTTTTGTGATCGACCTGAGGCGGATGACTATCTTTGAGCTGCGACGCCACAGGCCTTTCTTGAAATTAACGTCGAGCAGCTCGAGTATCGGCAGCCGGATCTCCTTGATGCCCTGCGAGAGCAGCCCGAGTATCTTTGCCTCGAATTCCAGCACGATCCCGGCGCTCGAGAACTTTGCCATGCCGTGCGCATGGGTAATGCCGTGCTCGCTCTCGGCCTTGAATGGAACGGTCGTGAAACTCATAGGAATGGCCGCGAAAAGGCGCAAAATCCGCAAAAAGCTGGATTCTATTCTTGTGCCTTTTGCGCCTTTTTGCGGCTAAACGACCCGCCGATGCCGTACAAACTGATCAACAGCCAGAAGAATTCTACTACAAGCGACGGGAAGTTAAATGCGTAGTAGAGCGAGATGAGGATCAGCAACGCTCCGACGCCGTTCATTACCGAATACGCAAGCTGCTCACTCCGCAGCCGGCCCGTCTGGAGCAGGAAATACGCAACGATAATGACCGCAACACCGGCCGTGCCGATGATGTCGTACCAGGCCCAACTCATTTGAGCCTTACGACCAAGCCCTTTGGCCCTACGGCCCATGTCGCCGTGGAACCGCGCGACTGGACGGCGTTTAGATCTTCAGTTCCGAGCGGTTGCCACATTTTTCCACTGCTACGTGAGATATCTGAGCCGTTGGTGCCGACCGCGATCATCGTTTTTCGATCGACGAATGCGACCGCGGATCGGTATCCGGAAAGGCCATTTCCGGCTTTCCATGTTTTGCCTGCATCGCTGGTGAAGGCCAGTGAGCCGGCTGTTTCGGTCGGTTTTTCGTAATCGCCGCCAACGATCACTCCTGTTTTCGCGTCGGACATTGCAATGGAAAATATGCCCGTGCCAGGGCGGCCCTTGACGAGCGGAGTCGCCACAACCGTCCAAGTGCGCCCGCGATCATCTGATCGAAACACGCGCGAATTACCGCCGCCGGTCACGAGGAACAGGCCGTCCTTGCCGTGCGCGATCAGGCATGTGCCGCTTGCGGCAAAGGCAGATTCGCTCATTGTGGCCGCCGGCATGTTTGCGGTGTCGATCTGTTTCCAGGTTTCACCGCCGTCGCCTGTGCCTGTGAGCAGGAAGTGTCCGTGGACGGGGTCGGACATCGCGATGCAGTTGTTCTCATCCCAGCAGGCGAGAGCGTCATAAAAGGCCAGGATGTTCATATTTACGAACTGCTGGTTCCAGGTGTCGCCACCGTCGACCGTCTTAAAGATCCTTGATTTCTGACCTTCTCCGATGGCGAGCACATACGCTGTAGTGGCGTTGAAAGCCTCGACATCGCGGAAGTCAAACTGCTTTGCTCCCGGAACGGTCATTACCTTCCATGTCTTGCCGCCGTCGATGGTGCGGATCACCGTCCCGCCCGTGCCGCTCGCCCAGACGACCTTTTCATTCACGACCGCCAACCCGCGAAGACTTGCGGTCGTATCCACGTTCTGTTTGATCCACTGCGCACCGGCCGACTGAACGCAGACGGTGAGGACCACAAGGGCAAGGGTTTTCATGGCTAACGTCAGTTTGGCCGCAGATGACACAGATAAGGTCGATAAATGAAAGGATATGATCATTCTTATCGGCGTTATCCGTGTCATCTGCGGTTGATATCCTCTAAAACCGAGGAGCCTCACATATGTATCGTCAGGTCGTGGACCCCTTCGGCGGCTTCCATGACGGATTCGCTCACGGTCGGGTGGGCGTGGATTATGCGGCCGAGTTCGTCGGCGGTGGTTTCGAGGGCCATGCCGACGCAGGCTTCGGCGAGGAGTTCAGTCGCGTGCGGGCCGATGATGTGGACGCCGAGGACCTCGTCGTATTTCCTTTCGGCGACTATCTTAACGAAGCCGTCAGTCTCGCCGAGGATGCGTGCCTTGCCCGATGCCGAGAACGGAAACTTGCCCACTTTGACGTCGTAGCCGGCGGCCTTTGCTTTTTCTTCGGTCAGGCCGACGCTTGCGACCTCCGGGTCGCAGTAGGTGCAGTTCGGGACGAGGTTGTGCTTGATCGGTTCGACCTTTTTGCCGGCGATCTTTTCGACAACAAGAATACCTTCTTTTGAGGCGAGGTGGGCAAGCTGCGCCGTCGGGATCACGTCGCCGATCGCGTAGATGCCCGGCTCGGCGGTCTCGCAGTATTCGTTGACCTCGACGGTGCCTTTCTCGCTGACCTTGACCTTGGTCTTTTCGAGGCCGAGGCCTTCGAGATACGCCATGCGGCCGACGGCAACAAGGAGCATCTCGGCTTCGAGCGCGACGGTGTCGCCTTTGGCGTTCTTGCCTGAGACCTTCACGCCCGACTTTGTCTTTTCGAGCTTGTCGAGCTTGAGGCCGGTCTCGACCTTAATTCCTTGTTTTTTGAAGGCCCGAGCGAGCTCTTTTGAACAATCGGCATCTTCGAGGGGAACGATGCGATCGAGCAGCTCGACCAGCGTCGTGTCGCAGCCGAAGCGGCTGTAAACGCTCGCGAATTCCGAGCCGACCGCGCCCGAACCCATCACGATCAACGATTTTGGGACCTTTTGCAGTTCGAGGATGTGGTCGGAATTGACGACCGTTTTGCCGTCCGTCTCAAAGCCCGGAATGGGACGCACGACCGAGCCGGTGGCGATGATGATGTTCTTTGACTGAACGGTTTCCTTTTTTCCGTCGGCGAGCGCGACCTCGACCTTGCCGGGGCCAAGGATCTTGCCGTGGCCGTTAAAGACCGTGACCTTGTTCTTTTTCATCAGATAGGTCACGCCGGCAGAGTTTTTGGCGACGACGTCAGATTTATATTTCTGGACGGCCGGGAAATCGAACGACAGGTTATCGACCTTTAACCCGAACTGCTCAAAGTGCCCGGCTTTTTGATAAAGATGGGCGGCGTTAAGCAACGCCTTTGTCGGTATACATCCGCGAAGGCCGCACGTGCCGCCGAGCCGCGCGTCTTTTTCTTTCTCGATCAGAGCGACTTTTAGCCCGAGTTGTCCTGCGCGAACCGCGGCCACATAGCCACCCGGCCCCGAGCCGATGATAGTGATGTCAAATTGTTCTGCCAAAGCGATAAACCTCAATAAATAAAGTCAAATTGCGAACTATCCATTATAGGTCTTCCGCTGACAGGGTGCTAGTTTGGCGGCCGTGGTTTGGGTAAACTAGTAGTAGCATGAATTCAGACCTTGAAAAACGACGCGAACGCGTTCGCGAACTGCAAGAGGAGTTTGCGGCCCGTGGCGATGTAATGGGCTGGTTTGACGCGCTCTACAGGGAGGCCGCGGGCGACAACGAGGTCATACCGTGGGCAGACCTCGAGCCGAACAGCTACTTTCGGCAGTGGGCCCAGGCCAATGGCTTAAAGGGCAATGGCCGGAGAGCACTCGTTGTTGGATGCGGGCTCGGCGACGATGCGAAATATCTGCACGATCTTGGATTTAAGGTCACCGCTTTCGACCTCTCGCCGACGGCGATCGAATGGGCAAAGAAACTTTACGGAGAGGCGGATATTCAGTTTGAGGCCGCCGACCTTTTCCATCCGTTCGGCGATTGGCTCGGGGCTTTTGATTTCGTATTGGAGATCTACACTATACAGCCGCTCCCGCTCGAGATGCGGCCGCAGGTGATCGATGCGATAGCGGCATTTGTCGCTGATGGCGGCGAATTGGTCGTTGTCACTCGCGGCCGGGGCGATGATGAGGAACCTGATACTGTGCCGTGGCCGTGCTCACGGCGAGACCTTTCCCGGTTCAGTGAAAACGGACTTGTTGAGGTTGATCTCGTTGAAATGCCGCCTGAGAATGAGGATGAGCCGCCGAGGTTTGTCGCCAGATATCGCCGCCAGAGGTAATTTATGCAGTTCAAACAATTCTATCTGGGATGTCTTTCACATGCCTCGTATTACGTCGGCTCCGAGGGTGAGGCGGCGGTGATCGATCCTCAGCGGGATGTCGAACAATACATCGCCGAGGCTGAGGGCCACGGACAGAAGATCAAATATGTGATCGAGACGCACAGCCACGCGGATTTTGTCAGTGGACATATCGAGCTGGCCGCACGGACGGGGGCGGAGATCGTGTATGGGCAACGAGCTAATACACAGTTTCCTACGCTTAAGGTCAAGGATGGCGACGAGTTGTGGGTTGGCAGCGTGAAGCTAAGGTTCCTCGAAACGCCGGGCCACACGCCTGAGGGAATCACGATCATTGCCGAAGAAGGGAGTGCGGAGCACGAAAACGTTCTCGCCGTAAGCAGCGATGCCGACAAGAGTGTCGGCGCTCCGAAGGTGTTCACCGGCGATACGTTGTTTATTGGTGACGTCGGACGCCCTGATCTCGTTGGATCTAAAGGATTTACGGCCGAGCAGATGGCCGGGATGCTTTACGACTCGCTGCATGAAAAAATTTTGCTGCTGCCCGACAATTCGGAAGTTTATCCGGCGCACGGGGCGGGAAGCTTGTGCGGCAAGAACATGTCGAAAGATACTTGGTCAACTTTGGGCGAGCAGCGGCGAACAAATTACGCATTGCAGCCAATGACGAAGGACGAGTTCGTCAAGCTCGTGTCGGCCGATCAACCTGAAGTGCCGATGTATTTTCCCCGAAGTGCGGCAAAGAACCTCGAGGGAGCTGTCCCGCTCGATGAGATCGCAAAGCCGAAGGCGTTGTCGGCGGACGAACTGCGTGCTTTTGACGGTGTAGTTATCGATGTCCGAACGAATACTGAATACGGAGCAGGGCACGTTCCGAATTCGATCAATATCGGTCTTGGCGGGCAGTTTGCCTCGTGGGCGGGCACTCTGATACCGATCGGCACGCGGATCGCGATCGTTGCCAATGGTGCGGATCAGGTCGATGAGGCTGTCATGCGACTGGCCCGCGTTGGACATGAAGCGGTCGGCGGATATCAATTTATCAGCGACTACACCGGCGAGAGAAAAGTGGTCGAGCAGGTCGCGGTTGACGAGGTCGCAGAACTGACGAAGACGGAGAAGTATCTGCAGTTTGTCGATGTTCGCCGTCCCGCGGAGCACGACGCGGGGCATGCACATCGGTCGCGAAATATTCCGCTCGACAAACTTGCCTCAGAGATCGATCAACTTGATCCTGCAGTGCCGAGTTACGTGATTTGCCAGGGCGGCTACCGATCGTCGATCGGCTGCGGTATTCTGGAAAATGCCGGTTTCAAGAAGGTCTCTAACGTCACGGGCGGAACGGCAGCATGGATAGAGGCCGGGCTCGAAACCGAGGTGAACGCGGTCGCGTGCGCCAGCACGAAACCGGCATAGTAGTGGCCCATAATATGAAGAGACGCGATTTTGTTAAGTTGACTGGTGCGGCAGGTGCGGCGTTGTTCAGCGGTCGACCGACCTTTGGCTCGCTGGCGGGGCGAACGGCCGTGGTGCCGGATGTCATCATCAATCTTCGTGCGGTTGTATCCACCGTAAGCCTGCTGCCGGGGACTCCCACATCGGTCTGGAGATATGAGGGCGAGGTCGTGCAGGGAACACCACAGAATCTGCAGCCGATCCCAGGCTCTTTTCTCGGGCCAACGATCCGTGTGCATCGCGGGCAGAGGATCAGGATCAACTTTACTAACTACCTGCCCGAGATGACGCTGATGCATTGGCACGGGCTGCATGTGCCGGAGGAGATGGACGCACATCCGCGGTTCACGGTCGAGCCCGGAGCGAGTTACGTCTATGAGTTCACCGTGATGAACCGGGCAGGCACGTACTGGTATCACCCGCATCCTGACATGCGCACCGCCGTCCAGGTCTATCGCGGCCTAGCCGGGCTCTTTATCGTCACCGATGACGAAGAACAGGCTCTCGGGCTGCCGTCGGGCGAGGCCGAAATACCGATCGTGCTGCAGGACCGCCTCTTTGCCCAGGACAATCAGTTTGTGTATCAGCCGATAACGATGGTCGGGTTTCTTGGCGATCGCGTACTTGCAAATGGAAACATGGCTCGTTCGGTAGATGTGGCGAGCCGAGCGTACCGGCTTCGTTTTCTTAACGGGTCAAATTCGCGTTTCTACAAACTTGCCTGGAGCGACGGAACGCCGATGACAGTGATCGCATCTGACGGCGGCCTGCTCGAAGCGCCGGTCGAGCGGCCCTATCTTATCCTCTCGCCCGGGGAAAGATATGAGGTCATCGCAGATTTCAGAAACTTTCCACTCCGGCGAAACCGTCGACTGGTCAGCCAGGCATTCTCACCGATGGGAAATATGGGAAACGGCGGAGCCGCGCTGCCGAATGGTGCAGCCTTTCCAATAATGTCGTTTCGCGTCCGGCGTCGCGTCGCGGACAACTTCGTGCTGCCGCCGACGCTGTCCGCGATCACCCGCTACCGTCTCAAGGACGCCGTCAATGCCGCAGATCCGAGAACATTTCCAATCACGTTCCATCCGGGCATGTTCATGCTTAACGGCGGGATGTTTGAGATGAATGAGGTCGCGGCGAATGAGAATGTGGCGCTGAATACGCTTGAGGTATGGGACATCCCAAACCAGTCGGGGACGGTGCAGATGGCCCATCCGATGCACATTCATCTCGTGCAGTTCCAGATAATCGACCGTCAGATGAATCCATCGGGGGCGACGAACTACGAAAGCGTTAGGTATGGATTTGTGGATTCCGGATGGAAGGACACGTTCATGCTTATGCCGGGTGAACGTGTTCGCTTGCTGCTCAGGTTCGAGGACTTTACGGGCAAGTTCGTCTATCATTGCCACAATCTGGAGCACGAGGATATGGGAATGATGCGCAATTTCCAGGTTAGCTGAGGAGCAGTGGATCTTTATTGATGAGAGTAATTATAGTTTTCCTAATCTCGCTGCTGGCTCTCACGTGGGCCTGCCGGTCGGCCCCGACTAAGACAACAGACTCGCCCGAGATCGTCAGTGCTCCGGGTGTTACAGAGGTATCGCCCCAGGCTGCATTGCCGGCAACATCGGCTGCCTATTCTCAGTTCATCGACGTTCGAACGCCTGAAGAATACGCAGCCGGCCACGCGGATCGAACGCGCAACATTCCCCTCGATCAATTGGCCGCTAACCTCGATATGCTGGAGGCGAATGAGCCTGTGTACCTCATTTGCCGGACCGACAACCGCTCTTCGCAAGCGGCGAAGATGCTCGTCGATGCGGGCTTCAAACAGGCGATAGTTGTAAAGGGCGGCACCGAGGCGTGGAAGGCGGCCGGTTTACCGATGGGTGGCCAACCATGATGTACGACCTTCTATGGGTGATCGGCCTCGTTGGATTCTGGCTGCTGCTTCAGCTGGTAATACTGCCGAAACTCGGCTATCCGACCTGACTTCGCAGTTCATGCAGCGTCGGGTCGCGACGCAAGCGAAAAAGCAATAGCGAACGATCTCGGTCCGCGTAGGCGCTCAGCAGGCGGTGCCGGCCGCCGGATGCGGATAATGATCTGGCGTATCTTCATCAGGCCGCGGAGTGAGGCAGGCAAAGTCTTTTTCGATAGCGATCTTTGTCCCTTCGGCGTCAGCCTCAATGCCGACGTCGTCGCTGCCGGCCCACTGGTCCGCTGCGGATGGCGGCACGCTGACCGTGATCATGCCGTCAGAGAACACGGCTGATGGTGATGCTGCAGCGGCGTCCTTCTTCAGCTTATAGACAAGCCGTCCGCCTGCGAGGCCGATCGAATTTTCGTAGCTGCCTGTCGATGCAAACTGCTCTACTTCGCTTCGCGTTAACCGCAACCGCAATGAATTGCCATTGATCCTTAGCTTCATACCTCAATAATAACCGAATGTGCCGATGAGAACATGACCTCGGTCATCTTGGTATGCTTTGCCGCGAACGCGGCATCAATTAGAATCTACTTTTCAGACGGCAGGTCTATTACCATGGCAGAAGCAACGGAGAAAGCAGCAAAGACGCGGATCGAGACCGATTCGATGGGCGAGATCGATGTGCCGGTTTGGGCATATTGGGGAGCACAGACGCAGCGGTCGCTGAAGCATTTCAACATCGGTTTTGACGTGATGCCGCGTGAGGTTATTCGCGCCCTCGGCATCCTGAAGAAGGCCGCGGCCATTGTAAATCGCGATCTTGGAAAGCTCGATGATGAGACGACAAACCTCATCTCGCAGGCCGCGGACGAGGTGATCGAAGGCAAGCTCGACGGGCATTTCCCGCTGCGCGTTTGGCAGACAGGTTCGGGCACGCAGACGAACATGAACGCCAACGAGGTCATCTCGAACCGCGCGATCGAGATCGCGGGCGGCGAGATGGGCTCGAAAACGCCGGTTCACCCCAACGACGACGTAAACAAATCGCAGTCGTCGAACGACACGTTCCCGACCGCGATGTATATCGCCGCAGCCGAGCGAACACACGCCCTGATCCCTGAAGTGCAAAAGGTCGCCGACGCTATTCGAGCGAAGGCCGAGGAATACAATGATGTCGTCAAGATCGGCCGCACGCATCTGCAGGATGCGACGCCGGTGACCGTCGGCCAGGAATTCGGCGGCTGGGCCGCGCTCGTCGAACGCGATATCGAACGCCTCAGCATGGTGATGCCGGGCCTGCTTGAACTGGCGATCGGCGGAACTGCTGTCGGGACGGGGCTGAATTCGCATCCCGAGTTCGCCGATAGAGCGGCTGCAAAGATCGCTGAATTGACCGGGTTGCCGTTCAAGGCACATCCGGACAAGTTCGCGGCATTGTCTGCGCATGACGAGGTCGTATTTGCGTCAGGAGCCATAAAAACGCTCGCGGCCAGCTTGATGAAGATAGCCAATGACATCCGATGGCTCGCATCGGGCCCACGCTGCGGCATCGGCGAGATCACGCTGCCCGAGAATGAACCCGGCTCGTCGATCATGCCGGGCAAGGTCAACCCGACGCAGAGCGAGGCGATGACGATGGTGGCCGTTCAGGTGTTTGGCAACGATGCCGCGATCGGTTTTGCGGGCTCGCAGGGCAATTTTGAGCTCAATGTTTTCAAGCCCGTGATGATCCACAACTATCTGCACTCGGTGCGGCTCATCCACGATGCGTGTCACGGTTTCGTCGATTACTGCATTGCCGGCATCGAGTTGAGGCGCGAAAACATCGACCATTACCTGCGAAACTCGCTGATGCTCGTCACGGCCCTCAACCAGCACATCGGCTACGACAACGCCGCAAAGATCGCGAAGAATGCGCACAAGAAGGGCATCTCCCTCAAGGAATCGGCGGTGGAATTGGAGCTATTGTCAGGTGAGGATTTTGACCGGTTGGTCAAGGCCGAGGATATGACGCATCCGTAATTCGTTCTGAGTTCAAGCTTTAGCTTGTTGGTGCGTTCGTCAGAGGCAAGCTAAAGCTTGAACTCAGAACTAGAATGGCCCGCGCGGGCCGGAATAGAAGATGAAGTAGATGATCGTCGCGACGATCAGGACGACTGAAGCAACCAGAACAAGGATCGTTACTGCGAGCGATTTGAGGCAGCCGCGTTTTTTCTTTTTCTGGTGGCGGACGCGGGTCTTTTCTTTCGGCCTGACGGTTTGAATGGTCTCGTCGGGCTTGTCGGGCGTTTCCGTCGGGAGTTCGTCCGCGTCCGGTTCCGAAGCAAGGGCTTCTTCAACCGATGGAACCTTCTTCGGCGTGTATCCCTCCGTTGAGCGGAAAACGGGCTCCGGCATCTGCCATTCGCCGTCATTGCCTGTCTTTTTGGCCTCGTCGCTCATAAAACAGTCGCGAAAGGTTAAACGAAATTACGTCTCGATATCAAGCACATCCGAACGCGTGATGATGCCGGTGATGCGTTTGAAATCCTCGATCAGCACCGCCGGATGCCGCTGGAGCTTTGATTTTATCTCATTCAGCGGCGTGTCCACCTCAACGACCGGGAAGCTCTTGTCCATCACGTCGCTGATTTTCGCGTCCATGAGGTCGCGGTTGGCCAGCAGTTTTGTCAACAGGCCGCTTTCACGGAGGCTGCCGACCGCGGTGTGGCCGTCGATGACCGGCAGCTGCGTAACACCGTTTGAGTTCATCACTTCAAGGGCCTCAGCGACCGTGGCGTCGGGCCCGACGAATATCACGCCCGTTGGTGATGCGCCATTCTTTGTCTCTGCGATCAGGCCGGCGGTGATGCGCTGCGGTTCGAGGAGCAGTTTTTCCTTCATCCATTCGTCGGAATGGAATTTGGTCAGGTAATGCTCCCCGGTGTCGCAGACGATAAAGACGACGAGGCCGCTTTCGTCGAGGTCTTTTGCGACCTTCAGCGCGGCCCAGAAGTTCGTGCCCGTCGAACCGCCGCAGAAAATGCCCTCGCGCCGGCCGAGCAGCCGGGCACATTCGAACGAATCACGGTCGGTCACATTTATGACCTCGTCGATCACGCTCATGTCGGCATTGCCGACCGGCAAGCTCTGGCCGATGCCTTCAACGAGATAGGGCGTCGCCTCGGGCACGCGGCCCGATTCCTTGTAATTTTTGAATATCGAGCCATAAGGATCGGCACCGATGATCTTGATCTTGGGGTTCTGTTCTTTTAGAAAACGGCCCGTTCCGCTGATAGTCCCGCCAGTGCCGATGCCAGAGACGAAGTGCGTTATTTTCCCGTCTGTATCGTTCCACAACTCGGGGCCCGTAGTTCGATAGTGGGCCTGCGGGTTGGCCGGATGCTGGTATTGGTCGGGATAGAATGAGTTCGGCGTCTCTCTGTGAATGCGGGCCGCGGTCTCGTGATAATGATCGGGCGTGCCGGGCTTGGCGGCGGCCGGGACGACGACGACGTCGGCGCCCATGGCCTTTAGGTATCTCACTTTTTCCACCGACACCTTGTCAGTCAACACAAAGATGCACTTGTATCCGCGAACCGCCGCGACCAGGGCGAGGCCGATGCCGGTGTTGCCGCTCGTGGCCTCGATGATCGTGCCGCCCTTCTTGAGTGTGCCGTCGTTTTCGGCCCAGTCGATCATCGAGATGCCGATGCGGTCCTTTACCGAGTAGCCCGGATTAAGGCTCTCCATTTTCGCAAGCACCTGTGCCTTTACCTTGTGCTGTTTTGTCAGGTGATTGATCCGCACCAGCGGCGTGCCGCCGATCAGGTCGAGAACTGTGTCGTAAAATTTCATTCCTCTTGAGTTTATTCCCAAAAATGGCCTCAGGCAACAATCAGCCGCTCTGGTCGCGATGTTTGATCAGAGCAGCGGGATCGTTAGTGATGATCGCCCCGATGCCGCGCCGCTTGCAGCGGGCTATCCATCGCGGATCATCTGTTGTCCAGACCGTGACGGGCATGCCGACATCCGCAGCAAGCTGCGAGAGTTTAGCCGTTGCGAGCGATGTATGCAGGGAAAGCCGCGCTGCCCCTGCTTCACGGGCCATGTCGATAATGTGCCTGCGTCGTCGAAGAATGGTCGTGATCGATGGCTCGAAAAGAGCCGCAGTCTGGACCGAAGGCAACAGGCCCCGAAGTTCGGCGACAGCCGCGAGGTCAAAACTCTTTACGATGATCCGCGAAAGGAACTGCGAGTGTCTGATAACGTCGCAGACAGCGGCCGTCAGCGGCTTGACCTCAGCCGGCCGACATTTGAGTTCGATATATGTCGGGCCAGCAAAGTTCTCGCATATGCCGAGGACATTCGCCAACGTAGGGATGGTTTCGCGGGCGAATCCGGGATCGGCCCGCTTCGGGTATCGCTTGTTGAACCACGATCCGGCATCGACCCTGCAGAGCTCTTCGGATGTAAGATCACAAACGCGCTCGGGCCGCGCGGCCGTGCGGGCCAGCGTATCGTCGTGGATCACGACAGGAACGCGGTCACGGGCTAGCCGAACATCGAACTCGACTCCGTCGGCACCTTCCTCGATCGCCAGCCGAAATGCGGCCATTGTATTTTCGGGCGCGTGAGCGCTTGCCCCGCGATGGGCAACGATGTGCGGCAAGGGGCTCATCTCTTTTCGAGCAGGAAGATCGTTTTTGACCACGCTATCGGTTCGCTGATCGGGAACTGAAAATTGCCTACGATATTAAAATACCGCGCCGCCGCCTCGCGGACATCGGCCAGTGGATGGATGCGGAAGTTATAGAGCAATTCGAGGACCGAGCCGACAATGGACGGTTTGACCGGGAGAAAGACGAGTGGTGCACCATGTTTCAGCACCCTTGCTGCCTCGCCGAGCCCGGCGTCGAGCGGAGTATATTCGAGCACGCCGCACATCAACAACAAGTCGAACGTGTTGTCGGCGAACGGCAAGTTGAGGACGTTGCTCTGTATGGCGTCGCTTCGATTCGCGAGGCGTCGTCGAGCCCGAAACTCCTGCCGCGCAACGGTGAGCGAGTTGAACGACAGGTCGACAGCCTCTACTCTTCGCGGCCGATAGCCTGCCTCCTGAAACGCAAGCGTGACGAGCCCCGTGCCGCAGCCTGCATCGAGAACGAGCGATTCAGGGCCGATATCGAGCTTGAGCGACCGCAAGTATTTGGCGACCGACTGGCGATAGCCGTTGAGCTTCATCGCCAGGTTTTGCACATCGGCGATGCGGTCATATAGGCCCTGTGTGCGTCGGTTCTCGGGCATTACATGAATCTTAGCTCAGATTCGCCGGCGAGCAAGGCGGTTATTTCTCGGCGAGGAGTTTCTTGATCATCTCGTGCATTTGTGTGATGCGTGACGGACTGGATCCCGTTTCGGCGTAGCGGATGATGCCTTTGCGGTCAATGATGACGGCTGTTGGCAGGGCGGTGGCGCCGTACTGCAGCTGGATGGCCTGGCCGGCCGCAACGGCAAAATCGTAAGGCAGCCGCTCGCGCGTCCGAAACTGCTTTAGAAAGTTTAGCTCGGACGGCGAATCGGCCGGCAGGCCGCCGGCCTTGCCGTAATATCGCGTAACGCCGACGATCTCGAGGCCCGCCGAGCGATAGTCCTGATGCCATTCGATCAGGGACGGATACGCCTCAAAGCACGGGCCGCACCACGTCGCCCAGAAATCGAGCAGCACGACCTTGCCCCGCATATCGGCGAGCGTGCGGGCCTTACCGGGAAACCACTCGGCCGGCGCTAGGAACTCAGGCGCAGCCTCGCCGAGCAGTTTATAATGCTGTTCCCGTTTTCTGAGCCGCGACGCGACCTCGTTTTGCGAGTAGCGGTCGATGAATTCTTTGGGTATCGCGGAAAGGACCGAGGCGTAATAGGCCAGCGCCGCAGCCTTTCGCCCGGTGTCGATCAGATACTTGATCTTTTGATCAACGGCGTAATAGTAAAGGCTCGAGGAATTTACCGACGCACCCGTGACGCGCATATCATCGAGTGCCAGCTCGGCCTTATTGCGGTTGCCCGAATCGCGATGGGCCTCAAAAACAAGCATCCCTGCGTCAAGGATCTCGTCGAGGCCGCGAGCGCGGGACGAGGCATCTTTCAGCAAGTCTTTCGACGCCGCATAGGCGGCCTCAGCATGCGGCGCCATCTTAATGAAGTCATTCTCTGCCTGATATGCCTTGGCGAGTTCACCTTCAACACGGGCCTGTTCGGTAGGCTTGCGCGGTTCAGCAGCCAGATAATCGGCGAAAACTCGTTCCGCCTCGGTGAGCTTTTTTTGCTTTGCAAGCACGACCGTGACAATGGAGCGAGCTGTCTGGACACGGTTGGCGGGAGAGCCTTCGGCGGCGATAAATTTCAGCAGATTCTCGGCAGTTCCATCGAGGTTATCGGCGATCCAATTAAGCATTCCGAGATAGTAAAGATCTTCGCCAGCAAGATCCGTCCGCGTTGCCGCCGAGGCTGCGTGCCGGGCCGCGAGCTGTCGCTGCTCCAGCTTCGTCCGAGCCAGGAGCGAATCGCTGTAGGTCACTTTCTTCGTTTCGTACTCTGTTAGCTTCGCCTTTAGATAACCGTTCGCTTCGTCGAAGAGTTCCCTCACAGTCGGGGCCGCTGTGCCGGTCTGTGCCGTGCCCGATGGGCCAACGCGGCCCGACTGAGCAAAGATGCCGGAGGAAAGTAGCAGAATAAGGAGGAATATTGAAAGCTTCATCTCTCAGTGGGCTGCGGCCGCCGCAAATCTGTCCGGCCGAAAAGTGTCGAATTCCGATGTCGATTCGCCCGCAATGGCGTCCGCCACCAGCGATGCCGTCACCGGTGCGAGAAGGATGCCATTGCGGTAATGGGCCGTCGCGATAAGCAGATCGTCTATGCCGGCGATGCCGCCTATGACCGGCAAGCTGTCGCCCGCAAATGGCCGGAGCCCCGACCAGTGATCCGTTACCTGCATTGAACCGATCGATGGAGCGATGCGGGCTGCCTTTTCGACCAACTCACATCGGGCCTGCTCTGTGATCGAGTGGTCGAAACCAACATCTTCTGACGTGGATCCGACAAGTACGCGTCCGTCAGCACGGGGAACGATGTAAGTGTGGCCGGCCCAGACCACATGAACGATCTCGTTCGGCGAGCCCTGAAACTCTACGATCTGGCCGCGAATAGGCTTGACGGTGAATGGCATCGCTGCATCGCCCAGTTTGATGAGCGACGTCCACGCGCCCGTTGCAAGTATCGTGTGCCCCGCGTATTGTGGGCCGTCCACGGCCTGAACGCCCGTGGCCCTGCCGTTCTCGACGATGATCGCTGAGGCCTCGGTGCCCTCGCGGACCTCGATATCGTTGAGGCTGGCATAACGGAGCAAAGCGAGGAGCAGCTTGCGGTTCTCGACCTGCCAGTCATTCGCGTAATATGCCCCGACCTGAATGGCCGAGGACAGTTCAGGCTCAAGTTTGAGGATCTCCTCGAGTGAGAGCGTTTCGATGGCGATGCCGATCGAGGCTTGTTGCCGAGATTTTTCGAGGAGCCGCTGCCCGTCTTCATCGCCAAAGGCGACGTCCACCGTGCCGGTCTGGTCCAACTCAATATCGATGCCCGTCTCATCCAACAGTTCATCGGCCAGCGCCGGATACATGCCGCGTGATTTCGTTCCCAGCAGATAAGCATCATCTTTAACGGCCGCATGCACGTCCGTTGTGAGCATTCCCCCGGCCGCCCACGATGCCTCGCGTCCGCACCGGCCTCTCTCAATGACGGTTATCTTGTCGGTCCCGCGACGCCGCAGTTCGCGGGCGATACTCAGCCCGATAACGCCGCCGCCGATGATCAGAACATCTGCCATAGGTATAAGTATAGGACATCTCAGCGCAACCGGACCGGTTTGAAAAGTAGCTATTAGCTTTTAGCTATGAGCTATTGGCTACTCTTCATATTTCGATGCTGCCCGCGTAAGATAGAAAACAGTTATGAAGCACAAGATCACATTGATCCCCGGCGACGGCATCGGGCCTGAGATCGTGGCCGCAACCGTCCGCGTCATCGAGGCGACGGGTGTCGAGATCGATTGGGAAACACATATTCTGGGCGCACAGGCGCAGGAGAAATATGGGACCACGCTGCCGGAAAAGACGATAGATTCGATCCGGCAAAATAGGGTCGCTCTCAAAGGCCCGCAGATGACGCCGATCGGCAAGGGCTTTACCTCGGTAAACGTCGGCTTGCGAAAAGCGCTCGATCTTTATTCGAACGTGCGGCCGGTCAAAGCCCTGCCGAATGTCGAATGCCGATATCCCGAGCTCGATCTCGTTATTGTCCGCGAGAATACCGAGGACCTCTACGCCGGCCTTGAGCACGTTGTCGTGCCGGGCGTTGTCGAATCGCTCAAGATCATTACGGAGAAAGCCTCGACACGCATCGCGCGATACGCCTTTGAATACGCTCGTGACAACGGTCGCAAGAAGGTGACGGCCGTTCACAAGGCGAATATCATGAAGCTGTCGGATGGCCTTTTCCTCGAATGTTTCTACAACGTCGCGAAAGAATTTACAAACATCGAGGCCGACGACAAGATCATCGACAATTGCTGCATGCAGCTGGTGATGCGGCCGGAACAGTTTGACGTGTTGGTGCTCGAAAATCT
This sequence comes from Chloracidobacterium sp., assembly GCA_016715795.1. NCBI lineage: Bacteria > Pseudomonadati > Acidobacteriota > Blastocatellia > Chloracidobacteriales > Chloracidobacteriaceae > Chloracidobacterium > Chloracidobacterium sp. Next base: position 275,450 of record JADJXP010000002.1, read on the forward strand.
CTACGGCGACATCGTCAGTGATCTGTGCGCGGGCCTGATCGGCGGCCTCGGCCTGGCTCCGGGTGCGAATATCGGTGAACAGGGAGCAGTATTCGAGGCGGTCCACGGCTCGGCACCGGACATTGCGGGCCAGGGAATTGCGAATCCGACCGCGCTGATGCTTTCGGCGGTTCAGATGCTGAATCATATCGGCGAACGCGATGCCGCAAGGCGCATGCAAGAAGCGATCCTCGCAGTTTTTGCTGAGGGTCGGGCGATCACGCGCGACCTTGGCGGGACGGCAAAGACAAATGAGTTTGCCCGGGCGATCGAGGAAAAGATCAAGGCCGGGGCATCGGCCGCCGCGTAAAGTTTGTCTGCAACGGATTCGGCCTGGTTTCGTTCTAATGGTGCGGCGGCGGCTCGAGCCGCAGCCTGCTGAGGTTACTATGAAAACTGCTGTGTTTGCGATATTTGTAGGGTTGCTGATTACGATGAACAGCTATTCGCAGGACATCGAACCGTTCAAGATCGAGACCGTCACGCTCAAGACGGGCCAGCAAAAGACTGCCAAGATGAGCGGGCTCAAGATCAAGTTTCTCGGCGTCACGGAAGATTCGCGCTGCCCGACGGATGTGCAATGCATCTGGGCAGGGAATGCGGTAATGAAGTTTCGCATCACCGGTGAAAACGGGACCAAGGATTACGAATTTAACTCGACTATCGGTCGACGCGGCGACCAGGTTGGCGTCTGGGCCGTCTCGGTCGATACGCTCGACCCGGCCCCACATTCTAAGAAGACGATCGCCGCAAACGCCTACTGCGTAAAGCTGCAGATCGTCCGCCTGACCCGCTAGGCTTTCGTCGGCGACGAGAGATACATCATTATCAGCAAGAGGATGAAGTAAGGGACCAGCACGGCCGCGCCCGGGTAGTCCTTTGCTATGCGCTGTCCAAAAAACAGCCCCGTCAGGCTCGCCGCACCGAGGATCGATGCGTAGAAGATCAGCGTGGTCTGTCCGGTAACGAGCAGATAGATCAGTCCTGCAGCCGCCAGCAGCCCGGTCGCGATCTCCATCACGGTGATCGTCAACAGCATCATCGGCACCATTTTGGCGAGAGGCGTCTTTGAAAAGTGCCCCGTGAGCCAGCCGAGATTGCCCTTCCAGTCAAACACCTTGTCGAGGCCGGATTGGATGAATAGGATCGCGACGAATACCGCGCAGAAGAGAAGCGGCAAATTCTTTAGTATCACGTTGATGTCCATATCTACGTACCTGACCGCCCGCTTACGCAGGCGGTTCTGACTAGCGGCGCTTTTGCATTATCGACTCGATCTCGTCGGCGTCTTTCGTGACCTTTGCGGTGAGATTCAGATTTCCGTCTTTGGTGACTAAAACATCGTCCTCGATACGGATGCCGATGCCGCGGTATTTGGCGGGGGCTGTTTTATCGTCGGGCGGGATGTAGAGGCCGGGCTCGACGGTCAGGACCATGCCGGGGGCGAAGGGTTTTGACTGTTTAGCCTGCTGATCGACGAAATAGCGGCCCGCGTCGTGTACGTCGAGGCCGAGATAGTGGCCGACGCCGTGCATGTAGTATTTCATGTAGGCCTTTTTCTTGATGAGTTCTTTAGTCGAACCTTTGAGCAGGCCGAGCTTTTTCATGCCTTCGGTCAGGAGTTCGATCGAGAATTCCTGGCGGCCTTTTACGGTGTTGCCGGTCTTTGTGTATTCAATGCACTGAAGCTGGACGTCGAGCACGATGTCGTAAACTTCGCGTTGGGCCTTGGAATATTTGCCGTTCACCGGGAATGTCCGCGTAATATCCGAGGCATAGCCCTGATATTCGGCACCGGCGTCGATCAGGATGAGGTCGCCGTCTTTTAGCGGCATGTTGTTCTCGACGTAGTGCAGGATCGTCGCGTTGTCGCCGCCGCCGATGATCGAATTGTATGCGACGCCGCTCGCGCCCTTGTCGCGCATGTAGGCCTCCATCAACGATTCGACCTGACCCTCGTTCATGCCCGGCTTGACCTTTTTCATCGCGAGCACGTGGGCCTCGGCGGCGATATTCGCGGCCTTTTGCATGTATTCGATCTCTTTGGCCGATTTGTGAAGCCGCATCTCGCCGATGATCGGTGTCGGGTCAATGATTGTGTGCGGCGGATATGCCGTCTTTAGGCGGCGAACTCGCTGTTCGGTCAGGTAGTCGAGGATCTGCCGGTCGAGGGAGCTATCGACTGCAAAACGGTAATACAGTTTATCGCGGCCGTCGAGTATCTTGCCCAGATCGGCGGGAAACTTGTCTATCGGGAATGCTCGGTCGGCGGCGTAGTTCTTCACCGCGCCCACGACACCCTGACGGCGGCCAAACCACGTTTCCATTTCGAGATCGCGCGGGCGGACGTAGAGCGTGAACGGCTGCTTGGCACCCTTTGTAATTACCGCGATCGCGTCAGGCTCGGGAAAACCTGTCAGATACCAAAAATCCGAGTCTTGGCGGAATTTGAATTCCGTGTCGTAGCTCCTCGTCTGCTCGTGGGCGGCCGGAATGATCGCCACCGAATTGTCATCCATCTGCTCGATGAATCGCTTTAGCTGTGTTCGCATATGCAGAAAGTTTAACAAAGTTAGAACCCGCCTGCGATAGCGAGCGGTCGCGCTGCAAGCGGAGCAGGCTATCGTCGTTCTGTCTGAAAAGTGTTCAACCACCCGCTACCGCAGGTGGTACTGACAATTTGCTGTTATAATTCACGAAAAACCAGCCCCGAAAAGGAGTCGAATATGAAACGAATTACACTGATGCTCGCTGTCCTGTTCATTGCTTCGGTCGCGGCCTATGCGGACATTGCTCCGCCGAAGCCTGTAAAGACGCCGAAGCCGAAACCCGGCGTCAATACGACGCTGTTCATCAAACTTGACCGCAACGCTACGGAAGCGGTGCTTCGCATACCAAAATCGCAAGTCAAACAGCTTCGGGCCGAGCTCGAACAGATCGATGACGGTGAAGACAATACGGCCTCGGTCGAGACACCGGCCGAGAGTTCGATATCACGCACTCAGACTATCGTCAGCGGAATGTTCCTAAGCCTGGCGCTTGTGGTTGGAGGCATTTGGTTCGTTCGCTCGGGGAGGGCCTCCTCGGCAAAGGGCAAGACGCTGATCGCCCTGATGGTCGTGGCCGCAGCTGCGTCGTTTGTCTATGCAAACATCGGCCCGCCGCCTGAGGCCCGCTCTATCACGAGCTCGCTCTTTACGCGCGGCGTTCATATGTATAAGCAGGCATCGGGCAAGATCAAGGTTGAGACGACGACCGATCCGGACCGCAGCGTGATCGAGTTGATCGTGCCCGACCCAAAAACGGACAGCTCGGAGGAGTAGATGCAGCAGGTCCGCGTAGCCGAACCCGTCATCACGAGCGCACAGATCTTTTTCTTTGCGTTCGTGGCGGCGTGTGCCGTCGCGGCCCTTGCTATCGGCAGTTTTCCCCTGGCGGCGTCGATCGCGACGATCTTCCTATTCGCGGGCGTTCATAATGTGATGGAGGTCCGCTATTTTGCCGCACGAATGCCGCTGCGGTGGGGCCGTTCAAAACTCTATTACAGCGTCGGTATTGGTGGGGTGGTAGTTCTGGCCACGGCGTACCTGACGCTATATTTTGCAAGCGGCAATTGGCTATGGGGCGATGCGGGCTGGGCGATGTTTGCGGCCGTTTGGAATACCGCTTTCGTGCTGTGGCTTGGCCTCCTGTTCTATCTCAGAGGCAGGCAGCGGCCAAAGACGGACTGGGCGTGGGCGTTTCCCGCTGCCTTTCTGCTCGCATCTCTTGCCTGGCTCGTCCCGCAATACTGGAGCCTCGCTCTCGTTTACATTCACCCGTTCATCGCGATGTGGTTTCTGGAGCGCCAGATACGCCGTTCGCGGCCGGAATGGTTGAGGGCATATCACTGGTGTTTGGCATCTGTCTCCGTATTTCTCGTCCTGCTGTGGCTGGCGCTTGCCGGCCAGCCAAATCTGCCCGAGGAGACGAATCTATTTTGGCGTATCGCGCAGCACGCCGGCAGCCAGATACTACCGGGGATATCGAGCCATCTGCTCGTCGCGACGCACGTCTTTCTTGAATCGATACACTACTTCGTTTGGCTTCTGCTGATACCGCTCGCTGACCGTCGGGCGATACCGTGGAGGCTTAAGGACATTCCGCTCTATTCGGGCAAGGGCGGATTTCCGAGGCTGGTCGCCGTTGCCCTGACGGTCAGTGTGATGCTGATGTTTGTGTTGTGGACAGGCTTTGCCGTCGATTACACGACGACACGCGACATCTATTTCGGCGTTGCGATCGGCCATGTATTAGCTGAGTTCCCGTTCTTGATAAAGATGCTGTGATTGTGAGGAGGCCATGAGTATGCGATCCCTTGTCATCTGTACGTTCGCGGCTCTGATGTTCGTGAGCACGGCAAGGCCGGTAATGCCTTACGAACTCTTATTGCCCGGAGCGGAGCTTGTTACTTCCGACTGCGGCATTAGTTGGGAGGCTAAGATCGATCCTAGCGACGGCTTTGTTAAGGTGCGGGCAACAAATACATGCGATTTTTCAGTCAGATTCTTCGTCGCGGTTTATGCCAAGGACGGGACCGTGAACAGGGTGCGTAACTACTGCTACGCACCGGGCCAAACGGGTGTTGTCGTCATCGGCAATGGCGACTGGATCGATCGCGCCGCAGTAGAGAATCTCAGCAAATGTTAGCTGTCAGCGGAATCGCAGAGATCACCGGCATGGTTCGGTTCCTCGCTTTTTTTGACGAGGCGCCGTCGCCGGAGGTGATGGATCTGACCTTTTCGCATCTCTGGTATTTCCTGCCCTTCGGCTATCTCGTGACGATCCTGATCGAGACGCCGGTGCTGCTTGTCGGGTTAACGCGAAAACTCTCGCTCGGACAACGGACGCTGTGCGGCGTATGGCTGACGGCGTGTACGTATCCGATCGTGGTGCTGGTGCTTCCGACATTGTTCTATGGCCAATCGAGGGCGTTGTATCTGCTCATTGCGGAGAGCTTTGCACCGATTGCCGAATGCATCTTGTTCTGGCTGGCATTTCGCGGCAACGACACGCTCGGCACGCGCGAGTGGCTCAGGAGTCTTGCGGCTATCGTTGCAGCAAATCTCGCTTCGTTTGGCATTGGCGAAGTTATAAATCAGTATGGTTGGTGGGGGTTATTATGAATATGAAAAGACTCGGTCTGATCGCTTTCGTCATCCTGCTTACATCTCTCGGGGCCGATGCTCAGACGAAGTATCAGACGTACCGAAATGAGCGGTTCGCTTATTCGATCGAGTATCCGTCAGGCCTGTTGAAGCGGCAGGCGCCACCGGCAAATAATGACGGCCGGATCTTTAGGTCAAATGACGGAAAGATCGAGATGCTCGTCTGGGGGCAACATAACGCACTTGATCGGACCTTCGTGGGGCAATACGATGATTCGCTCCAGAAGTGCGGGGACGCTGAGGTTTACAAGGTTTTTAATGAAAGGTTCTTCGTGATCTCATGCACGCTGAATGGCCGTATCTTTTATCAAAAGACGCTTCAGCGAGGCGGAGCAGAACCGGAAATATTCTTTACCTTTACGATAGAGTATCCGCGTGATCAAAAAAAGAAGATGGATCCGGTGGTAAAGCGTATTTCCCGTTCCTTCAAATTCGATCCGGATGCCGACATCTGAGAGATCTCTCCGGATCACCGAGATCTTTCGCTCGATCCAGGGCGAATCGTCGCACGCGGGGCGGCCGTGCTCATTTGTGCGCCTTACAGGCTGCCCGATGCGGTGCGTCTGGTGTGACAGTGAGTACACCTTCACGGGCGGCGAGACGATCGACTTTGACGACATCTTCGCAAGACTAGACGAATTTGGCTGTAACCTCGTCGAGGTAACCGGCGGTGAGCCGCTTGCGCAGAAGAACGTGTTCGCATTCATCACCGAGCTCTGCGACCGCGGCTACGAGGTCCTGATCGAGACCGGCGGCTATTTTTCTATTGAAGAGGTCGACAAACGGGCCACCGTTATCCTGGATATCAAATGCCCGGCATCGGGTGAGTTCGGAAGAAACTATTGGGAAAACCTGGAATGCCTGCGGCCTGATTTCGACGAGGTAAAATTCGTCGTCGCCAGCTTAGAAGACTGGGTCTTTGCGACTGTTATTATCGATAAATACGACCTTCAAAACCGAGCGAAAGAGATATTGATCTCGCCGGTTCACGGAGCTGTCGATCTGCCTGTTTTGGCTGAGGCTATCTCAAAGGGAAAATACAACGTGAGACTCAATCTCCAGCTTCACAAATACATTTGGGGAGCCGATGCCCGTGGCGTTTAGAAAAAGATTTCCCGCAAAGCCGCAAAGGCGCCAAGGAGACAGAAGATAAATGCGTAGTGTAATTGATGAAGGATTTCACTTTGCGTTCTTTGCACCTTTGCGGCTTTGCGGGAAACTTGCCTTATGCACGAAAATGACATCGCCCGGATCATAGTTGACTGTGCATTTCAGATCCATACGAAACTCGGTCCTGGACTATTGGAATCCGTGTATGAAAAAGTGCTCGAACACGAGCTTACTAAACGTGGCCTGAGTGTCGTAACACAGCAGCCGTGGCCCGTAGTTTGGGAAAGTGTCAAGTTGGATATTGGCTTCCGTGCCGACATGATCGCGGGTGGAAAGGTCGTAGTCGAGATAAAGTCGGTCGAGGCGGTTGCTCCGGTTCACCCGAAGCAACTCAGGACGTATCTCAGGATCATGGATCTGAAGCTCGGGCTTCTAATCAACTTTAACGTGCCGCTGATAAAGGACGGTATTACACGAGTGGTCAACAACTTGTGAGTGCTTCTTTGCAGCCTTTGCGGCTTTGCGGGATAAAGAGCTTCGCCCGCAAAGCCGCAAAGAACGCAAAGAAGCAAAGAAAGCATGAACAGTATCGTTCTAGTTTCCGGCGGAATGGACTCGTGCGTTACGGCAGCGATGGCGGCGCGCGAGGCGGATGAGCTTGCGTTTCTGCATGTATCGTACGGGCAGCGGACTGAAGCACGAGAGCGGCAGGCATTCAGTGATATTGCCGATCATTACGGGGTTGCGAAACGCCTCGATGTTTCGATAGAGCATCTCGCAAAGATCGGCGGATCATCGTTGACCGATGAGAACATCGCGGTCTCTGCGGCCGATCTCGATAATAAAGAGATCCCGACGAGCTACGTGCCTTTCCGCAATGCGAATATGCTTTCGATCGCCGTGAGCTGGGCCGAGGTCATCGGCGCGAACGCAATTTACATCGGCGCTGTTGCCGAAGATTCGAGCGGCTATCCCGATTGTCGGCCGGAGTTTTACGCCAGCTTTCAAAAAGTGATCGAAACCGGCACGAAGCCCGATACGCACATCGAGATACGCACGCCGATCATTCATCTCACAAAAGCCGAGATCGTACTCAAAGGCGTCGAACTCGAAGCGCCACTCAATCTGACTTGGTCATGCTATCGTTCAAACGAACTCGCCTGCGGCACCTGCGACTCGTGTGCGTTGCGATTGCGCGGGTTTGCTAGGGCGGGAGAGATCGATCCCATTGCCTATGCCGGGTAACTGATAACTATTAACTATTAACTGAAGAAATTTGATCTTCGGTGTCGCCCGGATCCAGCTCTGCCTTTTGTCGTTCAAGTTCGGTGATACGCGATCTTAGTTCCTCGATCTGAGCATCGAGATCGGCAACCGTTGGCTCGCCGGCGCTTAGCTTGTGAAAGACCGGCGTTACGACCGTGACCGAGGCCACAAGGATCGAGAGAACGCCGATGGTGCGGGCAAAGAGGTCGTTGTTTGCATCCGGCTCGAACCAGATGAGATAGGCCAGCAGGGCCGACAGCAGCCAGACGGTGACGAACGCAGCGATGCGTGACCACGCGAAGCGCTTGTCCAGCCGCGCGAGCGAGAGCAGCGACAGGTGCGAACACGCGACCGACGCGAGCAGTATCGTGCCCGCCGATTTGATAAAGCTCTCATTTTCGTCGAGGACGTTCCAGATGATCAGGAAAGTCATGATCGCTGCTGCCAGGGCCAGCACTATTCCTGCCAATGGCAGTACTCGCCCGCGGCCCGTCTCGTAGTACGCACCGCAGGCAAGGCCCAGGATACTCGTCGCCGTGATCGTCAGCGTCGTCATCAATATCCTGACCTCAAGGTTGCCAAAATTGCCGAGCAGGATCACGCCGATACCGATGAGAGCACTGACGGCCACCGAGCCGATCAAGGTGTAAAGAAATGCCTTTCTAAGATTCATGAAGAGAAATAGCCACGAATTAGGAATAACCGGTTGGGCTAATCCTAATATACACCGAGGGCGGCCTGTATGTTTTCTCAGCGTCTCCTGCGTCTCTGCGGTTGCTTGTAGATCAAATAGGCTGTAAATTGCTTTGCAGTAACTTTCCCCGTTCGAATCAGACCAAAAACAGGAGACGCGATGAAGAATCCTTTTCTCGAGAATTTTCGCCCTTATATTCCGGACGCATCAAATCTGCGTGAGCTGACGGCATTTCCTCTCATTATCGGGACGCTGCTTGGGGTCATCTTTGGAGCATCCTCGCTGTATCTGGTGCTTAAGACGGGCCTGACGGTTTCGGCGTCGATACCGGTCGCGGTCATCGCGATCACGCTGTTTCGGCTGCTGTCAAAAGTCGGGATGCGCGATGCGACGATCCTCGAATCGAACATGATGCAAACCGCCGGTTCGGCGGGCGAATCGATCGCGTTTGGCGTCGGCGTGACGATGCCGGCGATATTGATACTGGGCTTTGATCTCGAGATCTGGCGCGTGACGCTGGTCGCGGTGCTCGGCGGGCTGCTCGGAATTCTTATGATGATCCCGCTGCGTCGCGCGCTGATCAAGGAGCAGCACGGATTCCTTAAGTATCCAGAGGGCACAGCCTGTGCGCAGGTGCTGATCGCCGGCGCGTCAAAAGAATCGCGCGACGCTGCTCATGAGGGCGGCGGCGAGGCCGCATCGGACGACGAAGTGCTTCATCGCGGCAAGATCATCGCTGCAGGATTCGGGCTTGGTTTCATCTACAAATCGGTGATGGACGTATTCGCTGCCTGGAATCCCGAACCGGGCAAGGACCTGCCAGACAACGTGCTCAAGGGCGGCTCGATCCACCTGGAAAACAATCCCGCTCTGCTCGGCGTCGGTTACATTATCGGCCCGTATATATCGGCGATCATGCTCGGCGGCGGCATCCTTTCGTATCTCATCCTGATCCCGCTGATCAAGTATTTTGGCGACGCCCTCACCAGCCCGCTTGCGCCGGCCGTCGGCAAGACCATCGCCGAGATGTCGCCCGGCAATATCCGCAGCGAATACATCCTCTACATCGGTGCCGGGGCGGTGACGGCCGCGGGCATCATCTCGCTCGGCCGCAGCCTGCCGACGATCTGGAGCGGTCTCAAGTCGGGGCTGGCCGATCTCCGTGGCTCGTCGGATGCGGCAAACGGCAATGTGCCGCGCACCGATCAGGACCTTTCGATGAAGTACGTCATCATCGGCCTCATCATCCTCGTCGCGGCGATAATGCTCACGCCGTCGCTGGGGCTGTTTGTCGGCAAGGACCCGATCGTTTCGATCTTTGGCTCGATCCTCATCATCATTCTGGGTTTCCTGTTTGTGACTGTCTCGTCGAGGCTGACCGGCGAGGTCGGCTCGTCGTCAAATCCGATCTCGGGAATGACGGTCGCGACGCTGCTGTTTACCTGTCTCGCGTTCCTCGCATTGGGATGGACGGCGCCCGATCCGTATTTTGTGACCGCTTTGTCGATCGGCGGCATCGTGTGCATCGCCGCTTCGAACGGCGGCACGACATCGCAGGACCTCAAGACCGGTTTCCTCGTCGGCGGAACGCCCAAGCGGCAGCAGATCGCTATTCTGGTAGGCGCTCTTGCATCGGCGATGCTGCTGGGGCCGCTGCTTCTCGTGCTGAATGATGGCGGAACTTATTATCAAAAGGTCGATGCTTCGGGGTTCCCGCCGGGCTTTACGGTGGCCGAGGACAAGCTCTTTCGCGAGCACGGCCAACTCAAAACGGAGCACGTCAAGGTAGGCGAATACACGTCTGATACGACGCAGTATCACGTCTGGCAGAACACCGATCCGAAGTCGGGCCAGATAGGCAAATACCTCGTAACCAACCAAGGCCAGCCCGTGTACCTCGTCGATCCGGCGATCAACGGCGTGGTCAAGAAAGACTCGGCCGGCAATAATATCGAGCGTTACGACGCTCCAAAGGCAACGCTGATGAGCTATATCATCAAAGGCGTGCTGGGGCGTGACCTGCCGTGGGGCCTTGTCCTGTTGGGTGCGATGATCGCGATCATGCTCGAGATCGTCGGCGTGCCGTCACTGGCATTCGCCGTCGGCCTGTATCTGCCGATCGCGACGAGCGCTCCGATATTCGTGGGCGGCATGGTGCGTAAGATCGTTGATGTTTACCTCAAAAAGAAACTTGCCGAAAAGGACCTGACCGAGGACCAGATCATCGCTGAGACCGACAAGTCTCACGGCGTCCTAATGGCGTCGGGATATATTGCTGGCGGAGCCATTGCAGGTATCCTGATCGCGATATTTGCGGTCGTGCCGTGGCTCAAGAGCATTCAGGATACCTCGACCAAATGGGCGGGCGACCATAATCCATTCTTTGCCGGCGATCACGCGTGGTGGCTGGGAGCGGTACCGTTTCTGATCCTCTCGGTCCTGCTATATCTCGTGGGCCGCGAACGCTGGATGGCGTTTAAGAAAGGCGACTAAAAATTGTTTTACATCTTTGTGCGCGGCACGCTATAATTATGGCGTGCCGCTTTTTTCTTGAGCTGCTTTTTCCACACGAGGTGATCTACATGAGAGAAATTGCTCCTTCTCGTCGAATTTTGCCGCTGTTAGCGATTGCCGCTGTGTCATTCCTGATCGCCGGATGCTCAGCCAAGGCATCTGAAAAAGCCACCGCTCCCGCCGCCGATGTGGTCAATACGACCGACGCAGCAAAGGGCGCGACGATCGACATCGAGGCCGGCGGGCCGGCCGACACCGTCAGAGTGTTTTACAGGCGCCTGCGCGACAGGGAAATTCGCGCGGCAATGTACATGACGAATATGCGGCCCGCGATCGAGGGCCTTACCGACGCCGAGTTGAAGGAGTTCTCGGTCGATTTTGAGAAGCTCGCCGTCCAGGTTCCCGCCGACCTCAAGATCAATGGTGAGATCGTCTCGGGCGACCGCGCGACCGTAACTATCGAGTTGCCCACATCAGAGAAGCCCGAGACGCAGACCATCCAATTGCGTCGGCAGAATGACGTTTGGGTCCTGATGAGCGTTGACGAGGCCGGCGAGCAGCGAATGAAGGCGGACGGGAAACTGTATTTCTATAATCTGCGCATCGACGTTCACCATGACGAGGCCGAGGCGATGCTTCGGCGAATTGCCAAGGGCCAGCTCGTATATGCAGCTCAGAATCAGGGTGTCTATGCCGACCTGCGCACGCTCGTCGGACAGGGCCTGATCCCCGACGATGCGATGTCGACCACCTCGACGGGCTATGTCTACGCGGTCAACCTCGATGCCGAACGCAAAAGCTATTACGCCACCGCTACGCCGGTCGAGTACGGCAAGAGCGGGAAACTGTCATTCATGCTCGACGGCGCCGCCTTGTCCAAACGCGATACCGGCGGCACGTCGCTGACGAAATGATGGCCTGTGGAAAAACTGTGAAATAGCCTGTGGAAAAAATGCTGTCAGCCACTTGCAATTTTCTTGGATTGCGATTATAAAGATAGGTTCCTGTCGCTTTATCCAGGCCCCTTGGCGATGATACGTGAGCTTATAACGAAGCTGAACCGCTCTTTCTCGAGGCGCATGGTGTCTCTTCGTCGCGATCATACGGCCCCTCTTAAGGTCTGGTTCGACCCCGACATTAACAGCGAGATGGCGCTCGAACGCGCCCGTGCGGCATGCATTCTCGGCGAGACCGTCGATATCAGTAGGACGGGCATCGGCTTTACCGTGCCGTCGATCCGCGTAAAAGAGAAATATCTCGTAGGCCATGACCGAATTCTTAACGTCGAGATCGATCTGCCGACGGGAAAGGTCTATATGCGGGCCAAGGGATGTCGTTACAAGAAGGTCGGCGTCCACATTTCGGCCGAGAGGTTCCTCGTCGGAGCTAACATTGTCTATCTCGACGGCCAGGACAAAGAGAATTACGAAGCATTTCTCCGCTTCGGCACACGCCGCCTGGACCCCGCCGCCCGCAGCCTCGAGATCCGCGCAAAATAACACCTGCCATACCGATCCAAGCGGTTTCGCAGGTGATCTTAGAGAGATTTGAGCATTTCGAACTGGGTGAGGCGTTCGTAGAAGCCGCGGCGGCGGAAGAATGCGACGGCATTGGTCAGGGAGCGGTCGATGTTTATTAGCTGGAGCGAATATCCAGACGTCGTCTCACCCTGCATTGCGTTTAGCAGCGCGGTCCCGATGCCGCGATTGCGGTGGGCCGTGTCAACTGCCATCTGTGCGACGCGGCCAAAACTCGACGAGAATATGATATATCCGACGCAGACGCCGTCCTGAAAGGCCCCGAGGATGCGTTTGAGCGGCAGGCTGCGATTGACCGCCTCGACCGAGTTTTGCCACGAGGGGCGGCCGTCCCAGAATGAGGTCAGCAGTTTCCAGTCAGGATCAGTTATTTCGCGGATCGTGACATCTGCCGCTGACACAGCGGGCTTGACCTTGCCGTCGCACTGGAGTAGTGCGAGTTCGCGGATGGTAGAAAATCCGAGCTTCTCGTAGAGCCTGATCGCCCCGCCGTTTTTCGTGATGACCTCGAGGAGAGATTGCGATATCGAACGCTCCTTAAAGACGGGCATCATCATCTCAAACATCGCCTCGCTTATCCCGCGACGCCGCATCGAAGGGATCACGCCCGTGCCGGCATCGTAAACCGTCGGACGGCCTTCCCACTCGCCAAATCCATTGAGCGAAAAGCCTACGAGCCGACCATCGGAGAAACAGCCGGCCGTCCGGCTGAGGTCCACGGCGTTGAGATTGATGTGGTTGCGAAACTGTGTTTCCGTAAGGGCAAAAGGATAAACATAATCGGAAAATGCCTCAATGAACGTCGCATAGAGCGGGCCGAAATGGTCATTGCTGAGAAATCGGCAGTCGCGCAAGGTGGTTTCGTTTCCATTTGCCATTTGTTAAAATCAGACTTTGCCGAGTGCGGGGCAAAACAGAGAATTTAGTTAAGGTTTAGCAAAAATGCAAGTTCTGCTGGCGGATGAATACGGGTTCTGTTTCGGTGTCGAGCGTGCCGTTGAGATGGTCGAGGAGGCTGTCGCCGCGGGCGAGACCGTCCGCAGTCTCGGCCCGTTGATCCATAACAAGCAGGAGATGCAGCGTCTCGCGCACGAGGGCGTCACGGCGATCAACGAGCCGGTACAGATCCAGCGCGGCGAGACGGCCGTGATCCGCGCGCACGGCGTTACGCCCACGGTGCAGCAGGAGCTTGAGGAGAAAGCGTCAAAGGTCGTCGATGCGACGTGTCCATTCGTGACACGCGTGCAGCGCCTGGCCGCCCGTGCGGCGGCAAAGGACAGGCACGTTGTGGTTGTAGGCGACCCTGACCATCCTGAGATGATCGGTGTAAAAGGCTACGCACCGGAGCACGCGTTTGTCATCCGGGACGAGACCGAGGTTGCATTGCTTCCGCGATTGAGAAAGCCGCTTGTCGTGTCGCAGACGACCATCAAATCAAAGACCTTCTTTGACACGGCCGAGGCGGTCAAGGCGAAGACCGACGACGAGGTCGAGCTCGTTAATACCATCTGCTCCGCCACACGCGACCGCCAGGAAGCGGCGCGCGCACTGGCCGGCATGGTAGATGCCTTTTACATCATCGGCGGCCGGCATTCGTCAAACAGCATCAAGCTGCTTGCCGTCTGCAAGGAGCAGTGTGATAAGAGTTTCCTGATCGAGACGGAAGAAGAGATCAATGACGCCGACCTGATGGGCGTCGAGCGCGTGGGCGTTACGGCCGGTGCCTCAACACCTGATTGGCTGATCCAGAAGATCGTAAAACACCTCGAATCCGTCGGCCGCAACCAACCGCCGACGCTACAGCCTTAACAGGCCCGCGCCCCTACTGAGAGCTCGGCAAGGGTTCCGTGCTCACACGCCGATGTTTCCTGAACGCCCGCCATTTGCGGACGCCCTCGCGAGTGAGGCTGATGATCGGCCGCCGGTTCTGAAATATCAGTTTAGCCCACGCAAGTTTGCTCATCTGCGGAAAATAGATGCCCCTAAAACAGAGCCGGGCCACGAGGTGGCTGATGCGGACCTGGATCGGTGCCTCTCGGATCGACTCGATGGCTTGATGGTTGCGCTCCGGGCTGTAGGAGCGTGACCATGCGTTAAAGGTCTCAGCCTTCGCATCTTCGATCGACATCTTGAGCGGGTCGTGGGCCATTACGAATGGGGCGAAATCGAGCCAATGCTTCGGCCGACGGAGGCGGCCCGACGCTTCGAGCCGTTCATAAAGCGGCGTCGCCGGAAACGGCGTGAGCTGGCCGAATACCGGCAGGCCCGGGGCCCAAGTCTCGATCTCATCCACAGTTCGGTCCGATACGCCTTTTGTGTCATTATCCATGCCAAAGATGAATGACGTGATCGCGTAGATATTGCGCTTCCTGAGCCCTTCGAGAACTGCCTGATAGTTCTCAGGCCGCGAGAATTGCTTGTTGACATCGGCCATGTTCGCCGGGTCGATGGATTCCATGCCGATGAAGATCCAGCGCCCGCCCGACCGTGCGATGAGATCTACGAGTTCCTCGTCCCCAAGCAGGTTTGCACTGATCTGCGCGACCCACGGCATATGAGCGCCGGCCGCGATGATGTCGCGCAAGAGCGATTTCAGCCGCTTCTTGTTTATCGCAAGGTTGTCGTCAATAAAGAACACCGCGATCTGGCCCTTTTCCTTACGCGCACGAGCCTTTAGCCGGAGGAGTTCTTCGACCACGCTCTCATTGGTGCGAAAGCGGATAGAATCGCCAAAGAAGCCCGTTACTGTACAGAACTCACATCCGTAGGGACATCCGCGGCCGGTCTCGATGGGGACAACGAAGAACTTGCCCCAACCCTTTCCGAACTTTGACATCACAGGCCGCAAGGCCCGCGGGACCAGTGAGAACTGCTCGAGGTCGAATGATTCCCACGGGATATGAGGATACGGCTGGAGTGACGGCTTTACATCATTGCCCTTTTCGTCGAGTTTGGGCTGATAGACCTCTTTGAGTGTTCCTGCTGCCGCATCATTGACCATGTCGGCCCAATATTCATCAGCCTCGCCAAGAGCAACTGCATCAGCATGGCGAGGGCCGCCATCGCGCCCCAGCGCCTCATCCGGGCATTCCGTCACGTGCGGGCCGCCCATTACCACCTTAAAACCCGCCTCGCGCAAGGCGTCGGCAACGAGATAAGCCCGCGCGACCATTCGGGTCATCGAGCCGATACCGACCAGGCCCACATTCTCGTCCTTGCAGAACTGAACCAGCTCGCGCCGCGTCATTGCTTTAGCATTACCGTCGATCAGGATCACCTCGTGCTCGGCCGGCGTCAGTGACTGAAGCAGAAACATCCAGAGGTGCGGCATGAAATTGCGCGTAATACCGTTATCCGGATTGTAGAGCAATATCTTCATAATTACTTTTGCGTGACTGTGCCCGCGACAAATTCCCGTTTTCGCCAGGGGGAAAGCCAGCAAGGTGCGGAATGTTCGTTAATGATGTCACATCCGAAGGCGTTTTCCTATCCGAAAGATGCACGTCAACTGTCGCGAGAACAGCCTGTGGTAAAATGCGATGGTGAAATTCCTTCATATCGCCGATGTGCATCTGGGCTGTACTCGCTATCAGTTGGCCGAGAGCCCCCAGGATTTTTTCGATGCATGGATCGACGTCCTCGAGCGGTATGCCATAGGCGAAGGGGTCAATTTTGTCATCATTTGCGGTGATTTTTTTCACAAGCGGGCTGTGCCGCCTGAGACAATGAATCACGCCGTCAAGGGACTCACAATGATGCGGGATGCGGGTATCCCGGTGATCGCGATCGAGGGAAATCACGACCAGAAACATACCGACAGCGAATTTAGCTGGCTGCGTTCGCTGTCAAGCTGGGGGCTGCTCACCTTACTTGAGCCCATGCATTCCGAAGGGAACATCTCATACCAACCGTGGGACGAGGCGACACGCAAAGGCGGCTTTATAGATATCGGCAGGGTGCGGATCTTCGGCTCTGACTGGTACGGTGCTTCCGCGAACTGGGCCATTCCGATGCTTACGCGGGCGATCAAAGAGAACCGCCGCGACGGCGCGTTTCACATACTCATGCTTCACACTGACGTGGAAGGGCATCAGGTGCATCCGATCCCGGCACTGTCAATGGATGCACTGAAGGAACTCAAGTCGGCGGTCGAATACGTCGGACTAGGACATACGCACAAGCACTACGAGATAGACAACTGGGCTTTCAATCCGGGCTCGATCGAGGTGACGAATATCAGCGAGTACCGGGAAACGCGAGGTGTTTTCGTTGTTGAGGTCGGTGACGATAAAAGTGTTTCGGCGCGGCATATCGATGAGTATCGTTATCGGCCGTTTCAGCAGATGGTGTTCGATGTGACGGGTTACGCCGATGCGCAGCGGCTGGTGGCCGACCTGCTTGACACCGTAGGACGCGACGCCCAGCCGACCGAATCTGATAGGCCGCAGCCGATCATCGAGATCTCGTTGCGAGGGCAGCTTGGCTTTCCAAACTCGCTGCTTGAGTTGCAGAAACTTAGGGACACGGCCCGTGACATTAGGGGCGCTCTGCACGTCCGCATTAAGAACCACACGGTGCCTGTTGATTATCTCGATTCGGCCGATGAACTCGATGATACGGGCCGCGAGAGGCTCGAGAGGCGCGTGATCGCTGATCTGATCCGGCGTGACAGCCGCTATAAGGCGCGTCCGGACGACCTGACCGAGGCGGTGATCGGGGCCAAACGAATGGCTCTCGGTGACGAACCGCCGGACAAGATAGCCGATCTTATCGCTCAAAAGGCATGCCCGGCGTGATCGGCCATTTGGGGGATCGATCCTAGTTACTTAGTGAGTCACGGAAAAAGTCGATCAGCCGCTGATCATAGGCCTCGGATTGTTCCATAGAGGCGTTAATGATCCTGAAGCCTGACGGGCTGAGATCGAGCTTGGTCTGGATGCGGTTCGATGACGGCAAACACTTGCTCAGTCGGGCTGTTGAGTCCTGAAAGTCTGCGGCATCGACGCCCGCGAGCAGCAGCACATCGCGATCGGCAAGCTTCCTGCCCGTGTCACACGATTGCTCACGCTGATAGCAGCCATCAAAGAAATAGAGGCGCGTGCCGAGCTTTGCAAGCTTCGTCGTTGCCGAACTGGCGAAAGGATACCGACGCTCGATCGTCTCGCGAAGCACGCTATCAGCATTCTCCGGGACCGAATCCAATGCAATAGCCTTCACGCTTTGGTCGCGGGCCGCGGCCGTCAGGGCAACGCCGGCGCCCATTTCAACGCCATAAATACCGATATTCTTGCCGACGAGCGTGATCTGATTCGGCGTTCGGAGCCCGCGCAGGAATTCGAGGGCCGACCCGGCGTCTTCTGCCTCGCAGCCGCCAAAGCTCGCGTTCTCAACGTTCGGTTTCTCGCCATGGCCGCGCAGATCCGGCATCAGCACGGTGAAATTGGTCGACTCATTCAGCTTGACGCCCAGATTCAGAACATACGACCGGTCGGCCCCGTATTTGTGATACAGGATGACGGCGGGTGCCCCGTCGGTCCCACGCAATAGCCATCCTCGCGACGAACTGCCGTCGCGATTTGGCCATGTCTCTTCGGTGACCTGAGCGGCGCGAGCACTCAGTTGCCCGAATTTCTCCGGGGTTACCAAATACGGTGCGCGGTATGGCCGGGCCGAGGTATAGACAAGCCACACCGAGCCGGAAGCAACGGCGGCGACCAGCAGGAATAAGGCAGGTAGAAGCAGACGAAGAAAACTCTTAAAGAGGCGTGTCGTTTTGGGCATGGCATTGAGGTGCTTCAGAAGCGAAGCATACCGCCGGATGCGGCAAGGAAGTGGCGAAAGCCCGGAACAAAAGGCTTTCGATCAGACCTCTTTGATGTTACCATAAGCGCCTGTTCCGCGGGAAGCAGTTTTTAAAGATGTTAAAAGTTGTGTGTATTTCGGTCGTAGCCTTTCTTGCCCTGCTATCATCGGCCATTCCCTCACTTGCTGACATCAGCGTAATGCCCGTTTCGGAGATCCGCGAAGGGATGCGGGGAACGGCCAAGAGCGTTTTTCGGGGCAGCCAACCGGAAGAGTTTAGCGTCGAGATCCTCGGGGTGCTGCCAAACTGGATCGGCCCCGGCCAGGATATGATCGTCGGCAAGCTGAGCGGCGCCAATGCAGAGCGGACGTTTGTCTTCGCGGGAATGTCCGGTTCGCCCGTTTACATCAACGGCAAACTTGTCGGTGCGATCTCATACAGTTTCCCGTTTGCCAAAGAGCCGATCTGCGGCATCACGCCGTTCGAACAGATGCGTTCGCTGGTCGAGGCGGCGCCGCAAACAATTGGCCAGGCGAGACAGCCCGTCTCGTTCTCGCTGGCCGATCTTGCCACAGACCGAGCCACTCCCGACGTCGGCGGGCTATCATCTCAGGGCACGGCAGCTAACGTATTCGACGCGGCCCTGTCATCGGTTGCGGTTCAGTCGTTTGTGCGTATTGCGACGCCGGTGACATTCTCGGGCATATCACAGCGAGCCCTCGATCTGATCGCGCCGGAATTTGAAAGGGCGGGCTTTGTGCCAATCGCCGCAGCCGGTGGTGACGGCCGAATGTCCGGGTTAAAGAAGGCGGATGCGACCACGCTGCTCGCGGGTGATTCGGTTGTCGTTCATCTGTCTCGGGGCGACATTCAAATCGCTGCGGCCGGCACCGTCACGCACCGGGACGGCAACAAGATATATGCGTTCGGACATCCATTTTTCAGCCTTGGCTCGGCCGACCTGCCAATGTCCGAATCGCACGTTGTAACAGTCGTTCCGAATACGAATAACTCGTTCAAGCTCGCCGTGTCCGACGCCCTTGTAGGCTCAATGACCCAAGACCGGGCGACCGGCATCTATGGCATGCTCGGCCGAGAGCCACAGATGATGCCGGTGACGATAAGGATCAACACAAGCCGTGGCCGCAAGGAAACGGTCAGGTTCGAGACCGCGGTCGACGACCTGTTGACAGGACTGATACTCAATGCCGGCATCGCAAATACGCTCATTGGCAACGAGCGAGGGATCGGCGAATCGACTATCGAGGTCGGAGGCGAGATACGCATTCGCGGCGGAGCACCGCTCAGGCTTTCGCGTCGGTTTGTCGGCCCGCAAGCAACAGGCCTGACGGCCGCTGCCGTTTCCGTCCCGGTCACGGCTCTGCTGCGGGCCGGTTTCGACGGGCTTCAGATCACGGGTGTCGATGTCGATCTTTCGGTTACCGAAGGTAGCCGGACCGCAGTTATCGACCGTCTGTCTGTCGACAGGAACCGTGTTCGTGCCGGCGAGTCTGTCGAAGTCACGCTTAACCAACGAAGTGCGAACGGTGAGATCGTAACCCGCAAGATCCCGGTGACCGTGCCCGAGGCGGCAATGCCCGGCCCGCTGTCGATAACGGTAGCTGACGGCGGGGCGGCCCAGCAGGCATCGGCCGTAACACACTTTACGCCGCTCAGCACAGCGGAATTCGTCTCGACCTTTAACCGGCTAAAGCGTTCAGACCGTCTCTATTTGATGATGTCGCGGCCGAGCGTTGGAGCGGTGATCGGCGTCAGCGAAATGCCGGGGCTGCCGCCGTCGGTACTCGCGACGATCAACAGTCAGCGCAGTGCCGGCATGGTAAAGCCAACTACGAACGCCGTTCTCGCCGAGTTTGAATTGCCGCCGTCCGACCTCGTCGTCACCGGCTCGCAGAGCCTGACGATCGAGGTTGTTCGTTAGCCTCCGCATCACCCTCGATCCATGCTTCGCCGTCGGCATAGACCTCTTTCTTCCATATCGGCACTGTTCGCTTTAGCTCGCGGATCAGCCATTCGCAGGCGGCGAAGGCATCTTTTCTGTGCGGTGCGGCGACGGCGATGACCACACTCGTTTCGCCGATCTCCAAACGGCCTGTGCGGTGGACGATGCCAACATTCGCGATCTCGAATTTTTCTTTGGCCTGTGCGACGAGCTTCCGCATTTCCTTGACCGCCATCTCGTCGTAGGCCTCGTAAACAAGATACTCCGTTTCGCGGATCTCTCCCGTCACCTTGTCTCGCGTAAATTTCCGTGCATACCCATCGAGCGTAACCGTCGCCCCGCATTCCGGCGGGACCACACGCCGGGCGACCGATGTGACATCAATGGGTTCGGTTGTTATCTCGCAGAAGTCCACCTCAATTCGCCTTTCCCGATGTGTCTCCTGGGTCATCGAGCCTCTCTCCGACCGCTCGGCCTCTCGACTTTGGCCTTGAGTTCGTCTGTGAGCAACAACCATAACTGAGGGTGAGATTCGACGAGGCGAACGATATCTGTAAAGTCTTTCGCCTGTTTGCTCTGCCGTCGGGTCGGTTCGCCCCAAGCTTTTACTTTCCCGGCGAGTGTATCTTCAAGGCTGGCGACGCGCAGCAAAATACCGTGAACATCTGCCGCCAGACCACGCTCAGCAAAATCTCGATAAAAATCCTCTGTCGTCAGTTCAATGCTGACCTTCGACTTGCCTCGAAAATTGATCGACCAATCAAAACGTTCGGAGCTAAACCCCGCTTCCTTCAGGGCCTTTTCAGTCAAGTCGATCGAATCCGCAGCAACAACGAAATCGACATCCTGCGTGACCATCTGCTCGGCTGCCCAGTGGTTCACGGCGATGCCGTCAATGGCGCACCAGACGATATCCGCCTTCTCAAGCGCGTTTACAAAGCGCATCACATCATCCGTTCCACCAAGCGTTTGCCAATCGTAGAATTGCTTTCCCGTCATCGTTATTCTTATCCGCCCGAGACCGCCGTGAATACGGCAACCTCGTCGCCGTCCCGCACCGGTACGGTTGCGTCGGCATACGTCTGGTTCACTGCGATCTTCAGCTTGTGCGGTGCGAGTGCCGGATAGGCTCGCACCAACCTGTCGAGGATCGATCCTGCCGTCGCGTTCGGATCCGGCTCGATCTTGATCAGGCGCTCGCCTGCAATATCGGCGGTGGCACCAAAGAATAGAATATGTGCGGCCATCGCTATTTGATCGCTCCTTCGATCGGGCTTGAAGCGGAGGCATAGAGGCGTTTTGGCATGCGGCCCGAGAGGTACGCCAGGCGGCCGGCCTCGACCGCAAGTTTCATTGCTGCGGCCATCTTGGCGACGTCGCCGGCTTCGGCTATTGCCGTGTTCATCAGGATCGCGTCGGCACCGAGCTCCATTGCCTCGGAGGCGTCCGACGGGACGCCGACGCCGGCGTCAACGATGATTGTCGCATCGGGAAGCTGTTCACGCATTATCCGCAGATTAGACGGATTCTGCACGCCCATTCCTGAGCCGATCGGCGCTGCGAGCGGCATTACCGCAGGGCAGCCCGCGTCTAGGAGCTTTTTTGCCATTATCAGGTCGTCCGAGAAATACGGCAGCACGATAAAGCCCTCGCTGACAAGCACTTTCGCTGCCGCGAGCGTTTGCTCATTGTCGGGCAGCAGTGTCACCGGGTCGCCGATCACCTCGAGCTTGATCCACTCGGTCTCAAGCGCCTCGCGGGCCAACCGAGCGGTCCGGATAGCGTGGTCCGCGTCGTAACAGCCTGCCGTATTTGGCAGGATCCGCATTTTTGGATCGAGATGGTCGAGAAACGACTCGCTCGATCCGTCGAGCGGCACGCGGTTCACGGCGACGGTCACCATCTCGGCACCGGACGCTGCATGTGCGGCCTTCATCTCGTCATATGAGCGGTATTTGCCCGTGCCGATTATCAGCCTCGATCCAAAGTCGCTGCCAGCTAATGAAAAAACATCCGACATCCCAATTCCTATCCTCACACGATCGCTGCGGGGCGAGTCGCCTAACCGCCTCCGACGAAGTGCACGACCTCGATCCGATCACCCTCGTGCACCGGCGTTTCATGCCATTGCGCGCGGCTGACCACCTGTCCGTTAAGCTCTATGGCTACGCGCTGCGAGGGCAGCCCAAACTCCTCCAACATGTCGGCCAGCTTGTTCTCGCCGCGAAGTTCGCGGCGTTCGCCGTTTAGACAGATGCTGAGTGGCGGCACACTTCGATTCTGCGTCCGCGAGAAGAGGATTTCAAATTTGAGATATGAGATTTGGGATCGAGGACTAACCCGGCGTGACGATGCGGCGGAGTTCGATCTCTTCGCCCGCATTCATTGCGCGCACCAGCAAGGCGGCGCGGCCGGATTGGAAGCTGGGAAGCTGCAGGTGGACCTTTGCCAGGCCGTTGGCATCCGAGCGAGCGTGAAAGATGACGGGGCGAAAGCTCGAACCCAGCACCTTGACCATGATCTGTGCGTCGGCGACGACCTTGCGGTCGGTGCCGCGACATATGAGCAGGTTCACAGTTTGGCGCATGCCTCCCTTAAATTTTGCGTCGCCGAGGAGTTCGACACTCAGCTTCTGATTTGACGGGCGCTCCTGGCCGGACAACTCGCTGACGACGTGAACGGCCTCGTCGGGCAGTATCTCGATGTCCTCGATGATCTCAACGGCGTCGATGACCGGAATATCGTCAAACGGATCCGTCTCCGGCCGCATTGGCGGCACATCAAGCGGTATCGACGGTTGTAATACCGGCGACAACGTGACGCTGACCGTTGCGGGCTCTCCGGCAGCGACAGGTTCGCCTGCAGGGGCCGCATATTTCGAACCCTTTCGCGTCATCTCGACGAGTTCAGAGATGCGGCCCGCCTTTACTGCGGCGCACATCAGCTTATGCTGGCGCGAAACGCGCTCTGCGATCTCCTTTTCGTCGAGTCCGATCGCGGCAAGTTCGCCGTAGGTCGTGCGCTTGCTCGCAAGTATCGTGCCCTTGTCATAGACCAGGCTCATGATCATGTAAGCAGGCGCACCTTTGTCCTCGGTCTGGACGTGGTAAACCGTACCGTTATGGTCGATATCAGTATTAAAGCCAGCTATCACACGTTCGATCGGGGCGTGCAGGAGTGCGGGCCGGAGGCAAACTCCGCCAATATTCAAGTTAGCACACCCAAAAAGTGACGGTCAACGCATATTTGGGGCGGCACGTGCGTTGTGAGCTAGGTCACTGATTTGACACTGCAAATGCCTTATCCTACGATTTAGTTTGTGCCGTAAACTCAGCGTTTTTCGAGGTCTGAATGTCGGATTTCAATGTTTTTGACTATATGCCGTTCGGCATTATGTTCTTGGTTGCAGCGGGCTTTACCGCCAGCCAATTGCTGGTTACGCAATTGATCGGCCCTCGCAAGCGGACCGCAACCAAACTGATGCCCTATGAGTGCGGCAAGGACCCGGTCGGCGGCGCACGCGACCGGTTCTCAGTCAAGTTTTATACGGTCGCCGTCATCTTCCTGCTGTTCGATATAGAAGTTTTGTTCATTGTCCCGTTCGCGGTCGCTTTCAAAAGCCTGATCGCGGCCGAGGCGTCGAGCGGCGTTTATTACGCCACGATCGCTCTGATCGAGATACTGGTATTTATCGCGACCTTTATAGTTGGCTACATATATGTTTGGAAAAAGGGGACTTTCGACTGGGGCCTGCAGGCCCGTGCAGAGGCCCGCGAGCAGACCAAACAAATGGCGAAGGAGCGGCGCGAGCAGGAAGCAAAGATGAGGCTGGCGGCATGATCAGCCTGCTAATTAGCAATTATCGAATTAATAATTACTAATTTAGAAGCGAAAATGGGTTTAGAAAATACGTTATTCGAATCGCTCCCCGACGTTGTGACCGTAAAGCTCGACGCGGTGGTCAATTGGGCCCGCAAATCGAGCCTTTGGCCGGCGACGTTTGGCCTTGCGTGCTGTGCGATCGAAATGATGAACACCGTCTCGGCACGCAACGACCTTTCGCGGTTTGGGGCCGAGACGTTTCGAGCATCGCCGCGACAGGCGGACGTGATGATCGTTTCGGGTCGTGTTTCGCGAAAGATGGCGCCGGTGCTGCGCAGGATCTATGATCAGATGCCCGAGCCGAAATGGGTGATCTCGATGGGCGCGTGCGCGACATCGGGCGGCGTTTTTGATAATTACGCGATCGTTCAGGGCGTCGATAAGATCGTGCCGGTCGATGTCTATGTTCCCGGCTGCCCGCCGCGTCCGGAAATGCTGGTGCACGCGATAACGATGCTCCAGGACAAGATAATGAAGGAGCGTTCCAAGGATCGCCGCGATACGTTCGAAGCAGAATCGCGCGAATCCATCGTTCCCGGAACGCTTCCGGTCACCGAGGGAACGGCGCTGGAAAGAGAGATGGAAGTCGAGGTCGCCTCGGGCGAGACATCACGGCCGTATTCAGTGCCGTCGAAGCACGAGCGACGACGAAGTTCGTAGAGGATCTGGAACCACAGATGAACGCAGATGCACACAGATAATTACAAGACCATTTCTTGATCTGTGTCTATCCGTGTTCATCTGTGGTTAAAGTTTGTCTTATGACCGAGAAGCTCCACACCTTTGTGGACAAGTTAAAGGCCGAGAACGGCTCATGGGTCGTCGATGTCACCGATGCTCACGGCGAGGTGACGGTGACCGTGCCACGCGAGGCGATCGTTGATGTCTGCCGGTTTCTGAGGGACGAACACGGATTCGACCTGCTCGCCGACCTCTGCGGAGCAGATCGCGGGCCTGAGGAGGATCCGCGGTTCGAGGTGAATTATCACCTCTTCTCGACGACGCACCACAACCGGCTGCGATTAAAAGTTGTGTTGAGCGAGGACGACGCACACGTCGCGACCGTTACGCAGATATGGCGGACGGCCGATTGGCACGAGCGCGAGACGTACGATCTGGTCGGAGTTAGATTCGACGGTCATCCTGATCTGCGGCGCATACTGCTGCCTTCTGATTTTGATGGGCACGCGTTGAGAAAGGATTATCCGCTGCGGGGCTATGAGCCCTACAGCCTGAATTGAAATAGTGAATGGTTAACGGTGAATGGTGAACTTTGATTACACCGCATTCACCATTCACCATTCACAATTCACCATTGACCAATGGCAACTGCCGTAGAAAACATACGTTCGACTGAGGTCCTCGACACTGCGCTTGAATCGCAGATGACGCTGTCGATGGGGCCGCAGCATCCGAGCACGCACGGTGTGCTGAGGCTCGATCTGCGTCTCGATGGCGAGCTTGTCATTAAGGCAATTCCCGACATCGGCTATCTCCATACGGGCATGGAGAAGCTCTTTGAATACAAGAAATACCAGCAGGGCATCGTCATCACCGATCGGATGGATTATCTCAATCCGCTCGGCAACAACCTCGCGTATGTGATGGCGGCGGAGAAGCTGCTTGGGTTGGAAATTCCCGAGCGCGCCCAGATCGTCCGCGTCCTGATGTGCGAATTGCAGCGAATCGCATCGCACATGGTCTGGTTCGGAACGTCGTGCCTCGACATGGGGGCGATGACGCCGTTCTGGTTCACCTTCAAGGAACGCGAGAAGATCCTCAACCTCATCGAATCGGCCTCCGGCGGCCGGATGACGCCGAGCTATTTTCGCATCGGCGGCCTGATGATGGATCTGCCGGCGGGATTTGAGAACCGCGTTAAGCAGTTTCTCGAGAACTTTCCGGATGCGCTCAATACATTTGACACGCTGATCACGGGCAACCCGATCTGGCAGAACAGAACAATGGGCATCGGCGTCATATCGAAGGAAGATGCCATCGACTGGGGCCTGACCGGTCCGTGCCTGCGCGGCAGCGGAGTCGATCTTGACCTAAGGAGAGACGATCCTTACACGGGCTACGAGACATACGATTTTGAGGTCCCGACCGAGCCCGACGGCGATGTGTGGTCGCGGTTCAAGGTCCGAATGCGCGAATTGGTCGAATCCTACAAGATCGTTCGTCAGGCGCTCGAACGGCTCAAGCCCGGCCCGATCAAGGCCGACGCGCCAAAGGTAGTCCTGCCCGACCGCGACGATATGCGCAAGCATATGGACTCGCTAATTCACCACTTCCTGATCGTCGCCGAGGGCTTTAACGTCCCGCCGGGCGAGGTTTACCACGCCATCGAGGCGTCAAAAGGCGAGCTTGGCGTTTATATGAGATCCAACGGCGGCCCGAAACCGGAACGCGTCCACTTCCGCGGCCCGTCATTCGTGAATCTATCCGCGCTGCCCGTAATGAGCGAGGGCGAGATGATCGCGGATGTGGTGGCTATTATTGGGAGTTTGGATATTGTGTTGGGAGAGATAGACCGGTAGTAATGGTGAATGGTGAGGTGTGAATGGTGAATGAGCGAAAGCGTTTTGAGTACGAAGTCATATGCCTTTGCTCTTAGGATAATTAAGTTGTATCGATTCATGGCCGATGAACACCATGAGTATGTTCTTTCTAAACAGATTCTGCGATCCGGAACTTCGATCGGCGCAAATATTGAAGAATCGGTACATGCTCAATCGAAGATCGACTTTATTCACAAACTATCGATCGCGCAGAAGGAGGCGAACGAGACGAACTATTGGCTTAGACTGCTGAAGGATGCTGAATACATCGATGGGAAACTAGCAGAATCGTTTTTGAGTGATTGCGAAGAGATCCAGCGGTTGTTAACCGCATCGATCAAAACCGCGAAATCAAATCTGAAAAAGGCAGCAGGAAAATGAATTTGAATTTGAATGTGTAAGGTGATTTCGATTCATCATTCACCACTCACCATTCACCGTTAGTCAAGATGGCAGCAGCAACACCTACAAGTTACACCGACAAGATCGTCGTCTCTGACGAGGTGGCGGAGTTTTCGCCTGAGGTCATTGAGGAGATGAAGGCACATGTCGCGAAGTATCCGGCCGATCGGTCGCGCTCCGCGTTGATACCGCTGCTGTTTGTCGTGCAGCGTGAGCGTGGCGGGTGGCTGGATAATCCGGGCGTGAATTTTTTGGCGAAGTTTTTGGACCTTGAGGTGACCGACGTTTGGGAAACGGCGACGTTCTACTCGATGTTCAATCTCCGACCCATCGGCCGTCATCACATCCAGATCTGCAAGACGCTGTCGTGCAAGATAATGGGCGAGCCCGACATCACCGATCACATCTGTTCGAAGCTCGGCATCAAGCCCGGCGAGACGACCGATGACGGTAAATTCACCGTCACGATGGTCGAATGCCTCGGCAGCTGCGGCACCGCACCGATGATGCAGATCGGGTTTGATTACTACGAGGATCTGACGTTAGAGAAGGTGGATAAGATCCTCTCGGATTGTAAGTAGATGGAGATCAAAGCACTAGGCTGCGAGCCGCTATCATTGCGACGAGTGTTCATCAAGGATGGGCACACGCTCGACGTGTATCGCAAAGACGGCGGGTACAAGTCGCTTAAAAAGGCGATGACGATGACGCAGGACGCGATCATTCAGGAAGTGAAGGACTCCGCGCTTCGCGGCCGCGGCGGTGCGGGTTTTCCGACGGGTATGAAGTGGTCGTTTGTGCCGCGTGACAATCCGAAGCCAAAATACATTGTCTGCAACGCCGACGAGTCCGAGCCGGGCAGCTTCAAAGACCGCTATCTGATGGAGTACGACCCGCATGCCCTGATCGAGGGCATGCTCATCGCGGGCTTCGCCCTCGGCTCGAACACAGGCTACATTTACGGCCGCGGCGAGTATCGTTACTTGCTCGACATCATGGATGTCGCGATCAAGGAAGCTCGCGAAGCAGGCATCCTTGGCGAAAAGGTTCTCGGCAACAAGGATTTCTCATTTGATCTGCACACGCACACTGGCGCCGGAGCATATATCTGCGGCGAAGAGACGGCGCTATTGTCCAGCCTCGAGGGTTTTCGCGGTCATCCGCGAATGAAGCCGCCGTTTCCTGCGATCGAGGGCCTGTATGCGTCTCCGACGATCGTCAATAATGTCGAGACGCTTACGAGCATTCCGCAGATCATCGAGATGGGCGGCATTAAGTGGCGTGATCTTGGCACAGAAAAATCGGGCGGCACAAAGCTATGGTCGATCAGCGGCCACGTTAAGAAGCCCGGCGTCTACGAGCTGCCGATGGGCTACGCCGACATGGAAAAGTTCATCATGAAGGACTGCGGCGGGATGCTTCGCAAGGACAAGGATCTCAAGGCCGTAATTCCTGGCGGCTCAAGCGTTTACATAATGAACGCCGGGCAGATCATCGGACAAAACGTGACGCTCGATTACGAGGGCCTCGTCGCGGCCGGCTCGATGCTCGGCACGGGCGGGATGATGGTGATGGATGAGACGGTCGATATCATGGAATCGACCAAGAACCTCACCGAATTCTACAAACACGAATCGTGCGGATGGTGTACGCCGTGCCGCGAAGGGACCGACTGGCTCGTCAAGATATTCAACCGCATCTCGACGGGTGAAGGCCGTCCTGAGGATGCTCAACTGTTGCTAGATATTTGTGACAACATGGAGGGCAAGTCGTTCTGTCCGCTTGCTGATGCCGCCGCGTGGCCGATACAATCGGCGATCCGGCAGTTTCCAGGTGATTTTAAGAAATGGCTCTTTGACAACGTGAGCTCGAACGGCGTCAAGCCAAACGTTCAATAGTGGGACTCGGCCTTAAAAGCTCAGCCTTTTGTGCGTTGCGGATCGCAGCGGTGGGGTTCGCGCTGAGCTTTTCGCTATGGGCCCAGGGCAAAGCTCCCGTGATCCTTATTCCCGGCCTGACGGGATCGGAGCTGATCGATAAACAAACGGGCGAGCGTATCTGGATCAGGGCCTTTAAGTCAAAGAACGAGGACCTGCGCCTCCCGCTAAACCGCGACCCTGAGAAGGTCGCCGACGGCCTGATACCGGGCGACATTATTCGCTCGGTCAAGGTCGGCCCGTTTCAGGTCGCTGATTTTTACGGCAACTTTATCAAGGCGATGGCGGTCAATGGCGGCTATCGCGAAGAGAGATGGGACGCGCCGTCGGCTGAGGGCTTTGAAGATTCGCTATACGTCTTTCCATACGATTGGCGGCTGGACATTGTGACCAACGCCCGGCGTTTGGTCGAGGATGTCGAGGATCTGAAACACCGGCTCGGCAAGCCACGGCTCAAATTCAATATCGTTGCCCATTCGATGGGTGGGCTGCTTGCGAGATATGCGGCCATGTATGGCGACGCCGACCTGCCGTCGGGCAGCAAGAAGCATGTGCCGACGTGGGCCGGAGCAAAGCACTTTGACAAGATAATTCTGCTCGCGACGCCGAATGAGGGAACGGTCTCGGCTCTCGAGGGCTTTATGCACGGATATTCCATCGCGGGCCTGCGATTCGACGTTCCGTTCGTTCAGGACACCTCGCGGTTTACGATCTTTTCATGCCCGTCAGCCTTTCAGTTGCTGCCGGCACCCGGAACCGTCCGCGTTCTTGATGAGAAACTGGAGCCGATTGACGTCGATATCTATGATCCAAAGGTTTGGTCCAAATACGGTTGGAACCCGATGACCGACCCGGATTTCCTGTCGCAATTCGGTGCGGCCGAGCGAAAGATCGCACCGGCCTACTTTGAGGCCGCTCTCGCCCGTGCCAAGGCACTGCACAAGGCACTTGCGGCGGCCGCCGACAAACCCGGCCCGGTCACATTCTATGCCATCGGCTCTGACTGCAAAACAGCACTCGATGCCATAGTGCTTTACCGGGACGAAAAGGGCGATAAATGGAAGACGCTCTTTTCGCCCAAGGGGTTTACCCGAGCGGATGGGCAAAAGGTGACGGACAAGGAGTTGAGACCGGCAATGCTGTCCTCGGGTGACGGGACGGTGACGCTCCGGTCGTTCGAGGCTTCGACCGAGGCACGGCTTATGGGCGCCAGATCTGTCACGCTCGCCAAGGACACGATCCTAGTCTGCGAGAGCCACAGCAAGCTCGCGGCGAATGCCAAAGTTCAGGACCGGATCATTGCCTGGCTTGCGGCTGCAGGTTCGGATGATGACGAAGACAGGCTCGGAAAGAGCCATATGTAGTTAGGAGAAAGTAATGTTGTATGGGAAAAGGTGATATGAGAACGCGGCGCGGCAAGATCTTTGCCGGAAGCCACGGAAAGACGCGGCCGAAGTATAAACGTCCGGCATTCATCGCGAGCGCGCCAAAGGCGGCTCCGGCTGAAAAACCGGTGAAGAAGAGGACCGCTAAACGCATCCCGGCTGCGAACCCCGTTGCCGAGGTCGCTGTCGAGCCGGTGGAAGTCCCGGTGGAGACGACCGAGGCCGTGATCGAGGCTCCGGCAGAAGCAAACGTTCCCGCTGATAGCGCGGAGGTTGACGGGGCGGCAGACGAAGCGGCTGATGCTGCAACCGCCGATGCGGGCGAAGCAGAGGCGACCGATGCCACCGCCGAAGCCGGAACTGCCGAAGCAGCATAGGCCGCAGCAGACGAATGTCAGAACAGATCAAAGTAACCATCAACGAGCAGGCCTTCGAGGTTGATAAAGGCGCGCGCCTGATCGACGTGTGTCGCGAAAAGGGCTTCGGCGTCCCGTCGTTCTGTTATTACAAGGACCTCGAACTTCAGGCATCGTGCCGGATGTGTCTTGTGCGCATAGACAAGATGCCAAAGCTGCAGGCGTCGTGCACGATCAACTGTACTGATGGCATGGTCGTGACGACGAACAGCGAAGAGGTCGAAAAGGCCCAACGGGCGATGGGCGAATTCCTTCTTGCCAATCATCCGCTCGACTGCCCGGTATGCGACCGCGGCGGCGAGTGCGAATTGCAGGAGGTTGTCTTTGATTGGGGCGATCTGGAACAGCGGTTCACAGAGAACAAGAATGTCGCCCCGGAAAAGTATCTCTCGCCGGTGATAGCGAACGATCCTCAGCGGTGCATCCTATGCAAACGCTGTACTCGCGTGTGTTCGGAATGGATGGGCGAGGACGCCATCGAGGCTGGCAATCGCGGCGTCAATACCGTGATCGGTACGTATGGCGGATGGCTCAATTGTTCGCAGTGCGGCAACTGTGTCGAGGTGTGTCCGACGGGTACGCTGCTTGACGGCGTCTATCGCCACGAAACGCGGCCGTGGGAACTAGACCAGACCATCTCAACTGACGTTTACGGTTCGGATGGAATGCAGATATCCATAGGCTCGCGGGGCGGGCGCGTGCACCGCGTCGTCGCGCGCGACCGTTACGTCAACGGCCTGAACGGCGAATTTCTCGACGTAAAGGCGCGTTTCGGGCATGAATTCATCGATCATCCGGACCGCATCAAAACGCCGATGGTCCGCTATTCTAAAGGCGGCAAACTGATCCCGACAACGTGGGATGAAGCGGTGAAATTTGCGGCGGACGGCCTGAAGAAGGCTGGCTCCTCGGTCGGCGTCGTAGCCAGTCCGAGATTGACGAATGAGTCGGTTTTCACGCTCAAGAAATTTGCCGATGCGGCGAGTTCCGGCAATTTCGCCGTCGCGGACACGCACGATGTCTCGCCCATCTTTGACAACCTCAGCGTTCCGCTCTGCACGCATAGTGAGATCCGCAACGCGGCAACGATCCTGCTCATCGGCGGCGAGCCTGAGGAGGAACAGACCTTTACAGCCAAGCAGATACGGCAGGCGGTACAAAATGGCGGGGCAAGATTGATCTGCATCAATGACACTCCAATCAACCTCGTCAGGCAGACCGGAGCGATGTTCGTGCATACGTCTCCGGGCACGACCGGTGCCTTTGCCCTTTGTGTCGAGGACCCAAAGGCTGACGGCTTTGTTGCCGAGAAAGTGGGCATCCAGGCCGGTGAGATCGACGCGGTCCGCAAGGCCATCGCCGAGACACAGGGCGACCTGATCGTGATGTTCGGTGGAGATCTATCTGCAAACGCTCAGGCGATACTTGCCGCCGCGGCCGCAAAGCTCGGCGGCGAGGGCCGCCGCGTGCTGCTCCATCCTCTGGCCAGACATAATAATTCCGTCGGTGCGCACGACATGATGGCGGGACGCAAGCCGCTCGCTGACGTGCTGAAGACTTCAAAGGCCCTGCTGATCGGCGGCAGCCTGCCGGACGCAAGTGTGCTGCCGGGCAAAGACTCCATCGTTGTTCAGGAATTATTCCTGACCGAGACGGCGGAACATGCCGACGTCGTTTTTCCTGCGGCGAGCTTTGCAGAAGTTGACGGAACTTATACAAACAACGCGGGCAATGTCCAGCGTGTCCGCAAGGCCATCGAGCCGCTGAATCAGTCGAAGCCGGATTGGATGGTCACGGCACTGATAGCCCGCGAGATGGGCGCGCGAAATAGTGCCGGAGTTTTCCGCGTCGGCGATCTTCAGAAACATCGCGGACGCCGTTCCGGCCTATGAAGGACTGCGTTATCCGGCGCTCAAGGACGAATCGGATCCGGTTAAGGCGAAACACGCGTTGGCGAAGAAAACGAGTGTGGCCGAGAATATCGACGCCCTAAAGGCCGAGATCGAGGCCGTCCAGCCGAGCCATCGCATAACGGCCGCACCGCGGATCGGGCACAAGTTGCATCGGCTGACAACGATGACGAGCAAGACGCCGCAGTTTCACCTGTTGGCGCACGGCAATCCAAAGCCTGAGAACCTGCTCGTATCGCCACTGGTGCAGTTTGACCTCGATGGCAATCCTCGCGAGCAGGCGGCGGTCGTGGGCGCCGGCGACAGGAGCAATCCGTCAGGAAGATAGAGAAGTAGCTGATAGCTTTAATGGAACAGATCATCAAAACCGCATTTCCTTATGCCGTTGTAGGCGCGGGCGTGCTTATTGGCTTTCAGATCGTGCTGATGATCGTCGCCTACACCGTGCTCGGCGAGCGAAAGATCCTCGGCTGGATGCAGGGCCGTGTGGGCCCTAATCGAGTGGGCCCGTGGGGCCTGCTGCAGCCGTTTGCTGACCTGCTCAAGTTTATCTTTAAAGAAGATTTAGTCCCAGATAAATCGACGAAGTTCGTTTATTTTCTCGCTCCGCTGGTCGCACTGACATGTGCGCTGATGCCGATCGTCGTCTATCCGTTCGGCCCTGCCATTACGACGATCGATTGGAGCTTTTTGCCTTTTGGGCTGGGCGAAGGCGTTACGGCGCTGCCGCTTACGATCGCCAGGATAGACATCGGCGTGCTATTTGTCCTCGGAATAACCTCGGTCGGCGTTTACGGCATTATGCTTGCCGGCTGGTCATCTAATAGTAAGTATTCCCTGATGGGCGGCCTGCGCTCATCGGCCCAGATGATCTCGTATGAACTGGCGATGGGCGCATCGATCATCGGCGTGGTCATGCTGGCGGGGACGCTCGACCTTAACGGCATCATCTTTGCCCAGATCCAGTCGCCGTTCCGATGGTTCATCATCCCGCAATTCATCGGCTTTGTCGTTTTTCTGATCGCGGCATTTGCCGAGACCAACCGTGTGCCGTTCGACCTGCCCGAGGCCGAGACGGAACTTGTTGCGGGATTTCATACCGAGTATTCAGCCTTGAAATTCGCGCTCTTTTTCATGGCCGAGTATGTGAACATGTTCACGGTCTCAATGATGTGCGTGGTGTTGTTCCTCGGCGGCTGGTATGTACCGGGTTTGAGCCATGTTTTTGAACCCGGGTCGGTGCCATATGCGGTGGCGAGCCACATCGGGTTTATCGGCAAGGTCTGCGCGTTTCTGTTCCTGTATATCTGGGTGCGTGCGACCCTTCCGAGGTTTAGATTTGATCAGCTCATGAACTTTGGGTGGAAATTCCTGCTGCCGGTCGCCTTGGGCAACGTGATCCTGACGATCGTGGTTGTGTTTTTCTTGAATAGATAAGAAATGGAACCGCGGATGAACACAGATAAACACAGATTTTCGGAGAGTTTCTCCTATCTGTGTCCATCTGTGTCCATCTGTGGCTAATTCTTTTTATGGCTTCGACCGCATTATTTTTCTTATTCGCCGGCTTTGCGATAATGTGCGCCATTTCGATGGTGTATCACAAGAATCCGCTCTACAGCGCGATCTCTTTGGTTGGCGTATTTATCTCGCTGTCGTGCATCTACATCACGCTCGCAGCGCCATTCATCGCTGCGGTGCAGATATTGATATACGCCGGTGCGATCATGGTACTGGTCGTATTTGTCATTATGCTGCTGAACCTGGAAGATGACACGGCCAAGAACCGTCTCGGTTATCTCTATGCTGTCGGCGGCGGGCTCGGGGTCGTGCTGCTTGCACAGACGCTCTTCGTCTTTTACGCAGTGCTGCGTGCGCCGCAGCAGACGGTCGATCCTAACACGACGGCCGGCAAGACGATGTCCATCGGTGAGGCTATGTACACCGAATATCTGCTGCCGGTCGAGATAGTCGGCGTGCTGCTGATGATGGCGATCATCGGTTCGGTGATGCTGGCTCGGCGATTGCGCCCGTCACAGCTTGAGCTTGTTGTCGAAGAAGAATTGGAGCGTCGCAACGAACCTGAGGCGTTAGAAGAGCCGAGGATATCGTTTTAGATATGGAACCCAATCTCGCGAGCTATCTCGCACTGTCAGGAATACTTTTTACGATCGGCGCTGCCGGCGTGATATTCAAGCGCAACGCTCTGGGCATGTTCATGTGTATCGAACTGATGCTCAATGCGGTGAACCTGACATTCGTAGCCTTTTCGCGTTACTACGCCGACACGACCGGGCAGCTTTTTGTATTTATGGTAATGAGCGTCGCCGCAGCGGAGGCGGCTGTAGGATTGGGTATCATCATCGCGTTTTTCCGCAACAAGCAATCCGTCGATGTGGACGATGCGAGTATTTTGAAGAACTGATGCTTAACGCCGAGGTGCTGACATTTCAGGAGTTCGTTATGCACGAGCCGCTCCCGTTATCAACGATCCAGGGCGCGATCCTTGAATTTTTGCAAGGGCGCGATGACGCGGTGCTCTTCGGCGCTCAGGCCGTCAATGCATACGTCGCCGAACCACGTGCGACGCAGGAGGTCGATATTATGTCGAACCAAGCGCATGAGTTTGCTGAGGAGTTGCGGCAGCATTTGAGCGATAGATTCCACATCGACGTCCGAGTGAGATGGATCCGCAAGTTTGCAAAGGTTTTTGGAGCGAATTGGTCGAGCAAGATTTCTCCGTTGACGACGAGGACAACGACCTGAGTTACTAAATGGCGGAAAACAACCTCCTAAGCATAATCATCTTCGCGCCGCTTGTCGGTGCCGTTATCAATTGGCTGATCGGCGGTCGGTTGAGGAATGAGCTTTTTAGCGGCGTCCTTGCGTGTGGAGCGATCGCGGTGTCGACGGCCGTGGCGTTCATGCTCGCGTTCGGTGAGCACGGTGCACTGCACGCGGACAAGCCGATACTCGACCATATCTGGACCTGGATACAGGTCGGCGGATTTCGGGCGGATTTTGCCCTGGGTATGGATCGCCTGAGCGGCGTTTATGCATGTTTTGTAACATTCGTCGGCCTATTGATCCACATTTTTGCGACGGGTTATATGAAGGGCGATCCCGGATTTTACCGGTTCTTTGCGTATCTCAACCTGTTCATGTTCGCGATGCTGACGCTCGTGCTGGCGGACAACTACCTGCTGATGTTCGTCGGGTGGGAAGGCGTCGGGCTGTGTTCATACCTTTTGATCGGCTACTACGTTCAGAAGGACGAAGCGCGAAAGGCCGCAAAGAAGGCCTTCGTGATGAACCGCATCGGCGATTGGGGCGTGCTCATCGGCATTTTCCTTATCTTTACGCTTACCGGTTCGTTGTCCTTTTTTGATAAATCGGTGGACGGCACATACGTGCAGAGCGTGTTTACCTACGTGCTTCACAATCTGCACGCCGATCCGTTCACCTGGGGCGCAATCGTGGCCGGCGGGCTTACCTCGGTTGGCGTGCTGCTCTTTATCGGCGCGACCGGCAAATCGGCGCAGATACCGCTGCTGACATGGCTGCCCGACGCGATGGCCGGGCCTACGCCCGTCTCGGCGCTGATCCACGCGGCAACGATGGTCACGGCGGGCGTTTATTTGGTCGTCCGTTCGAATGCGATCTATCAACTTGCCCCGACCGCGATGTGGATCATCGCCGTGATCGGTGCCGCGACCGCGCTATTTGCCGCGACCATCGCCATTGCGCAGAACGATATCAAGAAGGTGCTCGCATACTCGACCGTGTCGCAGCTCGGGTTTATGTTCCTGGCGGCCGGTGTCGGCGCATTTGTCGTTGCGATATTTCACGTGATGACGCACGCGTTTTTTAAGGCGCTGCTCTTTCTCGGCTCGGGCAGCGTCATTCACGGAATGCACCATGAGCAGGACATGCGAAAGATGGGCGGGCTGAAGAAATACATGCCCGTCACGTTCATCACGATGGCAATGGGCTGGCTCGCGATCTGCGGCATCCCGATCTGGGCGGGCTTTTTCTCAAAGGATGAGATTCTGTACAAGACATTTGCTACGGATAGGTATTTTCCGGCCGGACCGTTCCCCGGCGAAGAGGTGCTTTGGGCGATCGCGGTTGTAACTGCCGTCCTGACAGCCATTTACATGACCCGGATGATGGTCATGACCTTCTGGGGCGAGGAACGCTGGACGTCGGCCGAGTCAGAACCACCTGCGGTAGCGGGTGGTTTAAGCGAAGCATCCACTCATGCCGAGCATGCCGATGATTACGTTCAACCGTCCGCTGCCGCAGGCGGTTCTGACCACGACGACGATCACCACCCACTGCCGCATGATTTCAAGCCGCACGAATCGCCGTGGGTGATGACCGTGCCGTTGATAATTCTCGCGTTTCTCTCAACAGTCGGCGGACTTGTCGGCGTGCCATACGCGATGAGTTCGCTTGTTGGTATTAAGGACGCGAATTCGTTCGAGCACGTCCTGGAACCTGTCGTTGCCGAGACCGAGATGCCGTCTGCCGTTGCCGCACGCGAGGCAGCCGCGTCGCACGAGCCAGCCGTCGTGCAAAAAGAACGCCTGCTCGCGGGATTATCGGTGATCATGGCGATAGGCGGCATTGCTCTCGGTTGGTTCGCGTTTCGGCGCACGCCGCTTCGCAAGATGCCAAAGATACTCGAGGAGAAATGGCGGCTTGACGAACTCTATAACGGCTACGTCGTCGATCCCATAACAAGCCTGTCGCGAAACGGCCTGTGGAAGGGCTTTGACCTTGGCTTTATCGACGGCATCGTCAACGGCATTGCACACTTTGTCGTTGAGGTCGGCAATATGGTCCGCGGCGTTCAAGTCGGATTTGTCCGCAGCTACGCAGCGGTGATATTGCTCGGGGCGTTGGCTGTGCTTGGTTACTTTATCTATTTTGGATTGAAGCTGGTCTGATGAACTTCATTAATTCCAATCTATTGACCATCCTGATCCTGCTGCCCTTGGCCGGCTCGATCGTCGTGCTCGCGTATAAGGCGTTCACAAAGCAGGAAGGGCAGATCAAGTGGTTGACGCTCGGCGTGACGCTGGTGAACTTCGTGGTCTCGCTGGCGATGTTCTCGCGCTCCGCTGTGGCCGGGCCGAGCGGGTTTCTTTTTGAGCAGAACGTGCCGTGGATCAGGGCGATCAATACGAATTATCACATCGGCGTTGACGGCTTGAGCTTTTGGCTCGTGATACTGACGACGTTCATCATGCCTATCGCGGTCATTTCGACTTGGCACGCGGTCGAGAAGAAAGTGACGGCGTTTTACGTCTTTTTGCTGCTGATGGAATCGGCGATGATAGGTGTTTTTGTCTCGCTCGATCTGCTTGTGTTTTACCTCTTTTTTGAGGCGTCGCTGATACCGATGTTTTTCTTGATAGGTGTCTGGGGCGGGCAAAACCGCATCTACGCAGCGATCAAGTTCTTTATTTTTACAGCGTTAGGCAGCCTGCTGATGCTGGTCGCGATCATCGCGCTGTACTACGTCTATGCTGACCAGACGGGCCTCGGCGGGTCGTGGGACTTTGTCGCTATCCTGAATGCGATGAAGTCCGGCAACGTCGTTCTGACGCCGCAGACCGGCATGCTGCTGTTCCTTGCCTTTGCTTTGGCGTTCTCGATCAAGGTGCCCCTCTTTCCGTTCCACACGTGGCTTCCCGACGCGCATACTGAGGCCCCGACGGCCGGTTCGGTCATTCTCGCCGCGATACTGCTCAAGATGGGAACGTACGGGCTGATGCGGTTCAATTTCGCTCTCTTTCCCGATCAGGCCCGCGAGACGGCGTGGATATTTATCACGCTTGCTATCATCGGGATCATCTACGGAGCTCTCGTCGCGATGGTGCAGCCCGACATGAAGCGGCTCGTGGCATATTCGTCGGTCGCTCACATGGGCTTTGTCGTGCTGGGAATGTTCTCGTTCACCGAGTTGGGCATGCAGGGCGCGGTCATTCAGATGCTCAACCACGGCGTTTCGACTGGAGCGCTGTTCTTGCTCGTAGGCTTTATATACGAACGCCGTCACACACGCGAGATCAGCGAATTCGGCGGCCTCACGAATGTGATGCCGATCTACGCGACGCTCTTTGTGATCACGACGATGTCATCGATCGGACTGCCGTTCCTTAACGGGTTTGTCGGTGAATTCCTGATAATGGTCGGCATGTTCCAGTCGCACGCGCTTAGCGTCACGCAGTCGGTCAACTGGAATTACGTCGCGACGATGTTCGCGGGCACGGGCGTCATCTTTGCGGCAGTCTACCTGCTCTGGATGGTGCAGCGAGTGTTCTTTGGCAAGCTGACAAACGATAAGAACAAGACGCTCGCCGACCTCTCATGGCGTGAGATCGGCCTAATGGTGCCGCTGCTTGCTTTGATGGTGTATATGGGCGTATTCCCGAAGCCGTTCCTGACGCGAACTGAGCAGATCGTTAAGAGCATCGAGCAGCGCCTGATGCAGCGCGCTGGCGGGACCATTGCGGAGCACACTTCGAAAGATAGATAATCAGCGGTATGAATAGCGAGTTTACAGCGATCATTGAACGGGATGGCGAGTGGTATATCGGCTATTGCCCTGAGATTCCCGGAGCTAACGGCCAGGGGCGAACAGTCGAAGAATGCCGATCAAATCTTGCATCGGCGATCGAATTGATACTCGAAGACCGGCTTGAAGATGCTCTTCGCGGGATTCCGCCGGAAGCGATCAGGGATTCGGTCGTCGTCGCGACATGAAACGCGGTTCGCTGCTCCGGCATTGCGCAGGTACGGCTGTTACCCTAAGCGCGAGGGCCGTGAGC
Organism: Chloracidobacterium sp.; assembly: GCA_016715795.1. Classification (NCBI taxonomy): domain Bacteria; kingdom Pseudomonadati; phylum Acidobacteriota; class Blastocatellia; order Chloracidobacteriales; family Chloracidobacteriaceae; genus Chloracidobacterium; species Chloracidobacterium sp. The sequence continues at coordinate 314,916 of JADJXP010000002.1, forward strand.
ATTCACTCTGGTGCAACCCCAGAACCGGTGCCGTTGAGGCTGTTCCGCGACATACGGAGGGTCCAAACTTGTTGGCAAACAAGATCTGCAAGAATCTGTCGATCCCGACGCCATGACGTATTTATGAGGCTTCTCTTTCTTGCCATCTTTGTGATCGGGCTACTCGTGCCTGTGAATGGCCAGACGTTCTACGGCTCGACCGATGTCAAGGCGTTTCGCGACGGACGGGACCATGAGTTTCGTAACAAGGAGGAATCGCCGCTGAAGGAAGAGGACCTTGCGGCCTTCAAAGGGCTTAACTATTTCCCGGTGGATGACGCATTTCGGGTCAGTGCGCGGTTTACACGGACGCCGGAAGAGAAATATTTCCAGATGCCGACGTCGTCTGGAATAAGCAAGAAATTTGTAAAGTATGGCGTCCTGAGATTCGATCTGTTTGGCACCGAAAGGAAGCTCAGCGTCTATCAGATCGATAAGGAGGTGCTCGATAAATTTCCCGAGTATGCCGACCTGCTTTTCATACCGTTCCGCGACGCCACCAATAGGACCGAGACCTACGCGGGCGGAAGGTATATCGACATTCGACAGCCCAAGGACGCCGCAGTAGTAGTCAATTTTAATTTGGCCTACAATCCAAACTGCGCGTACGGCACCGACAAATACAATTGCCCGATACCACCGCGCGAGAACACGCTCGATGTCGCGATAACGGCAGGTGAAAAGCGATTTGAGTATTTGGAAAGAGCAAATAGAGACCTGAAATGAACACGTTCCTGTTGACCGAGCTGACACGTCCCGACGCAAACATCGCGATCATCGCGCCTGAGTTGACCGTTGCAATCGCCGGTGTCGTCGTCATGCTCTATGACAGCTTTTTTCCGGGGCGGCGCGGGGTGACGGGGGCGATCTCGATCATCGGCCTTGTCGCATCGGGTGCGATACTGGCGACGATGTGGGGCGGCCATCCGGCGACGGCCTGGAACGGCATGATTGCGCATGACAATCTGAGGATCAGTTTCTCGTTCGTTTTCCTGTTCGTTTCTGCAATGACCGTGCTCATCTCGACGGTTTGGGTCGAGCGCGAGAACGTGCCCGCGGGCGAATATCACGCATTGCTGTTGTTTGCGACGTTTGGAATGATGATGATGTCGGCGGGCAACGATCTGGTCATCATTTTCCTCGGCCTCGAGGTCCTGTCGATCGCGACCTATGTGATGGCCGGATTGCGGCGAACGGACCTAAAATCGAATGAGTCTGCGATGAAATACTTCATCCTCGGTTCGTTCGCATCCGCGTTTCTGCTGTATGGAATGGCCCTGATCTATGGGGCTACGGGCTCGACCGATCTGACCCAGATCGCCGCGAAGATGGCATCACCGAACTTCCCGGCACTATTGCTTGCGGGCGGCGCGATGATGATCGTCGGGTTTGGGTTCAAGATCGCGATGGCGCCGTTCCACGTTTGGACGCCTGACGTTTACGAGGGTGCGCCGACGCCGATCACCGGCTTTATGGCGGCCGGGCCAAAGGCCGCCGCCTTTGCATCGTTCCTGCGTGTCTTTGTTTTCGGCCTGCCGCTGCTCGCCGGTGTGCCGGTCGCAGCATTGCTCCACGAGTCGTGGATCACGATCCTCACGGTCCTCGCAATGGCGACGATCGTTGTCGGCAACGTCGCCGCGATCATGCAGAACAACGTCAAGCGAATGCTCGCATATTCGTCAATCGCCCACGCGGGCTACGCGCTCGTCGGATTCATAGGTGCGGGCCTCGCTAAGGCGTCAACTGTCCGAGACGAGGCCGTCGCCTCGGTCGCCTTTTATATGGTGACCTATGCCGTGACGAACATGGGCGCGTTCGCCATCGTTACTCTGCTCGCCGAGAAAAACGACCGCCGCGCCGAATTTGAGGATTACACGGGCATCGGATTTAAGTCGCCGGTTCTTTCCTTCTCGTTATCGCTCTTTATGCTAAGCCTGCTCGGCCTGCCCCTGACGGCCGGATTCATGGGCAAGGTGCTGGTATTCAGCTCGGCGATGGTCGCGGCTGAGCCGCTGGTGACAGCCCTCGTCGTAGTGGCCGTGCTCGGTTCGGCGGTTTCGGCCTATTATTATTTGCGGCTGATCGTGCTGATGTTCTTTCGCGAACGCACGACCGAATGGGCGGCACCGAAATTGTCCGCTGCGATGGCGGCCGTGCTTATCATTACTGTCGCCGGTGTGCTCTATTTCGGCATTTTCTCTGACAGCGTCATCCAGCGGTTCTCGCGGCCCGTAGCTACGCAGAAGGCCCAGCTAAAGTAGGCCTACTGTGTCCGGCATCGACGACCTAAAGGCGGCACTTGGCGAACAATGGATCCCGACGATCTATGAGGCCCGTGTGCGCTCTGACCGCACGCGGTCATATGATCTAAAGGTCCCAAAGAAGGAGAACGCGGCCGAGATCCAGTACACCTTGCTCGGCATCGAACTCAAGGTCGGACGGCGACGCTTTGCCTGTCCTGATCTGGCGACCGCCCGGTATCTGAGGGTTTTTGCACGGCTGGGCTGCTCGTCGTTTGCGGTTCCCTACGACATCAGCCGGATCTCGCCCATCGCTGACGAATTAGAGACCGCATGGCAACGCACGCTGCTTGCGCTGGAGCCAAACGGTATGGCCGATATGCGGCAACGGGCCGTAAAAGCTATTCGTGACGAAATAGCTGCGATAGGGCCGGGCGATGCGATGCCGCTGTTTGACCGAGAGACGCGGCAGCGAAAGGTTTGACGCAAGGGCCCATTGAGCTATAATTTCTTGACGCGTCAAAAGGATGTCTTTTTGACGTTTTTTGTTGGCTTATGTATGACGGCGTGGCGAAGGTAACCGAAGCGGAAAAACTGCCTTTCCCCTACAACAAGAGCACATTCTGTCTTTACGAGCCGGTCGTGAAAAGGATCGAGCACGCAAAGGTGCTGATCGTCAATGACCTGCTCCGCTACGAGTCTGACCTGTCTGACCTCGCGTTAAAAGACTGGAATTCATCGACCAAGGCCAAGCTCGAATTCGAGCGCAAGGTCGCCGCGATGGCATGCGACAACATTGCCAAGAACGTGATCCGCCTCGTTCAGAACCCTAAGACGATGACCGTGCATCTCTCTGAGATCGCCGGCGCGGCCGAACAGTTTCAGCCCGACGCGATCGTGATGAGCGGGACATATGCGGATTTTGACTATTACAATCCCGATCACATCGCGGGTTTTAGCGAATTTATTCGCCAGACTGAGATACCGGTCCTCGCGATCTGCGGCGCTCACCAATTGGTCGGCTTAGCTTTTGGAGCAAAGCTCAAGACGCTCGACGACCTCGAACTCGCGGCACGCAGGGACGATCGCCTCGTTGAGTATCAGTATCGTTTTGTGAAGATCCTTGACAAGGCGGACCCGATATTTAAGGGCACTGACGACAATCGGTCAGGCGTCTGGCAGGATTACACCACTCAGGACGACATTCTGCGCGTCTGGCAAAATCACGGCGTCCAGGTCGACGGCCTGCCTGCCGGATTCAAACTGCTCGCGACCTCATACCTCTGCAAGAACCAGATGATGGTCAAGCGTTCCCACGGACAGTTGATCTACTGTGTTCAGTTTCACCTCGAAAAATCCTTCGAGGACTGGTCAAAGAACCCCACCCGCTGGGAGCACCCCAACGAAAGCCGCGACGGCCGCATCCTTTTTGAAAACTTCCTAAGACTCGCTCTCGCTCACGCCTCCTAATCAACCCTCAACCATTCTAAAAAGGCTATTGACGTCGCTGCCGATGGGGATTTGTCACTTATCGCGAGTTTTTTACGCATTACCAATTGAGGTGAGGTCCCGACAGATCCAATCTCCGTTGCCGAGCCTCAAACGAGTTCAATAGTAAAGAAAGGGAGAGGACTACTTTAATGAAAATACTCAGTGCAAACCTGTTGATCCTGGTGATGATATTTATGGGTGCCGTCATAGATACCCCGGCCCAAACGCGTATACGGTTTAGCCGCGGCAGCACATCTGCGTCCGTTTCCGGTACGTTACGTAGCCATGGAACGAGAACCTATGTCTTGGGGGCAAGGGCGGGCCAGCGGCTGACGGCCAACGTAAGTTCCCGCGGTGGATGCGTTGTATTTAACGGGAGTTCGAGCATCAGTATGATCACGGACAGCGGCAGTAATTATCTCGACATCAGCAACGAGTGTCGGGGATCGGTCCGCTACACGCTTACGGTCTCGATTCGCTAGATGGGACATTCTCGAGCGTGTTTTTCATCAGCATATCGACGACCGCTTTGAAGTTGCCGCCGCTCTGCTCGTAAACACGCAGTTGCTCGTCGGCTGAGGTGCCGCGATCGAGGATGGTGTGGATGTGGTCGATCTCGTCGCGCGAGCCTAAAGGCCCGACGACCGGTTCGACAAAATCGAGAAGTTCGCGGATGAGGTCCTTTACAGGGACCTCTTTTTGTTTGCCGAGATCGAGCAATTTGCCGTCGAGGCCGTAGCGGATGGCGCGCCATTTATTTTCCAGAATAAGGCGACGCTTATAGATGCGGAATCCCAGATTCTTATCGATCAACTGGTGCAGCCGCGCGACGATCGCCTGAAACAGGGCCGCGACGGCAACGGTGTCATCCACGCGCGTCGGTATGTCGCAAACGCGAAATTCGAGAGTCGGGAACTTATAATGCGGCCGCACATCCCACCAGATCTTTGAACCGTCGGGAATACAGTTCATCTTTATCAGCAGATTGACATAGGCCTCGTACTGAGCATACGACTCAAAATGGTCAGGGATCTCCGTTCGGGGGAATTTCTTAAAGACCTCTGAGCGGTATGATTTAAGACCCGTATTGTGTCCCAGCCAGAACGGCGACGACGTCGTCATCGCCAGTATGTGCGGCAAAAAGTAACGCGCTGCATTCATGATGTGAATACGGCGTTCGAGATCGGGGATGCCGACATGCACGTGGACTCCAAAGATCAGCAGAGATCGCGCGACCATTTGCAGTTCGTCGACCAGCAGCTTATAACGGGCGCCGTCGTAGATCTCCTGTTCGGACCACTTTGAGAAAGGATGCGTTGACGCGGCGACGATCGCCATGCCCTTTTTCTGCGCGAGGTCCGAGATTATGCATCGAAGTTGGGTGATGTCGGTGCGCGCTTCCTGAATGTTCGCGCAGACGCCTGTGCCTACCTCGATCATCGACTGGATCATTTCGGGCTTGATCTTTTCGCCGAGGAGCATCTTGCCCTCGTCGAGTATCTCCGAGACGTGCGATTTCAACTCGCGCGTCTCCGGATCGACGATCTGGAATTCTTCCTCGATACCCAATGTGAATTGATCGAACATAAACTTGGTGTCCAAAGTCCAAGAGTCCAAGAGTCCAAAGTCCAAGGTCCAAGGTCCAATGTCGCTATTGTTAGCGAAACTTGCTGCCTTTGAGCTCCGACTGTTTCAGATAGGCTATCAAACCAGCGATCATCATGCTCACTTGGACTACCTCTTCCCTAAGTTTCAGGAAGTTCTTTTCGTCCAAGTAGCCCTGGTCCATTGCTATATAGAGTTGAGCCCTGACTTCTCCGCAGGAGCCCTTCGCTACCGTTAGAAATTGCACAAATTCCTTATCTCCGTTTCGCTCAAATCCTTCTGCAATATTAGATAGGATCGATACAGCCGCCCTGCGGATCTGATTTACCAGCGCAAAATCCTTCGCAAATGCCCCGGACGAACTTACGGCATAGACCGTTCTCGTAACCTCACGGGCTAGCTTCCAAGCTTCAATATCCTCAAACCTCTCAATTCGCGCCATCTATCTTGAACCTTGGGCTTTGGACTTTGGGCTTTGGACCTTGGACTCTTAGATCATCTCTAGCTCTGAACGTAGAAAAGCGTCATCCTCCGCGGTGAGGTTGCGAAACCGCACGCCGACGCCATGGCCCGGATCGGAGTAGGCAACGACCCCGTTGAGGTTCAGCGTGCGTTCGCCGAGGCTCAACGTCATCATTATCGGCGTGCCTTGATCGAGCGGGGCCGTCGTCGTCATATACAGTCCGCCCGAGCCGATATCGCGCGTATTCGCGATACCGGTGCCGTCGCCGCCCTCAAAGCGGACGTCAATTATCAGCTTCTTGCGTTCGGAGCCGCGCCTGTTAGACCAAGACGCAGCATCACCGGGTTCGTGCTCAGCCATACTTTTCCGTTTCAGATCAGAGGATCGCAGAACTTCGCGAATTTCGCCTAAATTTTAACCCAAAACAGCCCTAATCCATAGGCGTATCTGTGGTTCGTCGCATCTGTTTTGCGATCTCAAGAAATTTACGGGCGGCGTGTGAGAGCTGGGAGTTGCGGCGGTAGATGATGTTGAGCTTGCGTTCGAGCCGCATTTCCTTTACCGACAATGCACACAGCCGTCCCGATGCGATCTCGTCGTTTGCCGTCAGCCGAGGCACCAGCGCCACGCCGATGCCTGATTCGACCAGTTTCTTGATCGCCTCCAGCGACGGTAACTCGATGACAATGTTGAGTTTTGTATCGTGGCTTTCGAATGCTTCGATGACCTTTTGTCGGTATGGAGACGGCGCATTGTGTGCGACGAACGGCTCCTCAGCAAGCTCTTTGATCGACACGCGCTGATGTCGGGCGAGCCGGTGTGTCGGAGCGACGATCAGCGCGAGCTCATCATTCAGGACCGGGACGACGCGCAGGCTGGCGTCTCTCGGCGTGAACGAGATGACGCCGAGCTCGACCTCGCGGGCGGTGATCTGCTTTGGAATGCGGCTGGCGACGCCGCGTTGGACCTCGATCTTGATCAGCGGATGCTGCCTGCGGAATTCAGCGATCACCGGCAGCAGGTAAAAGACCGTATGCTCATTGGCGCTAATCGTGACCTTGCCGTGACGCAGGTCGCGAAGCTCGGTCACGGCGACCAGCGCGTGCTGTCGCAGAGCGAGCATCTGCTTCGCGTGCCCCAACAGGACCTGACCGGCCGGTGTGAGCGTGCCGTCCTTTGACGAGCGGTCGAAGAGCCTCTCGCCGATGTCCGCCTCGAGCCGCCTTATCGCCTGGCTGATCGCGGGCTGTGTACGCCCGAGCACCTCGGCGGCGCGCGAGAAGCTGCGTTCGCGCGCGACCGTGACGAGCACTTCGAGACCATTTATGTCCACGGCCCTATATTAACAATAGTTATGAATTACGCGAATAGATAACACCTGCTGGCAGTGTCTTAATTTGGATCTATTCGTGCATTCGTGGCTAACTCTTTTAACGCGATATTAGCCACGAATGCACGAATTAAGACACTACCCAAAATGCATGAAAATAGATGATAGATACGGGATAAGAGACTGTTCCATAGGGGCGAAAAACGATAGAATAGGCTCTGATTTATGGGATTTTCGACAACAGCTATTCACGCCGGCAACGAGCCGGACCCGACGACCGGTGCCGTGAGCGTGCCGATCTATCAGACCTCGACCTACGCTCAGGATGGGCTCGGCCGACACAAGGGCTATGAGTACGCTCGCACGCAGAATCCGACGCGGGCGGCGCTTGAGAAGAATATCGCCGCGCTCGAGGGGGCGCGATTCGGCTTCGCGTTCGCATCTGGAATGTCAGCGATCGATGTTGCTCTCAAGCTTGTAAAAGCGGGCGACCACGTTATTTTGGGTGACAACACATACGGCGGCACGTTTAGGCTGTTCAATCGCATCTTGAACGACTACGGCATCGAGTTTAGCCTCGCGGATACGTCTAACGTCGATAGTCTTGAGAGCGCGTTCAAACCGAACACAAAGATGGTCTTTGTCGAGACGCCAACCAATCCGGTGATGACGGTGACCGACCTCAAGGCTGTGTCTGAGCTTGCCCACACGCGGGGCGCCAAGGTCGTGTGCGACAACACGTTCATGTCACCGTACTTTCAGCGGCCGATCGAACACGGCGTCGATATCGTCGTGCATTCGACAACAAAATATCTCAACGGCCACTCGGACAGCGTCGGCGGATTTGTAGCGCTCAATGACGAAACTGATGCCGAATGGATCGGATTCGTCCAGAACGGCGTCGGGGCAATACTCTCGCCGTTCGACTCGTTCCTTGTGCTTCGCGGAACAAAAACGCTCGCCGTGCGCATGGAAGCTCACGATAAGAACGGCCGCGTCGTGGCAAATTTCCTCGCCGAGCATCCGCGTGTCGAAAAGGTCTATTATCCCGGCCTCGTTTCGCATCCGCAGCACGAGCTTGCAAAGCGACAGCAGTCGGGCTTTGGCGGGATGGTCTCATTTGAGACCGGCTCGCTCGATAATGCCCGTAAGGTCTTGGAATCAGTGAAGTTATGCACACTCGGCGAGAGCCTCGGCGGCGTCGAAAGCCTGATCTCTCATCCGGCATCTATGACGCATGCGTCCGTGCCCGCCGAAACTCGTGATAAACTTGGGATCACCGACGGCCTTGTGCGGATATCCGTCGGTATCGAAGACGTGGAGGACATAATCGAGGACCTTGATCAGGCCCTGAGCTAGTTACAGGTTTCCGCTCCTAGTTTTTGCGGTTCCGAACTTGAAACTTGGAACCTTAAACTAGAAACTCTATTAGGTTATGTTCACTGTCGAGGTCCACGCCACATCGCATATCGGCCGCGTCCGAAAAGGCAACGAGGACAATTATCTGCTGCTGAATGTTGCCAGGTCCAAGGCCTGGACGAGCGACCAGCCGGATGGCGAATTTGTCGTTGAGAGTCAGAATTTTGATATTGATGACGCCGGTGCGGTGATGGCAGTCTCGGACGGAATGGGCGGTGCTCTCGCCGGCGAGGTTGCAAGCACGATGGCGGTCGAGACCGTGAGCGAAAAGCTGCTCAGCGCAGATGACGACGAAATCCCAACCGCTGAGAACCAGGACCATTACCTGATCAACAAGCTCTACGACGCTACCGTTTTCGCAAATTATCTCATCCACCAACAAGGGCGCGACCCGCAGTATCAGGGAATGGGCGCGACCTTTACGGGCCTCGGCGTGACGCCGAACGCCGCTGACATCATTCAGGTGGGCGACAGCCGCGCATATCTGGTTCGCAAGGGCGTGATCTATCAGGTCACAAAGGACCAGTCGCTCGTCCAGCAGCTTATTGATGCCCAGCAGATATCTGCCGAAGAGGCTGAAACGCACACGCTGAAGAACGTCATCCTTCAGGCCCTCGGAGCTCAGAATGAGATATATCCTGTCTCGGCGCGGGTCCAGCCGTGCCAAGATGACGTATTCCTGCTGTGCAGCGACGGGCTGTCAAACAAGGTGGCCGCCGGCGAGATGCAGCAGATCATCGTCGACAACATGGATGAGCTTCAGAATGCCTGTGCAGAGCTCGTCAAGATCGCCAACGAGAACGGCGGCGAAGACAACATCACCGTCGTTCTGGTCAGATTCGCCGGCGATGGCCTGCCCGAGCCTGATGACGAAGGCGTCCAGATCGAGTACATCGATCTCGGCGGCATCCATGACACCGCCGATCAGCTGACCGATGAATTCGATACCGCCGAGATAAATTAGATCGAATTTACTGCTTGTTCACCCGTTTCGGTCTGCTGCCGGGCATGGTAGGAACTGCGCGTGAGCGGCGATGATTCAACGTGTTTGAAGCCCATTGCCTCACCTAAGCGTTTCCACTCAGCAAATTCCTCAGGTGTGACATAACGCTCGACGGGCAGCCGTTTCTCGTATGGCTGCAGATACTGGCCGATGGTCATAATATCGCACGATGCTCGCCTCAGATCGCGCATTAGCTCGACAACCTCGTCAAATTCCTCGCCGAGGCCTGCCATGATGCCGCTCTTGGTGAGCATCGTTGGCTGAGAGCGGTCGCGCCAGTGGGCGGCGCGCGAGAGCAGCTCCATCGATTGATCGTAGATCGCGTCGGGCCGCACGCGGCGGTAGAGGCGGGCGATGGTCTCTGTATTGTGATTGAGCACGTCCGGCCGCGCACGCAGGACGTTATTCAGCGCGTCCTCATCACCATTGAAATCGGGAATAAGCACCTCGACCTTGCATGTCGGGTTCATCTCGCGCACGCGAAAGATCGTCTCGGCCCAATGCATCGAGCCTCCGTCCGGCAGGTCGTCGCGATTCACTGATGTGATCACGGCATGTTCGAGTTTCAGGTGCCTGACCGCTTCAGCCACATGCACCGGTTCCTGCGGGTCGAGGTCCATCGGCTTGCCTTTGTTGACAGCACAAAAGCCGCAATGCCGCGTGCAGGTGTCGCCGCCGAGCATAAAGGTCGCAGTCTTGTCCGTCCAGCATTCGAAGATGTTAGGGCACTTGGCCTCCTGGCAGACGGTGTGCAGATTCAGCCCCGAAATGAGGTCGAGAACCGCATTCTGATTGCGCGGGTCGCCGAGCTTGATCTTGAGCCAATCAGGCTTACGCAGCCGCTCGCGCTGCTTGCGGTTTAGAAATTTCTGAACTAGCACCTTTTCCTCGATCATAAGAACTGAAACCACAGATTAACACAGATAGACACAGATAGGATTTTGCCCCATCCGTGTCTATCTGTGTTTATCTGTGGTTAGTTTATTCCGACCGGCTAGCCGAGCCGCGAATTGACGACCGACCAGTTGATGTTCGAGAAGAACGCCTCGATATATTTGGGCCGGTCGGCCGGGGCGTAGTCCTTGATCCATGCATGCTCCCACACGTCCATGATGAGGATCGGCGTAAAGCCGGCGACGTTGCCGGTCTCGTGAAGGTCGATCCAGTGGTTTGAGATCGCGCCGCTGGACGGATCCTGATAGCAGGCGGCCCAGCCGACGCCGCGCATCTTGCCGGTCGTGACAAAATCGGCCTTCCAGACATCGTAACTACCAAAGCTCGCCTCGGCCGCGTTGATGAACGCATCGCCCGTCGAAGGGTCGCCCGTGCCGTGCTTCTGCATGTTTTCGAAGTAATACTGGTGCAGCACCATGCCGTTGTATTCAAAGCCGAATCGGCGTTTGAGCTCGCTGTATGCCGCAACCTGCGTGGCATCAAGTTCACCCGAACCGATCAAGTCGGCGATACGCTGGTTGTAAGTGTTGGTATTCGCGACATAGCCCTCATAGAGCTTAAAGTGCATCGCCAGCGTCTCGTTCGAGATGCCATTTAGGTCGCTCAGGTCGAATGTCTTTGCCGTGTAAGTAGTGGTTGTTCCCATCGCTCTCTCCTTGTCTCTAATTAATAATTTATAGATTAGTAATTAGTAATTAATATGCATTCTAATCCTCAGGTCTCGTTCCGGGATCAATGCCCGCGACGCTTGCCTGGTTGATCACGCGGACGTGAATGTCCTCGCTCAGCCTGATCTGGCAAGACAGGCGTGTAATATCGCTGATGCCGTCCTTAGTCGATAATATCGCCTGCTCGTCCTCGTTCCGCTCACCGACGTTGTCCGATAAAACCTCGACGCGGCAGGTCGTGCAGCGCATGTTGCCGCCGCAGCGGTGAAGTATGTCGATCCCGCTGTCCTCGATCGCCAGCACGAGCTTTTTGCCCGCCGGCGCGTCAAATGAAACTGTTCCCGTGGCCGTTTCGGCCGTCACATTTGGCATTAAAAACTCCCTCCGTACCTCTATTCTATCCTACGCGGGCAGATCAAAAAAACAGCCGCTTGGAAGTGCCGCTTCGATTAACAAGCGCTGCGTGGTTAGCTCTTTCCGATCTTTACTTTCTCCTGCTTCTCGTTGATCGCTACAAAGACGACCTCGGCCTCGGTCACCTTGACAATGACGCCGGGCGTGCCAAAGCGTTCAGCCTCGACGTCGACGTGGATCGTGATCGACGTGTTGCCGACGCGAATCGTCTTTGCGTAAAAGCTAACGAGGTCACCGATGAATACAGGTTCGTGAAATATCACCTCTTTCATCGCGACGGTCACAAATCGATTGTGCCGCGTATGCCTGATCGCTTCGACGCCGCCGGCGACGTCGATGTAACTCAAAATAATGCCGCCAAATACCGTGCCATGGGCATTAGTGTCCCTCGGCATCATGGTCAGGCGGATAGCTGCGTCTCGAACCTCTGTTTCCATTTGAGATCACTCCGAATTGGGCAAAAGTGATACGTGATAAGTTATAAGGTAACTTCTCACTTGTCACATATCACTTCTCACTTATCCCGGATCTGCCCCTCCGTCCATATCATTACCGTATCTCGGAGTTCACTCAGGTGCTCGTCAAAAAAGTGTCCACAATTCTCAAGAACAATAACTTCTGCGTGCGGTATGCGACTCGTTAGGGCCCGCAAGCTCGCAACCGAGCAGAACTCGTCCTTATCTCCATGAACAAATAGTATCGGCTTCGTTACGTCAACCAGAAAGTCATAATCCAGATACTTCTCGACCGGCGTGCCGACCGAGATGAGACGTTTGACGCGGTCATCGCTCATGCCGACCTCCATTCCCGTGCGCGAACCGAATGAGAATCCGGCAAGCGTGATGTCGTCATTAGGGTACTCGCCTGCGAGGTAATTCAACGCATCGCGAACGTCCTCAACGCCGCCCTCGACGTCGTTGTGTTCGCCTGTCGATGCTCCGACGCCGCGAAAATTGAATTTCAACGTCGCCAGCCCCGCATCGACCAGTCCTGAAGCAACGCGAAACACGACCTTATTATGCATCGTCCCGCCGCCGAGCGGATGGGGATGGCAAACCAGCCCGGCCCCGTGACGTTCGCCGGTCGGCTCTTTCAACATCGCCTCGAGCCGTCCGTGCGATGCCGGGATGAATAGGTTTCCCTTTGGATATATCATGAATGGACAATGGACAATGGACAATGGACAATGGACATCGAGCGACAATGTGATCTCTCGTCTTCATTGTCCATTATCAACTGTCAATTATCCACTTGCCCAAGATGGACGAAAACGTGATCGAAACGGCAGACGCTTCGCCGGCTGCGCCACCGAAAAAGCAGACCTGGGCCGAATTCCTTGAGACGGAGCAGGCCGTCCGTGTCATTTACCTGATCTTCGGGTTTCTGGCGATCCTGATGGTGATGACGTTTCTCCAGACTCGCACGAGTGCCGTCTGTTGCGGCGATTGGGACGGCTATTATCACATCAAATGGTCATCGCTGCTGTGGGAGAACTTCAAGCAGTTCAAGTGGCTCCCGACCTTTGAATGGCTACCGCTGACGGTGCTCAACCCACGAGATTACGCCGATCATCATTTCCTCTTTCACCTGCTCCAGATACCGTTCCTCTGGATCTTTGAGGCCGTAACCGCAGCGAAAGTAGCGACTGTAACATTTGCGACGCTGGCGATCTTTTCGGTCTACTGGCTGATCTATCGCTATGACATCAAGCACCAGTTGATCTGGCTTGCGGCGATCCTCGTCTGCTCGAACGCCTTTTACTACCGGATGAACATGGCAAAGGCGCCGCCGCTGACCATCATCATCACGGTGCTCGGCATTCATTTGCTCTTCCAGCGGAATTACAAATGGCTGCTGCCGCTGATGTTCGCGTTCGTGTGGACATACAGCCTGTTTCCGCTGCTGCTTTTTGCCGCGATCATTTGGACGATCATCATTGCTTGGAACGAACGCATTTTTGAATGGCGACCGCTGGCATTTACGGGAGCCGGAATGGTGCTCGGCAACATCATCAATCCGTATTTTCCGAATAACCTGTATCTCTTTACCGAGCATTTCTGGACAAAGTTTAAGGTCGGAAGCGACTTTGCCGTCGCCGTCGGCGGCGAGTGGTATCCGTATTCGGGAATGGAACTGCTGATGAACTTTCCTGTCGCGATGCTCGCGATGCTGATCGGCTACATCCTGTTCGTTCCGCGCGGAAGTAAGCTGCCTGAGAAAGCGGCGTTCTTTCTGATGTTCACGACGATACTGTTTACGGCGCAGTTTCGCTCCAAACGGTTCGCCGAGTATTTCCCGCCGTTCGCGATACTATTTCTCGCGTTTGCGTGGAACGCATTCACGAGGCCTACGACAATCGAGTTGCCCGAGGAATTTCGCCGCGAGATCGACCCGTATTTGGATGCGCCAAAAACGACCGAACGCGAGGCATGGATATATTCCGCCAAGCGGGCCGCGCCTTGGGTGATCGGCATCGTGCTGTGCGTTTTCTGGTTTTACAACCTCATTGGCCTGCACCGTTGGGGCTTTGACGAAGCGGGGATGATCGACAACATCACCTCGAATGAGCCTGCGGACAAATACGAGCGTGCAATGCAGTGGGCGACAGGCCTCGACGAAACGGGTGCCGATAACATTCCGCCGGGTGAGATCATCTTTAACTGCACCTGGGACGATTTCCCAAAGCTTTTCTTTTACAACACCAAGCACCGATACGTTTACGGGCTCGATCCGAATTATCTCTACACCGAGAATCCCGACCTGTACAAATTGCTCAAGGACCTGACCGAGGGCAAGGTTGACGATCCGGCGCCGCAGATACGCGATAAATTTGGTGCGAATTACGTCTTTGCCGACGCGAAAGAGAACACGGACATGATCGCCAAGATGCTCGAAAGCGGCTGGGCTGAGACGATCTATGAGGACGCCGACGCGCGTCTGCTCCGGATCCGTGTAGAAAAAGGTTTGCCGCCGGATGAGGCCAAGGACGAGCCGCCGGAGACCGAAGAGGAAAAACAGGCCCTCGATCAGGAAGAAGCAAACGAACCGAATCTCAATGCCGAGCCGGACGCAGAGAATTAGGCCTCCGGCTAATAACTGACAGCTAAGAGCTAACAGCTACTTTCATATACAATGGTCAAGCACTTCATCGCAACTGCTCTGATGACTGCCTGCTGTGCCGGCTGCGGGGCGAACGAGCGTGTGCTAAAGTCGGGCCGCGAGACGCCCGGGCAAGCTAACGTGGAACCGGTAAAGACGACCATCGAAAGGGACATCGACGAGATGCGGACCGCCGGGTTCACGTTCATCTATGTTCTACGGCGAAAAGACGGACAGAAGTTCGACGCGGAAGATCGCGGCATCGTGCGGCTTCAAACGGCCGATGCCAATCGCCGTGTCACATCGGACGAAGACAGGGCAGTCGTGATCGGCTCGAATTACGCAATTCCGCCAAAGAATATGTTCGTGCTCTTCGACCGTTTTGCGGTTGAGAACTATTCGCCTCCGTTGTTGCCGGTCAACACAAATTCGGCAGCGAAATAGCGTATATTAGACACAGTTTATGCCTAGGCTAAAAGAGCCCGAATCTGAACCGCCACAGTCCAGGCGTCGCCTGCGCGAACGGCAGCAGTCGGCCCGCCGCGTCTATCTCGATGCAGCAACGCCGACGATTCGATCGATAGTCCGTGTTGTGCTGGTAACGCTGCTGCTGCTCTTTGTCGCAGGTTGGCTGCAGGCCGTGATAGGTGCCCTTACGTACCTGTTCTTCATCATCGTCCTGTCCGTATTCTTCGCTTATCTGATCGATCCGATCGTCAGGATAATACGACGCCCATTCAAGGACCGCGGCCGAGAGCGTCTGATGCCGCGTTCGCTGGCGATCGTTCTTGCGTATCTTTTCGTTTTTACCGTTCTTGGAATTGCGATCTCGAATATCGCACCGCGCGTCGTCGAGCAGGCTAAAGAGTTCGGGTCGAATCTGCCGGCCTACGGCCAATCATTTCGAAAGAGCGCTGAGGAATTTGCGCATCGATATGAAAGGCTGAGGATCCCCGATGAGGTTCAGGTGAAGATCAATGAAAAGGTCACCGAACTTGGCGGAGGCATTACAACCGCGCTTGGCGGATTCGTGCTCGCGCTTGTCACATATCTGCCGTGGTTCATCCTGATACCGGTGTTGGCGTTCTTCTTCCTCAAGGATGTCAACCAATTCCGGCTCGGCGTCCTACGGCTCTTTCCCGCGGGCCGATGGCGAGCGCGGGCCGAACTCGTGCTGGCTGACGTGAACACGACGCTTGCGGCCTACACGCGGGCACAACTCATCTCGTGCATCCTGATAGCAGCCGTCTGCACACTCGGCTTTTATCTTCTCGGCTTAAAATATGCTCTGCTGCTCGGTATTCTCGCCGGGATATTTGAGTTCGTTCCGCTACTCGGGCCGCTTACGATCGGCATTATCGTTGTATCGACAGCCGCGCTGTCGGCCGATCCGTGGAAGGCCCTCTACGCCGCCATTTTTCTCATCGTGCTGAGAATTACGCACGACTACGTCACGTATCCGCGGATCGTCAGGGGCGGCATCCATCTGCATCCGCTTGCGATAATTCTGTCAGTGCTTGCAGGTGAACAGGTCGCCGGCATTCCGGGCGTGTTTCTATCTATTCCTATTGTTGCCGTCGCAACGGTCATCTATCGCCATGTCGTCGAACATCGCGGCAGCCGAGGCATCATGACGGACCTCATCGAGGAAGCCGACGCCGCGCCAGAGGAGGCCGCGTAGATGTCACCTCTTGCATGGCTCATCGTCTTCTTCTTTGTGCTGCTTGGGATATGTCTCCTGGTCTATGTCCTTGTCGTAAGGGCCTTCTACTGGGGCGGCAAAGATGGACCGGAAGACAGGCGGAAACACGACCAGTAGGGAGTGTGCCGCTTACAACAGCGACTCGAATTCTTCAGATCGCTCGATCACAACCTCGATCCCAACCACAAGGCACGGCATCTCAAACTTAAACTCGGAAAGACTCACCGCGTCCTTAGCGGTTGTTATCAGTACGTCCGCACCAACACTTCTCGCCGCCTGAGCAACCTCATCAACGTCGTGCTGCGAATACCAATAATGATCGGCAAATACCTTGGTTCCGGCTAACTGCATGTCTGCACGTCGAAGCTGCTCAAGGAAACCTTCCGGATTGCCAAGTCCACAAAAGCCGAACACCGGACGATCCGGCGACTCGGCCGGTGCACCGTCGAGTGTAGTGAAGCCGTTGATCTTGGTCCGGGATTCAAATACGGCGGCACCGGGAGCACAATTTGAAACTTGAGACCTTAGATCTGAGATGTTCTCGACGAGGTCGCTGCGGGTGATGACAATAACGTCGGCACGGCTCAGATTCTCAAGCGGCTCACGCAGCCGGCCCGCCGGCAGCATCTTTCCGCCGCCAAATGGGCTGGTCGCGTCGATGCAGACGATATCCACGTCTCGTTTGGCACGTCTGTGCTGAAAGCCGTCGTCCAATACAAATGCCGTCACGCCGAATTTTCGCTTGGCCCATTCGGCAGCGGCAACGCGGTCAGCGTCGGCAATGATGATGACGCCTTTGCCGAACAGCTTTTGTGCCAGTTCGACCGGCTCATCGCCGCCGGTCGTGGCATCGACGAGCACGCTTTCGCCATCGGACACGAGCACACGATCCTTTGGGTCGCGTCGTCCGTAGCCGCGAGTCAGGATGCAGACCTTCTCGCCACGATCCGTCAGAATACCGGCGACATGCGCGACCAGAGGCGTCTTCCCCGTGCCGCCGGCCGTAATGTTCCCGATGCTAATGGTGCGTGCGCCGAGATCGAAGCTCTCGATCAATGCGCGGTCATAGAGCCGATTGCGGAGACCGACGATCCTAGTGAAGACAAAGGCCAGCAATGCGAGCATCGCTGATAATTATTAATTAACAATTACTAATTAACAATTAGCTTGGTTTTTTGTTCGTTACCTGGACCAGGCGGTCGAGCTTATTCTGGGCCATGCCGCTGTCGATCGAGCGTTCGGCGAGGCGCGCGGCGTGCATCGGATCAGGTGCGAGGCCGCCGATAACGAGGGCTGCTGCGGCGTTTAGGACGATCAGCGAACGCGCCTCGTCACGGCGTTTGCCTGCGAGTACGTCTCGGATGATCGCAGCACTTTCTTTTGCGTTGGCGGTCCTGAGGTGATCGATCTTTCCGGGCTTCAGCCCGAAATCGCCTGGTGAGATAGTATATGCACGGATATCGCCGCCCTTTACGGCACCGACGAACGTCTTGCCTGTGAGCGTCACCTCATCGAGGCCGTCGTGCCCGTGAACGACCCATGCCATTTCGCTTTTGAGCATCGACAGCGCACGAGTCATGGGCTCGATCAGAGACTGGTGCCATACGCCGAGAAGCTGGCGGTTGACGCCCGCCGGATTTGCCATCAGGCCGAGAATATTAAGGCACGTGCGCAAGCCGAGAGCACTTCTGACGTCGGCAAGGCGACGCAGAGCCGGGAAGAATTTAGGCGCAAACATAAAGCAAAGCCCGACTCCGCTCAGGCTCATCTGGGCAACATCGGGTTCGCCCGTCATCTTGACGCCCAACTCGCTGAGCACATCCGTGCTGCCGGCCTTGGTCGTAATGCCGCGATTGCTCTGCTTGGCGACGACGAGGCCCGCGCCGGCGGCAACGAATGCTGCGGCGGTCGAGACGCTGAATGTTCTCGTCGGTGACGAGCCGGTCCCTGCGATATCGACAGAGCCTTTCGGGCTGCGGATCTTGACCGCAAGCGAACGCATCACGCTTGCCATGCCCGCGAGCTCCTCATGCGTTTCGCCTTTCGCCGTCAATGCGGTCAGAGCGGCGGCGATCTGGTTAGATCCACACTGTCCGCTGGTCATCGCGGTGAAGAATTTCGCCGCTTCGTCTGTTGACAGGTCCTCACCGCGGACCAGTTTGGCCAGATACGGGAACAGGGGCGTGTCCGCCTTTGCGTTGGTCGCGGCAAGCGGAGCAGACTTAAGCCAATCTGAGCGGGAAGCGGACATAACAGGGCACAGAACGACGTGAGGACGCGGGAGAAACGCCTAGTTTTACTATGTCAGAGAGAGAGGAAGTTTTGCAATAACTTTCTCCCGTGCTCGGTCAATATTGACTCGGGATGGAACTGCACGCCTTCGATCGGGAGCGTCTTGTGCCTAAGTCCCATGACTAGGCCGTCAGGCGATTCGGCTGAGACCTCAAGCTCGGCGGGCCACGCGTCGCGATCTACGACAAGCGAATGATAACGCCCGGCGGCAAAGCCATTCGGTATTCCCGCGAACACGGTCTTTCCGTCATGCCTGACTGTCGTTGGCTTGCCGTGAACGGGCATCGGAGCACGAACCACACGCCCGCCGAAATGCTGCCCTATCGCCTGATGTCCTAAGCAGACACCAAGGATCGGCAGCCGCCCGGCGAATCTCTTGATCACGCCAAGCGTGGTCCCCGCCGTATCCGGCGTCCCCGGCCCAGGCGAGATCAGGATACGGGTCGGTTTGAACTCGTTCTCGATCTCATCGGCCGTAACCTCGTCATTCATTACGACCCGCATCTCGGTCTCGAACTCCCCTAGATATTGGACGAGGTTATATGTGAATGAATCGTAATTGTCTATGATCAGCAGCATCCGGCTTTACATCGCGTAGCGATAACTGATTGTAGGTGTGGGTTTCAACCCACGGGACGGCAGATCGCATGAATACGTCGCGTCAGCTACGGTTGATCCCATCGAAACGATGATTCAATCGTCGCTGACGCGACGAGTTTTGGCTTCGCTCGGTGTCCGTGGGTTGAAACCCACGGCTACAGTCACACCGTCGCTACGCGACTTAGGTCAGACTCGTTCCCAAGAGCCAGCTGCCGCCGTCCACGACAAGCGTCACCCCGTTAACATAGCTCGCGGCGTCGGATGCCAGGAACAACGCAGCGTTCTCGATATCGGCGATGCGGCCAAAACGGCCGATCGGTATTTTGCGAACAAGTTTGTCTTTCAATTCCGGCATCAGCAGGCGTTTCATGCCTTCGGTGTCCTCGATCGGGCCCGGTGCGATGCCGTTGACGCGCACTCCGTGACGGCCCCATTCGACCGAGAGGTTTCGCGTGATCGCGTCGACGCCGGCCTTGGCGGCCGAGACGTGTATCTGCATCGGCGTTGCGAGATAGTGCAGCGTCGCCGAGATATTGATGATCTGGCCTTTTGACTCTTTTAACGCATCGAATGCCGCGCGCGAGACGTTGAACGTGCCCTTGGTGTCGATATCGATGACCGTGCCAAAGCCGTTCGCTGACAATTGGTCCGCCGCGCACAAAAAGTTGCCCGCCGCGCCGTTCACCACTATGTCGATCTTGCCGTAGTGCTCGACGGTCGCGGCAATGGCACGTTCGACGGCGTCATATTCGCGAACATCAGCGGCAACCGTAAAACACTCGCCGCCAAATGCCTCGACAGCCTCTTTCATCGCAGCGAGATTCTCTTCTTTCCGGCTCGTGATGGTGAGCTTTGCCCCGTGTTCTGCAAACGCCCTCGCGACGCCGCCAGTGATGCCCGTCCCGCCGCCTGTTACAAAAGCAACTTTGCCCTGTAAAATGTCGGTGTTGAATACCTTGGTCATATTGGCGTGGATTTTAGCATAAAGAAATTGAAACCACAGATGGACACGGATAAACACAGATATGAGCACGGCCTGCCAGGACGGCGACGACTTCCGATTGTTCTATCTGTGTCTCTCTGTGTTTATCTGTGGTTAATTCCTCTTGCTGGTTGCTCGGCCAAGCCCACCGACATGCGCACGCTCGTGCCGGCCGAGACGCTTGTTTATCTTGAGACCAATGACCTCGCGGCCGCTTTGCAGCCGATAGTTGACAGCAAACCGTTCACTGAGGTGGCGACGAGCAAGCCCGACTTTTCGGCCCTAAAAGGCGTTCAGGTCGCCGTAGCGGTCACCGGCTTTGAGACCAGCGAAGAAAAGGTCAACGACGAACAGAGCATCGGCAGAGTGCGGCCGCGATTCGTCGCCGTTGTTGATACGCACGCGTGGAACAATCAGGCCATGGCCTTTGTCGAGCACAAACTCGGAAGTTTCGTCCGGGACATCTACAATGCTGAGCCACAGCTCGAAAAAAGCGATAAGCACGGCGGAAAGTACTTCACATGGACCGCCGCTGACGGCCGAAAAGCTTACGCCCTCGTTACCGATAGCCTCATCTGGTTCGGCAACGACGAGACCGCCATTGATAAATGTCTCGCCGTCCGCCGCGGTGAGGCCGAGAGCCTTATCACGACGGGGAAGGTTCAAGCCGCCGAGCCCGGCACTCTGGCTCGCGGTTATGTATCGACCGACGGCGTTGCTCAGATCGCAAGTCTCGCTTCGGTCAAGGTTGCCGCTGAATCGACCGAGGATCCGGATATTCGCTCAAGCGTTGTTGCGGTGCTGCCGGAGCTTATCCGATCATCTGCGAGCGACCTGAGCTGGGTCTCGCGTGCCGCTAGTCCGGCAATCGAGGACAGATTTTCAGTTACGCGGCCTCAACCGGTAGAGAAGGGAAATGAGCTTGTGGCCGAACTCGTCGATTCATTCTTCGATGATCTCGAAGGGCTCACCGCCGAAGAGGTCGTCGCCGTCCTCGGCGTGCGTAGGACCGAGACCGCAACAGCTCCCAACACCGTCCATCAGCGCGAAGACCGCCGCACCGCAACGACCGCCGAACGTCGCATTAATTCGGATCTGGGCTTCTTCGGCTGGTTGATCGCGCAGTTGAGCGAAGGCTAGCTGACATACCGGAATAAGTGAGAAGTGATAGGTGAAAAGTGCTAAGGCCGACTTATCACTTTTAATTCTTAACTTATTTCGGATCAGGTCCTGCGTTTTGCCGCCCTTTTGAGCTTGCGCACGTTTTGCTCTATCCATCTCTCGGCGTCGTCGTAGTGTGCAAACTTTCGCTCATCCCTCCTAAACGCGGGCGTGTGGTTGTAGCGGCGGCCGTTGATGTGTTTGGTCGGGTGGGCGATGTGGAGCATCTCGTGAAATACGACGTATTCTACGATGTATCGCGGGACGTCGCCACTGTCGAGCGAGCGGCTGATGGCTACGTGATCGTGCGTCGCGTCGTGGTGGCCGAGAATACGATAGGTCTTGCGGGCTGACCATGTGAGAGCCGGTTTTGGGATCTCGCCCCTGAAATACCTATCGTTGACCGCATCGAATATCTCATCGAGGTCGTAAACCAAGCCTTTTGAACTCGTCACGACCTTGCGGCCCCGAGAGCGTTTGCTCTCGGCCGCGCGTTCGCGCAACGCGTCTGACTTGCTATATGCGGCATAGACCTCACGTGCCCCGGCCGGAATGCGCTTCCTCAGCAGTTTGCCGACGAGCACGTATGCGAGGCCTCGGTGACATGGCAGCGGCATATCGCTGCAAACAGTGCCGATCCGCACATAGACCTCGCCGCCGCGCAAGCGTATCGTATGATTTATGCCGACATACGGGTAAAATGAAACGTGGACCGGCGGCACAGCCCGTTTTGGGTCGTAAAAACGGTAGGCTTCGTTATAGAAGGCGATGATTTGGTCGATCACAATGGGACAAACAGGTCATATAGGACGTATCGGCCCTATTTTGTGCAAAACGAATATAACCAGGATTAAACATTTTTGTTGACACTCTGGCCGGGTAAATGCTATCCCTTTATATGGGAACAGCATACGCCCCGACAGGCTATGCATCAAACCCACCGAGATCAGAACCTCGCCCGTGACGGCAACCCAGGCAATGAGGAGGCCGTGAGGCACCTCGACAGTCGCGGACAGATCATTCTGACAGCCATTATCAACGAACACTTCGTCACCGGTGAACCGGTCGGTTCAAAGGTGCTCGCCGAGCGATTCGCCCGCCAGTCGGGGATGAGTTCGGCGACCATCCGCAACGTGATGAGTGAGCTTGAGGAGATCGGGCTGGTCGAACAGCCTCACACCTCGGCAGGGCGAGTTCCCACGGATAAGGGCTATCGGTTCTACGTTGACAATCTGCTGGGCGTGCTGAGCATTTCGAATGACGACCTCTTCCGCATAGGTGAGGAATTCGGCCTGAATGCGATGGACGCGGGCGAAACGCCCGACCGGCTGTTGGAACGTACTTCCCACTTGCTCTCTGCTCTTTCTAATAATGTGGGCATCGTGGTATCGCCTAGTTTGGCGAGTGATCGCCTGCAGCATATCGAGTTTGTCAACCTTTCCGACAATCGCGTCCTCGTCGTGCTGGTCTCGCCGCCGAATATCGTTCACAACAAGATAATTCGGCTGAACGTGGCCTTTGCCCGAGAGGAACTCGAACGCACCGCGAACTATCTGAACGCGGAGTTTGCCGGGAAGAGCCTTGCCGAGATACGTGCCGAGATAATGCGTCTCATGCACGAGGAAAAGGCGTTGTTTGACAATCTGCTTCAGACGGCGGTGATCCTTTGCTCGGAAACGATCGAGGACGATGCTGCCGGCGAGGTCTTTGTGGACGGTACGTCGAATATTCTCTCCGGACGCGATTTTGCCGACCTCGAACGCCTGCGTGAGCTTCTGCACACGATCGGCGAACGCTCGCGGCTGATGCAGATACTCAATGAATGCATCGAACGCGACTCAAGCGCCAAAGGCGACGTTCAGGTCGTAATTGGCACCGAGAATCGCAACACGTCGATGCAGCATTGTTCACTTGTTTCGGCCCCTTACCGCATCGGCAACGGCTCGGCCGTCGGCACGCTGACCGTGCTGGGCCCGACGCGGATCGAATATGGCCGGATGATCTCGATCGTCAGCTATGTCGCCCGCACGCTTGAAAGAATGATGTCCACCGACACCTCACGAAACTAATTCTCGCGGTTGACCGCTCCCTCACCGCAATCAAATGAAGAACCAACAGATCCCGAAGCCGGATGAAACTCTCGACGAACTCGACATGGACGATGTCGGGTCGGTCGACGATTTCATCAGGGAACTCGAGGAAAAAGAAAAGGATCTGCATATCACGGCCGATCTTCAGATCGAGATCGAGGATTCCGATCTTGAAGCTCAGGACCTGCCGGATTTTGTGCAGGATGAATTGAAGAGCAGCGGCCCGGCCGTCGCGACAGCCGAGCCCGCAACGAGGCAGCAGGCTGGCCTGAAGACACGCGTTTACGAACTGCAGCGCGAGGTCGAATCACTGCAGGAGAAGGTCGTCGAGCTCAAAGATGAGCGAAAGGACATCCAGGAAAAGAGCGATCAGCGGCTCAAGGATTTCCAGAACTATAAGTATCGGATGGATCGCGAGCGTCGCGGTTCCCACATCGACCAGGTCGCCGTCGTGACGGAAAAGCTGCTGCCCGCGATCGACAATCTCGATCGGGCCCTCGAGTCTGCTGAGAAGCTCGACGGCAAAAAGAGCGATGATTTTCAGCAATTCTTTGATGGCATCGTCCTCGTTAACAAGCAGGTCCGCGAGACGCTTGGCGGTATGGGCGTTGAGGCGATAAAGACGGTCGGCGAGACATTTGACCCGAATTTTCACGAAGCCGTCGCTGCGGAGGACCGCGACGACATGCCGCCGAATACGATCCTCGAAGAGATGCTTCGCGGCTATCGCATCGGCAACCGCGTTATCCGCCACTCGATGGTCAAGGTGACCACGTCAGCCGCTCCGGCAAAGAAGCCGGAGGCGGAGGCCGAACCGAAGGGCTCCGATGATCTTGGCCTGGAGCCGGATGTCTTGACTCTCGGTGAATAGTTCTCTCGCTCCCAAATAACACAAGGAACACACAACGCTATGGGGAAAGTAATCGGTATTGATCTCGGCACGACGAATTGCTGCGTCTCGGTCCTCGAGGGCGGCTCGGTCCAGATCATCTCGAACAAAGAGGGCGGCCGTACGACGCCGTCGGTCGTCGGCTTTACGGACAAGGACGAACGCCTCGTCGGGCAGATCGCCAAGCGCCAGGCCGTGACCAACGCAGCAAATACGCTCTACGCCGTAAAGCGCCTGATCGGCCGCAAATTCGACTCGCCTGAGGTCGAAAAGATGCGCGAGACGGTGCCATTCGAGATCGTAAAAGCGCCGAATAGCGACGCCCACATTCGCGTATTCGACCGCATCTACAGCCCGCCGGAGATATCGGCTATCGTATTGCAAAGACTCAAGTTAGCGGCCGAAGAGTTCCTTGGCGACAAGATAACCGAAGCGATCATCACCGTTCCCGCTTACTTTGACGACATGCAGCGTCAGGCCACACGAGACGCCGGAAAGATCGCCGGCCTCGAGGTCGAGCGCATCATTAACGAGCCAACGGCTGCGGCCCTCGCATACGGATTTGGCAAGAGCAAGACCGAGAAGGTCGCCGTGTATGACCTCGGCGGCGGCACGTTCGATATCTCGATCCTTGAGATCAATGACGGCGTCTTTGAGGTGCTGTCGACGTCGGGCAACACGTTCCTCGGCGGTGAGGACTTTGACCAACGGATCATCGAATGGCTTGTCGAGGAGTTCAAGAAAGAGAACAACATCGACCTGAAGGGCGACCGCCTAGCCCTGCAGCGTCTTAAGGAAGCGGCCGAGCGTGCCAAGTGCGAGCTATCGAGCGTCGCCGAGACCAACGTAAGTCTTCCGTTCATTGCCGCCGACGCCTCCGGGCCTAAGCACATCAACATGACGCTCAGCCGCGACAAGTTCGAGGAGCTTGTCCGCGACCTCGTGGAATCGTCGGTCGAGCCGTGCCAGAAAGCCCTTTGGGACGCCAAGCTCCAGCCCAGCGACATTGACAAGGTCATCCTCGTCGGCGGCCAGACGCGCTCGCCGATCATTACGAGCACGGTGACCGAGGTCTTTGGCAAGGAGCCCTCCTCAGAGATCAATCCCGACGAGGTCGTCGCGATGGGTGCTGCCATTCAGGGCGGCGTGCTGACCGGCGACGTCAAGGACATCGTCCTGCTCGATGTGCTGCCGCTGTCACTTGGCCTCGAAACGCGCGGCGGCTTGTTCGTAAAGCTCATCTCGCGCAACTCGACGATCCCGCTCAAGAACACGATGACGTTCACTACCGTCGTCGATAATCAGCAGTCGGTCGAGATCCACATCCTGCAGGGCGAACGCGAGATCTCAAGCGCAAATCGCAGCCTCGCGAAATTCGAGCTGGTCGGCATTCCGCCCAGCCCTCGCGGTGTGCCGCAGATCGACGTTTCGTTCGAGATCGACGCCAACGGCATCGTCAGCGTTTCGGCCAAGGACAAGATGACCGGCCTCGAACAGGCGATGCAGATCACGCCTTCGAGCGGCCTCTCGCCCGACGAGATCGAAAAGCTCATCATCGAGGCCGAGACATCGATCGAACGCGACCGCGACGAAAAGGAACTGATCGTCGAAAAGAACAAGCTCGACACGCTCATCAAGAATGCCCGCCGTGCGATGGCCGAGGTCGGCCGCTCGTTCGAGCTCGAGGAGCAGCAGTCCATCAACGGCATCCTCAACGAAGCCGAAGACGCCCTCTCGACCACCAGCATCGACGAGATAAAGGTCCAACTGGACAAGGTCGAAGCCGCCGCCAACCGCATCACCGCGGCGATGCTGGCGATGGCATAGGGCCTTGCCACTCGGCCCATTTCTGCATAAAATACTCAATTGCGTCAGTTCGATCTCGCATCGTCTGGCGCATTTGAGATTTTGATTGATGAGCAAACGCGATTATTACGAGGTTCTTGGAGTTTCTAAGACGGCGAATGATGCCGAGATCAAGCGCGCTTATCGGGCGTTGGCGGTGCAGTATCATCCGGACAAGAATCCGGGCGATCACACGGCCGAGGAGAAGTTCAAGGAGGCAGCCGAGGCTTATGCCGTGTTGTCTGATCCGCAGAAGCGTGCGGCGTTTGACCGGTTTGGGCATCAGGCGACGGGTGCGGGCGGATTTGGGTTTGATCCGGGATTTTCGAATATCGAGGACATATTCGAGATGTTCGGGTTTGGCGGCGATATTTTTGGCGGCCGCGGCGGCCGCAGGACGACCGTTCAGCGCGGTTCGGACCTTCGATACGACCTTGAGATCACGCTTGAAGAAGCGGCGACGGGCAAGGACGAGAAGCTCCGCATTCCGCGTCTCGAAACGTGTGAGGAATGCACCGGAACCGGGGCCGAGAAGGGAACTCAGCCGGAGAACTGCGTGACCTGCGGCGGCAGCGGGCAGACGCGGTATCAGCAGGGCTTTTTCAGCGTGATGCGAACGTGCTCGAACTGCCGGGGCAAGGGCCAAATCATCAAATCGCCTTGCCCGAAGTGCTCGGGCCAGGGCCGCACCGAAAAAGAGAAAACGATCGAGATCAAGATACCGGCCGGTGTCGAAACGGGCAGCCGGCTGCGTGTCACCGGCGAGGGCGAAGCCGGCGTCGGCGGCGGGCCGTCGGGCGACCTTTTTATCGTCCTCCACGTCAAGGAGCACGAGCAATTCGAGCGCCAGGGTGCGGACCTCTACTCGGCCGTTCCCGTTACGTTTGCCCAGGCCGCTCTAGGTGCTGACCTACAGGTCCGCACGCTCGACGGCGAAGAGGAATTAAAGGTGCCGGCCGGTACGCAGACGGGCACCGTCTTTCGCGTCAAGGGCAAGGGAATGCCCAACCTCGGCGGCCGCGGCCACGGCGACCTGTTTGTCGCCGTTACGCTCGTCACGCCCAAGTCGCTAACCAAGGAACAGCGGGCCCTGCTCGAACAACTCGCTGAGGTCGAGGATGCAGATTTCTCAGATCAGTCGTTTATCGACAAGGTTAGAAATATCTTTGGCTAATGCACAGTGCAAAATGCACAATGCACAATAAAAAGGGAGTTTGAACCTCCTGCATTGTGCATCGTGATTTGTGCATTAGCCGAGCTTTGCTCGCACCGCTTCGCTGACAGCTTTGCCGTCCGCAGTCTTGCCGGCGAGGTGGGCAAGGGCGGCTTTCATCACCGCTCCCATTTCTTTCATTGACGAAGCTCCCGTCTCGGCCACGGCAGCCTCGACCGCGGTTGCGATCTCATCGTCTGTGGCCGCTTGCGGCAGATAAACCTCGATCACGGCGATCTCGGCCGCCTCTTTCTCGGCAAGTTCAGCGCGGCCTGCCGTTTCATATTGCTCGATCGAATCGCGCCGCTGCTTGACGAGCGTTTGCAGGGTCTTTGTCACTTCCTCATCCGTCAGTTCGCTGCCTTTGTCGATCTGCCGATTCATCAACGCCGCCTTCACCATCCGCAGCGTGTCGCGCTTTCCGGCGTCCTGCGCTTTCATCGCATCGGTCAGATCGGCGATTATTTGTTCTTTTAGTCCCATAAAGACCAGTCTAGACGCAAAGGCGCGATCAACGCAAAGTGCCGCAGAGCTACTTGCAATTGTCTGCTATCTATGCAACACTAATTCACGTGCAGTTCATCCCGCAGCCTTACAAAGATGATTTTGACGAGGAGGCCGAGGCTCGAGAACGTTACGGGTTCAACGTGTTCTGCCCGTACCACGTGCCCGACAATGCTCCGCCGCCCGTCGAGACAACCAGTGAAACGACGCCTGAAGAAATACCGGCCGTCGAGCCTCCCGACGTCGCGGAACAGCCGCGCGAGCACAATTATCATTACGATCACGCACTCTCCGAGGACCATCTGCCCGATCTGGATTTCTACCGCCACGACAACGTGTTCTCGGCAAGGCCGGTTAACAGTTGGCTGAACGACGCGAGCGAACAGCCGGAGCCGCGTCCGCTTTTCGGCGACCTGTGGTACGAAGGCGAGATGGCGATACTCTTTGCGGCGACAGCGAAGGGCAAGAGCGTTTTAGCGGTCCAGATCGCCGAGAGCATTGCGACCGGAACGCCTATACCGCCGTTTTCGATGGAAGCCGAGCCTCAGCGCGTGTTGCTGTTCGATTTTGAGTTAGAGGACAAGCAATTTGAGCAGCGATACGCCGCACGCGTGCCGTTATCGAATGAGACGGTTCATTATCGCTTCTCTGACAACTTCATCCGTGCCCGCGTCGGCTATGCCGAACCGCCGCCGGGCGACAGGCGCAGCTTTACTGTCCGCACGATCGATTCGATAGTCGAGCTGATCGAATACACGCGGGCCCGCGTTGTCATCATCGACAACATTACATGGCTCAACACGTCGCTCGGTAATACGAGCAGCGCGCTCGCCCTGGTCAAGGGCCTCAAGCGGCTAAAGCTCGATCTTGGCCTGTCGATCCTGATCCTCGCTCACACGCCAAAGCGTTACGAGGGCGGCCGCCTCGGCCTCAACGACATGCAGGGCAGCAAGATGCTCTCGAATTTTGCCGACACGATCTTTGCTCTCGGCGGCAGCCGCCTCGGCCACGACATCAGATACCTCAAGCACCTCAAGGTCCGAAACGCCCCGACACGCGCCGACGAAACCACCGTCTGGACGCTCCGCCTCGGCAAAATGCACGGCGTCGCCCCGCCCGAACTGCCGCTCCGCGGCAAACACGTCCAAAAAGTCCCCGGCGAGGCCGGCGGCGCAGCGGCGACATATGTCTTCAGCCCGCCAAGCGCTCCCGCACCGGCGGCCCGTCCGGTCTCGCCGGACGCGGCCTTCCTCGGCTTCACCTACGCCGGAATGTCCAATGAGAGCGACCACCTCGGCCCCAGCCACCGCATCCCTCGCGGCCGCTGGCGCGATTTTGCCCGCATCCTCCACTCCGCCGGCCGCACCACCACCCAAATAGCCCACACCCTCGACCTAAGCCCGTCAACAGTCGAGAGCTACCTGAGGAAACGACAAACCAGTTCAAAATGATATCCTGGTTCGCAGGCGGGGCATCGCTTTATTACCTCGTTAATGAGATCGCGATCAAGGGCAGGGCCACGAACGAATTCCCCCAGCGTGCTTCATATTCCTCAAGCGTGGTTCATATTCCTCAAGCGTGCTTCATATTCCTCAAGCGTGCGAAGCACGCAGCATAACTTTAGCTACAGGTGAAGCGAAGCGTAACCTGTAGAAACGGATGACAAAAAAACTGAGCGTGTGAAACACGCGATATTAATCCCACAAATAATCAGGCTCGAATTCAACGCCGTGCTTTACCAACAGTTCCAAATACTCATCTTCAAATGATCGTTTGGAATGATGCTTCTTCTGGTTCCTGATATATTCACGCACCTTGTCGGCAACCGAAGAACTAACCGTGAACGCTCCATACCGACGCTGCCAGGCAAAATGCTGGTTATGCTGTTTTGCCCATTTCGACGAGTATGCTTTCAACTCACGCATGAATGCGGCGAAATCGCACGGAGCGAGCAGGACGAGCAAATGCACATGGTCGGGCATTCCGTTGATAATGATCGGGACGCCCTTCCAGCCTTTTACGATGCCGCCCAGATATTTGTATAGATCGTTTTCCCACGCCGCCGATATCATCGGCTTGCCGCCTTTGGTTCGGAAAACTATGTGATACAGAAATCTGGTGTGTGACATTCTGGTTCTGTTTGTCCGTCTTATCTTTCGTACGTCTTATCTTTTGCGTGCGAAGCACGCATCACAACTTTAGCTACAGGTGGAGCGAAGCGTAACCTGTAGAACCTTCCGACCGGAATCGCGAGCGTGTGTAACACGCGAAATTGTGCATTGCCGTTTCGTGCCGCGTGTTTCACACGCTAACGTCCGTTGGGCGTTCTGACTACACATTTCGCTTCGCGTCATGTGTAGCTAAAGTTATTTGATGTGCTCCGCACATCGACGGGCAAAGCCCCGAAGGATATGCCGCTTGGCGTATAACGAACGGCCGTGATGTTTTATTGTTTGATAATCATCCTTTTCTCGTCCAGAGCGTGCGAAGCACGCAGCATAACTTTAGCTACAGGTGGAGCGAAGCGTAACCTGTAGAACCGGCGCGTTCAATAACGTATCAGCGTGTGCAACACGCGAAATTGTGCATTGCCGTTTCGTGCCGCGTGTTTCACACGCTAACGTCCGTTGGGCGTTCTGACTACACATTTCGCTTCGCGTCATGTGTAGCTAAAGTTATTTGATGTGCTCCGCACATCGACGGGCAAAACCGAAGGATCCGCCGCTTCGCGGAAAGGAACAACGCCCGCCGTGATCTCTCTTGGTTCGAGGTTCGTTTATTTCTCTGGTTTACGGTTTCGACCTGCGTATAAAATTCGTCTTTCTTGGACGACTTGGCGGCGTGCAGACTTCGATTTAGCGGTTTGTTCTCCATTCGCGATTGTGAACTTCTCTTTAGGCTTTGTTAAATTATGCCACGCAATTGTGACTGTTTCCAGACCCTGCGGTGACGGCAAGGCAGACATCGGCGTATGGCGGCCTTCGGATGGGACTTGGTACATCAAACGTTCGTCAAATTCGCAATTCATCGTCTTCCCGTGGGGCCAGAATGGCGACAAACCGACGCCGTCGGCCTTCGGCAATTGATTGCCGGAACGCGGGCACCTTGCCCGCTCGTGGCGAGGATATTTTTTGAACGCGGATCGGGCGGATCGAGCGGATCAGGACGGATAAGCAATAGGCCTTTCAGATTCGTCTTTATCCGCCCGATCCGCTTTATCCGCATTCAAATATCTATTAGCAACACGCGGGCAGGGGTGCCCGCGTTCCGACGCGATGAAGCGTTTCCCCTGCGTGATGACTCACCCGGACACGATTCTGGACAATTGAGCGTGGAGAATGGACAATTGCTTCAGCATTTTCCATTGTCCGCTTTCCACTGTCCGTTATGAAGATTCGTTGGCGTTTTGGCATTGTTGCGGGATTGTTTCTCGCTGTGTTTTCGCTGTATCCGCAGATGAAGATGATCTATCTTCGCGGGGCAGAGTGGAACGGCCATTACGCTTATAACGACATTGATGAGGTCGCATACGCGGCGTATCTCAAGGCCCTGATCGACGGGCGGCCGAGGAAGAATGACCCTTATACGGGCCGTGACGATTCGGCGGAGAACCCACAGCCGGAGTCGTTGTTCTCAATACAGTTTGCGGCGCCGTATTCGATAGCGCTGCCCGCGAGGCTGCTCGGTGTGCCCGTGACGTGGGCGATGACGATCTCGGGCGCGGTTGCGGCGTTTTTGACGGCTCTAGCGATCTTTTGGCTCGTAAGGAAGATCACGGGCGACGATTGGTTTGCGATGGCAGGAAGCCTCGTTACGCTCGCCGGCGGAGCGATATTCGCGGGCGAAGGCGCGATCGGCGAAATTCTCGATACAAGCTACGCGTATCCGTATTTTCCGGGCTTTCGTCGGTACGTGCCGGCGATGGCGTTCCCGGCGTTCTTTATTTTGGTCGGGTTGGTTTGGAAGCTGGTTGGAGATAACCGCGAAACACGCGAAATGAGCGAAAAATGGACTCTGAGCGTCTCAGCGTCTCACCATCTCACTACCTTACTGGCCGTCCTCGCCTTTGCCTACACCGTTTTCTCGTATTTCTATGTCTGGACGATGGCGGTTGCGTGGCTTGGCTGTCTCGGGTTGTTATGGCTGCTCGTCAGGCCCGAGGGCGGCTGGAAGGACATTAGATCGCTCGTCGTTTTGGCGGTCGGTTGTGGCGCGGCACTGGTGCCGTATGCGTATCTGCTTTCGAAGCGTTCGCATACGATGGACGACGTTCAGATGGTCGTCAATACACGGGCGCTCGACCTGACACGGCCGCCGGAACTGATCGCGATCGTGGTCCTCATTGTGCTGGCGGGCTGTGTGTTATTTAGGCTTCTCGACGTGCGCGATCGCTCCGTGCTGTTTACTGCCTCTCTCGCCATAGCGGTTATCGTTGTTTTTAATCAACAAGTGATCACGGGCCGATCGCTGCAGCCAATACACTATCAGGTCTTTATCGGCAATTATGTCGCGGGGCTCGCTCTCGTGCTGACGTGCGGTTTGATCTGGCGACGGGCGAGGCTGGCCGGACGCGTCGTGGGCCGTGTTGCCGCCGCTGTCGTTGCCCTGGCTGCGGCAGGTTGGGGATTCGTCGAATGTCACTATACGGTACGGATACTCGACGACGTCAATGTCATCAGGGACGAGGCATTGCCGGTTGCTCGCCGACTTGCAGAACTCGGTGTGAGCGACGCTGAACGTTACCGAAAAGTCGTCCTTCATCTCGGCATCGCCGAAGCCGATGACCTCCCGACGATTGCACCGCAATCGGTCCTGTGGGCCCGCCATCAGCACGTCTTTGCAGGCGTCACAACGCAGGAGAACAAGGAAAGGTATTACCAACTCTTGTATTATCAGGGCGTTAGCCCGCGACAGCTTGCTGACGGAATGAAGCATGGCAACGATTTTGTCTCGATGATCGCGCTGTTCGGATGGGGAAGGCATACGGACCGGCTGAATTCAGAATCAAAGCCGCTTACCTACGCAGAGATCGAGGCCGAGGCGATGCGATACGAGCGGTATGCACGCGAATTCGATCCGGAGCAGAATGGGGCCGTTCGGGTCGATTATCTGGTGGCCCCGAATGAGCCGAATGTTTTCTACGAAAATATCGACCGATGGTACCTTCGCGACGCCGGCGAAGCTTTTGGAAAGTACGTTCTTTTCAGGCTGACGCCGCGCCTGTCATAAAAAAAAGACCGCCACGCGGGCGGTCAGTTGGTATTACAAAGAAAAGTAAGTACTGCTTCAGGCGGCCAAAAGGTCGTTTGAGGTTTCGGCAAAAACTCGTCTGCCGTTAAGGGCGTCGTCGATGATCTCCCTCACCGCCGATGCGTCGGGATTTACGTCCATGCGGGCACAGGCCCTAAGATGCCTGATGATGCCCTCGGCCGCGATCTCGACTGCATCGCCGGTCAGTTTAGAGAACCGTCGAGCCTGAATATGATCGATCTGCAGAACTCTGTCCTGCAAGGTCATGGGTCTAGCTGCTGCCACTTTGTCTTCTCCTTCGTGTTAGTCGCCCCAACGCGGGACGCCATAAAAGTCAAGACCTCAGCCTACTAGAGTCTGCAAAAAACATCGCTCCCGGCCCGATCTCAACTGTAATTGAATGTTATCAGAGGGAACGGCCTTTGTCACTACCTTTTTTTAAACAAAAGAAGACCGGCAGAATTACACAACATCTGCCGGTCAAACAAGTATTCAGAACACTATCTTGTAGGTTATGCCACCGCGTCCTTCATGGCTTTGCCGATACTGAACTTAACCGTCGTCTTGGCCGGAATGCGGATGACGGCTCCTGTTGCGGGGTTGCGTCCGTCACGCGCTTTACGATGGGTCTTCTTCAGCTTACCAAAGCCGGGAACAGTGAATTCGCCATTAGTTCGTACCTCGCTGGCGGCCATAGATGCCAAGGCATCGAACATTGCCTTGACGTCTGATTTCTTACATCCGCACGAATCTGCGAGACGGCTAATGATTTCCGATTGTGTCAAACGAGCCATAGTTGAATATCCTCCAGTATTTTTGTCTTGTGATCTTACCTTCCTTAGTGACCTTCCAGTCGGAAAAGGGCTCCGACAACAGCGGGAAAAGAGTACCAGCCAACATATTACTGACTGGTCGGGGCGGCAAGATTCGAACTTGCGACCTCACGGTCCCAAACCGTGCGCACTACCAAGCTGTGCTACGCCCCGTGTTTCACTCTGGAAACGGGTTCCAAGTGTCGCATTCTAAGCCCGAAAAACGTGGACGTCAAGTCAATTCAGCGAAAAAATCCCGTAAAAACGGGATAATTTCTGTGCATGCGCGCGCTCGATGGCTGATTTTGGCCTTTTCTGCCCCGTTGAGTTCGCCGAAAGTCAGGTCGTAGCCGTCCGGGACAAAGATCGGATCGTATCCAAAACCGCCGCTGCCCCTAGGAGCTGTGGCTATCGATCCGACGCACACTCCTTCCGCGGTGCTAAGGATATCGCCCGCAGGAGAGGCGAATGCGAGTGAACACACAAACCACGCACACCGGTCATTGCTGTCCGCACTGTCGAGTTCGCTCAGCACGACAGCCATCTTCTCAGAGAATGGTGTATTGTCTCCGGCGTATCGCGCCGAGTTTATTCCCGGCCTTCCATCCAAGGCTGCTACTGCAAGGCCTGAATCATCTGCTAACACGTAGGCTTCGGCGCGGCGAGCATAACCTGCGGCCTTAAGGCCCGCGTTCTCGGCGAATGTCTTACCAGTTTCCTCGATCTCGAGGATATCGTCGCGTAGCCGGAGTATATCGACCGGCAACCCGCCCAGGAGTTGCGACATCTCCAAAAGTTTGCCGCGATTGTGAGTTCCGATCGT
This sequence comes from Chloracidobacterium sp., assembly GCA_016715795.1. Taxonomy (NCBI): domain Bacteria; kingdom Pseudomonadati; phylum Acidobacteriota; class Blastocatellia; order Chloracidobacteriales; family Chloracidobacteriaceae; genus Chloracidobacterium; species Chloracidobacterium sp. Next base: position 349,804 of record JADJXP010000002.1, read on the forward strand.
TAGAAATGGGCCCATATTGGCCCCAGAATAGACAACCCGCATCGAAACGGCAAGCAGATTTCTATTGCCACAGTATGGCCAATCGCGATATAAATGATATAGCGGGCTTTCCCTCTCTCTTCGTCCGTGCTTCTGACCTTGTGAGGTAAACACGTATTGGATTCTCTTCTCCTCGATGAACCTGTAGCCGTCCGCGCTCGACCTGCCGGACAAGAGGTGGGCCGGAACGGGCGTGCGGCGCATGAGCAGCCGGGCGTTGAGATCGAGATCGTTGTTGATCTGGGTGTGTGGCTTTCCGGTATCGAGAGTTTCCTGTCGTCGAGGGAGTTCATGGTCGGCCCAGGTGATTCCGTGCGCTCGCTACAGACTGACGATAAGGCTATCGAACTGGTCCACTCGGCCCTCGAACGGTCTACGCACCTCCTTGCCCGAATTTTGAGTCGATCTGTGGCGACGGGTGAGCCGTTGCCCAACGACTTGAGCGGCTTGTCCAGCCTCTATGCGAGTTTGCAGGAATGTATCCAGATCACATCTGCCTGTCGGTACGCTCAGGTGAACGGGAGAGATGCCGCACGGAATTCTGTGCTCGAGAAGCTTCGAGCCGAACCGGCTTTTTGTTCGGTGATAGGAAAAGCTGAACGCGTAGGCGAGCAGTTTCTACCGACGATACTAAGGCGTGCCGCATCGAGTTCAGGCCATGCAGTTTCCTGTCTCGACGACGTGGCGGCGCTCCTACCCGACTTCGGGAAGGTGCTTCGATGGCTGAGTGTAGTCGAAGGAATGCTCAAGGCTGACGAACCGCTGAAACCGACGCTTGTAATCTTTGCCCGCGTTAATGAGCAGGTCATTGAATTGACGGAACGTATCGACCGACGCCTTAGTAGGCTTCCCGGTGACGACAGCCAGGTCTTTGCTTCGCTAGATGCAGCCGCATACACGGCAACGATCGAGCTGAAGAAGGTCTTTTCTCAGGAGCTAGTCTCGCTGCCGACGTTGCGAGCCTGCACCGCAATCTATGCCCGGATCGAAACTGCTTATTCGCTACTGAACGATGGTTTTCAGCAAATGCTTGCTACTCTCGCTCGCGAGTTTGACCCGCAGATCGAGATCTATGACCTGTTTCCGGAGTTTCGCGAAAAGCGTGATAACTCAGTCGCCCTTCGCAAGGGCCTCGCGTCGCTGCTGGAGACCGTCCAAGCTGCCGAGCGGAAGAGCGAGAAGGATGAGATATCGACAATGCAGGCTGAACTTCACGGTTTTATGGCTTCTGCCGTCAGCTTCCTGTTCTACAAGGACATAGAGACGTTCGAGAGATTTGCAGATGAAGTGGTAGCTGCCCGACAGAGCAGCGATCTCGTCCCCATCCTTCACCGGTTTGGAGCCTACCTTGAGACGCTGCTCGGTCAGGTGGGCCTGCGATTGGTGCTCCAGGACGAAATTGGTTGATGTGGTCAATGCGAACGGAGCGTCGCGAGCGGCTTGCGAAACAGAACGTCAAAGCTAGCCGCCGTCCCAACCAACGTGACCAACACGGTCGATGCAATAACACCCAAAAGCCCGGTCAGCGGATCGAACACCCAATCGATGTTCATCATGTAGCGAGAGATCGCGAAAGCAAGAGCGTATGCGAATCCGGTCGCGATCAGGCCTGCGATCGCTCCAAGCACACCGTATTCAGAAACCAGGATCATCGCGAGAGTCGATCGGCTCGCGCCTAGTGTTTTCAGGATCGCATTCTCGTAGATGCGCTGGGAGCGCGTCAGGGCGACCGATCCGATCAGGATCAGGATGCCGGCTAACAGGACAAAGCTTCCCACGAAGGAGATCGCCATTACGAAGTTGTTGAGCACACGCTTGAATGTAGCCAGAGCGTCGGCGACATCGATGATCTGAACATTTGGAAAGCTGTCAACGACCGTGCGCTGAAGCTGCTGTCGCTCCGTTGCAGGAACGTGTTGAAGCACCGTGGCCGCATAACTCTGGGGTGCCTTGTCCAATGTGCCAGGACGGAAGACAAACACAAAGGCTGAACGTGCGTTTCTCAGATCGATCTTGCGGATGCTTCGAACCTGTGCGCTGACCGCCCGGCCCGAAACGTCGAACGTCATCGTGTCACCGGGCCCAACCTGCAGCGTCTTCGCCATTCGCTCATCCACAGAAACCTCCGGCTGCGATGGAGCCTCGCCGGATCTCCACCAGTCGCCCGCTACGAGCGATTCGTTCTCTTCGAGGTTGAGCCGGTATGTGAGGGCAAACTCGCGCCCGATCTGGCCCTGATTTTGCCTGATCTCGGTTTGCTGATAATCGATCGGATCACCGTTGACAGCCGCGATCCGGGCACGCACGGTCGGCACTAGTTCGGGTTTCTCTCCGGTATAGGACTCTATGATCCGGGCAACCTCGGTTATCTGGCTTCGTTGGGCATCGACGAAGATCAGGCTCGGAAGCCGGCTGTTTCGGGTCAGGTCGAACTCGCGAACGAGATTCTCCTGCATCAGCGTTACTGTAAGGACGACCAGTACGCCTAATCCAACCGCAATGAGGACGACGCGAGTCTGATTGCCCGGCCGATGGAGCGAATTTATGGCTTGTCGTAGCGGGAATGAACCAACGACCCGTGCCCGCTTAAGGGTCGCTGTCAGGATCGTTGCCGAAGAGTAGAGAGCACCACCCGTGATCGCAAGTCCGGCAAGGAAGAGTAATCCCACGCGGATCGAACCCGCCTGCCAAATGGCCAAGGCAAGAAGCCCCGTGAGAAAACTCACAGCGAGAAGCCATTTTGACAGGTTAAGCTGCGTGAGGCTGAGGTTATTATCGTCGCGGAGCAGCATTCTCGGCTTGATGTTCCTGATCTGAAGTAATGGCAGCGCGGCAAAGAGAATCGAGATCGTCAAGCCGAGAACAACGCCGTGCCAAGCGGTCGAGAATGTTACCGCATAGCTCATTTTTGCGGGAAGCGCATCACTGAATTTCCATTGAGCCAACAGGAGCCCGCATTGTGCCAGACCGACGCCGAGCAGGCTTCCGATCAGCCCCAGGAGCCAGATCTGGAGTAAATAGATGGTTATCACGCGATTTCCGGAAGCTCCGAGGCATTTGAGCACGGCGATCGTTTTGCGTTTCTGCTCGACGAATGCCCGCGACACATTCCATACACCGACACCGCCCAGAACGAGGATCAACAGGCCCGTGAGCGAGAGATAATTCTCCGCCCGATCGAACTGCTCGTTCATGTTCTCCTGCTGTTCGCGATATGAGTTCGCCTGAACGGTGGTGCCGTGAAGAGCTTGGCGAAGCTCCCGGACCAGTTCGGTCGGATCGTCCAAGGTTCGATACAGTATCCGGCGGCGGATGCGGCTGGTCGTTCGCGAGATTCCGGCCGTCTCGAAGGCCTTGATGTCAACGAAAACACGAGGCCCCAGGCGAAACCCGCTGGTTCCACCAGGCTCCTCGTCGAACGTTGCGCGGACCGTGAACTGGCGATCACCGATCTTCAACTTCTCTCCTACCGCGATCTTCAATTCGTCGAGAAGGATCCGGCTGATCACGGCGCCGTCGCTCTCTACAAGATCCAGGCCGAACGGCGAGCCGTCTGAAAGCCGAAAATCACCGACAAGAGGAAATCCCGAGGCGACACCCTTAAGGTCGACGAACTCAAGGGCGAGATTCGACGAATCCGTCGGGCGCGCCATAACCGCAGTGGTCATCACCTCTGTCCGAGCTTCAATTGTCGGGAAACGGCTGATGACCGCCTCAATGTTTGCGATCTCGATCGGGGAGAAATCGTTGGTCGACGTTATCTCAACATCGGCCGTCATAAGCGTCCGTGCGTCGTCGCCAACGACCTTGTTTAGATTCTGGATCATTGAGCGCAGGGCCACGACCGAACCGACGCCCACGGCGATGCAGAGAAAGAAAAACATTAGCCGCCGCCAGGACGATCGGATCTCGCGTCGCGTGAGGTTGAGGATAAATCGCATCTAGTTCAGTTCGTCCAACACGACACGTCCATCAGACAATGCGATCCGGCGTTCAGCCCGCCCAGCAAGGGCGGTGTCGTGGGTGACAAGGACAAGGGTGACCTTGTGCTGACGGTGAAGCTGCTCCATTAGCTCGAATACATGTTGGCCGTTCTTTGAATCAAGGTTGCCGGTCGGCTCATCCGCCAATAGTATTTTCGGACTGTTCGCAAAAGCCCTCGCGATTGCAACGCGCTGCTGCTCGCCTCCTGAGAGCTCATTTGGGTAATGGTGACCCCGATTGGAAAGGTCTACTGCATCCAGCAGCCGAGCGGCACGGTCACGCACGTTATCGAGGCCGAGGATCTCCATCGGGATCAGCACATTCTCAAATGCCGTCAAGCTCGGGATCAGATGGAAAGACTGGAAGACAAAGCCGATCTTGCGTGCGCGTATCCCGGCAAGGGTGTCCTCACCGAGCGAGGTAATGTCGTCTTCATCTACGGAGATGCTCCCCGATGTCGGAGAGTCAAGCCCCGCGATCAGGCCAAGCAGTGTTGATTTGCCGCTGCCCGACGCGCCCGTAACGGCGACAAACTGACCTTCTGCAATGTCGATCGATACATCCGAGAGGATCGTAAGGTCTTCAGTACCGGAACGGACGATCTTGGTGACTTGGTTCAACGTGATCATATATCTAGAAAATTGCCGCCTGTATTCTAGCTTGCCAAAACGTGGCCACTAAACTCCATTCTTTCTGAATCAAAATCGTCTCTGATAGCGTAAACTAATTGGTTGCGATGCTCTCACTTATTCGAATATCCGCCATACTTGGTTCCACGATCTTTGCGGTGGCGCTGATCGCCTGCTCGGAAGCTCAACCAAGAAACATGGCAGGCAGGACACCTACGACGCCCGAGCCGCGTTCGAAATTGCCGAAGATCATCGCGCTTGGCGATAGTTTGACCGCTGGATTTGGACTTACTGAACGAGAGTCATATCCGTACCTGTTACAGGAAAAGCTGAGGGCGGACGGATTTGCCTACGAGGTTGTGAATGCCGGTGTGTCGGGTGATACGACGATTGGCGGACTGGAGCGGGCGGAATGGGTCTTCGACCAGGACAATGCAGCAGTATTGATCCTCGAATTGGGTGCAAATGACCTGCTCCGCGGCGTACCGGTTGCCAACATCAGGAAGAATCTCGATCAGATCATACGAAAGGCAAAGGCCAAGAACCTTCGCGTGCTGCTCTGCGGAATGCTCGCGCCGCCGACGATGGGAGCAGAGTATCAACGGGAGTTTACGATGGTGTTTCCCGATCTCGCCGCCGAACACAAGGTTAAGTTCCTGCCGTTCCTGCTTGATGGCGTCGCCCTTAAGAAGGAATTGAATCAGGCCGACGGCATTCATCCGAATGCGGCCGGCGCCCGTATAATGACCGATAATGTTTATAAGGCCCTAAAGCCGTTGCTATAAGGCCGCACGACTAACTATGAGAATGTTTGCCCTGATGTTCTTCTGTTCAGTTATGTCTGTCGTCTCTCTTTCCGCACAGACTCCACAGCCTACGCCGGCTATCAAGGCGGTCGCGGATGTGTCTGTTAGGGACGACGATCCGCCCGCCGCTGGGAAGTATGTCAGGCCGGATGCCAAGACGCGACGAACTCGTTTTGTGAAAGGGCTCATCGGTCCCGGTGCCTGGGCACGAATGGTGGCCTCAGCCGGCTGGGGCACCTCGCGCAACAGTCCGCGGGAATGGGGCCCGCACTGGGACGGTTTCGGCAAGCGCCTGGCGTCGAACTTTGGCAAGCGTGCCATCAGCAGCAGCGTCCGGTACGGCCTGGATGAGGCCTTAAAACTGGACAGCAAATTCTACCGGACGAAGAATAAGGGAGTTGCGAACAAAGTCGGGAACGCTCTAGTTTCTGTATTTACTGCGCGTCGCCCGGACGGTAGGCGTGCCATTGGCGTTCCGCGGCTGGTTGGGACGTATGCCTCAAATGTGATCGCCGCTGAGGTTTGGTATCCCAGTCGATATACATGGAAAGACGGCCTCCGAAGCGGAACGATGTCCTTGGGTGTCAAATTTCTTGCGAACCTCTTCAAGGAATTTGTTCATTTTTGATGAGAATATCATGACTCGAATTATTCGATTAGCGATCGTTATCTTATCCTTGGCTCTTTCGCTAGTGGCGCAAGAGAGCGGGGCCGCTCCGCTTATCGTTCAGCCCGGGGCTCCGGGCCAGCCGACCAAGGTTTTGCCTGCCACAACCCGTGCGGTGCTCGCACCCGTAGCGGTGAGGGACGTAGAGTTCATGCAGGGTATGATCCATCATCATGCTCAGGCCGTTGAGATGACGGCGCTGATAGATGATAGGACGACGAACAAGGAACTTAAGCTGCTCGGGGCGCGTATTAGCCACTCGCAGGCTGAGGAAATACGCTTTATGGAACGTTGGCTTGCTGCTCGCGGCAAACCAACATCCATGGCGGCGAAAGCTGCCAGCGGCGGACATGAGCATCATCATATGCCCGGTATGGAGATGAAGGTCGATCCGATAATGATGCCGGGAATGCTTACGCCGAAGCAGATGGATGCCCTGAGTAACGCAAAAGGCACGGCCTTCGACCGACTGTTTTTGACGGGCATGATCCAGCATCATGAGGGAGCGCTTGTGATGGTGCAGGACCTCTTCGGTACTGCCGGGGCAGGCCAGGAGGCTGAGATCTTCAATTTCGCGACTGATGTTGACAGCGGTCAGCGGGCAGAGATCAAGAGAATGCAAACATTACTCGGTGAGGAACCGTAATAAGAACCATGAATGTAAATAGAACCGCGAATGTTCGCTTTGTCGTCGTCCTTTGCTTTTCGCTTTTGATCACGTTAGGTGTGGCCGGTCAGCCGTCGCCGACTCCCGCTCCGCCGCCGGATCCGTTCGCACTGCAAAAGGCGCCGCCGTTGCCGGCCGGGATGAAAGGTTCGGACGCGACCGACCCGCGGACCAATCTCTCTCCCGGGCTGTTTGACGCAGGCGAGGCCGCATTCGGCATCAAACATCTGCAGCTGCTACGAAAGCCTGATGCCTTCCAGCTCGGTTTGGATCCCGAAGGGCCGAAAATGGGTACGGCCCTTGGAGCGCTAGGCATCGGCAATCCGTCGATGGTCCCGGTCGGGATGCGATTGCTGCTGGGCGGATTGGCATTTGCGAATTCGGACCTCGCGTTTCAGGGCAGCCGGGTATTCGTCGGCAATTTCTACGGCATCAATATTTACGATATTGCTGATCCGGCCGATGCGAAACTGCTAACGTCGATGGTCTGCCCGGGCGGGCAGGGCGACGTCTCCGTATTTGGGAACTTGATGTTCATGTCGGTCGAGATGCAGAACGGCCGCCTCGATTGCGGTGAGCAGGGCTTTCCCGCACCGCCTCCGCCGACCAACGGACAGGGTGGTGGGCTACCGGCCGCGAGCAAGGATCGTTTTCGCGGCGTTAGAATATTTGATATCTCCGACATCCGCAAGCCGAAGCAGGTGGCTGCGGTCCAAACATGCCGCGGATCGCACACGCATACATTAGTAGCCGATCCTAAAGACAAGGAAAACGTCTACATCTACGTTTCCGGCACATCGTTCGTCCGTCAGGATGAGGAGCTTGCTGGATGCTCCGCCGGCACACCGGACAAGAATCCGGATACGGCCCTCTTCCGTATCGAGGTGATCAAGGTTCCCCTTGCAAATCCCCAGGCCGCCAAGATCGTCTCTGCTCCCAGAATATTCATGGAGTCGCGGACGGGCGAGATCGCCGGTCTCAAGAGCGCGGCGACCCACGGAACCGGCACGCCCACACCGACCGATCAATGCCATGACATCACAGCATATCCGGAACTTGGCCTGGCTGCCGGAGCCTGTTCCGGCAACGGGATAATCCTCGACATCAAAGACCCCGCAAATCCCAAACGGATCGACGCGGTCAATGACCCGAACTACGCCTACTGGCATTCGGCTGCCTTCTCGAATGACGGTACAAAGGTCGTTTTTACCGATGAGTGGGGTGGCGGTATGGGAGCTCGGTGTCGTGCGAATGACCCAAACGTCTGGGGAGCCGATGCGGTCTTCAATCTTAAGGACAACAAGCTGCGTTTCGCCGGTTACTATAAACTGCCGGCGGCTCAGGCCGACAGCGAAAACTGTGTAGCACACAACGGTTCGCTCATCCCTGTGCCTGGACGTGATCTAAAGATACAGGCGTGGTATCAGGGCGGCATATCGCTGATGGACTTCACAGATCCGGCAAAACCGGTCGAGATAGCATATTTCGACCGAGGCCCGATCGACGACAAGATGCTCGTAATGGGCGGTTCCTGGTCAGCCTATTGGTACAACGGACGAATCTACTCGTCCGAGATCGCACGCGGCTTGGATATCTTTGAACTGACCCCAACGCAACACCTCTCGCAGAATGAGATCGATGCGGCAAAAGCCGTCCATGCTGATGCTCTGAATGTCCAGACCCAGCAGCGTTTTCACTGGCCAAATAGCCCGGCCGTTGCAAAGGCGTATCTTGATCAACTCGAACGCTCGCGTGCCTTGCCGGGAGCGGAGATCTCAGCCGTCCGTGCCGCCATCGATAAACAGGACAAGAGCAAGATGAGAAAACTCGGGAAGGACATCGGCCGCCGCTACAATGCCTCATTTGGCCAGGATGGCGTTCGTATGCAGGCTCTTGCCGCGATCCTGAAAAAGCCGGGCATCTAACACCTCGGTTGCGGCAATAAACTATTTTGGGGTCTTGCCCGGAAGTTTGCTAAACTTGTTAGTTGTTTTGGGGAGGCAGCGATGTTCAGCGACAACTTCAGGCGGGGTGAAGGGAAAGGTAAGGGAATGGCTGGGTCGCGGGCCGTTTCCAAGATCGCAGACTTCGGCTGGAAGGCTTTTCAGGCCGTCAATCGCGCGATTCCCGAGGGAGAGTCGATCAAGCCCGCGTGGGCTGCCGAAGCACTCCTCAAGTCCCATGAAAGGACGGCTCCACCCCTTGGATTTCCACGCGAAACAGATTCGCTGTGCCCTGCGTGCGTTAAGTCCGTTCGCAACGGTGTAATTTCCGGTGACATTCCCCTCGACATTCTGATGGACGCCCATCCGGGCGAGATCAAGGCTCAGATCTTTGAAGAGAACGGGCAGATCCTGATGCGAAAGGAATGTCCGACGCATGGCCTGTACGAAGACGTGCTGGCGACTGACGCGAGATTTCTTGATCGGATCGAGAAGCTGTTCTTCGGGCGAGATTTCAAGGCGGCGGAGGATACGCACGTTCACCATCACGGTACGAGCGATATCAAATTCGGCCGCGGCGCGGTCCTCACCGTCGATCTTACAAATCGCTGCAACATGATGTGCAATCCATGCTTTATGGATGCGAACCAGGTTGGCTATGTTCACGAGCCGACCTTCGAGGATACGAAGGCAATACTTGATCGAGCGGTCTCCTTCAAACCACGGCGTCAGATAATCATCCTGTTCTCCGGCGGCGAGCCGACCTTGTCGCCGTACTTTTTGGATGCGGTTGCATATGCAAAAAAGGTAGGGTTCTATCGCATTCTCGCTGCGACGAACGGTATCCGCTATGCCGAGGATATCGAGTTTTGTAAGGCTGCGAAAGCTGCGGGCCAGCACGGCGTCTATTTACAGTTTGACGGCACAAACGAAGAGGATAACAAGCATCGTGGCGTCGGTAATTTGTTTGATGTCAAGCTAAAGGCCATCGAGAACCTTGCCTCGGTCGGTATCAAGGTCACGCTTGTTACCACGATCGTCAATTCGTGGAACAACGAAGGCATCGGCTCGATCGTCAAGTTTGCTGCCGAGAATATCGACAAGGTCCAGACGATCGCCTTTCAGCCGGTTAGCTTTACGGGGCGCGATGAGGATATCTCAGAAAAGGATCGAACACAGCAGCGCTATACGCTCGCGGGAATGACGCACGATCTCAAGCGTCAGCTCGAAGGCACGCTCGAGCCGCTCAGGGATTGGTTTCCTCTTTCAAGCTATTCAGCTTTCACCTCCGTAATGGACATGCTTCAGGGAGCTGATGCTCCGTGGGGATGGTCGTCATGTAATTGCCATCCGAACTGCGGCATCTTTACGCTAATCGTTGTCAACAAGAAGACGAACGAGATGCGGTCGCTCTTTGAGTTTTTTAACTACGAACGTTTCATCCAGGACGTGGCGACCATAACAGACACAGCCCGCGGAAAGAAATTGACAATCGCGCAGCTCGGGCTCGCGATAATGCGCAATTACGACGCGTCACGTGCGCCCGAGGGATTTCCGATCTCTCAGATCATCAACCTGTTCAAACCATCGTCCACTACATCGAACTCGGACCGCAACGACCGGATGCAGGTCGAACGTACCGAGGAGGATGTTTGGCGCGTGCTGTGCGTCGAAGGTATGTGGTTTCAGGACCTGTTTACCTACGATTTTCGCCGCACCGAGATGTGCGTCATCCCATACGGCACGCAGGAGGGTGAGGTCTCATTCTGCGCATACAATACCGGCGTCGGCTGGCGGCAGATCATCGAAGAAATGCACAAGACGGCGAGTTTGGCCGATTGGTACAAGGAACACGGCCGCCATGCGGTCTATGCAAAAGGGCATGATGTGCCGCATATCGAAAAGACCCGCTCGCTCAGTCTTCCCGTGATAGCAAAGGTTCTCGAAGCAGACATCGAAAAGCCTGCGGTCTCGCCGTATCTTGTCGAGGAAGGCGAATCAGCCCCAGTCTGACCGAACCGACCGAAGAACAATTATTCGCGCGAATCTGTTGTTCGCCCACCAGATGAACAGTCTCGTTTTCTCAAATATGCTGCACCGGCCCGCGCGGACCGTCGTGAGTGTTCTTGGCATAGGCGTGGGTGTGTTGCTGATCGTTTTTACGATTGGGCTAGCGAACGGCAGCCTTCGTGAGCGAGCCGCACGCGAGGCCAATGTGGGGGCCGAGATCATGTTTCGTGCATCAGGCAGCATGGGCCTGACCGGAGCGGACGTGCTTCGGTTGCCCGTGTCGCTCGGTGCTGACCTTGAGAAGGTTGACGGTGTCGAGGCTGTGGTTCCAATAGGTCAGAACAGTGTCATGGCGAACGAGACGACGACCGGCAACCGGCTGATCGACGGTATTCCGTTCGACAAGTATGCGGAGATCTCAGGGCTCGAGGTGGTCGAAGGGCGGAAGTTTGTCGATGGCCGGGATGAGATGATGACCGATCCGACATGGCTCGAACGACGAAAAAAGAAGGTTGGCGACAAGTTTCAGATATACGAACGCGATTTTGTGATAGTCGGAGCCTATGAACCAAGCGCGGGTGCACGAGTAAAGATACCTCTCTCAACGATGCAGGCCCAGTTGGGCGCGGACGATCTGGCTTCGGCCTTCCTGATCAAGGTCCAGCCGGGCCGCACGCCACAGGAAGTGGGCGACCTCTTGCATGCGAGATTTCCCGATAATCAGATAATCCTGACGAGCGAGCTTGAGGAACTCTACATGCAAGGCGTGCCTGCTCTGAATGTCTTTCTGGACGTCGTTGTCGGTGTCGCCGGCGGCATTAGTGCCTTGATCATTCTATTGACGATGTACACGACAGTAACGGAACGAACACGCCAGATCGGCGTTCTTAAGAGTCTCGGTATGTCGCGTTTCGGTATCGCTCTGACAATCGTCAAAGAAGCTCTTCTCATCAGTCTCGGTGGCGTCATTTTCGGAGTATTGGCGACGGTCTTGCTGCGAGCGGCGACGGTGAAATGGACCTCTCTGACGGTCGCGATCGAACCTCAGGTGGTGGCAGCGGTCGTCGTCGTCGGCCTCATCAGCGGCGTGATCGGGGCATTGTATCCGGGGCTGCGGGCCGCACGGCTGGATGCTGTCGAGGCCCTGAATTACGAATAGTTCGGCCTTCCGTTCTAAAAAAAAGTCCTAAAGTCCTCGAAAATCGGACCGGTTTGACCTACAATGATTCAACCCGTTGATCGCGTGACGAATTCTATCGCAAGGTTGTTTTTTTGTGCCATCGTGTCGGCCTTACTGGCCGCAGGGTTAAACGCGCAAACCGAGGAGGTGAACACCTTTCGTGTCGAGAAAGTTCCGGTCGAGGGCGGGGCAGAGATCGTGACCATATTTGCGAAGAGCGGTATACTCATCGGTGACGGCAGTGAATACGGCTCGCAGGAACTGCCTATGGTGAGCGTCTTGCGTGACACATTGGGCGATCAGATAAGCGAGAACGACCGTCTCCGCTATGTCTGGATGCACACGTATTCAAAACCAAGTTTTTGGCAGCGTTTTGCCGGATCGGTACCGTTTCTCTACACGCGTACTACGGGCCGCTCCAAGGTATCAGGCCCGCCCCCGCCGCTCGTCGATATGCAGCGGTCGAACAAGGCTTTGTGGGACCAGATCTTCTGGTCAGTTTTTAAGCGGATCGTGAGGAGTGAGTTCGGCCTCGGCGGCAAATCGGTTGTCTCCCAGTATTACAAGAACTCTCGCGATCATCGCCGGACGGCTGTCGCGAGCGCCTTGACCATTCTTGCCCTGTACCAGTCGATCGAGAAAGACAAACTCCTTAGCGACGCCGAACTGAAGGACATCCAGGCTCGGCTTTGGCTTACCGATAAGACCTTCGGATGGCACATGCAGGATGAGAACCTGAATCGCGTTTACGAACGAGAGATGACGAGGGTCAAGTCTGAGCGCGGCACCAATTGGGAACTGCTTCGCCAGTATGCTGAGGCGCAGCGGCTGTATTTTGATCCGATCGAGATGGCCGATGGTGAGGCAAGACATGCGATGATCTGGGTTGCCGCCGATGACCTTGCTGAGTATTCGGGCCGGACGTTTAACTCGCGATTTCTGAATATCGCCAGCCCCTGGAATGATGGCAGACTTCGTAAATGGAAGGGCTATACGCAGACGTGGTGGTTTGATAGGGAGAATCGGGTTGTCGACGCCGGTACACAGGGTGCCCGGGAGCGCACAATGATACCGCTCGCTCTTTATGGCCTCGATAATCCCAAAATACCGGTGATACTTATCGATTTTCGCGATGGCGGGAATCCCCGGCGTCGTGAGATCAGCCGACGCGTTCTGAACGACGTCACGAACAATGTATTGGCGATATCGAAATTCAGCAGTATTCCGTATTTTGTTGGGCGATATATTTATGACTATACGACCGGAAAGCGCGGAATGGACCTTAACGGAGCCTCGCGTCAGCGATCCTATGCTCAATTAAAGATGTTGTTGGCCCTTGATCACAGCCTCGACGACGGCCTTGAGGATGAGTTGATCGATCGAATAGAGCGGGCTTCGATCAATCCAATGGAGAACGATGCGGTTTCGCAGGTTAAGATCGCCGGCCAGCAGTATAAGAATCTAATGGCATATGCCCGCAGGCCGGACGGGCTGCCGGCAAAACTAATCCGCGAACGACGCGAGGAAATGGTGAAGCTGGCCCACGGCTCAAAGGAGCGGCTTTTCTTCTCTCTCGCGAGCATGCTGAGCTTGGGGATCTATCGACATCGTGAAGAACCGTCGCCGGAGATGCTGGCCAAGATGGACATCCGGCGGCAGCTTGACCACCACGAACGGGTCCTGATCGAGACCGCATACAACTCGTCGGATCCCGAGATCGATAGTGATGCCCCGGCTGTGCGGCGAGCCCTTGAATTCGTTGCCCAGAACGGCGCATCAGCCAAGGGTAAAACGAGCCGTGCGCTGGCCAGGATATTCCGCATCGCACCTGACGATGCCATGCGCTCATCAGCCCTGGCGGGACTTTACCGAATTAACAACTCGACGGCGAAAAGGGAACTGCTGGCGATCTATCGTGATCCGGGTTTAGACACGACGTGGCGCGATGCCAGTGCGCTCTATCTGCGACGCGCACTCGGCGAAGGTCAGCGGTTCACTAAACGCGACGCATCCGCGATCGCTGCGATCGAAGCTAACTGATCCCTCAAGATGATGTTCCTAAGATCGAGATCTCTTCTGGCATGGCTATTCCTGCTCGTCTTTGTATCGGCGGCCGGAGCACAGGGCGTCAAGCGGCTGGTCGTTATGAAGATCGACGGCCTTCCGGGTTATCTTGTTGACAAATATGTCAAGGAGACCGATCCGGTGACCGGCAAGTCGCAGTTGCCATGGATCGAGGAGGCCTTTTATAAGAACGGCACGCGCCTGGACAATTTCTATACGCGTGGAATGAGCCTTTCGGGCCCGTCGTGGAGCACGATCGATACAGGACAGCGCCTGCATATCAAAGGGAATGTTGAATACGACCGCTACACGCTGCACTCTTACGATTACCTGAACTTTGTCCCTTTCTTCATAGACTTTGGCTTGAGGAAGGTTGCCGACATGCCGGCACTCGAAGTGTTGGACCAGCTTGAGCTGCCGATCCTCGCCGATGTTTTTCCCTACCCCAAACGTTATATCAGTGCTCAGCTCTATCAGCGCGGTAATCGTTGGGAGATCATCGGCAGCGGTTTTGTGCATCTCTATCCCGGCACGCCCAGCGATATGATCGACGAATGGGCGATGGGTATCCATTTCAGCAGCATGACTATGCGGCAAAACGAGCGGGACATCGTTAAGCGGCTGATCGATAGGCCGGAGTTTGATTATATGGACTTTTACGATGTCTCATTCGACCATGTGGCCCACGGCAATAATGATCCGAGGGCACAACTCGCAGACATCAAGAAGCTCGACCGGACGGTAGGCCGCTTTTGGACGGCAATCCGCGACTCGTCGCGAGCGGCCGAGACCGCTCTCGTTCTGGTATCTGACCACGGGTTCAACTCTAAGGATAAGACCTACAGCCAGGGCTACAACATTGTGAAGCTGCTTAATAAGCGCACCGCCGGGGGCCACCATGTGATAACAAAGCGGCGGCTGATGCTCGATTATGATGTCAAGGCCCTTTACCCGTTCACACCACTGATTAGGACAGCCTCCGACGAGTCGATCTACCTAAAAGGGCAGAGCAAGAACTATCCGACAGCCCTTTTCGATTTTGACGGCAATGAACGAGCATCCGTTCAACTTAGGAACAGCGATCTTAATGTCCTTCACATCCTGCTGCAGCAGCTTAAGAGTGGCGGCCTCAAACCGGAAGTCCGACGCGCGGCCACAGCGACGTTATTTGACCTGATCGACCGGCACCGGGCCGACTGGGAGGCGACGGTTCGTGAGATGTCGGAGGAACTGGACGCCCTCGGCCGCACGACGGATGCGAAAGAGAAATTGACCGCCGAATTTATTGCAAAGATCGATCCCATGGCCAAGAAGCCGGGTGAAGACGTCCAGGGCCGGCGAATGACCGCTCAGAACAAGATTGCCCGACGCGAAGAGGCTGATTATCGAAATTATCTTGCGACCTTGAACGGACTCCTGTCGTTGAAGAAGGACAGCTTTGAGCCCAAGGATGTCAAGATCGAGACGCTGATCGCTCCCGGAGCGATGGGCGATCACAACTCGATATATCAGCTTCAGAATTATGTTGTCGGACCATCGCAGAATGGCCTAGTGCTTGACCAGGATGGCCGCATGGACATGTTGGCCAGCTTTCAGCATGTCAACTACTTCGATCTCTTTACCTCGCAAACGGTTCGGAATAACGTGCAGGCGGAGGTGGGCAATCGACCCATTGATTTCGTCGCAACAACGATCCCGCTCAACGCTTTCGGCAATGCTTTGTCCGGCGACCTTAGGAGCGATGCCGACCCGATCTGGCTCTACGCTGACCGAGACAGGCAGGCTCTGCTTCTTACGAGAAACGATGAGGGCAGGTCGATCAAATACGTGCCGATCGCCGATCTGCGGGCTGACGTCAACGGTTCCATCACGTTCGATACGCGAGATTGGGCCGCGGGCCTGCCGCTAAAGATAATCGAGGATCCGGCACTTAACATTGCCGAGCAGAACAAGGCCGCGTGGCTGACTCAGTGGCACACTGAGATCGAATGGCTCAGAGCCGTCCACCGAACTAAGTACTCTAACGCGATCATAGGCCTTAACGAGCAGTTGGGCAAGCACTCCTTGTTCGACGACGTGGAAGGGCTGACCGCCGATCATCGTCTTGTCCGCCGCTTTCGCGAGCGACAGCGGCACCTCGCCGAGACGGACATGCTGATAATGGCCAGTAACCATTGGAATTTTGACGTCAAGGGCTTTAACCCAGGCGGCAATCATGGCTCGTTTTTCCGCGTCTCGACAAACTCGACCTTTATGATCGCAGGCGGCGAGACGTCGGGCATTCCGCGAGGGCTCAGGGTCGATGAGCCCTACGATAATCTAAGCGTTCTTCCGACCCTTCTCTCGCTGATGGGCCGCATTGACGATAAAAATCGACCCGACCCCGCCCTCACCGCGCTCGGCTTTCGCCGATTTCCGGGTAGGGTGATTACCGAGATAGTCGGTCAACGATCATCGACATCGAGCAATTTGAAGGGCCAAATCGACGTTGCGGGACAGCGATAGGCAGAGGTCCGGATCTAAAGGGTATGTTTGCCGCCGGGCTGCACCGCGGAGTCGTGGTTCCGTGGAGGGACGAACGGTTTCCAGTTGTGAGATAATTCACGCCTGAATGAGCGACCTGCAAAACGTAGAGGCTACCGCTGAAGAACCAGAAGAACTGACCGGGCCGACTGCCGAGGCAATAGTCGAGGCTGAGCCGCCCAGACAGCAGAGCGTTGCGCGGTCGGCGGGAATTGTATCGATCGCGGTGATGTTCTCGCGTGTACTGGGGTTGGTGCGCGAGACGATATTTGCGCGCTACTTTGGCGCGGGTTTTCTCTACGACGCGTTCATCGTTGGATTTCGGATCCCTAATCTGCTCCGCGACCTGTTTGCCGAGGGAGCTCTGTCGGCGGCATTCGTCAAGGTCTTCACGGATTATCAGCTAAAGAACAGCGAAAAAGAGGCTTGGCGGCTAGCGAGCCTGATATTCAATGGGCTCGCGGTAGTGTTGAGCGTCATTTGTATCGCAGGTATTCTGCTCTCGCCGCTGTTCGTCAAGCTCATAACCTACAACTATCTCGGCGACCCAAACCATTACTATCCGGCCGAAAAGGCAGCATTGGCGACCACGCTGATGCAGATAATGTTCCCGTTCATACTCCTGGTCGCTCTGGCGGCGTTGGCGATGGGCGTGTTGAATACCAAAGGGCGTTTTGGCATACCTGCGTCGGCATCGACCGCTTTTAATATCGTGTCCGTCGTGTTCGGGCTGGGTCTCGCCTTTTGGCTGAGCGGTGGAGCATGGGAGCGATCGGTCGATAAGATAACGATCCCGTCGGACGCCGCACAATGGGCGATCATCGGAATGTCGATCGGGACATTGCTGGGCGGCGCGGCGCAGCTTGCGATACAGATACCGTCGCTATTCAAGGTCGGCTTCCGATTTTCTTTCGCGCTCAGCTTTACTGATCCGGGCGTTCGGCGCGTGATGCGACTGATGGCACCCGCAATCGTCGGGACAGGAGCTATTCAGATCAAGGTCTTGGTCGATACGGTGGTGGCGTCGGGCATCGACGGCGGCGCCTCCTGGCTGAGCTATGCCTTCAGGTTAATGCAATTTCCGATAGGCGTTTTTGGTGTGGCGATCGGCACGGCAGCGATACCGACTCTGTCTCGGCTTGCGTCGGAAGAGAATATTCTCAAATTCCGTTCGACGCTATCAGATGCGATGAAGCTCGTGTTTCTTCTCGCGATCCCATCGGCATGCGGCCTTATCGTGCTCGGCGAACCGATCATTTCGCTGATCTATCAGCGAGGCGAATTCACGGCGTTTGACACGAACATGACGGCTTGGGCCTTGACGGCATATTCGGTTGGGCTGGCAGGTTATGCTGCGATCAAGGTGTTGTCGCCTGCATTCTACGCTCTCGATGACGCGAAAACGCCTATGTATCTAAGCCTCGCGTCGATCCTGGTACATGTGCCGACGAGCTTTGGGATGATGCAGTTGTTGTCGACGGTTGGTGTGTCGCCTGAGCGTCCGAACGGTTTTGGCCACGTCGGTGTAGCGTTGGCGACGTCGGTCGTTTCGATCGTGACGTTGGTTGTGCTCGCCTTTTTTATGCGGCGAAAGATAAAACGGCTCAACGGCCGCGATCTAATTTCGGCGTTCGTGCGGATCGTGATCGCGTCGGCGGCGATGTCTGCGGTCGCTTACACGAGCTATCGACTGCTCGCCGGATATCTCGGTGCGAAGGCGTTCTCAACAAGGCTGATCGAAGTATTCGTGCCGATAGCGCTCGCCGGTGTCACGTTCCTCATTTGCTGCTAAACTATTGAGGATTCACGAATTAGAGAAGCTATTCGGCCTCCTGACGAAGCGAGTAGCAAGGCGTTGACGTGTATGACAATCAGAGAGTTTGGGTCGATCCGGCCGAGCATTCACGAGTCAGCCCTGGTTGTTGACGGGGCAGTCGTCATCGGTGACGTCGAGATTGGCGAGGACGCGAGCCTTTGGTTTGGGGCGGTAGTGCGCGGTGATGTGAATTATGTCCGCATCGGAGCCCGTACGAACATTCAGGACCTAACCGTCATCCACGTCAGTTCAAAAACACACCCGACCGTGATCGAGGAAGAGGTCACAGTCGGCCATCGCGTCGTTTTGCACGGTTGTCACGTCGAGCGCGGCTGCCTAATCGGAATCGGAGCGATCCTGATGGACGGTGTTCGTATTGGCGAACAGTCACTAGTCGGCGCTGGCAGCCTGCTGACGCCCGGCACCGTAATCCCGCCGCGTTCGCTCGTCCTCGGCTCGCCCGCCCGCGTGAAAAGGGAACTGAGTGACGACGAACTTGCATATCTCGATAGATCGTGGCGAAATTATGTCGAGCTAAAAACAAAATACGTTTAGCCACGAATTACACGAATTGCACGAATCTAAGAAGCAGTCTCGATCTTCTATTTGTGTAATTCGTGTACTTCGTGGCTAAAATAGCTTTTTATGTCGAGTACCAATCCAGCTCGCGGTATGCGCGATTTTCTGCCTGCAGACGTACGCAAACGCGAATACGTCATCGGCGTGATCAAGCAGGTGTACGAAAGCTACGGCTTCGAACCGCTGGAGACTCCCGCCGTCGAAAACATCGAAACGCTGATGGGCAAGTACGGCGACGAGGGCAATCAGCTCATATTCAAGATACTCAAGCGCGGCGAGAAACTCGACGAGAGCCTGGAGACGGGAGACGGGAAACGGGAACTTGCCGATCTCGCTTTACGCTACGATCTGACCGTCCCGCTGGCCCGCGTCGTCGCCAACAACCGCAACGACCTGCCTAAGTTCTTCAAACGCTATCAGATACAACCGGTTTGGCGAGCCGACCGTCCTGCAAGAGGGCGCTTTCGCGAGTTTTATCAGTGCGATGTTGACTGTATCGCGTCTGAGTCGATGGTTGTGGAGGCGGAGATCATTGCGGCTGCGGGCAGCATTCTGAATATTCTCGGATTTACCGATTTTGTCATTCGAATCAATCACCGCCGCCTGCTTACTGCGATTCTGGACACCTGCGGTATCGAGACTGAATTTCATCCCGCGGCTCTTGTGACACTCGACAAGATTGACAAGATCGGGTCAGAAGGTGTTACTAGGGAACTTGCGGAACGCGGTATAAGCGAAACCTCATCAGAGCGCCTGCTTGAGCTTTTCTTTTCCGAGTACTTAGATGAATTATTCCTGGCCGATGACAACTTGGAGAAGCTTAAGCGCCTAAGAAACTTCATCGGCCAAAATGAGGACAGTATTATCGCTCTTGGTGACCTCGAGCAGATCCTTAAATTTCAAATTTCAAATTTCAAATTAAGGATCGACCCGTCCCTTGCCCGTGGCCTCTCATACTACACCGGCACGATCATGGAGATAAATGTTCCCGATCTTGCGGGCAGTCTCGGCGGCGGAGGACGGTATGACGGGCTGATCGGGATGTTTGGGAAGGAGCAGATTCCGGCGTGCGGGTTTTCGTTGGGGTTGGAGCGGATATTGGTGGTGATGGAAGAGCGTGGGATGTTTCCGCCGGAGATCGCTGAGGCGACGCCGGCTGATGTTTTGGTGACGATATCCTCTGAGGAGACAGTTGCCGATTCACTAAAGCTCGCTAACCAACTCCGTGCCGCTGGCCTTCGCGTGACACTTTATCCGCAGGCCGATAAGGAAGACAAGCAGTGGAAATACGCCAATTCGATCGGCGCGCCGTGGATATGCACGGTCAGGAGCGAGGATATCGCCGAGGGCAAGGTGTCGTTTCAGAACCTGAAGACACGCGAACGCTATCGAGAACCGCTTGATCAGGTTGCGGCAAAGATCAAGATCGCGTAGCGATCATTGACTGTAGCCGTGGGTGATAGCCCACGGTTGGCGATCAACGTATCATCGTGTCGCGTAGCGACAATTGAATCAACCGTCGCTACTTTACGGCGTCCGTGGGTTTTAACCCACGGCTACACTCAGACGCCGCTACGCGGCGCTTAGACCAAGCCCGTACGGAACATATGTCCATTCTTACCGTTTCGATCTCGACTCTGTTTATGCTGATCGTTGGCGTCCATGCCGCGTATGTCGCCGGCCCGCAAGTTTGGTCTGTAAATGCGCGTGCGGACGTGTTGCGGGGTGATGCTCGCGGTGTTTCCATAGCGGACGACGGAACGATCACGTTGGCACCGGCGATGGTCGAGGCGTTCAAGACGGGGCAGCAATACATCTGGTCCAGCGCAGTCGATGCGACGGGAAACGTTTACCTAGGCACCGGCGGCGAGGGGAAGATATTCAAAGTCCCGGCGAGCGGAGCGGGAGCGCAGTTTGCTGACCTTGCCGAGTTGAACGTTTCGGCATTGGCGATAGGCAGCGGCGGTGAGTTGTTCGCGGGCACTTCGCCTGACGGCAAGGTCTATCGCATTGCGGCCGACGGCAAAGCCGAGGTCTATTTCGACCCGAAGGAAAAGTACGTCTGGGCGCTCGCTATCCTGCCAGACGGCCTCGCTGTCGCCACGGGCGACGGCGGACGTATCTACAAGGTCAAGGCCGCCGGTGCGGTACGTGATGCGTCGCTGATGTTTGACACGAGCGAGACACACGTCATATCGCTGGCTACGGACAAGGCCGGAAATCTTTACGCAGGAACGGATTCTAATGGCCTCGTGATGCGGTTCGGGCCGGCCGGCAGGCCGTTCGGGCTGCTCGATTCGTCACTGAGGGAAATTCACGAACTCGCCGTCGGGCCTGACGGTTCGGTGTATGTACTCGCCTTGGGCGAGTCGGTCTCGACGCCAAAGGCTGACCCGCCAAAGGACGCAGCCGAGTACAAGCCTGTCACCATCGACCGGCCCGGAATGCCTAGTGCCGAGCCAACGCCAAAGAGCCGTTACGAACTAAAGGATGCAAAAACCGCTGTCTATCGCATCCTGCCCGATGGTGCGGTCGATCTGCTTTGGGCATCGCCGACGGTGACGGGATTTTCGATCTACGCGCACCAAACCGGTCGCGGCGTGCTTGTCGGCACATCCGACAAAGGCCGTGTTTACAACATCACCAACGAAGGCCGCGAGACACTCGTGCTGCAGTCCGACGCCGGCCAGATCTCGACGATCCGCACCGACGGCCGCAGTTTGCTCGCGACATCCAGCAATCAGGGATCGTTCTATCGCATCGGCCCGGAGACGATGCCGCAAGGAACGTACGAATCGGCTGTTCTCGACGCCCGTTCGACCGCGACCTGGGGCCGTATCTGGTGGCGTTCGGGCGGTGACGTAGCGATACAGACTCGCACCGGCAATACTGAGAAGCCCGACGAAACGTGGAGTGGGTGGAGCGTCGCGCAGGTCGATCAAAAAGGCGGACAGATCACGAGCCCAAAGGCGAGATACATTCAATGGCGAGCGGTGCTCAAACCGTCATGGCCGGTCCCCGAGGGAGCGACCGACGACCGGACATCCTTGAACGAGGTGAATCTCGCCTTTGTCGCCCGGAACATCGCGCCTGAGATCCTGTCGATCAGCGTCCTGCCAACCAACGTCGGTCTCGCATCGAATCCCCCGATCCAGATCGATCCGAATATTGTGCTTTCCGGAATGGAGCCGGCGACATTCGGCATTCCGGTGACGGCGGTTCCGCCGCGGCGCGTCTATCAAAAAGGAGCGACCTCGCTGCAATGGACCGCCGAAGATCGCAACGGCGACGCTCTCGTCTATGACGTCTATTACCGAGAGATCGGTGATGCGGCCTACAAACCGCTGCGCCGCGGTCTGATCGAAAACTTCCTCGCAATCGACGGCCAATCACTGGCGGATGGGCGCTATGTTTTCCGAGTGGTCGCGCGTGACGAGCCTTCTAATCCAGCGACACTTGCGTTATCGGGCGAGAGATTGACCGAACCTGTCGATATCGACAACACTGCACCCGTCGTCACAACCGTCGGCACGCCGCAGATCACCGGCGATACGGCCCGCATCGTATTCGACGCCCTAGACACGTCGAGCTATCTCACACGTGCCGAGTACAGCGTCAACGGCGGTGAATGGCACACCGTCTACGCCGACGACGGCATCTCAGACAGCAACCGTGAACGCTACACGATCGAGCTCGCCGCCGAGCCGGGCGAACATGCGGTTACGCTGCGTGTATTTGATGTGAACGCGAACTCAGGGAATACCCGAATCGTTGTGCGGCGGTAGGTACGAGGGCACGAGCGTGAGCAAGGGCGATGCTCTCAGCGTGAGTATTAGGCCCTTGCTAACGCGCGGGCTTATGCAATGTCACTTTTTTGGCAGCGTCATAGTTTTGCCTTCGCTATCGATCTCGAGATGCCGGGTCGTTGAGTCTGTGACGCTTGGCGGGACGAGGTCGCCAGTCTTGTAGCGAGATTCGGTGGGGGCGACGAATTCTGTCTGGGCTGGCGTGAGGCTAGCGACAGGCGCGGGGCCGACCGCGGCGTTTGATTGACTGGCGATGCCGACCTGAGAGCGGCGGTCGTTCTTGAACTGAGCGAATTTTGCAACCCCGTTGCCAAGCATAATAAACGCTGGGATCAGCATCCAGAACCACCATCCGCTTCCCTTGCCCGTGGCTCCGAGAATGAGGGCAACGATAATGAAAGCCGTCCCCATGAAGATCTGTGAATAGGCGGCTTCGCAGCCTTTGGCCTTTTGTTTGCGCAGTTCGGTGGTCTCCGTCGGAGGAGCACCCGAGAGCGCCTGCGAGACGTTGCCGAGGTCAGTTCCGCATCCGCGGCAAAACTTACCAGTCTCAGGATTCTGTTGTCCGCATTTGGGGCAAAACATAGTTAAGTTCGTTGCCGTCTGGCTTCGAATAGTATTACGCCGGCGGCGACGGAGACGTTCAGAGAATCTATTTTTCCATACATCGGGATGTTTACCAAGACGTCGCAGTTATCGGCAACCAGCCGGTGGATGCCCCTACCCTCGCCACCGAGTACGAGAGCACTCGGCCGCGTCCAGTCCCAATCGGTGTATGAAGTTGACGCATCGGCCGATGTGCCGACGACCCAGACGTTCTTGTCCTTAAGCGTTTTGATGACACTGTTCAGGTTTTGGGCCTTTGCGACTGCCAGAAACTCGACCGCGCCGGCCGAGGATTTGGCGACCGTATCGGTCAGCCCGACGGCGCGGCGTTCGGGAATGATGATGCCGTCGGCACCCGCACACTCGGCCGTTCGGATGATGGCACCTAGATTGCGCGGGTCTTCGACGCCGTCAAGCAGGAGGAGAAGTGCGGGACCGGCCGCTTTGTCGAGTACCTGATCGAGATTGGCATACTCCGCCGAGGCAATAAAGGCCATTACTCCCTGATGGTTAGCGTCCGAGCCTAACTGGTGCGTGAACGTATCGCGCGGCACTCGGTTCCAAGCTATACACCGTTCGTGACACAAGTCGATGATGTCGACAAGCCGCTTTTCCCGAACGCCCTCAGCGATCAGCACCTTGTCGATCCGGCGTTTGTCAGCGCGCAAGGCCTCTAGGACGGGCAGAACGCCGTAGATCAGTCTGGAGTCTTGTGTCTGGGATATTGGGTGGGCCCGTCGCTTCGGGCGGCCGCCATGACTGCTTGACCTTCCTGCTCGAGACTGATGCCTTGAGACTTCGGACTTTCTTTTCATAGAAGATGCCATTGCAGGCGCGAGTATTTGGTGAACTGGATCACGTTGTTTGTCGAGGCCACGC
The DNA here is from genome assembly GCA_016715795.1 of Chloracidobacterium sp. Lineage (NCBI taxonomy): Bacteria > Pseudomonadati > Acidobacteriota > Blastocatellia > Chloracidobacteriales > Chloracidobacteriaceae > Chloracidobacterium > Chloracidobacterium sp. The sequence goes on from JADJXP010000002.1 coordinate 374,002, forward strand.
TGCCGAACTCAACCTTGCCGAATCCAGCACGTTGCAGGCCTTGCGGATCTTTTCGAGACTCGACGGGCCAGATCGCGTCAAGCGAATTCCTGATGCGAGCGTAGTCTGTCACAACCTTGGCATTTGGAGCGTATTCGCTGAGGGCCGTTACGAGGCGGCGAAGATTCTCTCCCGCCAGCAAGCTCTTGTCCTGGCCGAGGCAAGTGAAATCAAAACCGGCTAGATGGATGCGCCAGCCGCGCGCTTCGCTTCGGCTGTAGATATCGAGCACGGCCTGATCGGAATCGGCCGTCGTTTCGTCGAGCACCTTTGCCTCCTTGCCGCGGCGACGTTTTTTTTCAAGAGAATCCGTGCGACTTGAGCGGAGTGTTCCGATGACGAGCAGAGCGAGATCGTCGCGACAGATATGCTGTGTGGCATGCGTATTGAAATCCCAAACGGTAATGCCGTCGCCGGTAATTTCGATGCCCTTGATCCGCGTCGGCAGCGAATCGGCATCAAGGTCGGCATCACCGACAATTCGGCAATCGAGGCCGAGTCCCGAAAGTTTTTTGACGCTGGCCGCCAGTTCGGCATCGCTAGAAACTCGTGCTACCGGCACAGGCACGCCGGCGTCGAGCAACGGAGTCAGCCGTTCGGCATCGATCCCAACAATACCGGATAGCACGGCGGCATTCGGCCGCGGATCGTTGAGGTTCGGCAGATAGATCAGGTTCCAACCGCGTTCCCACGTCTCGGGCTGTCTGAGCGAAAATCTGACGGTCGAGAGGTCGGCAATCTCGAGAGCCTTGCCACAATACACGCAAGCGGAGCGGTTTGGCGGATTCGTGCGGCCGCAGGAGCACTTCACCAGTTCCGAGGGGCGAAATGCGATGTCTTCCGATTGAATTTTCGGATCGAATCGGTGCTCTTTATCGGTGCTCTCAGGCATAGTGGCGGGCCGGGGTTGGCGCGATTTTAGCACTTTCGGGCCAAAAATGCTTGACCGTTGATTGCCCCGTTGGCAAACTAGAACCAAGGCAGCGTTCTGTGATCAGGTGTGAGCAAAGGTATTTATCAAGGCGGTTTATCGAAAGCAAATTGTTATATCAGCGGGTTGTTAGCCCTCTATTGGAGACAAGATTCGGTAACAAATTTCCAGCCTTTCACATCAACTCAAGCGGTGCCGAATACTCGTAGTTTGAGGTGGCTCTAATGAAATTCGATACGGCGGCCGGTTCATCCTGGCAGTTTGGTCATCGCGGACGTGTCGCCGTTTTTATCGACGGGAATAATTTGTTTCACGCCGCACGTTTTCACAATATTGATATCGATTACACCAAGCTTCTCCGCGTCCTGCTCGGCGACGGACGGCTGCTTCGGGCGTTCTTTTATACCGGCGTCGATGCCGGAGCCGAGCGGCAGCAGGGCTTTCTGCTTTGGATGCGGCGAAATGGTTTTCGCGTCATTCAGAAGGAGCTAAAGACCTTTTACGACGGCACACGAAAGGCCAACCTCGATGTTGAGATCGCGGTCGATATGCTAAGTCTGGCCGGGCGCTACGATACAGCCGTGCTCGTATCGGGTGACGAGGATTTTGTCTATGCTATCAACGCGGTCGCTTACAAAGGCTGTCGTGTTGAGATCGCCGGATTCCGGTCGAATACTGCCCCGCGATTGATCGACGTAGGCGACTACTTCATCGACTTGGGCGACATCGCGCATCTCATCCGTAAGGACGTCGGGCAGCCGGGAGACTACGAAGTGCCGTCGTTCGTGCCACCCGAAGAAGGCGGATTTGCCAAGGCGGATCGGGATGACTATTCCGATGTGACGCGGCATGGACGCGAGTGATCGACCTTCTCTAGAGCGCTTACAAGTTTTCCACAGATATTAAGCTCAAGACGATCAAGCGTATTTTTGGACAAGTATCGGTTCTGCTGCGCTTTACAGTTGACGGTCTTAGGTAAATGTTGATACTATCGCTTAGCTTTCTTAAGCGCTTATCCCTAAACAACCGAGATTCTTGACACAGAGAGCATATGAATTGTCCGGTTTGTGATCGCCTGTTAGCTCCAACACTGTCGATTTGCCCGGCGTGCGGTACGATGATGAACGATACCGTTCGTGAAGAACTGCAATCTAAGATAACGATGCGGCCGCCGTCCCGGGTCGCGATCCGGGCGACGGACGACACGGCGCCTTCGACCGCGTCGGCACGGCCAGCCGCGAGGATTGTGACCGCAGGCCTTGTCGCGCCGAAAACGAGTCCAACGCTCGTCGAGTTTCAGAACAAGCAGCCGGCCTTACCGGATTGGCGTCTGCAGATGCAAAACGCGGTCAGGCACCGTAGGAGCATGAAAGAGCCGGCCGTACCGTCGACGCCGGCGACCGCACCGGCTGCTGTCGCGATGGGAGGCGTTACCGCCAAGCCCGAGGTGGAGACTACGATCAATGATCCTCGTGTGAGCAAAGCGCTCGATCGTATCCATGCCTCGCGTGCAAAATTTACTGAAGCCCGGCCACATTCCGGTGCGCGAAAACCGCAGATGACGCCGACTCCACCGATGCCCCGGCCGGCGGCAAGACTCGGTGTGGTTGCGACCGGCACGGTCGCGGCGCCGTCGCGTATTCAGCCTGTTCAGAGGCCGAAACTCGTCGTTCCGGCTCAGCCAGCCAAGCGTGTCACAAGCCAACTGCCGCCAATCGAATCGGTGGAGTTGCTGCCGGTTGAGAAACCCGTGGAGCTCAACGCCGAGGTTCCCATCGTTCCCTTTGTGGCGGCTGAGATCGATCGGATAAGGATCCATGTCTCGCAGGATACAACCGTCGATCAGGCTTCCGATTCCGCAATTGACGATATTGAGGATCTCGCTCCGTTCTCGATGCGGTTCGGTGCGGGCCTGTTTGACCTGATCATCGGAGCATTCATCGCAATGGCAGCGATGTCACCGTTCATTTTGGCAGGCGGCGATTGGTCCACGACGAGCGGAATACTCCTCTTCACAGGCGTTTGGGCAATCGTTCTTTTCGTCTATATGACCGTTTGCCTGGGATTTGTCGGCAAGACGATAGGGATGCGGCTGTTTTCACTTGAGCTCGTGGACGCGTTTGAGAACGAATACCCGACGCTTCACCAGGCCGCGATCAGTTCCGCCGTCTATCTCGTCACGCTGCCGCTGGTCGGGGCGGGCTTTCTGACCATCCTCTATAACGAAGAGAACCGAGCGCTTCACGACTTGCTTTCCGGCACGATCCTCGTCAAGGAATTCTAGCCGCAATTCGCGATTTGTATCGATTACAATCGACCTGTGACGCAGGACGAACATCGACCTCAACCTGATCCCGATCTTGATCGGCTGGCCATGGCTGCCCGCCGGAAGGCTATCCGCGAGATCTCGAAGCTCGAGAAACTCATTGAGAACCTTCACGGTGACCTTCGCCGTCACGGTGACGCGACCGAGTGGAGAAAATTCGGCGATCTTCTGCTTGCGAACGCCTCGAATGCTGTTCGTGATGGTGACATTTTCTACGTTACGGACTATTTTGATGCGGCGGCGCCGATGCTTGCCATCCCAGTCGACAACGCGGCCACGCCGACGGAGGCGGCCGAAGCATTCTTTCGCCGGTATTCGAAGGCGAGAAACGCTTCGCAGAGGGTGGCTGAGCGGCTAGAGATAACAGAGGCCAAACTAGGTCAGGCTCACGAGTGGCTCAAGACGGTTGACCATGCGATCGCCGTTGGTGACCGTGCATTCCTAATAACAGCGGCCGAGACGAAACCGCAGATCAATAACCGGCGAGCTAAGAAGAAAACAGGCGCAGAGTTCAAGGGTGCTCGCCGATTCGCTTCGTCTGAAGGCTACGAGATACTTGTCGGGAAAAAGGCTGCGGACAACGATTTTCTGACCTTTCGCGTGGCCCGCTCGCGTGATATTTGGATGCACGCAGCTGATTATCCCGGCTCGCACGTTGTGATCAGGAAGCGTGGCGGAGCCGATATTCCGCACCGTACGTTGATCGAAGCCGCACAGATTGCAGCGTTTTACAGCGACGCTCGGAGCCTCGGCAAGGCTACTGTCCGCTACACCGAGAAGAAATTTGTAAATAAGCCGAAACGGGCACCTGCAGGACGGGTGAGTATAGCGGATTTCAAGACCGTCGTCGTCGAGCCCGGAATACCGCCGGGCACAGAGTATATTACTCGCTCATGACCATCGCGACCGTTTGCTTCATCTTACCAATCACGTCTCCGCCACCGCCGAGAAAGACCCCGCGCAGCTTGCCTTCGCGATCAATTACGAAACTCTGGGGAATGGCGTTGAAGTTGGAAACCCGATTGAATCTCCCGACGAGTTCACCGGGGATGCGGGCCAGCTCATAGTTCAATTTCATCGACGCCGCAAATCGCTGCATGTCCTCGATCTTTTCGGGCTGGCCATCATGTGCGCCGATATCGAGTCCGAGGACCGTGAAACCCTTGTCGCCAAATGTGTTTTGCAGTTCGACCAGATGCGGCATCTCGCCGCGGCATGGCCCGCACCAAGTTGCCCAGAGGTTGATCAGCACGACCTTGCCCTTGCGGTCGGCGATCTTGCTCTTTGTGCCATCGATCATCTCGAATTCCGCATCCGATACCGCACTCGGCAGCGGCGGATACTCCGCCGATCTACTATTCGATGCGGTTCGGTTGGATGATCTGTTTGTGCCCGAATTGACACCGGTGTCGCCACATGAGGCGATCATCAATGCCGAAACGGTCGCGATGGCTACCTTTAGAAATACTCTCGTCATCTAGTCTCTTCTCTTACGCAATGCGCGACTTTAAGGTTCAGCCGATGCCGCTGTCCAAATCAAAGAAAACAGTAGCATCAAATTGAACGTGCGCAAAATCGGAGACTTGCCGCGATCAGATCTTGAATCCGCCGCGCGTAAGCAATGACTCAAATCCTGTCTTGTCCACGGCCTTGATGTATGCGTCTAGAGGTTCGACAGTGCCATTCTGGACGTGCTCGAAGAGCGCATCGTTCAGCACGACCATGCCGTAGTTTTTGCCGGTCTGCATGGCCGACGGTATCTGGAACGTCTTGCCTTCGCGGATCAGGTTTGAGATCGCGGGCGTGACAATTAGGACCTCAAGGGCCGCCACACGGCCGCCGCCCTTCTTTGGCAGCAGTGTTTGGGCAATCACGCCCTTGAGCGATTCCGAGAGCATCACGCGGATCTGCTGCTGACGATCCGCGGGGAATTGATCGATAATGCGGTCAACGGTCGACGGGGCCGTCGTCGTGTGGAGGGTGCCAAAGACGAGATGCCCCGTCTCGGCTGTCTCGATGGCGATAGATATCGTCTCGAGGTCGCGCATCTCGCCAACGAGCACGATGTCAGGGTCCTCGCGAAGAGCTGCGCGCAGAGCGTCCTTGAAGCTGTCGGTATGATTGTGCACCTCTCGTTGATTCACAAGACATTTCTGGTTGTCGTGAACAAACTCGATCGGATCCTCAATGGTGATGATGTGGTCCTCTCGCGTCTTATTTATCGAGTCGACCATCGCGCAGAGCGTAGTCGATTTGCCCGAACCGGTCGGCCCGGTTACGACGACAAGCCCTTTGGATAGAGCACATAGATCCATTATCGCCTTTGAGAGGCCGAGCTGCTCGGCTGTCAGGATCTTGCTCGGGATGATGCGAAAGACGGCTCCCATCCCTTTGCGGTCAGCGAAGATATTGCACCGGAATCGAGCGAGGCCTGGTATCTCATAAGCAAAGTCGGTATCGCTGCGTCGGGCGAATTCCTCCTGGTTACGCTCGGGCATGATCGAGGTAAGAAGTTCGCGCATCGCGTCGGTAGTCAGCGGTTCCTGGCCGTTCTCTAGCGGGCACATCTTACCGTCCCTGCGCACCATCGGCGGCATCGATACGGAGAGGTGAAGGTCTGACGAGCCGATCTCGGCCATCTTCTTGAATAGCGTATCCATTCGCGCTGCCATCGCGGAGTTCGCCGGTGCCGGCACGAAAGACACTTCGGCGGGAAGCGAAACGGGAGCTACCGGGGCCGTGTGAGACGGGGCGGCCGAGGTTGGCGGTGTATAAGCCGGTTGCTCAAAGCTGATCTCTGAAGGCGGTTCGGCAACAGCAGTCGGCGTCATATCGGTATATTCGGGCATAAAATCACTTCTCCGTCGCATCGGCACCTCCGGTGCGGTCGCGCTAAAAACGGTCTGAAACGCAGGATCATTGACCGGAACCACGTCAGCCTCGATACCTGACGGCACATATTCCTGAGCAATGTCACGCTTTTCGGTCAGCAGATCCTCGAGTGAGTTCAACTCGACCTGTTCTGCTGTTGTCAGGTCGTAGGCAGACGATGAACTCTCAAGCTCATACGAGATAGCCTCAAAGCTCGGTGGCGGTTCGGCTGCCGTTGCCATGGGTGCCGGTTCGGGCCCGGCATTGAGCGAAATGTCATTATCAACAGCCGGGACTGGATCCTCGAATTGCGGTGTCGAGACAGGGATAGGGGCAACCGCCGGTGCGGGCGGTGTCTCAGGCAGCGGCTTCGGGACTGAGATCGAACCGTCTGATTCGCCGATCATAGGTCGGATCGTGACGATAAATCCGGCAGGTGATTTCAGGACCGTAAAACTAAAATTTCCCAGATTGTGCGGATGCACGAACTCTATCTCGGAACTGGTAGGCAGTGATGATTTGACGTCAGCCGGTATCAGGGGAAATACCATAGTGCTGATCTGCGGTCCGGCAAGCGGCGTATTCGCCACTTCGGTCGTTGCGTTCCCCGAGACAAGAAATGGATTCTTGTTCGGTTCGAGACGCAGCTCTTCGCTGCAGGATGAAAGAAGCTGCTTTAGGTAGTCGTTCAACTTTTCCATATGATGATCTTCAGGAGAGTACGCGTTGTGGTAATACGTGAGGACGAGGAGGCGTGGGCAGACGATGCCCTACCTGCAAGAATAGCAGAGGTTAACGTTGTTTGTCACGCGATTTTTAGTCTCAGAGGGTTACCGACTCGCGATATTCGCCCCATACTTTTCGTAGCGTGTTGCTGATCTCGCCGACGGTGGCGTAGGCTTCGACGGCGGTCAGGATATGGGGAAGCAGGTTTTCACTGCCTTGTGCGGCACCCTCGATTACGGCTAGTGCTTTGCCGGCTGCTTCGTCGTCACGTTGGGCTCGGAGGGCTTGTAGACGAGCAACTTGGTCGCGTTCGATCTGGTCATCGACGCGCAGGACCGGGATCGGTTCTTCCTCGGCTTGGAACCGGTTGACTCCGACCACGATCATATCGCCGTGTTCGACGGCTTTTTGGTATTCGTAGGCGGCCTCTTGTATCTCATTCTGGACATACCCGGTCTCTATCGCCCGCAGCATGCCGCCCATCGCGTCGATCTTTTCAATGTAGTCAACAGCAATCTTTTCGAGCTCGGTTGTTAGAGTTTCAATTGCATAACTTCCGGCCAGAGGGTCGACGGTGTCGGCGACGCCCGATTCGTGCGCGATGACCTGCTGCGTGCGTAGCGCGATGCGGGCGGCTGATTCGGTTGGTAATCCGAGCGCCTCGTCGAGTGAGTTCGTATGCAGTGACTGTGTGCCGCCGAGAACGGCAGCTAGGGCTTGGATGGTCGTCCGGACTACGTTTACGTCCGGCTGTTGGGCCGTCAGGGTTGATCCGGCGGTTTGGGTGTGGAAACGCAGCATCAGCGACTTTGGGTCTTTAGCGCCGAAACGCTCCCTCATTATCCGTGCCCATAAACGGCGGGCAGCACGGAACTTGGCAACTTCTTCGAGGAGTTGATTATGCGAGTTAAAAAAGAATGAGAGCCGAGGGGCGAACATATCGACGTCCAAGCCTACATCGATCGCGGCCTGCACATAGCAAATGCCATCAGCAAGCGTAAACGCGATCTCCTGGGCTGCGGTCGAGCCAGCCTCGCGGATGTGGTATCCGCTGATCGAGATGGTGTTCCAGTTCGGCACCTCGGCGGCGCAGTATGCGAACGTGTCCGTGATCAGCCGCAGGCTGGGTTTGGGCGGATAGATGTAGGTGCCGCGAGCGATGTATTCCTTGAGAATGTCGTTCTGGATCGTGCCGCCGATCCGATCGAAAGGCACGCCCTGTTTTCGAGCGACGGCGAGATAAAGACACAACAGTGTCGATGCCGTCGCGTTTATCGTCATCGACGTGGTCACCTGATCGAGCGGGATGCCGTCAAGCAACGTCAACATATCCTCGAGCGAGTCGATCGCGACACCGACCTTTCCGACCTCGCCGGCAGAGAGCGGATCGTCGCTGTCGATGCCGATCTGAGTGGGCAGGTCGAATGCCACACTGAGGCCCGTAGTTCCTTGGGAAAGAAGGTACTTATAGCGTTCGTTCGATTCGGCGGCCGTGGCGAAACCGGCGTATTGCCGCATCGTCCAAAAGCGACCGCGATACATATTGGGCCGGACGCCGCGTGTATATGGAAATTCGCCAGGCTCCCCGATTTCGCTGTCGTAATCGAACGACTTGGTGTTGTCGGGCCCGAAATCTTGCGGAAGATCAATGTCCGACGAGGTTTTGAACGATAAACGACGCTCAGCCATGCGGGTTGATTATACCATTCGAGGATCTCGATCAAGCTCAAGATATGGCGGCTCGTTTCCATCGGCGGACGTTTTGTGATAAACAAGATAAGTTCCTTAAGAGTCAGCCGTGAGTTCACCAGCAGAGTCGGGGCCGTTGAGCACGCACTACCGCAAGGGCGATGCTGTCGTGGTCACGATCGAAAAAATCGTGCCGCGCGGTTTTGGGCTGGGCTTTGCGGAGAATCTCACCGTCCTCGTGCCTTTTGCTGCGGTCGGCGATACGGTGTTGGTAAAGATCCGCGAGTGCAAAAAACGGCTGGCCTTTTGTGAGATCGTCGAGATCAAACGTGCGGGCCCGGCGCGGATACCGGCACCATGCCCGCAATACGGCGTGTGCGGCGGTTGTGATTTCCAGCATCTTGGCTACAAGGCCCAGCTAGATGCGAAGATAGGCATCATTCGCGACTGTCTGACGCGGATCGGCAAGATTGAATTTGAGTTCGATATTCCAATCATTGCCAGCGCGCAGGAATTTGAATATCGTTCGCGTGCGAGATGGCATCTCGACACACAGCAGCACGCGTTCGGCTATAAGCGGCGCGATTCAAACGATGTTGTCGATATTGGTTCGTGCGCAATACTGACGCCTGGAATGCAATCGACGCTTGATTACCTGCGTCTCAGCGCGGACTGGTCGGCTTTGCAGAAGGGGCAGCAGGAGATCGAGGCCGTCAGCGGTGAGGGCGGACGTGTATCGACACATTCGCCGGGAGCGAAGGGCGACGCCGCCGAGATTGAGATCGATCTAGCGGGCGAGAATTACTCATACTCCGCCGAAACGTTCTTTCAGGCGAACCGTTTCCTGATACCGGACCTGATAGAGACGGCCATCGGTGACTCAGAGGGAAAGACGGCGTACGACCTATATTGCGGCGTGGGCTTGTTCTCGGTGCCTCTCGCACGCCGATTCGAAAAAGTGATCGGCGTGGAAGAGAACAAGGCAGCTGTCGAGATCGCAAAGAAGAATGCGGCGAATGCGGGGCTTTCAAACCTTGAACTCATCAGCAAAGGCGTTAGCAGTTTCCTGGACTCAAGAAAGGCAAAACGCGCCGATCTTGTTGTTCTCGACCCGCCGAGAACCGGACCTGAGGATGGCGTGATCGACGCCCTCGCAACGCTACATCCCATCCACATTTCGTACATCTCATGCGAGCCGTCAATTCTGGCACGCGACCTTAGGAGGCTGGTGGACGCGGGATACAGCATCAATTCGATCACTGCACTCGATCTGTTTCCACAGACACACCACGTCGAAACCGTCGTGCACCTGAAAGCCGCATAGACCGCAACTTTCTCCGGTAGATATCGTTCACTAAAGAGGTTGGAAATGTCTGGCCGATGAAATAGACTGCGTTTATGTCGAGAAAGAAGAGCGAATCGCTCGAACCGTCAAAACCAAATTCCGTTACATGCCGCTTTTGTGGGCAGAAGAACGTCGTAAAGGGCGATTACAAGGCACGTGACGCCAACTGCGGCAAGTGTAAGCTGCCGTTGTCGGACGAGCCTCATAAGAAGTTTTCCGAGCTTAGCAAGAACGACTATATTCATCCGGCCGATGCGAAGGCTATGGCTGCGTTAAAAGCAATCCCGGGCGTGGATTCGGCGCTGAAGAAACTGCTTGCGTGGACGGGTGAGTCGGCGATCCGTGTTTCTTTTATGGCATCGGCCGTCAAGGTGACGCCGAAGCAGTGTCCCGATCTATTTGCAAAGCTCGATGTCGCCTGCAAGACGCTGGGTGTTGAGATGCCGGATATGTACGTCCAGCAGAATCCAATCGTTAATGCGTTTACCGGAGGCGTAGAGAAACCGATAATCGTTCTCCACTCCGCGTTGGTCGAGAGGCTCAACGACGAGGAGACACTGGCCGTTATAGCCCACGAGGTCGGGCATATTCACTCAGAACACGTCCTGTATATTACGGCGGCCCGGCTGATCGAATTTCTCCTGAACCGTTCGATCGCCGCATTGCTGCCCGGCTCCGAGATCATCAAACTTGTCGTCAGCCTGGGCATTGCGAGCGCATTGCTGGCCTGGGCGAGACGAGCGGAATTATCGTGTGATCGAGCAGCATTGTTGGTCACGCAGGACGAGCACGTGATCGGCCGGACGATGATGAAACTCGCAGGCGGAACTTTTGCGTCAAAGATCGATTATGACCTGTTTCTCGAGCAGGGACGCGAGTTTAAGAAGCAATACGATGAGAGCCGGCTGGACAGGTTTTGGGCTGACGTAATGAACTCCGGACTTTCGCATCCGTTTCCGATATGGCGTGTCGCCGAGATCCTCGAGTGGGTCGAGACCGGTGAGTATGCGAAGGTAATGGAAACCAAATAGGGCCGTGACCAAATAAAAAAGCCGGGCGAGTTACCTCGCCCGGCTTTTGGTTTGAGTGAATGCCAAGAGCTACGGAATGTAGGTCTTGGGCATAGGCGTATCGGTCGGGGCACCGAACTGGACGCCGGTGTAGCCTGCGGTTGATCTCAGCATGTGCCAGATGCCGCCGCGATAGACCGCACGGTCGTACTTATTGTCGGCGTCGTAGTCGCCCGGGACAGGAATGTCACCCGTCGTTCCGAACGGTGTGAACTCGACCTGGCCGTCAGAACTGCGAAGCACGACCCACAAGCCGTCACGGAACACGGCGATGTCGTCCTTGTTGTCGCCGTCGTAGTCCGCCGGAACCGGAATGTCAGCCGGCAGGCCAAAGTTCGTCGTCGTACTGCTGCCGTCATTGTTCCGGACAATCCAGTCGCCGGTAGCCGGGCGATAGCAGGCAAGATTTGCCTTGCCGTCGCCGTCTGTATCCATGGCATACGGCTTGTCGCCGCTCTGGCAGTGCGTGACGATGGTAAAGCCGCCATTCGCACCGCTCGAATTCACGATGTACCAGACGTTGTTCGACGGACGGTACACCATGACATCGGTCTTCTTGTCGCCGTCATAGTCGCCCGAGACAAAGATGTCTCCGGCATTGCCCCAGACCGGATACTTCACCGTGCCCGTCGAACTCTCGAGATAGTAGAAGTCCGGCGGATCCGGCGGTGCTGGGCTGGTGTTGAGCCGCGAGACGCCAAAATCGGTCTTGTTGTCACCGTCAAAGTCACCCGCAATGGCACCATCACCATTATTCCCGAACTGTATGCCAAAGAAGCTTCCGTTGCCGGAATACTGGATGTAGAACGCACTCAGAATCTCGTTTGGCGACGGAAATGCTGACGGCCTCCAGACGGTCGTGTCCGTCTTGTTGTCACCGTCATAGTCACCACGCGTATACAACGGCGTCGGCGATGCACTCGGACTTGGAGAAGGACTCGGCGTCGGCGTCGGCGTCGGAGTAGGCGTCGGCGTTGGAGTCGGCGTCGGAGTTGGCGTCGGCGTCGGCGGTGGAGGTGTCGGGGTTGGCGTTGGCGTTGGCAGCGGGCCTGTACCGACCTCTGTTGATCCCTTATCGCAGCTTCCTCCAACGAGCCTTGGGAAGCCAGTACCGCGCTGGTCAGTTGGGATCAACGGATCATTACAACCAAGAGCCCCGTTCGGGATCGTGTTGATCACGGGGCTGCCGGTATTCGGCAATCTGGTCTGCGTTAAGCCGCCATTGTTGCCGAGTGTTCCTAGATTTGGGTCTGAGCCCGTCACATCACCAGTGCCCGGCGTAAATGTCCCGCCGGCAGTGTTCTGGATATGGTTGTACTCAAGGGAGTTGATGACGCCGTCGATATCCGGGCCAATCGAGGCTGTATTGCCCGCCACGATCGTGTTCCCTATAAACGTCGAGCCGCCCGCGGTCGTTCCTTGGAAAAGGCCGCCAGCTTCAGGACTGGTAACATTGTTGGCCACGTTACCGGTGACCGTGACGAAGTTCAGAATAAGCGTTGCCGTCGCTCCGTCATTAGCGAGACCGCCGAGGTCGGCTGCTGTATTGTTGGCAACGGTTGAATTGGTGAGGAAGAGAGTGGCCGCTCCGGTTGCCGTTCCCCCGGTCACATTAGCCCCGCCTCCACCTTGGCCGTCGGCGTCCGTGGTGTTGTTGTTTGCGATCGTTGTTCCGACGATAGTCATGGTTGACTCAAAAGTCGATGTCGGGACATTGAATACGCCACCATAGGCCCCAGCCGCCGTATTTCCGGTGATGTTGCAATCGGTGATATTGGTAAACGTGCCACTCGCCGACGACAGGGCACGGACACCGCCAACGAATTCCGTTGATGTATTGCCCGTGATATTGCAGCGGGTCAGATTCATCGTGCTGTTCTGATTGTAAAGGCCGCCGCCATTTGACGAGTTGGCCGTGCCGGTCGTCTGGATGCACTGGTTGTTCGTGAAGTTGCTATCGGTAAAGCTCAACGTCGCTCCGACGGAGGTCGTGATCACCGCACCGCCAAAGCAGTTGCCTGTCGAGGTGTTCGCGACGTTATTTGACATCGTCGTGCCGGTCACCGTTACCGTTGATGTTCCGGTTCCGGCGATCTGGGCCACATCGAGGGCTGCACCTGCCGCATTAGAACTATTTGGAGCAGCAACGCTCGCCTTGTTGTTGCTGATCGTGCTGTCCGTGATGGTCATCGTCGCACCATTCGTACCGACACGGACACCGCCGCCGCGTGGCTCAGCAGTATTGTTTGAGAAGGTCATATGGTCCAGCGTGACGTTTGTCGTGGCACCTTCCTGCAGGATGCCGCCGCCGCCGTTCGTTGCTGCCGTGAAACGGTGAAACCCGTGTCTAACGGTAAAGTTGTTGAGGTTGACCGCGCCCGCACCAGTAACGACGTGAAAAACACGTTCTGCTGCCGTATCAGGGGCCGCATTTGCCTGGACGATAGTCGTTCCAGCCCCGGCACCGTTGATCGTAACCGGGCCCGTGATGTCCATATCGCCGCCGGCATTTGCATCTTCGGTCGCGGCAACGAGCGAATGAGTGTACGTTCCGGCCGGCAACGTGATAATGTCTGCTCCCGCTAGAGCATTTGCTTCCGTGATCGCCGCACGTAGCGAACACGCTCCGCCCGCATCAGCACAAGCTCCGTTTCCCGGTACCGCATCTTGCGTGTCTGCGGTGGTATTTACCAGAAAAGTTGCGGCATGCGCCGGGAGTGTCGCCATGGCGAGCATCGCAAACGCGATCAGCACCATGACATGGATTAATCTGCTGTTTCTCTCGCAAGAGAGCCTTTTGTTTAACATACGAATAGGTCTCCAATTTATTTGATTCTACTTGGCCGGAACATCCGTCGTGTCGCGAAAAGTAATCCGACGCGATCCATGTGTCCCCCTTGTCAAAAACTTGTGATTCTCGAGTAACCTCAAGTTTATTCGCGGTTTTTACCAATTGTCAAGCAACGGAAACTTAGCCATTTCACCAAATGGCTCGTATGTCAACCTGTTTCAGCTATTCTTGAACGCGGTCTTGAGTATCCACCGTCAGCGACGGACGAGAGCAAGATCCTCTGACCGGTGCTTTTGCATAAACTTGATTAGTGTCGATGGAGCGACAGATGCCAGAACGGCGGCCATCGTCAGCTTGAGCGATCGCCGATGTCGGTTTGCAACTCGAAAGGCTAGGGCGGCCTCGCGGTGCTCGCCTTTCAGTAGGTAAGATTTGCCCTGCTCGACGGCGAGATCGGCTTCGAGGCCGGCGAGGCGGGCCGTAACGATCTCGTGTTGCTGCGGCCTAAGCTCGATCGTCCGGCGAACACGCTCAAAAGCGTCGATCTCGCGCTCGACGCGGCTGATCGAGTCGCCCGACAAATTGTCAGAATGGACGCGGTACTTGACCAGTGGTTTTGTCTGATAGCCGATTTTTGCCCCATTTTTCGCCATTCTCAGCCATAGGTGAAAGTCGTGCGCTCGAACGCGCTCGAGTTCAAACCCACCGGCATCCAGGATTGCCTGCTTCCTCGCAAGCGTTCCTGACGTTATTACGTTGCACCGCAGGTCGAGAATGCTGTCAAAGTTCGCTTCGCCATTGGACGGAGCGCTTTCCATAAACGTGCGTCGATAGGCGTTGTTCATTCCGAAGAGGAATGCGTCGCAATAGACCATATCGAGATGATGACGCTCGAGATAAACAAGCTGCGACGCGAGGAAATCAGGCAACCAGACGTCATCGCCGTCGAGGAATGCGATGACGTCGCCGCGGGCATGTTCGATGGCAGTGTTGCGTGTCGGGCCGGCACCGAGGTTTCGCTGTTTGATATAGACTATATCCTCGAGGCGCGTATGAAGTGCACGTTCAAACGCATCGGTATCGGGCGAGCCGTCATTGACGACAATGATCTCGTGCTCGCGAAACTTCTGGCCGATGACCGAATCAAGTGTCTCGCCGATGTACCCGGCAACGTTGTATGCCGGAATGACCACAGAGACTCGCGGCGGCGTCTCAAAGACGTTGCGCCCGACGCGCTTGCTGATGATGTGATCGGCGTGACTGATCATATCACTGAGAATCTCGTATCGGTTCCCATCTCGCGAGCCGCTCGCCACGCAGAAACTTATAGAATGCGACGAGTGAGGCTACGTTTGCGAGGACGAAATAGAGCGGCATGGCAAGCAGCGTCAGCCGGTGGCCAGTTCGTTCAGTTATCCAACCTGCGAGGGCCATAAGATAGAACGTAAGCTGGATGAGCAGGGTCATCGAATAGAATGCGGAACCCGATGCTAACATAGCATTCGAAGCTAACAGTACGATGAGGACGAGCGGCACCGCATAACGCAGCAACTTGTGTGAAATGAGCTCGACGGCGAAGAAACCGCGTTTTAGCGGGTTCATCATATCGCGATTCCGCCAGAGGTCCGTAAACGTCTGCACGATCACGCGGACACGCATGCTAAGTTCGTTTCCGGCTTCGCGGTTAGTGTCTTCGTAGCAAATAGCATCCGGCTCGAACACGGTCCGAAGGCCTTTGCGATAGAGCAATGAGGAAATGAGAAAATCTGAGCATGCCTCGGCATACATTGGCTCATATGCCGAGCGGCGAACAGCATAAAGACAGCCCGATGCACCGATCAGCGAGCAGGCGCGGCTCTCGGACATCTTGAGCTGCGTCTCATAGCCCCAGTAGCCGCGGGCACCTTTCCCGACATTTGACCTTTCGACGTTACGATAAACGAGCCGTCCTGCGACACAGCCGACGGTGTCGTCGGCGAAGGCCGGCAGAAGGGCCTTGAGCGAATCTTCGCGGTAGATCGTGGTCGCATCGGAAAAAAGGATGATCTCGCCGGATGCCTGACGAAGGGCGTTGTTTTGCGTGATGGTCTTGCCGACGCGTCCCTCTTGTCGAAACAACTTAACGCCGTGGCACTCGAATTCACGAACGATGTCGTCTGTGCCATCGGTTGATCCGTCAGATGCGACCAGTATCTCAAGTTTATCGGCAGGATAGTCGAGTTTCAGGGTATTCTCGATCTTTCCGCGTATCGACGAGGCCTCGTTAAAAGCTGTTATCAGTACGGTGACGGTCGGTTCGAGGGCTCCGATCCGCACAGGCTTTGGAGAAAGGCGACCGACGAGCCATGCCAGCAGTGGATAGCCGACATACACGTAACTCAGCACACTGACGCATGCCCAAAAGACTGACTGTTCCACTGCCCAGATCATACGGCTGCGACTGGTTTCGCTGCTCGTGCGGCAGCGGTCTCTTGTTTTACACCGCCTGTCTCGATCGTGTAGATCCGGCGGAATGCGACGGCGTACGCGATCAGGTAATAGACGAACCAATTGTAGGCGACGGATGCAAAAAAGCTCGAAACTAGATAGCCTACGATGCTCGCCTGCAGTCCGATCGCGAGATAGTAATACCAACTGTGATCGTCCGCGTCAAAGAGAGTTCTCTCGATGGCCGACAGCTTTCGGTACGGGCTGATAATGAAGACCAGATACGCGATCAGGCCCAGAATGCCGAGTTCTGCAGAGACCTGTGTGAACGCGTTATGCGATTGCAGGCTTCGAATACCGACGATCGGGAAGTTGCCGATGCCGATGCCCCACGGATTTCGTGCGCTCACAAGCAGCGATCTCATCAACAGTTCCCACCGCTGATCGCTCGATCCGGCTGCGTCAAGGCCTGGAATGAAGATCGAGAGCATCCGCAGGCCGTAGTTTCCCGGGGCTGCGACGATAGCGATCCCGCCGATTATGATCGATCCGATGGCGACATTGAGACGATATTTGCGGCCGAGTTTCCACGCAAGAACAGCGAGGCACGCGATCAAACCGAGAAAACCGCCACGCGAGAATGTCACCATATTTG
Organism: Chloracidobacterium sp.; assembly: GCA_016715795.1. Classification (NCBI taxonomy): domain Bacteria; kingdom Pseudomonadati; phylum Acidobacteriota; class Blastocatellia; order Chloracidobacteriales; family Chloracidobacteriaceae; genus Chloracidobacterium; species Chloracidobacterium sp. The sequence continues at coordinate 390,872 of JADJXP010000002.1, forward strand.
CTGCGACAAACAGGCTGGCCATTGCAAAATACGAGATTCGAACGAGCTTCTTGGGGGTTGCAAGCCCAAGCGAGAACACGATAGGTGTCATCATCACGAAATGCAGAGCCATCTCGTTCGGATTGCCGAACATGCCACCGACATCCACGGCGATGCGATACTCCTCGACCGCAAACTTGCCCTGCGAATATAGGTTGAGAGCCGAAATACCAAGATATATCCCAATGCCGAATGAGAGCCACATCATTCCGAGCAGTCGCAGTCGCGTACGGACGACGTTGACGAGGACGACAAAGATGATAACGGCCTTAATAAAAGGGTCGTTAAAGGTCTCCCACGCCATCGCCGGGTCCTTGGCTAGCGGCATGGTCAAGAGAGCGATCAATGCCATTGCGAGAATGGCTTTGACCTCGGTCGGGAATGTTGTGAGCGTGCCCTCAGCAGCCAACTGGCTCGGGACGAAGAGCAGGATCGTCGCTAGTGCAAAATAGAACGCTGTTGCCGATAAGAAGCCGAGTCCGGGCACGATCTCGTAGGGCCGGAACAGCACCATTATCGAGAACAGAAAGAGGCCGATATATGTGAGCTTGTGGCCGGCACGGACGAGCCATTTTTCGCTGGTCAATAGCTGTTGGTCCTTTTCGCTATTCCTAGCCTTCTTGTCGTGGCGAACCGATCCTGAACTTACGGGTGACGGCTGCCGTGGCTCTGCACGATCAAGCGGCGGCGCGGCCGATGCAGCGTCGCCTTCGAACTCCGGCGCGATAGCGACGTATTCTTGCGAGACGTCGTTTTCCGGCCGAAGCGCTTGAGGTGGCATCAACGAGGGAATATCGCCCGACGGCTTGCTCTTGCGGGCCGGATTTGTCAGCGAGCGGTATTCCTTGCTTTTTATTGTTTTGAAGGCCATCGGCGCCCATATACTTGTCGGAACTCAGGCGGTTACTCCTTCGCGGTCCATCGTTATCATGTCGCGAACGCGAAGTTTAAGCGCCTTTTCGAATTGCCGTGCTTCGTTTACGCCGTTGAATGACAATTGCTGGAGATTTGCCTCGATACGTTTGCGATAGTCGGAGACGAGCGAGTCCGACACACCGAGCATGTCCGCGACCTCGAGCTGCGTGCCGCTATTCGAGATCAGGTAGCAGTGCCAGAGGACGTTGATCATGCGGTCGTATTGTTTCGCCTTGCCGCGGACCGAGCGGCTGAGCGTGTTGAGAAAATCATCGACGCATCCTGCGGCGGCCGCTTCGGCTTCGTTACGGAGAAGGTCTTCCTCGGGCGTCGCTCCTGTGTCCGTAAATTCAAACGGCATGCGGTCGTCGTCGTCGCTGTCTGTGCCGCTGCCTACGGGCACGAGATGGATGTCCATGATCGGCAGTCTGGACATGACGAATGACCGCAGCGATCGAACATCGACGGGCGAATCCACGGCCTTAAAGACGCGGATGATCAGCTTTTCCAATTCCGGATTGCTGATGACGATCTGAGCGTCACCCGTGCAGCCGACCATTCGCGTGTCGCGACGATAGAACGCTACGGCCTTAACGCGTTCGTCCATTTCCTGGACGTCGCGCCGCATCTTGGTGACCTTCCAGTCGGCAAGCCCGTAGAGCCGATCCGCAAGGCGGCGGTGGGCCTCAGGATTGTCAATGTTGTCGAACCTCTTGAATGTCTCGCTCGACTGGATCAACGTTGAAATTCGTCGCGCGAGGCGGTAACTCTCGGGATAGCGCTTTCGGAGCTCGGCCGTGAGCATATTGGTCAGCTCGATCTGGCTGATCTCGGCCTCGATCTCGGGGTCGGACATCCCACTGTCAATATAATGCTGGAATCGGTCTTTGCTGAGGAGTGCGACGAAGAGTTCCTGAGTGAGGTCGGTGTAGGCGTTATAGCGCCCTTCCTCAACGAGAAAACCCGCACGCTTTGACGCCCGTACGAGCGGATGCGACGAGACGATACGATGCAGTTCGGTCCAGATCTGGTTTACGTCAGAGGTCCTGAGGCTGTCGTTCCATTTGCCGACCTTGACCTGTTTGTTTTGGATCGAACGGGGCAGGCGTTCCTTTGTTCTCACTTCTTTCATAGTCACTCTTCCGATTCAGTCGCCTAATGGTCGAAAAGTCGCAATTCGCTTTTTGTGAGGATCGCCGAGCAAACGATCCGGCTTTCGATGCGCCGTTGAGGCTATCGGTTGCGACTCAATTCGAACTCAAGGGTGAGTAAGTTGGGTATCTGGTAGTGAGGCCGAGACAGGACCGTTTCCGAGCTACTGGTGGCGGTCCGACCGGGTGGCAATGAGATGATTGCCTCTCACGGCCGACAAGTAAGATAGTAACAATTAATCTCTCGATGAGCAACAAGTTTTTGCAATATTGTATATTTTTTATACACCATCGCTAAACATTGTCAAATTAGGCCTTCGTGACACTTTTTGACAATAATAAGACACATTTTTTGTCAATTTGCGTGATTTTGGGCTTCGAGTTTTGGAAGCAATTAGGCATTACAGATTTATTTTTGATGTAGCAAGAGGGAACTTCAGCCGGCCGTTGTGTGGCGGGCGACAGCGACACTCAGGTCGCATTGCGTCTAGTATGGACTCAGCAAAAATGACAGGCTTTTATAAGGACGAAGATTGTCCGACATCATGCGATCTTGTCGCCTTTGAAGAGGGTGAACTAACCTCCGCACAGTCGCTGGCGATAATGGGCCACCTCGAGGCATGCGAATTCTGCGCCGCCGAGGCTGAGTTCTATTCAATGTATCCGCAGGATGAAATGCCCGTAGATACTTATGAGCCGGCATCGATCCCTGCACCACTCTTTGAGCTTGCCGAGGCGCTCCTAAAAAAAAAGCATTCAGACCCCGCTTCGCTTAAGGACCTGCTGAACGGCTTGGACAGCGCCCTCGTTCACTGACCGATCTCCGATCATCTTCGATAGGCAAGAAATGCTGCGGCCGTAGTCCGGCCCCGCAGGGCCTTGTCCATCCAAAACACCCTCGATTGGTAGAGGTAATCCCCCGATTGGTCGAAAGGCTCTTCATTCTCAATTTGCATGCGTCCCTGGGACGCATTCCGTATGACCAACTGCTATTTCGTATGACCCACGACATAGGAAAACGGACCGTTTGGGGACGCAGTCGCCATCGCAGATCCATTTAGCACGCATCTCTTACTCATCGCGGGCCGTCGCCCGCATCTTAAACACCGCATCCATTTTTTTGCGGCTTGCCGCTCTATTTGCGGAGCAGTTTACTGCTCCGGTGACGGGCTCTCTTATTCGCGGCTTGCCGCCGCCGAATGTTAGGGCGGCGGCAAGCCGCAGATTAGTTGGCCGATCTCGGAGGAGCAAGCTCCTCCGCAAATAGGGCGGCAAGCCGCAGGAGCGGAGAAGGAAACTGGGCTTGACACACGGTGCAAGGACGTGCTATACATGCAACACAATCACGAAACACGAACAAGGAGCACACACGACGATGAACCACGAACGAGCAGCAATTCTTAATCGAGGATTTGAGAGATTCCGAGGCGGGCCGGCGTCGGGGCCAAACAAGCCGCGCGTCGCGCGGGTGACGATCAACTCAAAAGGGACGATCTACCTTAATTCCACCGCCTACAACGCCCTGGGCCGTCCGGGCTTTGTGACGCTCTATTACAGCCAAAAAGAAGACGCGATCGCCGTCGAACCCGCCGCGCCGCCCTCAGACGAAAGCTTTCCGGTGACGAAAAAACAGATGGGCTGGGTCGTCCACGCCTCGTCCTTTTGCCGCCACTACCGCATCAAGATCTCAGGAACTCAGTACTTCTTCGCCCCCGAATTCAGCCCCGGCATCGTGCTCCTGAACCTGGGTGAGACCACCGACGTTGGCGGCTATAAATACAAATCCAAGCAAGGATCGGACCATCCGACCCCGGCCCGAGCGATCACGTCAGAATATCTCTTGTCACCGACCGATCCGCCAGACGGTTTCGCGGGTCTCTCTCGACAGCCGGGTTAGAGGCCTGCCGGACTTCGAAAGAAGCGGCTGACGGCCGTCTCTTGAAACCGCGATCGCACTTACGGAATCGATATTCCAGTTGTCTCCGCCGATCCCTCCGGACAGCGTCGCTCTGACGCCGATGCTCTGAACCTGCGAGGTGCGGGTTCCCGGCGGTAACGAGAACGACACTGTTTTCGATGTCCTATCGGCTAAACGCCGCCGGCTGTTAAATGGCACTTCGATCCGTCTTCCGTCCGAAAGGATCGCAAAAACAAATGCGTTGTCATTGCCGCCGCGCAGGTCGTCGTCTCCCGTGGCGAGCGTTACCTCAATGGTACTAACGACGGGATCGACCGCCGCCGTCCCGCTACTGGAGCTCGCTGAGCCACATCCGGTCTCAACCATCATGCGGCGTTGCTGCCCTGTGAAGCGCATCAAGGGCCGGCCCGAACTGCTCACGACGGTATCGCCGCCCGAAACTACCTGCATTGCGTTCAGCGTCCAGTTGTCCTGCGAAAGGCCAAAGCCACCTCGGCTCGAGAATCTGATGCCCACCTGCCTGATATCAGAGCGGTTTACTGCGCTTGGCAGCCGTGCAGTGCGGGTGAACATGGCATTTGTGCGGTCGCCGTTGCCGCCGCCCAACGGAATTATCATAGGCGCACGGCCTGCGACGTTCAGTTCCAGCTCTAGACGTGAGTCGTCCCTCAATCCGTCGTCGCCGGACAGGAATGAAAAGCTCAGATCACGAACGGTCCCACGACAGGCCGATCCCTCGAGACGGGCCGAGACTCGGTATTCACCACCCGAACCCTTGAAAGTAAGAGTTTCCGACCATGGCTGAAGGGCCAACGTCTTTGTTCGAAATTCGATCGGTCCCGCTACGATCACGTTAGGAAGATTGATGGTTCGACCTTCGACTTTCGCGGGAAATCCATCCAGAACGGGCATCATGAAGGTTTGGATCCCGATGATCTGGTCCGGATTGAAGGTCGAGCCCACGGTGAGCTGCCCGAGGAGTTCCATTACGCGAGGAACTGTCACCAGCCCCTTGGCGATCTCACCCAGGCGATCCTCGAAGTCCTTGCTAAAAGTTGCTGATGACGCGACGACCGCAGTGTTCCGCTCGATCTTTTCCCGCAGTGTCTGGTCGAGCACCTGGCCGATAGAATCGAGCAATCCGCGAATTATGTGCGGCGGCGTGTTGTTGTTATCAAGGCCAACAATTACCGCGCCGGCTACCTCCATCCGCAAGACCTCCGGCGTGACCCGGCGCAGGTCGATCGCGGTGCCGACGAACGGTGACGGCAGAGGTGTCATATTCTGCCACTCGATGTCACCCATCCAAAAGGGTAGAGATGCCCGCTGGCGATTGAAGATATGGTCACCGCGGGAGCTGAGGCCGCTGCGGAACTCAGGCTTTGACACCCAATCATGCGGTTCGTAGCTCAGAACCTTAACTTCGGTAGAGTTGCGCGAGTTGAATCGCGACCGAAATTGGATCACCGCAAAATACGGCCGGTCGCCGCTGGCCTCGCGCTGGTCAACTACCTCGACGTCGGCGAGCTTCAGGCGCCAGGTAGACTGTCCGTTGACTTGACCGGGGTAAGACAAGAAAAGGGCAATCGCAACCAGATGTACTCCCAGGACGACCGGAATCAGGCTCCTTCGGGCCATAGATCGACAACGCATCCCATGTCACCTCCAATGTGATGTGTGTTCCCCAACCGTAATATAGCACTGGCTCGGTTTTCGAGCAATCACGACATCCGCGGCCTATGGCCGATCAGTTCTCGTATGGCTTCAGCTGATCGGTGATCTTGGCTTTGTCGCCGACGACGACGAACGTCATTTTGTCTTTTAGGAGATACTTTCGGGCCATTTCGGAGATGTCTGATGGGGTGACGGCGGTTAGTTTTTGGACGTAGGTGTCCAGATAGTTTGGGCCAAGTTCGTTGTAGTCGCCGGATTCGAGTTGGCCGATCACGCCGGTGCGGGATGAGTTTTGCAGGACGTAGATGCCGACCAGATAATTCTTGATGCCCTGCAGCTCGGCGTCGGACGGCGGTTCTTTTTGCAGGCGTTCGATCTCGTAGAGGATCTCCTTGATCGAAGCGCCGGTGTGCTCGGTGGTGACGTCGGCGTTCTCGATCCAATAGCCCGTTTTGTAGCGGTTCCAGATAAAGCTGTTGGGCGAATAGGTGTAGCCTTTGTTCTCGCGGATGTTGGCGGTGATGCGCGAGCCGAACGAACTGCCGAGGAGCGAGTCCATCACGGTAAATTTGATAAAGTCGTCATCCGAGGGCGACATCGCGGGCATTCCGAGATAGATGGTCGATTGTGGAGCACCGGGCCGGTCGATGACGTCGAGCGAGTACTTCGCGGCTATCTTTGGCGGGTTGCGGATCGGTTCGGGGCCTTTCTTCCAGTTACTAAATACTTTCTCGATAGCCGCTCTCATCTTCGCTGCGTCGAACTGGCCCACGACATACAGGTGGGTACGTGCCGCTCCGTACTGGTTGTAATAAAAGGACTTAACGTCCTGCATCGTATATGCCCTGAGGCCTTCCTCGGTCGGAAAGATCGAGCCATATGCGTGATCCGGGAAGATGACTGAGCGAAACTTTTCCCACGCCAGCGTGCCGGGCTGTGCTTTGCTGATAGCGAGCTCGCGGAGCTTATTGGCCCGGACCTTTGCGAGATCGTCGGCTGCAAATTTTGGATGGAGCATCACGTCGGCCAACAGCGAGAGAAAGCGCGTATCAAATTCTGATAATGACTCACCGCCGATGACAGTTTTGTCGGTCCCGGCCGAGGAGAAGATGCTGCCGCCCATTTCGGCGGTCTCACGAGCGATCTGTTCGGCAGTGCGATTCGATGTGCCTTCCTTTAACAGCGTCGATACCATGTCCGAGATCCAACGCTGGTTGCTCATCTCGTTGAGCGAGCCCGCGCGAACGACGGCCTGCATGGCGACCTTTGGCACGGAGCCGTATTGCACGAGCGTCACGCGCATGCCGTTGCTGAGCTTGTAGGTGTCTTGCTTTGGGAAAACGAACGCCTTGGGCTGGCCGCCGGCCGGAGGCGTTTCTTTCTGTGCCGCGATCGCGAGCGGCAGAACGAAGGAAATAACCGCAAAGGTGCAGAGACGCAGAGAAAAGGCTCTATTTACAATTTTGAATTTAGAATTTTGCATTGCTGTTACTCCGCGGTGGCCGATTTTTCGACATCAAGGATGACGACCGTGCGATTGGTTTTTCGCAAATATTCCTTTGCGGTCTTTTGGATCATTGCGGGCGTTACTTTTTTGAAATTCGCCTCGATCTGGTTGATGTTGTCGGGTTTGTCGTCAAACAGGGCAAAGCTCGCCAGAAGGTCGGCCCGGCCAAAGCCGCCGAATTGCGTCATCGTGTCGTAGAGCCCGCTGCGAAGTTTGACGATCGCTCGCTCGATCGTTTTTTGATCGACGGCCTTGTCCTGAACCTGTGCGATGACCTTATCGGCGGCGGCCAGTATTTCCTCGGGCGTATATTTTTCGTCGTGGATCAGGTCGACACTAAAGAGCATCGGGCCATTGTAATTGAACATATTGCCCAAATAGCCGTTGATACCGCCGCTGAGGCCGCTGGTGTAGGTCTTGTTCTTAACGAGCTCCTGAAACAGCATCGAATCCTCGCCCTGAAGCAGTATCTGGTCGAGCAGGCCCATCGCATAATACTCAGGCGTGCCGCGCTTTGGCATCTGATAGCCGAAGCCGATGGCGGGCTTCTTTGCGAGCGCATCCGTGCGGGTGACCGTCTTTTCCTTTTCCTGACGCGGCTCGGTCAACTCAGGAAGCGGCTCGGGCTTTTGCGACGGTATCTTTGCGAAATACTTATCGACCCAGCCCTTCGTTGCCTTTTCATCAAAATCGCCGGCCACTACCAATACGGCATTTTGCGGCTGGTAGTACTTGGCCGCGAAGGCCTTTGCATCGTCGAGCGTCGCGGCATCGAGGTCCTTGAGGTCGCCGTAAAAGTTGTGTGCGTTGTACCAGTTTGTGAACGCTGCCATCGGCAGATCGATCCATGGGAACGAGCCGTAGGGTTGGTTCAGCACATTGACCTTGACCTCGTTTGAGACGACGCCTTGCTGGTTGGTGAGGTTTTCCTGCGTAATGTCGAGTCCCTTCATTCGGTCGGCCTCGGCCCAGAGCAGTGTCTCGGTCTTGTGGGCAGGGACGACGGCAAAATAGTTCGTAAAATCGAACCGAGTCGAGCCGTTGAGCACGCCGCCGTTCGATTCGACGAGCCGGATGAATTCCATCTTGCCCAGATTCTTTGAGCCCTGGAACATGAGGTGTTCGAATAGATGCGCAAAGCCGGTGCGGTCGCGCGGCTCGATCCGAAAGCCAATGTTGTAATACACGGCTACTGTCACGAGCGGTGCCGAATGCTCGGGCGAGAGCACGACCTTAAGGCCGTTGCCGAGCTTGTAATACGTTACGGGCACCTTGATGCCGCCTCTCTTCTGCGCGGCCGCGGCCGGAACGAGACACAACACGACGGCAGCGGTCACGGCAAAGGTGGCCATAATGCGAGCTAGAGATCTCATAATCACTCCGTAGGGCGAACTGAATGCTTGTAATTCGGATTGTAGCCGAAAAGGTTTCAGGAATGCGAGAGGTACTATTTTAGAGGCCTTTGTTTGGGATCTATTCGTGCATTGTGGCTAATCCTTCGAGAGCACCATTAGCCACGAATGCACGAAATAAGACACTACCCTATTTGGTGACCGAGACGTTGTTGACGGAGAGCGTGGAGCCGATCGCTCGGTTAAACTCTGAGACGGCCTTATTCAGATCGGTGCGGGCCTGAAGCTCGCGGCCGAGAGCGGCGGTCAGGTCGGTTTGGCGCTGAAGTACGAGGTAGAAGGTCGTTGTGCCGGCTCGAAACTGCCGCTGCTCGCTGGCATAGAGCCCTTCGGCTGCGATCCTGCCCTCGGTCGCTGAAGCGAGCCGAGATTCGGCCGAGCGAAGAGACTGGAGCGTGTTGCGAACGTCAGCTTCGATCAACTGTTCGACCTGAGCGCGGTTGTTGGCGATGCGTTCACCCTCGACAAGCACACGGCCGAGATTGGCCTCGGCGGTTCGATTCCTCAAAGGAAACGTTATCTGCACTCCGGCGCGGTAGGTTGGGAAGTCTTGGGCGAGCAGATTGCCAAGCGATGTAAAATAACCTCCGCGCAGATTCGCGGGTACGTTCGCGCCGCCGGACGAGAGCGGATTTGGCGTGCCGGCGAGGCCGGCGGACGTGTATGAGCCGACGAGGTCGATCTGCGGTTTGGCCTGGTTGCGGTAGAACTTTTCGTCAATGCGATTTATCTCGGCCAAGCCATCATATTGGGCAATCTCAGGCCGATTCCTGAACGCCTCGGTGACGGCAACCTCAAGCCCGATCCGCGGCAGGTCGAGTTCGGCGGATGTTACGGGCGTCAGCGGCCGCGACCAATCGGGAGCATTGCGGTCCGGCAACAGCAGCGTTTTTAAGGAATTCTCAGCTCGCGTAATGCTCTCCTTGGCGGCATAGACGGCCTGCTCAAGCGTCGCGATCTGTGAGTTTGCCGCGACGATCTCGATCGGGGCGAGAACGCCTTTCGCTGCCAGTCGTTTATTGCTCTCGAGTTGTTCGTGGGCCTGCCGCAAAGTATCGGTCTGGACCTGCAGGTTTCTCAAGGCATATACAAGGTCCCAGTAAGCTTGTTCGACGTCCGAGATCACGGTGATAGCTTTTGATCGGAGTTGTGAATCGGAGATCTCGATATTCTTTTTGGCGATCTGGATCGAGCGCCGATTCGCGTCGATCCTACGGTTACGCCAGAGCGGCTGAACGTATGACGCGATGAGACTCGCCGGGAACTGAGGGTTAAGCGTGGCGTTGCGATTAGACGTATTCGTGCGGGCCGAGTTAAAGACGACGTCATACGACCCGCCAAATCGCGGGACGAAACCCGACAGGCCGAGATCGTTAAAGAACTGACGCTGCGTCACCTTGCCGTCGACAGCGCCGCCAATGGTCGAGGCCGTCGGCGTCGTTCGGCTCTCGAAGTACGTCTGGGAGTTAACGAGCGGATCGTAGATGCCGCGAGCGGCTTTCAGATCAAAGTCAGCAATCTGTGCATCATTTCGTGAAACGTCGATATCGTTGTTGTTCTTCAGAGCCATCTCGATCGCAGCGGCGAGCGTGAGTGACAGCGGGTCCGCTGTCGTAACACCGACGCGATCGAGGCCCGGCAGCGGACGCGCCGGCGAACTGAATGTCGGAGCCGTCGGGTTCGGCTCCTCCGGCGTTGTCGTGGGCGTCGGCGTTTGAGCCTGAGTTTGTCCGGTGAGCAGCAGGGCGAGGCCCAATCCTGCGAATTGAGCGCCGAGGCCGAAAGCGCGAGTGATGATCGGTATTGGCGCCATCTTAGATCGTGTCGGCTCCTGAATCGGCCTTTTTCTTCTTGAAAACCGAAAAGATGCTGCCGACGCCGCCCGATATCTTTTGCCAGACGGCCGTTTCGGCGGCGTCATCAAACAGCGAATAAAAGACCGGCACCGCCAACAGCGTAAGCAGCAGGCAAAGCGATTGGCCGCCGACGACCAAGATCCCGATCGAGCGGTTGGTGGCCGCACCGGCACCGGTGCCGAGGATGAGAGGGACCATTCCGGCAACCAGAGCGATTGTTGTCATCAGGATGGGACGCAGGCGGTCGCGGTTCGCCTGAATTATCGCATCGTAGCGGCCCATGCCCTGAGAGCGGAGATTGTTGGTGTGATCGATCTGGAGGATCGCGTTCTTTTTCACGATACCGAACAGCAGGAGGATGCCGAGGGCAGAAAAGATATTAAGCGTTTGCCCGGCGATGGCGGTCGAAAGCAATGCGAATGGTACCGCAAGCGGCAACGTCAGCAGGATCGTGACCGGATGGATGAACGATTCGAACTGAGCCGCCAGGATCAGATACATAAATACGAATGAGAGCAGAAACGCGTAGAGGAATGCGTTATAAGCCTTTTGCAGCTCCTTTGACTGGCCGGTCACGCCCGTTACATATTCGGCCGGCATATTAAGCTCGCTGGCGATGCGCTCCATTTTTGCGATCGCGTCAGATTCAGCTGCGTTTGGCGGCAGTCCGGCCGAGACGGTGACCTGACGCTGGCGATTGAGTCGGCTGATCGACGACGGCGACGTGCCCTCGGCGATCTTGATGACGCGGTCGAGATCGACGGTGCCGCCGTTGGATGAGCTGACGGTAAAGAATCGAAAGTTGCTGCGGTCGCGTCGATAGGATTCCTCGGCACGGACCACGACGTCGTATTGACGCGAATTCTCGCTGTAGGTCGATACGATCTGGCCGGCGGACAGGATATTTAACGCCTGCGCGACATCGCCGGCCCGCACGCCGAGGTCGGCGGCTTTTGTGCGGTCGATAGTGACACGGACTTCAGGATTGCCGACCTCGATCGACGTGTCAGGATCGCGATAGACAGGATCCTGCTTCATTTTCTCGACCATTGCGTTGGCATACTCGGTCAGCTTTGCCATGTCCGGCCCGGCGATATACATGCCGACACCTGATCCGCCGCGACCCAAGCCGATGCTGCCGGCGATCGATGAGGACGCCGAGACCGAGACCTGATAGTCCTTTGACGAGTATTTTTTTGCGATCTGCCGCGTTTGGTTGATGAGATCTGCCTGCGAACGAGCCCGCTCTTTTACCGGCAGCAGCGCGACGTTGATAAATCCGTTGTTCGAGCCCGAACCACGGCCGAAACCGGCGAGAATGAGCGTGTTTCTCACGCCGGGCACCTCGGCACGGATATCACGGGCTATGCGGTCGAGCATTGATTGTGTCGCCGAGAGCGACGTGCCCTGCGGGCCTCGTAGATTTACCTGAAAGAGCGATTCATCCTCGTCGGGCAGGAACGCCATGCCGACAAATTTGTAAAGCGGCACGATCGACGCCACTGTGACGATACAAATCAGCACGACCGCCCAGCGAAACCTCATTGCGAGCCGCAGCAGCCATGTGTATGTTCCCTCGACCTTGCTGTAGAACCAGCCGGACTTGGAACTGTGTTCAGAATCCAGCGTTCTGCTTTCAGTGTTTTCGTTTTCCGATGTAATGGCCACATCGCGATCATCGACACTCTGAACACTAAACTCTGAGCTCTGAACCTTCTTCCGCTTGATCCACCGTGCCGCAAGCATTGGCGTGAGCGTGAACGAAACTATCAGCGAAACTGCGATCGCCGCCGCTGCTGTAAGGCCGAAGGACGACATAAAACGGCCGACGATACCGGTCATGAAACCGACCGGAACGAAAACCGCCAGCAGAGACAGCGTCGTCGCCAGCACGGCGAGTCCGATCTCTCGAGTTCCTTCAACGGCTGCCCGAAACGGATCGACGCCCTTTTCCTCGACAAAGCGATAGATATTCTCCAACACGACGATCGCATCGTCGATAACGATGCCGACCATTAGCGTCAGTGCCAGCATCGTCATCTGGTTCAGCGAATAACCGAGGGCCGCAATTGCGGCAAACGCTGCGATGATAGATACCGGTATTGCCAATGCTGCGATGATCGTCGACCGAAAATTCCACAAGAACAGAAAGACGACGACGGCGGCGAACAAGCCGCCAAGCACGAGGTGTTCTTCGATGGCTGTCAGCGAGTTCTGGATGAACTCTGCCTGGTCGCGAACCAGAACGACCTTCATATCGTCAGGCAGGTTTGGAATGATCGAGGCCATCCGTGTCTTGACGTTGTTGATGACCGCGATGGTGTTAGCACCGGCCTGCTTACGGATGCCGACAGAGACCGCAGGGCTCCCGTCAAGCGAGGCGGCGGAGGAGGGCTCGCCGCCTGTTTTTTCGACCGTTCCGATGTCCTTGATCTTTATCGGAAATCCGTTGCGCGTCGCGATTACGACATCATTGAATTGACCGACCTCTGTCAACTTGCTCATCGTCCGAACGCCGAGCGTTCGCTGCCCCTCGACGATCGAGCCGCCCGGCATTTCCTGATTCTGTGAGCGGATCGCGGCCGTTACCTCGGTGACAGCGATATTGAATGCTCGAAGCCTGTCGGGATTGACGTTTATCCTGATCTGCGGCGAACGCGCGCCCCAAATGAAAACTTCGCCGACGCCGTCAGCACTCTCGATCCGTTTCTGAATGAGCTCCTCGACCTGTTCGCTCAGCTCCATTACATTTCGCGGAGCACTGATGGTGTACATCAGGATCGGCTGCGAATCGGGGTCGCTCTTTTGTGCTGACGGCGGGTCGGCTGTTTCGGGCAATCGGTTGAGGACGTTGCTGAGCTTTTGCTGGACCTCTTGAAAGGCGACATCAGGGTCCTTGTCGAGGTTGAAGGCCAGCGTGACATTCGAGCTTCCGCGCGACGAGCTGGACCGCATTTCCTCGACACCGGGAACAGTGTTCAGAGCACCCTCGATAACGTCGGTGATCTCGGTCTCGATCTCCTCAGGAGCGGCTCCGGGATTGCTTGTTCTGACAGAGATCGTAGGCAGGTCGATCTTTGGGAATCGATCGACGCCCAGGGTAAAGAAGCTAAAACCGCCCACCACGGTCAGGAACATGACGATCACGGTCGCAAAGACCGGTCGGTGGACGCATATTTCAGCCAGCCATTGCATACCTAGAAACTTACTTTTGCTCCCTCGTAGAGCTGGCCAAGATTGCTCGTCGCGACTGTCTCATCGGCATCTACTCCCGACAAGATCTGCCAGGAATCACCTTCTTCGACACCTAACTGGACTACCCGCAATTTCGTAATTCCTTCCTGGATAACAAAGACGCGGTACGATTGCGTCGCCTCGTCGTTGTAAACCGCGGCTTTCGAGACGAAGACGCCCTTGCTGCCGCCTTCCCGATTTATTCGGACGGTGGCGAACATCCCTTGTCGCAATGCGTTATCACCATTCTCGAAGGTTGCCTCGACCTGAGCAGAACGAGAGGCCGGATCGACCGCAGGATTCAGGGCGATGACCGAGCCGGCAAAACGGCGGTCCTTGTAAGCGTCGACCTGAACGGAAACACCACGGCCAACCGATACATAGGGCACATCTGCCTCGGCAACCTGGATCTGTAATTTGATGGGGTTTGTCCGCAGGATCGTGGCGACGACAGTTGCGGTCGAGACGAATTCGCCCACCGCGACCGCGCGGTTGCTGATATAGCCAGAAAATGGGGCCCGAACGACGGTATCGGTGACGGCCTGTTCCGCCAAGGCGACCTGGGTCTGTGCAGATTCGACATCGGCCCTCGCGCTTGCGATGGCCTGATTGCTTTGTCGGGCGGTATTGACCGCCGCGTCGAGCTGTTCCTTTGCAACATTTGCACGCGACCGCGCAGTATCGCGGGCCGTTCGATACTGCTCATAGGTGATCATTGCGACGTCGCCGGTCTCCGCCAGCTCGCGATAGCGTTTCTCGTTTGCTTCCGCCTGGCGAAGTTCCGCCTTCATTTGTTCGTAGTTCGCATTTGCGGACCGCACCTCGGGAATGGCCGATGCTTTGAATGAACCGCCGGACCCGAGTCCCAGTCGTGCCTCGGCTTGGAGAACGGAGGCCCGTGCCTTTTTTACCGCGGCCCGCGCCGACGCGAGCTCGAGTCGAGCATCACGGTCGTCGATCTTAGCGATAATGGCACCGCTGCCGACAAATTGGCCGACGTTGACGGCAATATTCGCGACCTTTCCGGCAACTTTCGGCGCGATGTCGGACACCTCGTCCGCGGTAAAACTGCCGGTCGCCTGGATGACCGACGCGACATCACGCGATTCGCTCTTTGCGACCGTGATCGCGATTGGCGGCGGTTCGGCGTCAGCATTGGCGTTGCGCGCTTGACGATCACCGCCTGATGAAGCACACGCGGCTGACAAGCCGGCTAAGCAAAAGATCGCACTGGTTCGTAGATCGAGCATACGCGTCTAGATACCGTATTCTATAACAGGCCGGCCGTTTGTTGCCGCAGCCGCACTGTAAAGATTTGTCAACGGTGACGGGCTGCTGACGTGAATTCATCCGGTCAAAATGGTAAAGTTTCCGATGCGCCGAGAAGGCGCGTTTTTGACTATGCAAGAGATCACTGCTGCAGAGCTCAAGGCGAAACTGGACGCCGGAGAGGATATTCAGTTGATAGACGTTCGCCAGCCGGACGAACACGCGTTCGCTCATATCGACGGTGCAAAGCTGATCCCGCTCGGCGAGGTCATTGCACGAATGAGCGAGTTCGACCCGTCACGCGACACGGTCGTCCACTGCAAGGCGGGCGGCCGAAGCGCAAAGGCAATAATGGCCCTTCAACAGGCGGGTTACGAGGGCAGCTTGACCAATCTCGTGGGCGGGATCACGGCATGGTCTAACGATGTCGATCCGCGGGTGCCAAAGTACTAGGCAAGGCCGCCTGATGTGTTGGGCGTCATCCTCGGTCAGCTAGGGGTTTGGCGATATTGAACACAGCGAGCCGAACTGACCGCCCGCTCACGCAGGCGGTTCTGACAGTTCGATCTCGTCGGCGACGCGCAATACCACCATACCTTCTTCGACTTGGGTTCGGCACGCCATCACAGCTTTCTCTTTCTTCCCGATCCTGAGCCAGACCTGACAATTAAGGCAGGTGCCGTTCCAGCAGAAATCACCGTAGGAGATGCTCTCGATCGAAAGGAACTGAAAGCAGCGAAGCAGAGAATTATTCTCCGGCACCGATCGGGCTTCGCCGAGTATCTCGATCTCAATGAGCCGGTCATATGGCTGGAACATATCAGACGTATTCATATGAGCCGGGGGCCACGCCAATTGCAGCTAGATTATCTTATCCAAAAGGTGTAGCTTTGAGGAATGGCAATAGTAATTTACACCAAGCCCGGATGTCCGTACTGTCAACAGGCGCGTGACCATTACAACTCGCACGGGGTCGAGTTTACCGAATACGACGCTCAGACGGACAAGGGCCGTCAGCGCGAGATGCTTGCCATTACTGACGGCGATCCAACGGTTCCGGCGATCATCGAGGACGGGGTTTGGAAGCAGTCCGGCTGGGGCGATCCGCTCCGCGGCTGAACGGTTCATCCGTAGTGCCGGCAGTTGGCCGGACGCAAACAATGCAAAATGCAAAATGTAAAATGCAAAATAAAGGCCGTTACATTAGGAAAGTGATTTCCCAAGACGCGGCCCTGCGGGCGGCGTTTTTAATTCTGGATTCTGCATTCTGAATTCTGCATTGTCCTTATGGTCGGTTCTCAGATCAACCAATACAAGATCCTCGAAAAGATCGGCTCGGGTGGCCAGGGAACCGTTTATAAGGCCCTCGACACAAAGCTCAACCGTCAGGCCGTCATCAAGATTCTCCCGCCGGATCTTACGAAGAAGACCGCTAACTTCAAACGATTCGAACGCGAGGCACAGCTCTGCTCACAACTGGACCATCCGAATATCTGCACGATCTACGACTTTAACGATGCCGACGGGACGTTTTACATCGCGATGCAGTATGTGGAGGGCAAGAATGTGCGCCAGCTTGTCGCCGGACGCCCGCTTGAACTGAAAAGTGCGTTGTCGATCGCCATTCAGGTCTGCGATGCGCTAGCATACGCACATTCAAAGAACATCATCCACCGAGACATCAAGGCCGGCAACGTGATGGTGACCGGTTCGGGGCAGGTGAAGATCCTCGATTTTGGCCTCGCCAAGCTGCTCGAAGACGAACAGATAGAGCAGAACGAGGGCCTCGATAAAACCGAGATCACCGAGCTTGGAATTCCATACGGGACGGCGACATACGCCGCACCCGAGCAGGCCCGAGGCGAGCGAGCTGATGAGCGGTCGGATATTTTCTCAACGGGCATTCTGCTCTATGAAATGCTCACCGGCATCTGGGCATTTCAGGGCAAGACCGTTATAGACGTGCGGCATCAGGTGCTCTACGGTACGCCAAAACCCCTTGCTGACATGCGAACGGGGCCGCTGCCGCCGCAACTGCAGCAGATCATCGACAAGGCCCTGCAAAAGGAACCCAAGGGCCGCTATCAGAAGATCGCACAGATGCGCGATGAACTTCGTGCCGTGATGCAGCAGGTAGCGGGTGCTCCCCTAATGCCATCTGATACATACGCTCCGGCGCATGCGGACGGCAGCACGGTGAAACGCATGCTCAACTGGTTCACCGGCAGATCGACGCCCGAATCGACAAGCTCGCAATCTTTCCCATCGCAGATCTCCGCGTCGAGTCAGCCGTCATTCGCGCCTGATATCTCAATGACGGCGACCGGCACCGAAAAGAAGAGCGTTGCCATACTGCCGTTCCAGAACCTCAGCCAGGACGGGGCTTCGGCCTTTTACGAGTTTGCTCTCGCGGACGCCGTGATCACGGAACTTGCTCAGATCCGCTCGATCATCGTCAGGCCATCGTCGGTGATCGCAAAATATCAGGGCAAAGAGATCGACCCGCGCGATGCCGGAAAGGAACTGCGCGTCCATGCTGTTCTTTCGGCGGGATTTATCCGAGCTGGCGAAAAGCTGCGTGTGACCGCCCAGCTTCTCGACGTACAGACCGGCGACATCCTCTGGTCGGACCGTATCGATGCCGAGGGCAGCGATATTCTCGCTCTGCAGGACGGCATTGCTCACCGCATCCTGGAAGGGCTGCGGCTCGAACTCACCGACCTCGAGGCCGAGAAACTCGGCAAGCGGGCGACCGATAATGCCGAGGCTTGGGAAGAATACCTTCGCGGCCGCGACCATTTTGGACGGTTCATCTTTCGCACGATCGACGCAGAGGATTGCGACGCCGCGATCGCTTGCTTCAAACGAGCGATCGAACTTGATCCTCATTTTGCCCTCGCCTACAGCGGGCTCGGTGCGTGTTATGCGAACCGCGTCTTCAAAGGGCTGGGCGAACCTGAGGACTACACCTACGCCGAAGCGGCGTTCAGCAAAGCCTTCTTCTACGACCAGAATGTTGTCGAGGCCCGCGTGCTGATGGTCATGATCTACATGGCCCGCGGCGAGAAAAAAAAGGCCCGCAGCGAGATCGAATTGCTGCAAAAACAGTTTCCGAATGATGCTGCTCTCTATTTCGTCACCGGCGTCATCAACCGCCTCGACGGTAAATACGAGGAATCGCTAAAGGCGTTTGATAAGCTCACGCGTCTCGACCCCGCGGCCCGTGCTGTCGCGGCTTACAACCGTGCCCGTATCTTTATCTACAAACGTGAGTTCGACAAGGCGAACGAGGAATTGGACAAGGGATTTAAGGTCGAGCCGAACCATCCGATGCTGAGGATCTTTCGCTCGGGCGTGCTCTATTACACCGGCGAGAAGGATGAGGCGATCGATGTGATGAGCAAGGTGCTCAAGGAGAATCCGCGAATGGATGGCGTGAGGCCTCTCTTTGCGATCTACCTTGCCGGCTCGGGCCGCGAAGACGAGGCCCGCGAACAACTCACTGACGACGCTCTCGCCATCTCTCGCTCCGACCACGACATGGCATACTGGGTCGGAGCCACCTACGCTCTGCTGGGCGACAAAGACCTCGCCTTCAAATGGCTAAACAAAGCCATCCGCCTCGGCAATCAAAACAAACCGCACTTCGAAAACGACATCAATATCGAATCGCTCCGCTCTGACGAACGATGGACGGAGTTGATGGAAAAGATCGACACAAGCGACGACTAAGCCGTCCTCCTGCTGCTCGCGTAAAATTATCAAAGATCAGATCCGGCGGTTGCTGCCGCTATGCGTTCGTTTGCGCTGCGGGGAAGCCGGGGCGGCCCTGCCGGCTTTGCCTCCGGTTTCAAGTTATCGTTTCGCACGAGGAACCGGATGTATTCACTCACCGACGAATAGAAGCGTTTGCGGGCCGCATCGAGGATGGCCGCGTGCAGGTCTTCAGAGACCGAGATAGTGATAGTTCGCCGCATCAGATTCCTCCGCTATCCGCGGGACGGCGGGACACTTGATGAAACACCGGCGGAACGATCCCCTTTGACTTCAATAAGATGCAGCCATTTGGACAGATCGCTTGTTCCACGTGTCCCGATCTGTGTCCCGGCCCGCTGTGGGACACATAACCCATTGTAAATGCAGGCTTTAGTACCTTCAGGGTACCTTTTCCCGCCGTTTTTGAAAAATCATAAGACATTGTCTTACAGCCATTGCACGGCTCTCGCAGGTGCGTGCGAGATATGCAACAACGTATCACAAGATCTTTTCTTTGTCAAGCGGAATTTGTAGAAACGATCCATCCAAGCAGGCATGAAACGCAGCATTCCCGGGCCTCAGTTTTTGCGGAACACAAATTCATTGCATCCAAGGCCAACCCCGCGGGTCATTACTTTGGTAAGAGCAAATCCGCGCTCTTTGTAAAAGTCGAAGATCTGATCGACCGTTGCGACCTCATAAGGAAACCCGCCGACCCAGTCGATGATGTCATGCCATCGGTTCATGCCGCGGCCGTTCTTGTAGCGGGTCCAGGAGTGGACGTATTCGGATGGCTTGAGGCGACCAAGGGCCGAGACGAGGCGTTTTAGTTCGTCGGGCAATGAGACTGCGACGGCGAACGGCGTCTTGAATATTCGTGGAAGCCGGCAGTATGTCTTTTTTATCCAATGCCATCTGCGGGCCTGGCTGCCGGTGTCGTTGTAAATGGCGATGAAGAGCTTGCCGCCGGGTTTGGTTGGGATCACGGCGTTCTCAAGTGCCCGCCACATCTCACCTGTGTGATGCAGGACGCCCCAAGAGTAAACGACGTCAAATGCGCCTAAGCTGTTGAGATATTCGGCGTCGAGTGCCGAGCCCTGCTCAACACGCCAGTTCGGGTCGTTAGGGAAGTAACGATTACGCAATTCCTGCGTGCACGCAAAGCTGCTCGAATCGAAATCGAACGAATGAACCCGTGCACCCAAGCGCCTTGCCGCAAGCGAGAACAGCCCGCTGCCCGAGCCAATGTCGAGGAGCGCCTTGCCCTCAAGCGAATCGACCTCGAGCATCGCCTTGAGCGATTCCTCGGCCTTCGCGATGCGCTCATCATCGAGCAACGCGAGAAACGCGGCCCAGTTCTTGCCAAACTCAAACCGCTCGCCGGCGGCGACCTCGGTTTGGTGCTGCTCGGCGATCTTCAGATCGTTTGTCATCGTGGCACTCATCTTCATTTCTTATAAGTTGCCTCCAGCTTTAGCTGGAGGTGGATATCAAACAAGTCCTCGGCTTTAGCCGAAATTTGGGCTAAAGCCCCGATCGGAAGGGATCGCAACCTCCACCTAAAGGTGGAGGCAACTCATAAAGAGCGATCCCGTTGCATGATGTTCCTCAACTCCTCAACCTTTGCGTCCCAACTCTCGTGCCGGATGGCGTCACTGACCTGGACTCGCGGTTTTGGCGCGGACAGCGCGGTCTCGATCTTTGCGATGAAATCTGCGTGATCGGCGCCGACGAGCACGTCGTCGAGGATGCGGACCTCGGGGATGTCGGTCGAGACGACGGGCAGTCCGGCGGCGAGGTATTCGCGGACCTTCAGCGGATTCGCCGCGAGCGTCAATTCATTGATCGCGAATGGATTGAGGGCGACGTCGAACGCTGCGCAATATGCGGGGAGGTCGGCGTAAGGTTTGCGGCCGAGCAGGTGAACATTCGGAACACCGTCGAGCGTCTTGATCTTCTGTTCGGCATCGACAGCGACTTTGCCGATAAGGACGATCGAGCCATTGGCAACGTGTTCAGCCACCTTTTTTATCAGTTCGTAATCGACCCAATCGGCAAGCAGGCCGTGAAAACCGATGATCGGCCGCGGCAGATCGGCGATGTCGGCGGGCATTGTGAGGCCGCCGTCCACCGCTGCGCGAAAGTGCTGCCAATCCGTGCCGTGTCGGATGATGTGCGTGTTTGGATTGAGGTGTTTCTTTGAGTCAAAAAGCCGCTCGGCCGAGACGACAACAAGATCGGCGCGGCGGAACAAGTCGTCTTCGATAGACTTTAGACCGTCGCTGACGCCTGTGAATGCGGTGTATTCATCAACGCAGTAATAGATCAGTTCGCTCTCGCCGAGACGGCCGGCGATCATGCCGGCGGCTGGGTTAAAGACCATGTTGACGACGTTTGCAAAGCCGAGTTTTCGCATCGCGGCTTTGACCTGGCGAACAAGGAAAGCCTGATTGATCGAGACCACATTCTTGCTGCCGTAGGCGGGAATTGCGAGCGGATTAAGGACAAAGATATTCGGCTCAACCTCGCGAATTGGCTCGGTAAAGCTCTTTAGTTTGTTAAAGATACGCGATACGTCTTTGCTCGACGCCGTTGGCATGCGGTTGGCGATGGCGTTAACCCAGAGCACACGGTTGTCACGGGCGAGAATGCGCATCAGGTGCGTTTTTGACAGCGGGTCGCCGGTCCAGTCGTGTGAGAAGCACACGATGTCACGACCGTGGAGCGAGCCTTCTCTGCTCAACTTTTCGTTTGTCCCCGTGTCTAAAAGCATCGCCAACTATTCGCCGTCAATAAAGCCTCGCTGCCAGACCTCAAAGTTCACCAGGGCCCACAGCCGTTCGTCGTGGTTATCGCCCGCGTTGTGTTTGGCAACCAACTCGCGTACGAACCGTTCGTCAAAAATGCCGCGTGCCAATGTGCGTTCGCTAAGCACGTATTCATCAACGAGATGTTTGTATTCGCCCCTGAACCAGCGGCCAACAGGGACGGGAAAGCCCATTTTTGGACGGTCGAGAATTTCCGCCGGCAGGATGCGCTTCATCGCTTCACGAAGTATCCATTTCGTTGTGCCGCCGCGAAGTTTCATCTCGCGCGGCATCCGAGCGGTAAACTCGGCGAGTTTGTGATCGAGGAACGGAACGCGGCTCTCGATCGATGCCGCCATCGACATCTGGTCCTGCTTCATCAGCAGTTCGTGGAGATAGGTCTTTGTATCGGCGTAGAGCAGTTTGTCGAGAACGTCCTCGGCGTCGGTTTTGTCGAGCCACTTATTCTGCCCTGCAAATGGATCTGCGTTTTCGAACCTTTCGCGTGTTTCGCGGTTAAACAGATCCTTCTGCATCGCCTTTGGAAAGACGGCGAAGTTGTCGAAGAAAAGATTTTCGATATCCGCCTCGCGGCTTAGAAACGTGCGGCCCAGTTTACGCCCGACGCCCGGAGGAAGTGTAGCTACGCCGCCACGGACGGCGTCTCGGATAAACGATGGCGTTAGTGCCTCGTATTTTTCGCCGTATTCGAGCAATTTGAGAGCCTTTGCATAGCGGCCGTAGCCGGCCATCATTTCGTCGGAGCCTTCGCCGGTGAGCACTACCTTTACATGCTGCTGGGCGAGCTTTGACACAAAATACAGCGGGACGCTGGCGACAAAACCGATAGGCTCGTCTTCATGCCAGACGAGCTTTGGCAATGCCTCAAAGAATTCGTCCGGCGTGATCGTGATCTCGTGGTGGTCGGTGCCGAACGTGGTTGCGACGAGCCGGGCGTATTCGAGTTCATTGGCCTCACGTTCAGCAAAACCTACGGAGAAGGTCTTGATAGGCTCGTCAACCATTCGCGACATCATCGCGGCAATAGCGGACGAATCGATGCCGCCCGAGAGGAACATTCCCAACGGCACGTCGGCCATCAGGCGGAGACGGACAGATTCTTCAAAGAGGTCACGCCATTGCTCGACATATTCAGCGTCACTGCGGACCTCATTTTTAGGCTCGAATTCGAGGTCCCAATACTCGCGGATGTTGAGCTTGCCGTCTTTCCAGACCATCGTATGGCCGGGCAGCAGGCGTTTTACGCCGCTAAAGAGCGTTTCGTCGCCGCTCGTTCCGTGATTGCCAAACTGGTCGGGCAGGGCGTTGAAATTGACCTCCGGCTTTACGGCCCCGACTTCAAGCAGGGCCTTGATCTCGGATGCGAAATACAACGAGCCATCGTCCGCGTGAACGTAATAGAGCGGCTTGACGCCAAAGCGGTCGCGGGCGATGAACAACTCTCTCTTCGCCTTGTCCCAAACGGCGAACGCGAACATCCCGCGAAGGTGTTCGACGCAGTCACGCCCGTATTCCTGGTAGAGATGCAGGATCGTTTCGGTGTCGCAGTGCGTCGTGAATGTGTGCCCGCGAGCGATCAGGCCGGGACGGCTTTCGGCATGGTTGTAGATCTCGCCGTTATAGACGATAACCTGGCCGCCGCTCATTAGCGGCTGGGCTCCGTGGGCTACGTCCACTATCGCAAGACGCCGCATGGCGAGGCCGATATTGTCGTCGACGAAAACGCCGCCGTCGTCCGGGCCGCGATGATATAGTATGTCGCGCATCGCGACGAGCGAGCGTTCTCTGACCTTTCGTCCGGATTCTTGGGAGAATGCGATGCCGTTGATGCCGCACATAGACACGTGGGCGCCGACGCGAGGGCGGCGCGATCAGGTAAGGAAACTCGTAATCGAAGCAATTTTGTAGATTTTTATTGCCTTTGCGCGTTTATTTTTGGCGAGAATGCCGGTATCAGAAGCGATCCAGATGAATGTTGTTCGAGTGCGAGAAAAAGGTTCTCGAAAGGGCCGCAGGCTTAACGTGAGCCGCTGGCTGGTGATACCGATAGTCGCACTGGCTGCCGTCGCGGCATCCGCATGGTATGACTGGTACGATGGCCGTCTTGGCATCATTGGCCCACAACCCGTGATCGAGTCGAGTCCTGAGGGTGGCCGCATCATTCGTGTTCCGCCGGGCGGCAACATTCAGGCAGCCCTTAATGCTGCCCAAAGCGGCGACATCGTCGAGCTGCAGGCGGGCGCGGTTTACAGCGGAACGATAAACCTGCCAAACAAACCTTTGACCGACTTTGTCACGATCCGTTCGTCTGCCGCGGCTGATCTGCCGGCCGAAAAGCGCGTTAGTCCCGCCCAGCGATCGTCGATGGCGACAATTACCTCAGGGATATTTGGCCGCCCTGCCGTTCAGGCCACGAACGGAGCACATCATTATCGCTTCATAGGCATTGAGTTTGCCGCGAGCGGTCGGCTTTTCAACTATGGCGTCGTTGTGTTCGGCGGCAAGGAAACAGGGCCTGAGAATGTGCCACACACATTAGAGGTCGACCGGAGCTATGTTCATGCGACCGGCCCGACGGTCTCGCGTCGCGGTATCGCGCTCAATAGCGCGAACACGACGATCAAGAATAGTTATATTGAGGGATTCGCATTTCGCAGCGAAGAGACGCAGGGTATCTGCGGATGGTCGGGAACCCGTAACGTCAAGATCATCAACAATTACGTTGAGGGCGGCGCTGAGAATATCCTGTTTGGCGGGGCCGATCCGGCAAACGGAGAACTGATTCCGACGGACATCGAGATATCAGGCAATCATCTAAACAAACCGCGAGCCTGGTTCAAAACGGCAACGGTCAAGACACTTTTCGAGTTGAAGAATGCGAGACGTGTAGCTTTTACGGGTAACTATCTCGAACACAACTGGGAGGGCTCTGCCTTTCGCATCACGGTGCGCAACCAGGATGGCGGAGCGCCGTTCTCGACGATCGAGGATGTGGTTATCCGCGATAATATCATCGACGGGGCCGGCGAGGGCGTCAACGTGCTCGGTCGTGATGATACGCAACCGAGCCAGATAGCGAAGCGGATAAGCATCCTAAACAACCTATTCCTGAACATCGGCGGCCCACCATACGCGGGCTCCGGCTATTTTTTGCAGATCTCCGGCGGGGAAGATGTAACGGTGGCGAATAACACCGCTCTGAATGAGGGCAACACCGTCACCTTTTATGGCGATCAGCCACAGAGGCTGGTTATCCGCGACAATATTATCTGCCACGGCAACTATGGTGTTCACGGGTTGGCTGATCTGCGTTCGCCGGATGCGCGACGGTTCTTTGTAAACAACATCATCATCAACAACAAGCGTGTTAACCGTGACGACGCGGCCATTCCTCCCGACAGCATCTGGCTGCCGGACATTGCGGCGGTTGGATTCGATAGTCCGGGCGAGCGGAGATTTGGCCTCTCCGCAGGCAGTCGCTTTAGCGACAAAGCGACCGATGGAGGGAGTATCGGCTGCAGGGTCGGTTCATTGCCAAGTGACTCCGTCAGATCTGGTGTAGAATCAACCCCGTGAACGGACTCATCTCCTCTTCCATCCTCAGGTTTCTTGAGCATCGAGCCGCGATCCCCAATCCTGACTGGAGCCTATTGCCCGGCGAACTGCATAACGTCAGCGTTCGCTGGCCGACCAAATATGAGTGGGATGCGGCCTCTGACTGGGTCGAGTTACTAAAGGTCGGTTTCAGGCGTTACGCAACAGTTGAACTCGTCGATGATATTGACCAGCCTTACAAGGGAACTGTCGTCATCGAGATCGTGATGTCCGGCAGACGTCGCAAGGTTGCTATCGGCTACTCGGATTATCTTCCGATCGATGAGGACTGCGCGGGCAAATGCGACCTCTATTTTAAGATGCAGTATGACGCAAAAGGCTATGCAGCATCGCATGTGGTACCGGGCGGCTACGTTGCTGATGGCAAGATGCTTTACCGTCGCCTTGGCAAGCTTCGCAAGCTCCGCGATCGACGTGAGTATCTCAACGATGTTACCGGGCGTTTTGGCTTGGCCTATGCCCGCGAGATCCGGGAAGGGGCTACGCAGCTGCTGGCTGCTCAGGACAGATTCGGGTTCGAGGGAGGAATGAATCCGATCGGTTATGCCGAATTCCTTGAGGAGATCGGTCGCTCCCGTATCTGCATAGATCTGCCGGGCCTGGGGCCGTTCTGCTTTCGGCTGGTCAACTATCTGGCGATCGGTTCATGTATTATCGCCTATCCGCATGCGGCCCTAATGCATGTGCCGCTTGTTGACCGCGAGCATATTATTTATTGCAAGCCGGATATGTCCGATCTCGTTGAGTTGTGTGAGTATTACCTGGACCACGATGACGAACGGGAGCAGATCGCCCGGAACGCCCGCGACTTCTTTGACCGATACCTGCACAAGGACAACCTCGTTAGATACTATCTGCGGACCTGCCTCGACCGGTTGCTCTAGCCGCGATCCGTTCGTAAAGGTCTACAACGGCGGCGATATTCGTTGTGTCGGCTTCGCCTTGCAGTTTCTGTCTTTGGCGAGACGTAAATATCTGGCCCACGGCAGCAGCCAGTTCCTGTCGTCCGCCGATCGGTATCAGTTTAACGTTCCCCGGTCGTGTGCCCGTGTCTGTTGCGATCACGGGTGTTCCGAGGAACAGGGCCTCGCGTATCGAGATAGCATCACCATCGAACAGCGTAGTTCTCAGCATGATGTCGGCGGCCTGCATCAGATGTAGTGATACCGAATGGCCAACATTGCCCGTGAGGAGAACTCTGTCGTCGAGCTGTCTCAAATCAATCGCCGCCTCAACGTCGCTGCGCAACGCTCCGTCGCCGACGATCACCAGTCGGGCATTTGGAAATTGGGCCGAGATGTCCTCCATGGCATCCAGAAGAAAGAGCGGCTGGTAATCGATCTCCAGTCCGCCAATCGCAACCAGCAGCGGCGAAGCGGATTCGCAGAATGCGAGTATATCGCCCGGCACTTTCACGCTCGCGTCAGGCGGCTGAAGCGAATAAGGGGGTATGACCGCTATGCGATCACTAGGAACGCCATATGCACGAAAAACATCCGCCAGGTCATTGCTGACCCCGATGACCTTATCGAACCGCCGAAAGATACGTCCGCGCAGAGAGCCGGGCGAGGCCGCTCTTGCTTCTTTACTCCTCGGATAGCCGCCCGAATGTAGCGTCAGCACACATTTACCCCTCGCCAGCAGCGTACATGCGAATGCAAGAGCAAGAACACGGCGTGTCACGTCGCCGCCGATATGAAGGTGGAGAATGTCGTACTCGAGCGACCTCAGCGCTCTGATCAGTGCGAGTGCCGAGCGAGGATGATGAACGTCCGGCTCGTAATCGACACGAGCACTCCGTGAGGTCGCCACGATCGAGCATCGGTGGCCGCGTTCGCGGAGCATATCGCGGATCGCGATGATATTACGCGTAATGCCGCCCTCTGGCGGCGGGTAGGGGCCGAGTTGAAGGATGTGCAGCGGCATCTAGCGGTCCAGTAGGGAATTATACAGGCCGAGCGTGTTGGCAAGCAGCGCACTTTCGGAAAAGGAGGCCATTACCCGGGCCTTTCCGGCCCTGCCCATTTGACGAGCACGGTCAGGATCCGACAGAAGTTCGAGAAGCTGCACCGCCAATTCGCTGTGATCGTTTGGAACAATGAGATAACCGGTCTCGCCGTCGATCACAGCCTCTGCCGCCCCACCTACATCTGTCGCCACGACTGGCCGTTCGGCGGCCATGTATTCCAGAAGCGAGTTTGACAGCCCTTCCGAATCTGAGGTCAGGACGCAAACGTCCGACGCAGCCAACAGGGCCGGGATATCGGTGCATCGACCAAGGAAGGTGACGTGTTGAGATATGCCGAGTTCGACGGCGAGCTGTTTGAGTTCGCCTTCAAGCCCGCCTTCGCCGGCGATGGCAAAGTGAACGTGTTCGGTCGCTTTCAGCGCCTGCTTCGCGGCACGCAGAAGCATGGGGACATTTTTTACAGTGTGGCGGAGATTCGCGACCAAGGTGACCAGCCGAATGTCGCTGCCGGGAAGGCCAAAGACTTGTCGTGCCCCTACCTGATCGACGTTGACGTCAAAACGAGAGACGTCCGTCCCGTTGTAGATGACGCTGACGTTCCTAAAACCGCGTTTCGCCAACATATCCCGGGCCGCCTTCGAATTGCTGACGATAGCGTGCGCCCGGCCGAAGGCGATGCCTTCGATGATATCCTGGGCACGAGTTCGCATACCGGTCTCACGTTTTGACGCGATCCGGACGGGCACGCCGGCGAGGGTGGCGGCCGCCATGCCGAAGATGTTCGAGTAGAAGTCGTGCGTATGAACGACGTCGATCTTCTGTTCCCTCAGATGTTTTGCACACCGTCCGACTTGCAGGAAGAAGTTGACGTCGTAGAAGGACCTCAGCCGAAACTCCGGGATATCTGAGATGCCCGCATCAGCCATGTCGAGAGAAAGGATGCCTTCACTATTCAGCGTGGCGGCGAAGACGTCGAAACTGCCTTCGCGTTTTAGCAGCTGTGATAAGGCGACCGCCTGACGCTCGGAGCCGCCTTGGTGAAAACTCCCGATAAACTGTAAGACTCGTCTCTTCACCGGAACGGTCAGATCGAACGGACAGAACGCCCCGCATCGGTCGTCATGTAAACGTCGGAACCAAGGCGTCGGCCTGATGCGTGATCCACGTCGCTGCTATCGACTACGGCGGTATCGCCAAAAACGAACAAGCTGCCGTCGATCGCGACGAACTCGTCGGGCAGCGTTTCACCATGGCTCAGCCGCGACCAAGAATACCTGAAGTCACTCTCGAACGCCGCCGTTTCTACTGTCTCGCCCGCGTCGTCGTTAAACAGCAGCGTATCAGAATAGCCGCAATGCTTGATCACAAATGCTCGTCCCGTCGGCGAATCGACTTCGATCACTTCGGGCACGCTGTGCTCGTCCGCGGGCAGGATGAACGTCCAGAATTCCTGTTTGCCCGCCCCTTGCGAGACGAACCTCATCAGCGGTGCGTTGACGCGGTTGCCGTGGTTCGTTGAGACCCAGCTTTCTTTTTGTTCCCATGTGCCATTGTCACCGAACGTTTGAATGCGGTGCCCGTCGCCGCCGATCCACGTCGCAGCGTCGCCGACCGCAGTTGAGATCATCGGATCAAAATGAAAATTAAGCGAATACAAGTGGTCGCCGTCGGTCTCGACCACGTCACGAATTATCCAGTAATCGCCCTTCAGAAACAGGATCGAACGAATGTGTGTTGCCGGCGATTCGAGGCGTTCGTAGCCATCGTGGGAACCCTCAAAGTAATCAAAACGGCCCGTGCTGATCCAGCGGTCAATCGTCGCATTGGCACGGGTCCGCCAGCCAAAAGTGTGAGCAGGATCTGACGACGAGAGGCCGTCGATCTCGAGCGTGTTGTGGGCCGACGTCGAGCGAAAGTAATCGCGCAGCTCACGGGATTCATGGTAGGTGTAGGTGCCCGAGTCGACCAATAGCGGTTGTCCGTTGATCGACGCTACGATGGACAAGGCGTCAGCGTGCCCGTGGCCGCCGGAGAGCGCGCCGACCTCGCCGGCATCAACGACCAAATAGTTATCTCCATCGCCCCAGCCGTCGCGCATTACGCAGTAGCCGCCTGCATTGAATTCTGCCGAGCCAATCGTAGGCTCAGCAGCACCCAGCCTGTCGAATGTGGCGATACCTTCGGGCCCGGTCAGCCAGAAAATATCCTGATTCATGCCGCCGCTGGCAAACTTATGGTCGGCCCGGTCAAAGATGATCGCGGAAACCGCCAGTGAGCCTCGAAAATCATCAGGCTGGGCGGTAGTTAGCGGCAGCATGCGTCCGCCGTCGTCATCTCCGATGAGCGGCGTCGTACCGTTAGGCTGCGTGACCGACATCATCCAGTCGAAAGCTGCCTGAAGCCGATCTTCGACCCTGGCAGCATCAGCACTCAGATAAGGGCCGCCAAAGAGCGAACGCAGGATCACGAAATGCAAATAGAAATCTACCGAATATCGCTGGTACCAAAGGCTTTGCTCGAAATATACGCCGTCAGGCAGTATCTGCTTCTCGATCTCAGCAGTAAGGATGTCCTCGCCCAGCCGGCGCCATTTTCCCGCGCGTTTGAAGAACGGCAACTGCGTTCCGAGATAATATAGGCCGAGCCCCTCACCGGTGAGGTGCGTGTTAGGGCTGTAGTACTTTGACAGGTATCGCTCGATATGCCGACCGTGGCGGTGGAGGTGCTTCAGTGCGTCGAGAAAGAGCGTTGGCGTCAAATGGTCGGAATCTCTAAAGAAGTGAAATGCCCAGATCCATGACATTGACCTGAATGCTATCTCGAGGCTGCTCGACCAATTAACGCCAAGCCCGGGCGGATTCTGCTCGATCCATGACGATAAATGCCGTGCGAATACCTCTCCGTACCTTTCATCGCCGGTCAGCCAGAATGCGACACCGAGCGTGAAAAAATGCTGGTGGCGATTGAGTTCCCAGACGATCTTCTTATTGCCTGATTCGGTGTCAAGGTCGTCAAACTCCTTCCAGTGTTTCAGCGGCGAACGCTTAGCTGAGAGTGGCTCGCGAAGCCAGTCGATGTCCGTACCGACAAACAGGCCCTTGAAGCCGAGGAGGTCGATCCGGCCCTCCACGATACTATCTGCCTGAGCGATGAAACGCCCGGCCGTTGCATCGTCGAATGTGGCCCTGAAGGCGGAAACCGACACTGCGCGGTCCTGAAGCGACGGAAAGAATCGTTCAGAACCATTCTTGAAGAACATCTGCCACAGGCTTTCGGCGATTATAGGGGCCGAACCAAACTGCCTTTCGTCGATGAGCTTGGCAAAGCCCTCGTTCGAGGGGAGTTCAAAACCGCCGCGCTGGTCACGATAGGCGGAGATAGCCTGGCCGCCCCGAGTGATTATCTCGTCGAGGCTGCGGACCTTCTTGATCCTGGATAAAGGTTTGGCCATCCCAACTGCCATGATAACAAGCTCTTACCTGTCTTCGGCCATGATCGGCGTGAGCAGATAATCGCGAAAAATGTTCGGGTCACCTGATCTTCCGTCCATTGCGGCACGGGCGATATTGTATGCCTCGCGGGCCGTAGCGAAATGGATCTTATTACCTGCTTTGTCCGCTATCTCGATCATTTCGGTAAAGAACCTTCTCGCGTCTTCGCCGATGCAGGCTCGCTGGTCACGGTCGAAAAAGCCGTGGCAGTAGAGTTTGATAAAGACCCAATCCGGCCTGCCATCCACGGTGATGTCTGCGGATGTCCATCGCCGAAACCTGGCGCCATCGAGCGGCTGATTTGCCGTCAATGCTCCATCATCTATGCGCGGGACGGGCATTCCCTTGATCCGGCGTGTCCAGTTCATAATCAGCGGGCCGGTAAAGATCAGCGGAAGCTGCGGCTGATGTCCGTTAACGACGGCCCTGATCCCGACTGCGTGCGGCACGGCTTCGTCTAATGAGCGGCCGCATTCGTAGATCTGGTTGATCACGGCAACCTGCGATCGATCGGGAGCCGATGGCAGCGTCATGTCGGCATAGCAGCCGGTCTGCTCGAGGATGCGCATCTCGTTGTCCACGCCGCAAAAGCGTCCGCCGCAGGAATTTGCGAGCGCCAGATTGCCGTGGACAAACGCATACATCGGCCCTCCTTCGCCGGCCCGTCGCGACAGACACCGATGCCGGTCGGCGAGCGTGTCGCGAAATTCGATCAGTGTAGTCCGCAGGTTCTCGGCAGTATCGGGGTCATCGACGCCGTGATGCAGGTGAACCTCGACCTCGCCGAGGCCTTCGGCCTGCATCTCGGACATCACGTCGAGTATCTCAGGATGATATTGCTCCGCGGGATAGAAATTTGTGTGGCGAAACTTCGTTCCGTCCGCGTCCCGAACCGCCTCCCCTGTTTGGCGTGCCTTCTCGTGATACTCCTTAAGCCGACGCATCTGTGTCTTGTGATCAAGCACACCGTGCTCGCTCCAGCCGGGCTCAAAGTGGTTTGCGATCGTAATGATGAAGTGTTTCTTCTCAAATGCCGTTCGGTGAAGCAGCGATCGAGCCCGCGACCACGGATATCGGGCCAGCCATGGGAGATTCCAGCCGAACTTTGTCATCAATGTGGGTGTGTCGCTCATCGCGTTTCGGGTAGTGGCTCGTCGCCGCGGCGAGGAATGAACCGGCGAATCATCTTCATCACGGCCTGTTTCTCGCTGTCTTCAATGAGACCGAGCAGGTTGGCGGCGATCAGATAGATAGGGACAAAAACCAATCCTGAGATCAGAAGCACCAGGCTGCCGCCCACAAAGTTCAATGCGGCGAGCTGCGTCGTGTGAAGCGTTTCTGCAGCAAAATGCTCACCGACGCTGAGCAGATAATCCTTAAGATTCGTATACACGACATAGGTAACAAGCCCGGCGAATGCGGCGACGACGGCCGTCTTGCCGACGTTCCTCAGCAAAGGCAGATGCTTCAATCCGAGGCCGAGTTTGCGGATCACCATAGTTTCGGCGATCAGTTTCTCCACCAGGATCGCACCGACGGCAGTCGTGATCATTCCGGTCAGGCCGAAGTGGCCTAGGCCGTAATAGAGGACGCAGATAAGGGCCGCAAGCACGAGGACCCTGGTCAGCAGGAATAGTCGGCCGAGCTCCTTATAAGACCTCACGATCGGGTCGGTGATCAGAATGCTGAAGGGCAGCAGCGTCAGATTGACCGCAAAGACCGAGGCACTCGCCGCATAGTTTTGCGTAAACAGCGTAATGATGAACGTCTTCGACGTGATCATCAGAAAGACGTAGATAGGGAAGTAAACAAGCGCCAATTTGTGCATCGCCCGGGCAGTCAGCCGGATCATCTCGTCGCGGTCATTCGCCTGCTGCAACTCGTTCATGCGTGGGATCAGCACAGACGTGACCGATTCAGACAGCATTGCGATCAGCGGTATCTCGAAACAGCCGTAAGCGTAGATCGCAAACTCGGCCGATGAGAATTTATAACCAACAAAATAGTTATGAATATCGCTCTGAGCCATCCAAAGGATGCCTGTCAGGCCGAACGGAATTGCGTAGGCCATCTGTTCACGGAAGAAAGCAAGATCGAAACCGCGCCAGAATCCGGGGAAGCGTGATCGCAGATAGTAGATCAGGATGAGAGTTTGCAGCAGGCCCTGCACCATCGCGGCATAGATAAAAGCTTCGACAGTGGCGAACGCAAACACCGCGCTCGCCATGAGCAGTGTTTTTGTAAACTGCGCCGCAATGATAAACACGGTCGCGACACGGGCCTCCTGATTGGCGATGGCGACCGTATCAAGGAAGCTCGAGAATATCCAGATCCAGATAACGACGCCGATCTTTGGAGCGAGATGCGTCAACTCCTGGCTGCGAAAGATGTTCCCAATGATCTGCGGGAAGAAGAATAGCGTCAGGCAGGCTAGGCCGCCCATCACAAAATTGAAGAGCAGGATGTTCAATACCGCGGGGCCGCGGCGTTCTTTTTCGCGGGCAAGGTAATAGTACGCGCTCATCGCAAAGCCCATTGACAGGATGATGACCGCGTTCGTGATCACCTGAAATGACTCGCGATAAACGCCGACCTTGTCCTGCGCAAGATAACGGACGATCAGCAGCGGCAGAAAGAAGCTGAGCGCAAAACCCGTGACCTTGGCCGCAAGCAGCCAAGCACTTTGTTCACGCAATGATCTTTTTGGTTCCTGCTTCATTGTGTATCGCCGAGCGACGAATGCCGTGCGTGTGTGTCGTACCAGCCGGGGATCGAGCGGCCGAGAGCTGTCTCCAATCTTCCGATCAATCGACGCCCCTTCTGAGTCTGGATCAGGTACGAGTAGTCGCCGAATAGCCAGTATTTTATAAAGATTCGCCTATAATCGCGGAGCACGGCATCACGCGCTTTCCACGCGCCATCGGACTCCTCGGCGAATGGCCCTGACGCTCCTTCTTCAAATTCGTGTTCCAGCCGGCCGTTGTTTGACGGCAGTTCGGCTCGGACGCCTTCAAAGTCCTGCTTGACGGCCTTGAACCGGTCATAGCCTAGCTGTTCGAGCAGGTCAAACTCGGATTCGAGCTTGCGAAAGACGAGCTTTTCCGAGCGTATCGAGATGTAGTCCGGTTGGTTCTCGAATCCAAGCATCGCACGCAGGCAGATGGCCTCAGATCCGACAATATCGGCCTTCAAATAGTGGGGAACGCCGTATTTGCGGATGCACTCGGCAAAATCGATGGCCGGGACGCGGATGATCTCGTTTCGCGTGCCGACCACCTCGTTGCGCGACGCCCAGTCGTTGCAGGTACTGCCCCAGAGCGAATGGTCCGTGTTGCGGTAGAATTTGACCTCGCCACGACCGCCGTTCGAATCTACATCCTCAGTGATAGCTCCTTCGACGATGATCAGGCGCCCGTCGGCGATCGCGTCAGCAAACCGATGGCGGCAAAATGCGGCGTTGCCGGGGTCAGCCTCGAAGGCTACTACCCGATATCCTTTCTTGAGATAAAAATCAGTGTCCTGACCGTGATGTAGTCCTACATCAAAGATCAGCGTGGGATCCTTCTTGGTCGTTAGCACTTCCGCCATGCAGAGTCACCTGTGGCTCCGCCAAACGCCGACCGGGGCGGATCGGCGGAATTCCAGACAAAGAATAGGCTCAATCAGCACGGAATTTCATTTATTTGCAGCGACCGGAAAGCCGGCACGTTGCCTGTATCGCACCTCTCAACCGCAGACAAAATAGATAACGCGGATAAAGAAAGATAAATTCATATCTTTCTATCCGCGTCATCCGCAATTGAACCGGCTTGAGGCACTGGTGGACAAGGTGCCCGCATTCCGGCGATCAGTTGCTGTAGGCCGATGGGGTCGGCTTGTCGCCGTTCTGTCCCCAGGCAAAGACTATGAACTGGCCATTTGTGCTCCTGACGATGTACCAGGTGCCGTCCGAAGGACGCCAGACGCCGATGTCGGCCTTGCCATCAGGGGGCGCACGCTGCCCACGTGTGCTTAATGCGAATTTGAACGCGGATGACGCGACGCGTTGTCACTCTACACCAAGATTGGCGGTGGGGTTAGTCGCCCCGATGGGCGTTCTCGGCGTCGAATTGGTCGAGGATATCGCGGGCCTCGTCTGAGTCAAATTCGTATGCTTTTTGGTCAAGGGCGGCGGCGGCGATGCCCGCATACAGCGGGTCGTCGAGCAGCGGTAGCAGGTTAGGAACAGGCAGCATGGCGAGCGTTTCGTATGCGATGGCCCGTATCTGAGGGATGTCTGTCTGGCGGACGATCTCTGCGATCTCGCCGGAGGAATAGCGGTCAGCGAGCGTATCGGCAAGCCGGTCGAGTCGGTTGTAATCGTTATCCTGGACCGCACGAGAGGCAAGCAGAATAAAGACCTCAGCCGATGCCGATTGTGATTCGAGCACGCGGGCACAGGTGTCGGCAAGAAGCGTTATTTCGTTAAGCTTCGCTTTATTCTTGCGGACCTCGGACGCACGTGAGCGTTCGTCCAGCGCCGACAAAAGGCGGCTGACCTCCCAATCAGCGGTCGCGTCGTAGAAGAATCTTGGGGCCTGAGAGTTGTGCGGGGCCTTGCCTTGCATTGCCCCGACTAGCATTTTTTGGGTGTTTGGCCTGAGGCCTTCCCAGATGGTAGCGATCTTTCCGCCGAATTCCTTGATCGTCATGTCAACTACTAAAGTTTGCTATCAGCGAAATCGGTTGTCAAGCCTGATGTTTTCTGGTGATCGCCTCGGCCATTCGAGCCTCAACATCCGCGAGGGCGGTCTCGAACCCGGCCGAATCTTCGTCAACGTATTCGAGCACCGCATACGCGATATCTCCCAAATACCTAAGCTCCCACGCTGTCTCGCCGGGCTTCGGCGGCCGCGAGAACCACGCTGCGTCAAGACGAGACGTGTTGATGTCTACGTCAGCGAACAATTCATCGGCACGATCCGCCAATGCCTTTCTCGACGCATCAGAAAGCAAAACACGGCGGAACAGCCAGCCGTGCTTCGCGTATGTTGCGATGATCTCGGCGACCGAGGCGGCAGAGATCATTTGCCGGTATTGGCGGGAGGTGCCGGAGCCTTGTTCACAGGCACGACGCCATTCATGTTGACGTTCGTGACCGGGATCTGATTGCCCGCGATCGCATTTGCGGCCTCGCGTTCCTTAAGGTCAAGGCCCTTGCCGGGCGATTTGAATGAGCCGGCGAAAAGGTCGCCGACGGCGAGTTTCCACTGGCCGTCCTCGAGGACAAAGGGCAGATCTTCCCACTTGCTCTCTTTCGAATTCCACACCTCGACCGCGCCCATGTCGTCCTTGATCCGTTCGTCACGGATCGTCGGCAGTGACTCGGCAAAGGTCGTCGCCGTAAATCCGTTCTCGTACACTTTCTCTATCGGCGTGTTGTTACGCTGCGAGACCATAAGGCCGAGCTCGATCGACTTTTTGGAGAGTTCCTGCTTGATGGCCTCAATATCTTTGCTCTTACAGGCGGCGTAAAGGCGTTTGTATGCCTCTGTCGGGGAATCGTTACCGGCCGCCGGACGACTCGGGCCGCCGCCGCAAGCAAAGAGGGCAGCGAGCGTCGAGAGAGTGAAAGCTAAGATAAGTATCCTTTTCATTGCCAGAAGAGTATATTATGCCATCAGAAAAATCCGAAATCGGGCCGCTTCCAAGTTGTGTATTTACGTATGCGACGAGCTGGAGTATGATTTTACCGGTTCGCAGACGGAGGCTTGACCAATGAAAAAATGCCCGGCCTGCCAGGCCCAGTATGCTGATGCGACGCTCTCGTTTTGCCTTCAGGACGGGACGCCGTTGGTCGACGGGCCACAGGCGGATACGCCGACGGTGGTCCTTGGCGAGACGGAGACCTTTGTCGCGCGCAGCTCGCAGCCGGCCTCGCACGCTTGGCAGCCCTCTAAGGTAACGCGGGTTCAGTCGCTTCAACAACCAAAGACAGGCTCGAAGACAGGGATCGCGGTCGCTCTGACAGCAGTCGGGATGCTCCTGCTGTTTGGGGTCATCGGTATCGCAGCATTGATCTATATGAACTCGAGTCGCCCGCCGGTGGCGAACGCGAATACGAATGTACTGATCCCGCCGACAAATCTCAGCACAAATCTCAATTCGAGCACACCGAATACGAATGTGGCATCGCGGCCATCGCCCTCGCCTCAAGCATCGCCACGTCCATCGCCGCTGCCGACGGTTGACGAGCCGCCTGGTCTGAAAACTTATCCCTCGACGACTCGTTTAAGGTTTGCCCGCGGGGCATATACGACGTCATTTTCAGGTGACCTCAACCCAGGGGACGATCGTTCGATGGTGCTCGCGTGCCGCGCCGGGCAATCGCTGTCAGCAACAGTATCGGGCGGAGGCTCGTGCGTAAGTATTCGCGGTGGCGGCTCATCTATGCGCACGACGACGCACGGTGGCGATAACTACGTTACTGTTACAAACCGATGCGCGCAGGTCGCGCGCTTCAGTATTTCGATCACGATAATCTAAGCGACAGCGAGGCTATCCGACCGGCGTATGAAAGTCTGTCCACACTGCAACGCTCAATATGCCGACGACACGCTCTCATTCTGTCTGGACGACGGCACACCACTTGTCCACGGCATGCAGGCCGATACGCCGACAGTGGTGCTCGGTGAGACCGAAACGTATGTTGCCCGCGGCCCATTCGTCCCACAGCCGTCGGAAGTCACTCGAGTTCAAACCTTCGATCCAAGCCCGCCGCAAAAAGGGGCCAACACCGGCTTGACGGTCGCTCTGACAGCGCTCGGCATGCTCCTGCTCTTCGTGGTCGCGGGCATCGCTGCGTTGCTATATATGAGATCGAGCCCGCCACCGGCGGCAAATGTCGATACCAACATCTCGCTGCCGCCCCCAACGCCGAATACTAATCTCAATGCCGCCACGCCCGTGACGAACTCCAATACCACTTCGTCGCCAATACCGACTGTTTCGCTGCCTCAGACAAATACTAATGTGAATTCGAACATCTCCGACGGGCCGGCTAACACCGAAATACCGCAGCGTGTTTACGCTTGGAAATCGAATATGGAGGCTCGGGATCTGGACGCTTTCATGGACAATTATGCATCGACGCTGGAACGTTACTACACGCGAAGCGGCATGAGCCGCAGCGAAGTTCGCTCGGACAAGGCCCGAGCCTTTAACCGCTTCAGTTCTATGCGCGTCACGGTGTCAAACATGGTCGTAACATCTGACGGGCCGAGTTCGGCAACGGCGACGTTTGACAAGGAATGGACGTTTTCCGGAGGCGGTTCGTCTAACAATGGAAAGGTCCGCAGTCAACTCAAATTTCAGGAGATCGGCGGCCGCTGGCTGATCGTGTCGGAACGCGACGTGCGCGTCTATTACACACGCTAGATGAAGGCGCTCAGATTTGACGGCAACGAACTGTATCTGGCGGAGAGCGCACGGCCTGACGACGCGTCCGAGACGCTGGTCCGCGTCCTGCTTTCGGGTATTTGCAACACGGACCTCGAAATAGCTCGTGGTTATGCCGGATTTACCGGGACGATCGGGCATGAGTTTGTGGGCGTTGTGGAACGCTCTGACGTGCGGCCTGACCTGATAGGTAAGCGTGTGGTCGGGGAAATAAATGCGGGCTGCGGCAAATGTGAACGGTGCGTCGCAGGCGATCCTCGTCATTGCCCGACACGCACGGTCCTTGGCATAGTAGGCCGCGACGGTGCCCACGCTGAGTACCTTCAACTGCCGGCGGCCAATCTGTTGATGGTCGCTGATCCTATTCGCGACGAGGAGGCCGTCTTTGCCGAACCGCTGGCGGCCGCGGTCGGCATAACAGAACAAGTTGCGATCTCTCCTGAGACAACTGCCGCCGTTATCGGTGATGGCAAACTCGGCCTATTGTGTGCCATGTCGCTGCGGTTGAGGTCGGGCAACGTGACGATAATCGGCAAGCACCCGGAAAAACTCGCCATTGCACAAAACGCCGGAGTGAGGCCGATCGGGCTTGACAGCCTTTCGCCCGAGATCGGCCCGTTTGATGTTGTCGTCGAGGCAAGCGGTTCCGAGTCCGGATTTGCGACAGCGCTCGACCTTGTCAGGCCGCAGGGCAAGATTGTGCTGAAATCGACATTTCACGGCACGCCAACGTGGCAAGCCTCGCGTGTCGTCGTGGACGAGATAACCATCGTCGGTTCACGCTGCGGCCGGTTAGCTCCCGCGCTCGCCCTGCTGGAAAAACACGCGATCGATGTTAGCCCGCTGATCCACGCTGAGTATTCTTTGGGTGATGCCGTTCCAGCTATGCTGCACGCGGCAGAGAAGGGCGTTCTGAAAGTTCTTCTGAGGCCCTGACGGCGTTTTGTTATAATCACGACGGGACAGTGATTGCGGCGACATCAGGAGTGATCAATATGAGCAGCCTTTCGAGGTTTGGTTGGGCCATCGGGGCCGTATTCGCCATCGTCTGCTCGGCGTCGGCACAGCCCGAGGCGGCGGTCAGCATGTTTGCACAAGCGGCCAGGAAGGTCGAACCGGCAGTTGTCAGCATCGATACCAAGAGCCGCGTCTCACGCTCCGTAGCCAAAGCAACGCCCGCACCGGGAGATCAGAGCGATATGCTTGAGTTTCTCCGCCGGCAGATGCCGCAGCGGCCTGTAAGGGTGGTCGGCAGCGGATTTATTGTTGACAAGGCGGGCTACATCGTTACAAATGCCCATGTTATCGACGGGTCGGCAAAGATAACGGTAAAGCTCGACTCTGGTGAGGAACTTGCGGCTTCGCTCGTCGGCTCCGACGACGAGACCGACATCGCCGTGCTCAAGGTTAGTGCGAAAAGCGACCTCCCATTTGTGAGGTTCGGCGACTCGGAAAAAGTGCAGGTCGGTGATTGGGTACTGGCCATTGGTTCGCCCTTTGGCCTAGACAAGAGCGTGACTGCGGGCATCATCTCGCAAACACACCGCGAAACGCCTTTGACGACTTCGTTTCAGAGGTTCCTGCAGACCGACGCGGCGATCAATCGTGGCAACTCAGGCGGGCCGCTAGTCAATATGGCCGGCGAAGTCGTCGGTGTAAATTCGCAGATCGCCACTTCGACCGGTGATTACAACGGCGTCAGCTTCGCTTTGCCGTCGCGAGAGGTCGAGCAAGTTTACCGACAGATCGTTCTGAATGGTAAGGTCCGCCGCGGCTATCTCGGTATCCTGCTAGAATCTGTCCGTGCCGAATTCGCGACTGTATATGGGCTTAAAGACGGTCGCGGTGCTATCGTCACAGACGTTCGCGAAAAGCAGGGCCCGGCCGCCTTGGCGGGGATCAAGGCAGGGGACATCATAATCGAATTTGACGGACAAAAAGTAGCGAGCGCGCAAGACCTGATCTCCCGCGTAGCGATGACGCCGCCGACCCGTGCGGTTGCTATCAACTATCTTCGCGAGAATGGCGATACTATCGAATCGCACACTACAACGGTCAAGCTTGGCGAACGTCCCGGCGGCCGGCCCGCTTCGACTCAAGACCGCGATAGCCGCTCTCTGCCTGTGGACGGCACAGACAAAGAGCCATTCGGCCTTACGCTCGTTGAGATCACGCCGACTCTCGCCTCGACCTACAAGCTGGAAGGCCAAAAGGGGCTTATCGTGACGGAGATCGATCCCACGAGCTTTATTGCGGATGTTAAGAACTCTGCCGGCAATGAGGCCCTCGCCGAAGGCGACCTGATCCAGCGCATCAACCGTGCAACGGTCACCGACCTTAAGTCATTCACCGACGCAGTCACCAAACTCAAGGTCGGCGACGCCGTCGTCTTACACGTCCTGGCCTATAGTCCGGCGGCGAGGGCACCGCAGCTGAAGATCGTGCAGTTCACGGTCAAATAAAGCTCAATACCCAAGGTCCAAGGTCCAAAGTTCCGGCCTGATACCGGTGACTTTGGACTTTGGGCGTTAGACCTTAGACTTGAAGAGTATGGCAAAAGCAAAAATGGCAAAGACAAAGCGGCCTTCGGTAAAGAAATACAGCAATTATATCGGCGGCGAATGGGTCAAGTCGTCGTCGGGGCAGTGGTTTGATAACGTCAATCCGGCCGACAATACGGACATCGTCGGGCGTTTTCCGGAATCAACTGCTGAGGATGTTGGCCGTGCCGTGGCGGCCGCAAAGGACGCGGCCACACGCTGGCGTCGAACGCCTGCGCCAAAGCGGGCAGAGATACTTTTCAACCTCGGCGAGATATTACGGGCGAATAAGGACGAGTTCACCCGACAGATGACCCGCGAAATGGGCAAGGTCGTCAAAGAAGCGGGCGGCGACGTGCAGGAAGCTATCGATTGCACCTACTACACGGCGGGCGAGGGCCGCAGGCTGCACGGATTTACGACACCGGCCGAGATGCCGAACAAATTCGCGATGTGCGTCCGCCAACCGGTCGGCATTTGCGGGCTGATCACGCCCTTCAACTTTCCGATGGCAATCCCGTCATGGAAGCTCATTCCCGCCCTCGTTTGCGGCAACACCGTCGTTCTTAAATCAGGCGAGGACGTGCCGCTGTCATCGCTTAATCTCATTAAAGCTTGCGAGCAGGCCGGAATCCCAAAGGGCGTTGTCAATCTCGTCAATGGTGCCGCCGAGCCCGGTGCGGCCCTTGTGAACCACGACGACGTTCGCCTGATCTCTTTCACCGGCTCGACGGCGACGGGCCGCATCATCGCCGAGCATTGTGCCCGTGACAACAAGATCGTCAGCCTCGAAATGGGCGGCAAAAACGCGATCATCGTGATGGACGACGCCGAAATCGACAACGCCGTGGACGGTTCGTTGTGGGGAGCGTTTGGAACCAGCGGCCAGCGGTGCACGGCCTCGTCTCGCTTGGTCGTTCACAAGAAGGTCTATAAAAAGTTCTGCGAAAAGCTCGTCGAGCGGGCCAAAAAACTTCGCGTCGGCAACGGCCTCGATCCAAAGACCGAGGTCGGTCCGGTCATCAACCAGCCGCAATTGGAAAAGATCCTCGGCTACATCGAGATCGGCAAGCTGATCGACAAGGCCACCCTTGCCTGTGGCGGCAAACGCCTGACAAAGGGCGACTATGCAAAAGGCTTTTTCATTGAGCCGACCGTCTTTACCGACGTTAAGCCAGGCATGCGTATTGCACAGGAAGAGATCTTCGGCCCCGTAACCTGCGTCATTCCATTCGGTACCCTCGACGAGGCTATCGACATCGTTAACGGCGTTGCCTACGGCCTCTCGTCGGCGATCTACACGCAGGACGTGAATCAGGCCTTCTACGCGATGCAGGAGCTTTATACGGGTATTTGCTATGTGAATTCCGCCACCATCGGAGCCGAGGTGCACCTGCCATTCGGCGGCACAAAAGGTACCGGCAACGGCCACCGCGAAGCGGGCACGCAGGTGCTCGACATCTTCAGCGAGTGGAAAGCCCTATATATCGATTACAGCGGCAAACTCCAAAAAGCGCAGATCGACGAGGTTCAAATAAGCTAATCGAATGAGAGATTAAGTCGCGTCGCCGCTTTTATCAACGCTTTGTCCCGACTCCATACCTTTGCGCCGTCGAGCAGAGCCGATGCGAGTAGGTGAGTATCTACGGCACCGATCCCGATCCCGTGAAGGGATTTCTCCTCGATTAGGCCGAGAATCTCGGCGTGTGCGGCAATTGTCGCTGTCGGAAGCGAATTTAGTCGGCGGATAAACTCGTTGCGATGTCGTATGCTGCCGCACGCCAACTCTTCTATAACGAGCGGATGGGTGAGGACAAGTTCTCGCTCTAGCAACGACGCAAGGGGGCGATTTGCGGATCGTAGGTGGTCAATCCATATTGAAGTGTCGACGAGTATCATCGCCTACGGCGTCCTGCCGTCGCTTTTGGATCGGAACCGCCCATTGCGATCAGTCTCTCTCTGGCTTTCTTCTCAATGAGAGCTTCGAGGCCAGCGTGTAAAAGAGCCGTCTTGCCCTTGATACCCGTCAATTCGGCCGCTAGTTTCAGCGTATCCTCCCTAAGAATGACTGTCGTCCTCATACATATGAGTATGTATGTTTTATATGCATATGTCAACAGCCTTGTCGAGGTTGAGATAACAAAAGGACAAGCCTAAAATTAGACTTCATGCAGCCCGCAACCGCACTTGACAAGGCCAGAGAGATACTCAAACACAACTTTGGGTACGACGCCTTTCGGCCGCAGCAGGAGGCGATCATCGAAGCGGTGGCGGCGGGCAAAGATTGCCTCGTCCTGATGCCGACGGGCGGCGGCAAATCGATCTGTTATCAGGTGCCTGCGCTGATGATGGAGGGCCTTGCCGTGGTTATCTCGCCCCTGATCGCGCTGATGAAGGATCAGGTCGATGCCCTCAAGGCGAATGGGATCGAGGCAGCTTTTCTCAATTCCACCCAGACGACGCCCGAGCAGGTCGAGGTCTTTCAGGCGGCACGCAACGGGAAACTCAAACTGCTCTACGTCTCGCCCGAACGGCTGCTGCAGAGCGGCGACCAGTTCCTTGAATTTCTCAAAGGCCTGAATATATCACTATTTGCGATCGACGAGGCTCATTGCATCTCTAGCTGGGGGCACGATTTCCGGCCGGAGTATCTCAAACTCGCTCTGATCAAAGAACATTTCACAGGCGTGCCCGTTGTCGCCCTGACCGCGACCGCCGATAAACTTGTCCGCGGCGATATCGTCGAGCGGCTCAAGATCCTGCACGCCGAACGGTTCGTATCGAGCTTTAACCGGCCGAATATCTACTACGCGATCGAGCAGAAGCAGAATTCTTATCGCCGCTTGCTGGAATACCTCTCGACGCGGCGCGACCAGAGCGGGATCATTTATTGTCTCAGCCGGGCGTCGGTCGATTCATTGGCGGCGGACCTGACCGACGAGGGCTACAGCTCGTTGCCCTATCACGCGGGCCTCGACAAAGCGACCCGTGATCGCAACCAGCAGAGTTTCATAAATGACGACACTAAAATCGTCGTCGCGACGATCGCATTCGGCATGGGAATCGACAAATCGAATGTCCGATTCGTCGTTCACATGGATCTGCCAAAGAACATCGAGAGCTACTATCAGGAGACCGGCCGCGCGGGCCGCGACGGCCTGCCGAGCGAGGCGTTGTTGTTCTACTCATACGCCGATGTGCTCAAGCTGCAGAAATTCGCCGCCGTCGAGGGCAATCGCGAACAGACCGCGATAATGCTCAAGAAACTCGACCAGATGGCCGAGTTCGGCGATCTGCGAACCTGTCGCCGGCGATTCCTGCTCAATTACTTCTCAGAAGAATTAAATGAAGACTGCGGCAACTGCGATAACTGTGTCACGACACGCGAGACCTTCGACGGTACGATCATCGCCCAAAAGGCGCTCAGCGCAGTAGCCCGCACGGGCCAGCGGTTTGGCGTCAACTACCTGATCGACTTCCTCCGCGGCTCTGAGGCCCAGGCTATCCGCGACGAGCACAAGAACCTTAAAACCTACGGCGTCGGCTCTGACGTGTCAAAGAATGCGTGGTTCGAGCATTTCAAAGACCTCATCGCGCAGGGCTATCTGACCAAGACCGACGGCCAATATCCCGTCGTTACCCTGACCGATAAAAGCGGCGACGTGCTCACCGGAAACGTCAAAGTCCAACTCACCAAGGCTCGCGTAAAGGTCGAAAAA
The DNA here is from genome assembly GCA_016715795.1 of Chloracidobacterium sp. Taxonomy (NCBI): domain Bacteria; kingdom Pseudomonadati; phylum Acidobacteriota; class Blastocatellia; order Chloracidobacteriales; family Chloracidobacteriaceae; genus Chloracidobacterium; species Chloracidobacterium sp. The sequence goes on from JADJXP010000002.1 coordinate 435,202, forward strand.
CAAAAGGCCATCGCCGGCGAGATCCAGCACGAAAAGCCGCTATTCGATCACCTTCGCCAGCTTCGTGCCGTGATCGCAAAGAGCGAAAACCTTCCGCCCTACATCGTCTTTTCCGACGCCACGCTCGTTCAGATGGCCGCGTTTCTGCCGCTTACCGAGGCCGATATGCGGCGGATAATGGGCGTTGGCGACGTGAAATGGGAAAAGTACGGCCGCGATTTCCTCAATGGGATCAAGGCGTATTGCTCAAAGAACAGCCTGACGACGCGAATGGACCTCAACGCATCGAGCCGAGCCAGAAAGTCCCGCACGCGCCGGGGCCCCGATAAGCGCAGCACTTTCGAGGTCTCGCTCGATCTTTTCCGCTCAGGAATGTCAGTCGAACAGATCGCCCGGACGCGGGAAATGGCCGCCAGTACTATCGAGGGCCACCTGGCGATGTTCATCCCGGCCGGAACGATCGAGCTTCGCGAACTTGTCTCCAAACACAAGATCGAACCCATCCGTCAAGCGATCGCCCTTCACGGCGACCAATCGCTCGGCCTGTTGAAAACAGAACTAGGCGACGATTATAGCTACGGCGAGATCAGGGCCGTTATCGCGTCGATGCAGTAACCGGTTCTTATTCGTGCATTCGTGGCTAATTCCCTTGAACCGCTATTAGCCACGAATGCACGAATTAAGATGCCTCTATTCAAGTTCCCCAAATTGCCCGCTGCCAAAATCCCGCATCGCCTGGCGGATCTCGTCTTGCGTGTTCATGACGAACGGGCCATATGAGGCGATCGGCTCATTCAATGGCTCGCCGCTCAACAACAAACAAAGCGTATCGTCCGCTGCCCCAACAGTTATATCGGTGCCGTCATTATTAAACACGACAAAGCTGTCCGCCGGGGCTTCATCACTGCCGTTGATCACGACCGAACCGGTGGCGATGAGCATCCCGGTGTTGAAGCCGGCCGGCAGCGAAATGTCGGCCTTGCCGCCATCTGACAGCTTTATCCGGTACATCTCGACCGGTGAGAATGTGCTCGCGGGGCCTTTCGCGCCGTTGTATTCGCCCGCGATCACCTCGACCGTGCCGCCCGCGACCTCAACGCGTGGTATCTGCGAGTCCTCGATCGCCTGATACTTTGGCTCGGTCATTTTGTCTTTCGACGGCAGATTGACCCAAAGCTGGGCCATATGAAATATGCCGCCGGAGCGCGCGAAGCCCTCCTCATGATATTCCTTGTGCAGGATGCCGCTGCCGGCCGTCATCCATTGCAGGTCGCCTTCGCCGATCACGCCCGCGTTACCGCGGCTGTCGTGATGCGCGACCTTGCCTTGAAACGAGATCGTCACTGTCTCAAACCCGCGGTGCGGATGCGGCCCGACGCCGCGCGGCTTGAGCGTCGGCGGGAATTCGTGCGGCGAATTGTAATCCAATAGATAAAACGGGCTCATTCGATCCTCAGGCAGAGCGAAGGGAAAGAAATTATGTACCCTGAACCCGTCGCCTACCCAATGCGTCTCGGCAGGTGTCATGACCTGCTCCACAGTCTTTATTGCTCCCATATGAGTATTTTACCAGAATGGGTCGATCCGTTCCTGTTTGACATCAAAATGGCCGTCCGATATCCTTACTGTTCGCTTGCGGGCAGGCGAACGAGTTGTGTCCGGTTCGTCTAGGGGTTAGGACACCGCCCTTTCACGGCGGCAACACGGGTTCAAATCCCGTACCGGATACCATCCTTATCGGCCAAAAAGGCATCATATTAGTAATACAATTCGCTCGCCCGTCGAGCGATTTTTTATTTTTATAGAATGATAAGAAGACCAGTTTTATTATGTTTCCTGCTATGCCTTGCTGCCTCGGTTGGCTCGGCGCAGAACACTCGGTCGTCTGGCGCGGTTCTTGTGCTCCCGTTCGCTAATCGATCAACAAACAGAGAGTCAAATTGGATCGGTGAGAGTTTTGCGGAATCGCTCGCCGACCTGCTGAGTAATAAGGGCCTTCGCGTGCTCTCGAATCAAGAACGCAAGGTCATCCAGCGCGAGATGCGTGTGCCGGATGCATCCGTGCCTTCAATCGCAACGTCGCTGAGGATCGCACAGCGAGCCGGAGCGACGCTGTTGGTAATTGGTGACTACGATCTGCTGCCCGAAGCAGATGGAGCGGCGTCGAGCATCATTGTGAACGCTCGAGTTGTGCGGGCCAGCGGTTCGATAGTCAGTGAGGATTTTCCTGATGGGCGACGTATCGGGTTCAACATCAGCGATGCGACCAAAAATCTGCCGCGGATCCAGGGAGAACTGGCGTGGGAGATACTGTACCGCATCGATAAGGTCATCTACGGCCGCGACAAGAATCAGTTCCCGTTCATGAAGAACAACTTCATCGCTGAAGCAGAATCTAAGGTTCCTTCGCGCGCGCTTGAGGCGTTTGTCAAAGCCCTTACCACATCGCGCTCAAACGCATCAGCTCGCGAGATCTACCTGAAAAATGCTATCCGCGAATACAAACTTGCGCGTCCCGAGGGCACCTATGCGGACGCGGCCCTCGAGTTGGGCCACTTCTACGCCGCTCAAGGGCGAAAGGGCGATTCGGTAGCGGCCTTTAATGATGTGATCCAGAGCGTCGAGGCTTGTCGTCAACAGGCACCCGGGAACAAGATCGCAAGCAATTGCAACGAAGATGCCTACGTCGAGGCTGCGTTTTTCTCAGGTCTCCAGGCAATGCAGGACCGTAACTTTGAGGTTGCGCTCGGCACACTGACACCGATCTACAAGTCGCTTGAGACCGAAAGCATTGCAAACATGCTTGGAGTGCTTAATGTCGAGGCCGCGCGGGCGGAACGCAAGAATCAGGGGAAATCCGAAGCCTACCTGATCGAGGGAACCAAGTTTCTTAAGCTTGCTGCGGAATCGACTACTAGTCGAGCGAACTACAAGTTCAACTATGGCGTCGCTGAGTTTCTTCGCGGCGATTATGCCGCGTCGAGAAAAGCGCTTGAATCAGCGATCTATCTAGACGCGAAAGACGGTGAGGCACATTTTCTGCTTGCCCGCGTGCTTGAGTTGCTTAATGACCCGCACGCGACCGTGATCGACAATTCAGCGAGACAGCTTCTCGATCCGGAAAAATCTTATGCCCGGTTGCAGCTCGATTGGCAAAAGGCGAAGAGCATCGCAGGGATCTCGCTTAGGTTTGATGACCCAAGCCGAGAGGATTTTGTCGCCGAGATCCTAAGCCGAAAACGCAAGGGCAGTGGCGAAGCCTCTCAAGTATCCGAAACCGACGCAAAGCTCGCGGAGGCCCGTGACCTTGTAAGGATGGGTCGCGACGACGAAGCGGTTGTTGCCCTTAACGGCCTGCTGCTCAGAGAACCGATGAATGCTGAGGTATACCTGCTGTTGGGAAAGGTCAACATGCGGCGAGGTGAGCTTGACCGCGCCATCAGCTATTTTAAGACCGCGACGTTCTGGGACAATCGCACCGTCGAAGCTTACGTTGCGCTGGTCAAGATCTATGTCGAACGGAAAGATTGCCAACAGGCCAAAACATACGCGACGCAGGCGAATGAGGCATTACCTTCGGTAGATCGCAGCAAGGTCGAACTGGAAACCCTACGAGGCGAGGTAGGCTCGCTTCAGCGGTTGGTTGATAAATGTTCCATTTAGTGCGCCGAGGCAGTTCAGAGTTCGGAGTTTAGGGTTCAGAGTTGTAAAACCGCCGTCTTTCCAAAAATATTTCTGTGGGAAAAGCCTGTAAACACAGGCTTTTTCTTATTTCCCCAACTCTGAACCCTAAACTCCGAACTCTAAACTCGCTTCCGTGGCACGCTATGTGCTTTATACATCTGCGGCTAGCTTGATGAAGTTGATCAAGACCCCGCCGCCAACTCTACTCCGAGCGCGGTTTGCCACTGTGCTCTAACACCTTCCGAGCGTTCCTTCAGTTGTCCTACCCTATCGAGCCCGGCCCCCAAGGCCGGGCTCGCCTTATTTTATCGGGACTCTGCGAGTTTGTTAGCGAATTACACGTTTTCGTTCATTTTGAATTGCCCGTGCGACGCATTGATCTGTTCGTTCCGTCAGTCTGACATGACTATTCGTCAAACGTGGTTCCAATGACATTACACGTCAGCCTTAGGTGACAAAATTTGTCGCTTTCTGACCGAATGTCGGTCAGAATGGCTGAAACTGATCTGTCACCACCGGTGACAAATATTAAAGCCTAGGGTGCAGCGAGTGAAACGAGCGGAACCCCAGGGAACGATTCAACCACCGATCCGTCCCTGAAGGGGACGCACATCAACGTCGATGTTGCTCACCTTCAGCGAGCGAAACGTTCTCTGTCTACTACTCGAAGACTCGCTGCACCCTAGGCTTTAATTTATGTCGCCGTTGGCGACAGGAGGCCGACGCGTTTCGTTGTTGTTTCGGTTAACATAAGGCGATGGCTATCGCTGGTTTGCGTCGAATTATCCCTGCATGGCAGAACGCGTTGCTCGCTCTCGTCGCTGCCGGCCTGCTCATCCTCGCATTTCCCGATTTCGAATGGTGGTGGACGGCCTGGTTTGCGTTGGTGCCGTTGATGTGGGCGGTCGAGCGGCAGAAGGAAAGCGTTACGGCGTGCTTCCTGCTCGGGTGGCTGTTCGGCACGGCGTTCTTTTTTGGCACGTGCTGGTGGCTGACCTACGCCCCGATCCACTATGCCGCGGTGCCGTGGCCGATAGCGTATCTGCTCATCCTGATCGCCTGTCTCGGCGCGGGCGTGTTTCCGGGGATATTCGCCGCGATACTATCGATCCTGCTCCGCCGCTTCGGCTCGTGGGCATTCCTCGCCGCGCCGTTTGTTTGGGTGTTTACCGAGTTTCTGCGGTATTGGGCGACGGGGAATAATTGGAATGCGGTTGGGTATTCGCAGGCGTTCACAGCGAGTCGGCTTTTGAGCCTCGGATCAGTTGGCGGGAATGCAATGATCTCATTTGTAGTTGTCGCTACATTGCCTTTCCTGCAACTGGTACTTTTGGGGATTGTCGGCGTTGGCCGGCGGTTTAGACAAAATAGCGGACTAACACCAGATAAGCGAGAGACGTTGACGAGCCCAATTCCGACATCAGAAGGCATTTATGCCATGGTGGCCTTCACGATCTTTTTGACTTCAACGCTTCTGCTTGCACTGTTTCTCTTTTCGCCTCCATTGGCGGAACGACGCGGATCGGGCACGTCGAACGTTGTCGCCCTCCAACCCAACGTTCCGATGAGCGGAATGGATTCGATAAAGTCCGACCAATTCCGTAATCGCCACGTTGCGTTGGCGGAAGACGAGATCAAGAAACTGCCGACCGCCGACCGCCAATTACCTACTCTCGTCATCCTCCCCGAATCGCCGATGAACTTTATGTATAACGACGATCGCGAGTTTCAGCAGTTTGTACGCGACTTTACGACGCGGAATGATATGAGCTTGCTGTTCAACTCGGCCGAGCCTGATGCGACGAACGGAAAGTATTTCAACTCGGCCGTGATGGTCGGGCCGGATGGCAATGAGGTCGCGCAGTATGACAAAATTTACCTTTTGCCGTTCGGTGAGGCTGTGCCGCAGCCGTTCGAAGGCATTGTCCCCGGCTTTGTCGGCAATTTTTCTTACGGCCGTGAATACGATCTGTTGCCACTCGGAGACGCAAAAGCAGGCGTGATGATCTGCTTCGAATCGCACTTCGGTCAGCTCAGCCGCGAATACGTCCGCAACGGTGCCGACGCGATCATCGAGATGACCAATGATGGCTACCTCGGCCCGACGCCGGTGCTGCGGCAGCACCTCGCGAACGCCGTTTTCCGTGCAGTCGAGACCAATCGGCCCGTTATACGCGTCACAAATGTCGGAATTACCGCCTATATCGACGAAAAAGGCACCGTTTTGGACCCGCTTCCGGTGTATCAAGAAGGCACCCGTACCTGGACCGTATCAAAAAGCGACGGCTCGCAGACGTTCTATGTGAAATACGGCGATTGGTTTGCGTGGTTGTGTTCGGTGGTGACACTTGGATTGTTGATCTTCGGTTTTCCCACGAGGCGATCAGAGTCGCCAAACGGCGACAAATATTAAAGCCTAGGGTGCAATGAGCGGAGCGACTGGAACCCTAGGTAAACGAAGCAAACGGTCTCGCTCACTGAAGGCGAGCAATAATTGTCGCCGCCATATTGTTCGTCCCCTGCAGGGACGGTATTCTATATTGGCTCCAACCTAGGGTTTCGCTCGAAGACTCGCTGCACCCTAGGCTTTAATTTATGTCGCCGTTGGCGACAGGAGGCCGACGCGTTTCGTTGTTGTTTCGGTTAACATAAGGCGATGGCTATCGCTGGTTTGCGTCGAATTATCCCTGCATGGCAGAACACGTTGCTCGCTCTCGTCGCTGCCGGCTTGCTCATCCTCGCATTTCCCGATTTCGAATGGTGGTGGACGGCGTGGTTTGCGTTGGTGCCGTTGATGTGGGCGGTCGAGCGGCAGAAGGAAAGCGTTACGGCGTGCTTTCTGCTCGGGTGGCTGTTCGGCACGGCGTTCTTTTTTGGCACGTGCTGGTGGCTGACCTACGCCCCGATCCACTACGCCGCGGTACCGTGGCCGCTAGCCTATCTGCTCATCCTGATCGCCTGCCTCGGAGCGGGCGTGTTTCCGGGAATATTCGCCGCACTTCTTTCAATACGAATAAAACGATTGGGCGTGGCGGGGGCTGGCAGTGCCGTCTGGGTATGGGTTGCGACCGAATTCGCTCGATACTGGGTAACCGGTAACGATTGGAATGCCGTCGGTTACTCGCTCGCTTTTGCCGGACCGCTGTTTAACTCCATCGCCGCCTACGGTGGTGTCCTTCTCGTGAGCGGCTTGGTTGTATTGATCAACACAAGCGTTTTTCAATTAGCTCTAATATTTCGAGAGTGGGGCTTACCATCGAAGGTAGTCGCGATGATTGCTGGATACGCCTTGGTACTTGCAATCGCACTGTTCCTTGTCTCGGGACCTGAGACAGCCGAGCCTGTCGCTGGGCAACGCAACTCCGCCATCATCGGACTTCAACCTAACGTCCCAATGTCCGGCCTCGATTCCCGGCGCCTCGAACAACTTCGCCAACGACAGATCGACCTCGCGGAAGCCGAGATCAGCCGCCTCAGAGCCACGAACAACGAACTGCCGACCACCGTCATTCTCCCCGAATCGCCGATGAACTTCATGTACAACGACGACCGGGAGTTTCAGCAGTTTATCGGTGAATTTGCGAGGCGGAATGACGTGAGCGTGCTGTTCAATTCGGCCGAGCCGGATGCGACGAATGGGAAGTATTTCAATTCCGCCGTGATGGTCGGGGCGGATGGGAAGATACTCGATCAGTACGACAAGCTTTACCTGCTGCCGTTTGGCGAGGCGGTGCCGCGGCCGCTGGACGGGATAATGCCGGGCTTTGTCGGGAACTTTTCGTATGGCCGCGAATACGACCTGCTGCCGGTCGGCGATGCGAAGGCGGGCGTGATGATCTGTTTCGAATCGCACTTTGGCCAGCTTTCGCGTGAATACGTTCGCAATGGAGCAGACGTCATCATCGAGATGACAAACGACGGCTATCTCGGCCCGACGCCGGTTTTGCGGCAGCATCTCGCCAACGCCGTTTTCCGTGCAGTCGAGACCAATCGGCCCGTTATACGCGTCACAAATGTCGGAATTACCGCCTATATCGACGAAAAAGGCACCGTTTTGGACCCGCTTCCGGTGTATCAAGAAGGCACCCGTACCTGGACCGTATCAAAAAGCGACGGCTCGCAGACGTTCTATGTGAAATACGGCGATTGGTTTGCGTGGTTGTGTTCGGTGGTGACACTTGGATTGTTGATCTTCGGTTTTCCCACGAGGCGATCAGAGTCGCCAAACGGCGACAAATATTAAAGCCTAGGGTGCAATGAGCGGAGCGACTGGAACCCTAGGTAAACGAAGCAAACGGTCTCGCTCACTGAAGGCGAGCAATAATTGTCGCCGCCATATTGTTCGTCCCCTTCAGGGACGGTATTCTATATTGGCTCCAACCTAGGGTTTCGCTCGAAGACTCGCTGCACCCTAGGCTTTAATATTTGTCGCCGTTGGCGACAGGAAGCTGACCCATGGAACTTACAGACCTACAGACAAAACACGAAGAGATTAAAGAAAAAGTTGCCCAACTTGGGAGGTTTCTTTGACGCTCCTGCAAAAGAGAAACAATTAACTGAATTAGAATCGAGAATCGCGGCTCCCGGGTTTTGGGACGACAGCGAAGCTGCGCAGAGGGTCGTTCAGCAGCGAAGCCGCATTGAGAAAGCTCTCGAACGGCAGCGTGCGTTTGAGACGGGCGTTTCGGATGCGGAGGTTTTGTTTGAGTTCGCGGCTGCGGATGCGGATAGCGCGACGGAACTAACAACCCTTATCGCCAAGCTCGAACAGGACGTTGCCGAGGCTGAGATCGAATCGCTGCTTGCGGGCGAGACCGACCCTAACAACGCGATCTGTTCGCTTCAGGCGGGGGCGGGCGGGACGGATGCACAGGATTTTTGTCAGATGCTGCTGCGGATGTATCTGCGGTGGGCTGAGAAGCGTGGATTCAGGACGGAACTGCTCGATGAACAGCCGGGATCGGAGGCGGGCATCAAATCGGCGACGTTTCGCGTTGAGGGCGATTACGCTTACGGTTTGCTCGCGGCCGAGGCGGGCGTGCATAGGCTGGTTCGGATATCGCCGTTCAATTCGGGCGGCAGCAGGGAAACCAGCTTTGCGTCGATGTTCGTCTCGCCTGAGATCGACGAGAACATCGAGGTCAACATCGAGGACAAGGACCTGCGGGTCGATACCTATCGTTCGACCGGTGCGGGCGGGCAGCACGTTAATACGACTGATTCGGCCGTAAGAATTACGCATCTGCCGACCGGAATTGTGGTAACTTGTCAGAATCAGCGGTCGCAGATACAAAACCGTGCGGTCGCGATGCAGGTGCTGCGCTCAAAGCTGTACGAACTCGAACTCGAAAAACGCCGCGAAGGCGCTGCCGAACTCGAAGCCGGGAAGATGGAAATCTCCTTTGGCTCGCAGATACGTAACTATGTGCTGCACCCGTATAGGCTCGTGAAAGATACGAGAACGAAACATGAAACGGCCGACGTGGACGCGGTGCTTGACGGCGATATAGATGAGTTTATTCAAGAGGTGCTGCACTTTAAGAAAGTGAACAGTGAATAACGAAAAGTGAACAGTGCCAGAACCTGCGGCGAAAAGGGAATCGGTTTTGCGAACCAAGAGCTATGCTTTCGGCGTGAGGGTCGTTCGGCTCAGTCAGTTTCTTGTATCCGAACATCGGGAATATGTCTTGAGCAGGCAGATTCTCAGGTCCGGGACAGCAATCGGCGCACTTGTTCGGGAAGCTGAGTACGGTATCTCTAAGGCGGATTTTAGAAACAAGATGTCCATTGCATTGAAAGAAGCGAACGAAACCGAATACTGGTTATCGATCTTAAGGGACACCGACTACCTCGACGAAAAACTGTTCCGAAGTCTATCCGTCGACTGCGTCGAACTGATAAAGATCCTCATCGCTACGGTTAAAACGACACAGCCCGGATAGCTATTGTTCACTATTCACTGTTCGTTGTTCGTTATGAAAGTCTGCCCAACCTGTAAGGAAAGTTACGACGACGAGACCAATTTTTGTCTTGCCGACGGAACGACCCTGATCAAAAAGAAAGGCAAGAAGCAGCCGAAGCACTCGTACGTCAACGACGTGTTGGCGATAATCGTCGGGGCCGTGGCGTTGCTGGTGCTGCTCAGCTTGCTGACGAGCAGTGCGGCGGACAGAGATTGGTTCGGCTTTGCGACGGGCAACGGCATGGCAACGAGGAACTGGATCGGGCCGGTCGGGGTGAATATTGCGGCGTTGCTGTTCAGTTTTTTTGGCTGGGCGTCGTATCTTCTACCGGTGCTGATCGGTCTGATCGCGTGGCGCATTTTTCAATCGGATACGATGATGCCGAGGCCGTTGCGAGTGCTGGGTTTTGTGTTCTTTGTTGTCTCACTCGCGGGCCTGTTGTCGCTGACCTTTGGAGCGTCGGCCGGGGCGATCGTTGGTGAAGGGGCGGCCCAGTGGACGGCGTATTTCATTGGCAAGATCGGTGCGGCAATATTGCTTGCCGCCGTTTTCGTCAGTTCACTCCTGCTGGTGACGAATTTTACGCTCGAGGGCTTCATGGGCCACTTTGACGTTGCTTGGGGCAATTTGCGTATCCGTCTCGACGACTGGCGCGAAAAGAGAAGGGCCGAACGCGCTCCGGTCATCGACGAGGCAAAGAAACGTGCCGATAAACGCCGCGCGATACGCGAGGCACAGGCTGACGCCATTCCGCCGACGATCAACATCGCAGAGATCGAGGCTATGGCCGCCGGTGCGGCGGTTGGCCGCTCCGCCTCATTCGACGAAGGTCCGTCGATACCGACCATCGAGGGCGAGCGGAATCCGTACGAGACCGTCACCGTCAACGAGGAAGATGCCGAGCCGATAGTCAGGAAGTCAAAAGGCAAGACGACCAAGGTCGCCGTCGAGCCGCCATCGATTCCGGGACAGACATACGACGATTACGTCCTTCCCGATCCGTCGATGCTCGATCCGGCTGCGGCAGCGGTAGCTCACAATGAGGATGAGTTGCGTGCCGAGGCAAAGCTGCTCGAAGAGAAGACCGCGGAATTCAACGTGCCGGGCAAGGTGATGCACATCTTTCCGGGGCCGGTCGTGACTACCTTCGAGTTCAAGCCCGATGCGGGCGTCAAATACAGCCGCGTGACGGGCCTGGTCGATGACCTGTGCCTGGCCTTAAAAGCTCCGTCAATTCGTATCGACCGGATCCCCGGCAAGGCGTATGTCGGCATCGAGGTGCCGAATAAGAAACGCGAGGTTATTCATCTTCGCGACGTGGTCGAGTCATCCCAGTTTCAACAATCGACGTCGCTGCTAACCTTGGGCCTCGGCAAGACGATCGACGGCGGAAAATATGTTTCGGATCTCACGAAAATGCCGCATCTGCTGATTGCGGGTGCGACAGGTGCGGGTAAATCCGTCGGCGTCAACACGCTGGTGATGTCGGTGCTCTATAAGGCACGGCCCGACGAAGTGAAGTTCATCATGGTCGATCCAAAGCGGCTCGAACTCGGCCTCTATGCCGACATTCCGCACCTCTCGGTCCCGATAATCACTGACCCGAAGCGAGCGGCAAACGCCCTACGCTGGGCCGTTTCCGAGATGGAGAAACGATACAAAGACCTCGCGGGCTACGGCGTTCGCAACATTGACGGTTACAACACCGAGGCCAAACGCCGCAACGATCTCGAACAGTGGGACGACAACGGCGAACCTCACCGTAAACTGCCCTACATCGTCATTATCATCGACGAGCTGGCCGATCTGATGATGGTCGCGGGCAAGGACGTCGAGGAATCGATCACGCGTCTCGCCCAAATGGCGCGAGCCGTCGGCATTCATTTGGTGCTCGCAACGCAGCGGCCGTCGGTCGATGTAATCACCGGCCTTATCAAAGCGAATTTTCCGTCGCGTATCTCTTTCCGTGTATCCAGCAAGGTGGACAGCCGGACGATCATCGACGCGAATGGTGCCGAATCGCTGCTCGGTCAGGGCGACATGCTGTTCCTGCCGCCCGGCAATGCTCAAGTGGTCCGCGTGCACGGGGCTTTCGTTCACGAGAGCGAGATCAAAAAGGTCGTCGACCACATCAAGCAGCAAGGCAATCCCGAATACGACCAGACCATCACCAAGTCGGAAGAAGAAATGGATGACAGCGGCGACCTGCCGGGCCGCCGCGATCCGCTCTTTACCGACGCCTTAAAATGCGTCGTCCAGGCCAAACGCGGCTCCACATCCTTACTTCAACGCCACCTCCGCATCGGCTACGGCCGCGCCGCCGCCATCTTAGATGCCATGGTCCGCGAAGGCTACATCGGCGAAATGGACGGCTCAACCCGAGCGAGGCCCGTGCTGCCAAAGGCGTATGAGGACTTGCAGGATATCGAAGAAGGTGCCTTGGGCGAAGATTAGATTCGGAATAACTGATAGCTGATAACTCATAACTGATAATGGCCGATCCGTTGAGAGAAAAGGCGTATGCGTTTGCTCTTCGCATCATGAGTTTGTGTGAGTATTTGCACAACGAAAGGCAGGAGTATGTTGTCTCTCGTAAAATCCTTGATTCTACATTGAATGTTGGCCTGTTGCTCGAAGAAGGCAAACAGGCGTTTGATCGGGCAGATTTTTTGCAGAGACATTCGGTTGCGACCAAGGAAGCCTTTAAATGCAATTTCATGCTGAGGCTGCTTCGGGATAAAGAATATATCGCCGAGAAACTGGCGGCGTCACTAATAAGCGATTGCGAAGAGATCCAAAAGATGCTCATCGCGACCGTCAAGACAACTCGACAAAACTCCTGATTATCAGTTATTAGTTTTCAGTTATCAGTTATTCCGAAAATGACTGCGCGAACATGCTATCTCGCCCTCGTGATCGCGGCCGTTGCCGGCGGGTGCTCGTCGCGTGTCGCATACGAACAGTCGCCGATCGTGCCCACACGGGATGCCATCAACATCAACACGGCTGATGTTGATGACCTCGAACGCCTTCCCGGCGTAGGACGCAAGACGGCCGAGGCCATCGTCGCTCATCGACTAGAGAACGGGCCGTTTCGTAGGGTCGAGCATCTCATGCTGATCCGTGGAATCAGCGAGCAGCGGTTTGCCGAGTTCCGGCCGCTCATTCGTGTCGAATGAGCGACACGGCAGACACGCCACGGCCTTTCAATCGCGAGCCGCTGGTCGCGATAGCGGCCGCGTTTGCGGCCGGTATCGTCGCCGCGAAGTTTACGTCGGCAGGCGTTTCTGTATCGTTGGTGGTGACCCTGATCTTGGGCCTCACGGGATTTGCCACTCGAAAGCATGCCATCTCGACAGCTTTTGTCCTGCTCGCATTTGTCGCCGCCGGCGCCTTTTCATTTGAGATCGAGCAAAAACGCGACAAGGCTGCGGATCGGATTCGGACGATCTATGATAGCGGACAGATCGCTTCCGGAATGCCGGTTGAGGTCGAGGGCGTGCTGGCACGCCAGCCCGAGGCTACGTTGGATGGAAGGTTTTTGACGCTGCAGAGCGAGCGTCTTGTCTATCGAGGTGCGGAACGGGCCGTCACCGGTGCCGTGCGCGTGTTCGTGCACATAGACTCCGATATTTCAGATCTCAGGTCTAAAATTTCAAATTTGAAATACGGTTCGCGCGTTCGTGTGGCGTGTGCCCTCGCACGCGAGGAGCAGTACCAGAATCCCGGAGTAATTTCGCGGATCGAACTGCTTGACCGTATGGGCGTTGATGCATCTTGCTCGGTCAAAAGTCCGCTGTTAATCGAACACCTCGCGGATGAGAGCGTGTTCTTGCCAATCGCGTGGGTCTATGAGCAGCGGTCTCGACTGATAGACGAGTTTCGTCAGAGCCTCAGCCCTAAGGCGTCGGGCGTTATGATCGCGAGTTTGCTGGGAAATAAGCATTTTCTCGATAAAGACACGGCGGAGCTGTTTCGTGAGGGCGGCACGTTTCACATTCTCGTGATCTCGGGCCTGCACATTACGTTTATCGGAGGAATTCTGCTGCTGGTCGTGAGGCGACTGACACGCAAGCGTTGGGTGCAGTTCGTCGTGACGAGTAGTGCGCTGTGGGCTTACACGCTCGCCGTTGGTGCGGATATTCCGGTCGTGCGGGCGGCGGTGATGTTTACCGTGCTGCTGCTCGGGTACGCAATCTACCGAAGCGGCACGCTGCTCAATTCGCTTGCGCTGAGTGCATTACTTTTGCTCATCTGGCGGCCGTCGGATCTGTTCGACGCGTCGCTGCAGCTGACGGTCGTCAGCGTTGCTGCGATCGTCGCCTGCGCGTATCCGCTGATCGAGCATTTGAGAGCAATCGGTGAATGGACACCTTCGCACACGACGCCGTTTCCACCGAATGTCAGTCCGTGGCTAAAGCGTGTGTGCGAGACGCTCTATTGGAACGCGGATGCGTGGGCGGTGAACGCAAGGCGGCAGATATGGACCGCCGGAGTACCAAAATCGCCGTTGTTGCGACGAACGGGCAACGTGATTCAGAAGGCGGTGCGGTATTTGCTCGAAGGTTTGCTTGTCTCGCTGATCGTACAGCTGTGGATGCTGCCGCTGACGGTCGTTTATTTCCACCGTGTACCGCTGGTATCGGTTGTGCTAAATCTCTGGGTCGGGTTTTTCATCGCGGTCGAGAGCTTTGCGGCGGTCGCGGCGGCGTTGGCGGCGAAAGGGAGCGAGTTTCTTGCCGCATCGCTGTTCCTACTGGCCGATGCGATGAACTGGCTGATGTTGGCGTTGCCGCGTGCTGTCTCATCGTTCGAGTGGATGAGTTTTCGGCTCCCCGCCTATTCGGGGCCGGGCATTTCTCTCTACTTTTTGTATCTTGTCCCGATGCTGCTGATGGCCGTGGCCGTTCGGCGGTGGCGGCCGTTCGATCTTAAACGAACAGTACTGTTGTGGAATCGCGGCCTGACCACAGTCACGATCTCACTAGGTGTCTTGCTGGCAGTGATCGTCGTCGTGCATCCGTTTAGCGCGTCCAGGCCCGACGGGCGACTGCATATGGACTTTCTGGACGTCGGCCAAGGAGATGCCGTGTTGATAACATTCCCGACCGGCGAGACGATGCTGGTGGATGGCGGCGGACAAATCAAATATAAAAGATCCGATGATCAGACGGTTGAGCCGTTCGAAGCCGATGTTCGCGGGATAGGTGAAGCAGTGGTCTCTGAGTTCCTTTGGTCAAAAGGGATCTCACGACTCGACTACATCGTCGCAACACACGCCGATGCCGACCACGTTCAAGGCCTAGCGGATGTTGTCAAGAACTTCCGTGTCGGACGGGCCCTGTTTGGTCGTATGCCGGAGGGCGATCCCGATCTGAGTGGTCTATACGCGGCGTTAGAGGGCCGCGGCGTTCTGGCCCAAGTCGTTGCGCGCGGGGATGTGCTCCGCATCGGCGAGGTCAATATCGAGGTCATCCATCCCCTTGCTACCATTGAACCTGACGCGCCGTCAACGAATAACGAATCTGTCGTTCTTCGCATCGTCTTCGGTGAGCGGGCGTTTCTCTTGACAGGCGATATCGAATTAGCCGCTGAACAGGACATCGTCGATAGTAATCGGCCTATCAAAGCAGATGTTGTCAAGATCGCTCACCACGGCAGTAGGACCAGCTCGATACCTCCGTTTGTAAGGGCAGCTAATGCAGAGGTCGGCATCATCTCGGTCGGACGGCGTTCGCAGTTTGACCACCCGCATCCTGAGGTAGTCGAGCGATGGCAAGGTGCAGGCGCGATCGTGCTGACCACCGGAACGAGCGGAATGATCTCGATCTCAACCGATGGCCGCGACCTCA
The DNA here is from genome assembly GCA_016715795.1 of Chloracidobacterium sp. Lineage (NCBI taxonomy): Bacteria > Pseudomonadati > Acidobacteriota > Blastocatellia > Chloracidobacteriales > Chloracidobacteriaceae > Chloracidobacterium > Chloracidobacterium sp. Next base: position 450,701 of record JADJXP010000002.1, read on the forward strand.
CCGCCGACCTCGAAACCAAATAAAGCAAAAGGAACCGGCGTGAGGCCGGTTCCTTTTTTATCAAACTCTATAAACGAGTCTATTTTGCAGGCTGCTCGAAATGGAAGCCGAGCTTCCAGCTACTGCCTTCTTTTACGTAGATGCCGTAAGCCCAAACAGGGGCGAGCTTTTCGGTGCCGCAGGTGCCTGTGGGTGAGCCCTTGACGACAAGCATCGATGTAGAGCCATCAACCGTCACGCTCGACGCGTCGCTCAAAGCCACACTCTTAACGTCACAATTAGCGTCGGTCCAGCCCTTGATCGTGGCGTCCTTGCCGAAGGTCACGAGACCCATGACATTAACGAAGGTCGCATCGTTGACGAGCATCGTGCCGAGCTTTGTCCAGTCCTTGGCTTTCCATGCTTCCCAGCCTGACTTTTCGAGCGCCAGCAATGCCTCAGTTTCGCCGGCCGGTGCGGCAGCCGTATTGGCCGCATTCGCAGGCTTGTCGGCGGGCTTGGCAGGTTCTTTGGCCGGGGCCTCGGGCTTCTTGTCTTCGGCCTTGTTCTCAGCCTTTGGTTTCTCATCGGTCTTCGCGGGCGCGGCGCCGGTCGGGTTGGTCTTGCCCGTGTTTGCAGCAGGCGGGCCATCGGCTGCCGGCGGGGTCTTTATATCGACTTCGCCATGCCATGCGGCACGCCAATCGGTCCCGATCCGCGTGAAGAGCGTCGATGAGATCGCATCGGGGATCTTCTTGCCGTCACGCGTTCCATCGGTCACGACCTTCATCGTAAGGACTGCAGTCGTCGGGCCGAGCTTTGTGAGTTTCTCATCCGAGAATGTGAATCCCTTGATCTCTTCCTTGTGCTCGCCGATACCCTTGAGGGCAGCCGCCTTGTCCGATTTCTGGCCATTATCGAACTGCACAAAATTACGGTCGAGGAAAGTCTCAAAATACTTCGTGTCTTTGTTCTTATATGCCTCATATGCCTTTACGTCGAGGTCTTTTAACATCGCGACCGTTACGGGCTGGGCCGCGCCGGTATTGGCATTGGCGTTTGCTGGTTTGTTCTCTGCGGTACCGCCGCATGCGGCGATCATCGCGGCCAAGAAAGCCGTGAGCAGCAATGTTCCGGTCTTTTTCATGATCATATTCTCCTGATGTTTTCTGTTTTGGAAAGGAACTAAACGACCCAATGGTCTTCTTGTCAGGGAAAACCGTCGAGCGTTACCTCAAGCCGATCGTAACGCGTAAGGTTTTATCACCGCTACGAGCTGCTGTCAAGGAAAAGGGCCGCCCGATGGGCGGCCCCTTGCTGATAACTATCAACGGTCGGTTATTTCCCAGCCGGTTTCCCTGGCGTTTCAAACATAAAGGCGAGTTTCCATGCGTCGCCTTCCTTGACATAAGCCGCGGTTTGCCACAGGTCGCCGTTCTTCTGGCCGTCGCATGACCCGTCGGCAGTGCCCTTACCAAATAGGATCTCTACCGTAGGCGAGATTGCCGACGCAAAAGTGTCCGTAAAGCTCGTCTTGGTCACGCCCTCACACTTCATCGTCTCGGTCCATATCTTGATTGCCTCGGCTTTACCACTGTGCCATCCACCGACCGGATCGACAAAGGCAAACGTCGGTGCCATTGTCGTTTCAAAGAACTTTGCGTCCTTTGTCCGAAATGCTTCCCAGCCGGCAGCATGTGCTTTTGCGAGGGCGTCGGTATTGGCCGAAGCCTGCGGAGCAGCAGACTTGGCATCGGCCGGAGCCGCCTTGTCATCCTTCTTGGCTTCCTCCTTCTTCAGATCAACGGCGCTGTCTTCCTTCTTGGGTTCTTCCTTCTTGGCTTCCGCAGGCCCCTCCAGCTTCTTCGGCACTTCCTTTTTAGCGTCGGCGGACTTGTCGTCCTTGTTGTCGGCGGTCGGCGCAGCTCCCTTGGGATCGACGATCAGTGTCGAAGCGTGCCAAACTGCCTGCCACTTGTCGCCGTTACGAACCCAAATGGTTGCTTCGCGCATTGGCTTCACCTCGACCATTGCTCCGTTGGGGCTCTCGTTGCATTTGCCGGTGCTCTCGTTCTTATAGCTAAACGCGTAGGTGTCATTATCGATCTTTGACATTTGCGGGTCGCTGAGCTTGACCTCGACGCTCTCGCATTTTGCCGAGCCGATCATCTTGATGATCGCGGCCTTGTCCATTCGATCTTTGCCCATCGACATTACGGCCTTGTCGGAAAGGAGCGTTTGAAAATATGCTACGTCAGCCTTGGTATAGGCCTCATTTGCCTTCTTTTCCATCTCGAGGAGCATGTCGGCAGTCGGTGCGGCCGGGGCCGGTTTGGCTGTATTCGCTGCGTTAGCGGGTTTGTTCTCGACTGTGCCTCCACAGGCACCCAACACGACGGCACATGCAGCCGCCAGCAAGAGTGTTCCGGTCTTTCTCATAGTCTTTCTCCTATTTGTTCTTAAGTAAATACAGAAAAACCCCCAAGGGTTCCTGTCCTGAAAACCTTCGAGCGTTCCTTCTGGTCGTCCTAATTGCGTATAGTTTTAACACTGCCACAACCCATTGTCAAGAAATAACTTGCGTCAAATTGTCGCCTTTCACCGCGACCGTGTTGAAAAATAACCTGTCCTCGCGGTCATTCGATGCCGGGAAATGGATCGTCCCGAACAGGAATAGACCCGGATGCCAGAAGTCCTTGGCATATTCAGCGATCTTCTCGATCTTGCCATCCGCATCGACGTGCCAGACGGCAGCGACATTCTCTTTCTGGCTCGGAGCGTTCTCGGCGGTTGTGCCAAAGAACAGGTCTTCACCAATCTGTTTTGAATAAAACACCGTCCCGCTCACCTCGCCCAGACTCGTTCTGTCCAACGTCCTGCGATCGACCTTGAATATCTCATTGTCCCGATATTCGGCGTCGGTGCCGTAATAGAAATGATCCTCCGAAAAGAGAACGCTCACGGCTCGCCACGTCTCATCACCTGCACCGACTGTCTCGACCGTCGCAAAGCCATCTGTCGTGCGCAGCATTTGGCACTCGTGAGGCTTGTCGCCCGTCAGACACCAGACGGCGTCGGTGAACTTGTCGAAATACAAGCCGTGAACGTGTTTGATCGATCCGGCGGGAAACGTGTGAGCGACCTCGACCGACTCGCTGCCCGGCTTGTAGCGATATACTCGCATCGCGCCGCGTTCGTCGTTCCCAAGATATTCGCCGAAATAGACATCGCCATTATTATCGACCGCACAGCCTGAACGCAGCACGCGGCACGGGCGAGCGAGGCCGCCGAGCGATACATATTCGCCGTCGCGAAATACACCAACGGTCTTATCGAAGGTCACAAATATCTCACCGTTAGCCAGCGGAATCACGTTGTAGAAAAAGAAGCGAAACAGCCGCTGGGCGAGGCGAATGTTTGCCGCGGCGGCCCGCCACGACGGCACGGTGACGCGGCCGATCTCGGTAAAGGGTTGTTTCAGGTCGAACGAGTGATATAGGACGTTTCGCTGCGAGAGGTAATAGTTGCCGGGCTCGGCCCACTCGATCTGGTAGCCGAAGAGTTCAGAAAGGATTTCTACTCTGCGTTTCACAATAACTGGGTTGCCCAAATTCCGTCCGGCGGCGTAGCCGCAAAGCATGAGTCACGCTCACGGCAAAGCACCGCCTTGCCGCAAATAGAGCGGCAAGCCGCAGGAAGGGTCAACCATCCTTCTTACAAAAAAACGAGCCGATCACGAGCACGTCCATCTTTGTCCGCTGAAAGCACTCGATCGCCTCTGATGGTTTACAGACGATGGGCTCATTCTCGTTAAAGCTTGTGTTAAGGATCACCGGAATACCTGTCTTCTTTTCGAACGCCGAGATCAGGTCGTAATAGATCTGATTCTCGTCGCGGGCGACCGTCTGAAGGCGGCCTGTGTCATCGACGTGATTTACGGCCGAGAGCCGCTCGCGCCATTCGGGCCTTATTTTATACACATGCAGCATGAACGGCGAGGGATAGTCCTGCTCGAAGATCTCGGCCTGTCGCTCGACCAGCACTGACGGTGCGAACGGACGGAACGCCTCGCGGTGCTTGATGCGGGCGTTAAGGATGTCTTTCATGTTAGGAAAGCCCGGATGCGCGAGGATCGATCGGTTACCCAACGCACGCGGGCCCCATTCCATCCGGCCCTGGAACCAGCCGATGACGTTGCCGTTCTTGACCTCGTCGGTGGTGGCGTCGATCAATTCCTCGCGGTTTAGTTCGCGATAGGTAACGCCATAACGGTCGAGTTCGGGTTTAACCTGTTCGTCAGAATACTCGTCGCCGAGATACGCGTCGCGCATCACCCAGCGTTTGCCTTCTTTTAGGGTGACATTTGACGCGTAAAGTGCGGCACCAAGAGCTAGGCCGTCGTCGCCTGCGGCGGGCTGAATACAGTGCTCGGTGAAAGGCGTTTCAAGAAGCGCCTTTCCATTCGCGACGCTGTTTAGCGCACAGCCGCCGGCCATGGCCATGCGGCTGCTCTGAACGAGCGAATGCAGGTCGCGGAGCACATGCATATAGTATTTTTCAAATATCCGCTGTAGCCCGAACGCTACGTCCATGTCCCGCTGCGTTATCTCGGCATATGCCTCGCGCGGTGGTCCGAGCTCATTGATGAACTTGTCCGAATAGAGTCGGTGGACGATCATCTCACCATCGTCGGTGATCTCCATTCCTTGATTTGCTCCGAAGGGCAGGAAGTATTCGGGATTCAATTCAAAGCTGTTCTTGCCGGTGCTCAGGATGCCCTCGAAAAAGTCGGCATAAGTGTCCTCGCCCAGTGGTGCGAGTCCCATGACCTTGCCTTCGTCGCCGTATTTCGGATAGCCGATGAACTGGCAAACGGCGGTGTAAAGTGTCCCCAGCGAGTGCGGCACGAACACCCGTTTTAGCGGCCGGATCTCGTCGCCAACGCATTCGCTCACCAGACACGACACAAAATCGCCCGATCCGTCGATAGTAATGCCCGCCGCGTGATCCCATTCCGAAGCAAAATACGCACTTGCCGTGTGGGCGAGATGATGTTCAATGTTGTGTGTCTGGAATTTAAGACTACACGCGTCAACGCCGCATTCGGCGGCGATGAGCGATTTCATATCGTCAAATGTCTTGCTCTTTGAGCGAATACGGGCGAGATTCAGCAGCCGTGACGGATTCTTGATCGCAAATTCGAGTTTCTTATGCAGATTCGCCGACGAATCCCGCCCGACCGCGACGTGATCGACATCTGCCAGCGTCAGGCCCGCCATTTCGAGGCATTTCAGGATCGAAAGACGCGGAAAACCCGCGAAGTACTTGACGCGATTCAGTCGTTCCTCCGCGATAGCAGCAACAGGCATTCCGTCAACCAATATTGCGGCCGACGAACCCGCGTGGAAGGAATTGACTCCGAGAACTACACTCATTCTTACAGCGGAAGGGGCCCTTGCGGCAAAAGGATAAATCTACATTACGACGCGCACTTTAGCAAAGACGGCGGATCGGTGTTGCCGGCGATCGCGATCTGACTCAAGGCACGCCGATCTCCAAATCGCGAGATTCAACTGCCGCAGATGTCGTCGATCTCGTCGGAGTATTTTTCGTCGATGACGCTGCGTTTGATCTTGAGCGTTGGCGTCATTTCGCCTTTGTCGATGGAGAATTCGCGGGACAATAGAAATACGCGCTTGACGCGTTCGTAGTCGGAAAGCTCGCGGGTGAGGGCGACGGCGTCTTGCTGGACGCGTTTGATAACGGCGGCGTCCGACGCAAGTTCCTCGCGTGGGCGAGAGGTGTCAGTATTGTCCTTCAGATCATCCTTGAGGGCGTCCCATTCGGGAACGATTAGGGCTCCGACCTGTTTGCGGCCCGAACCGACGACGACGGCTTGGGAGATGAGTGGGCTTTGCTTGAGCAGACTCTCGACCTGCTGCGGGGCGACGTATTTGCCGTTTGAGAGCTTGAACAGGTCTTTGAGCCTATCGGTGATGTAGAAATGCCCGTCCGTATCCACGTAGCCGACGTCGCCCGTGTGGTAATAGCCGTCAGAATCGAGAGCGGACGCGGTCGCTTCGTCATTATGATAGTAGCCGGTCATCACATTGCGGCCGCGGATAAGTATCTCGTCCTGCGCCCCGATCTTCATCTCGATGCCGTCAAAGGGAGTTCCGATCGAGCCGACCTTGTTGTCGTCGGGGCGATTCGCACAGACGATACATGCCTCGGTCATCCCGTAGCCCTGCAGGATCGGGATGCCTGCGGCCCAGAAAGCGAAACTGAGCTTTTTGCTGAGCGGAGCGCCGCCCGAAACGAAGAAGCGCAACGCTCCGCCAACTCCTGCCCGCCATTTCGAGAACACGAGACGGTTAGCGACGGCATGCTTTGCGGCGAGTGCGGGCGAGATGCCCTCGCGGTTGTCCTTTGCAGCCCAATACTTCTGGCCGACGTCGAGCGACCAGTCAAAGAGGCGTGTTTTCCAGCCGCCCGCAGCCTTACCCTTTTTGACGATCTTATGATAGACCTGCTCAAAAAGGCGCGGGACTGCCGTCATGATCGTCGGCTTGACCTCAGCGAGATGCGATGCCAACTGGTCAAACGCCGCACAGTAGTGGATAGAGACGCCGTTTGCACAGAGCACGTAAAAGACGGTGCGCTCAAAGATGTGGGACAGTGGCAATACGGCTAGGCTGCGATCTGAACTCTTTATCGGCAGGCCCTTTGAGATCGCGACGATGTTTGAGACGAAATTGTCGTGCGTCAGCATAACGCCCTTTGGTTCTCCCGTCGTGCCCGAGGTGTAAATGATCGTCGCGAGGTCGTCAGTCTGAATTTCTGCCAGTGAACGCTCAACGATGTCGGCATCGATCTTGCAACGCTGGTCGGCCGCCGCCTCGACATCAGCAAGGCTGAAGGCTCGGCTGTCAGCGACATTCTCCTCTGCGTCAAAGAAGATGAGCCTTTCGAGGCTCTCGACGCTCACGAGTGCCTGCTCGGCGTGTTTCCAGAGCTTTTTGCCGGAGATAAAGAGCATCCGGGCACCGGAATTCTCGAGGATAAAGCGTATCTGCTCGACGGCCTGAGTGGTGTAGATCGGGACATTAACAGCCCTGAGGCTCAGTATCGCGAGGTCCACAAGCGACCATTCGGGACGGTTCTCGCTGATGATCGCGATACGGTCGCCGGCCTTCACGCCCAATGCCGCAAGACCCATGGCGATGCGTTTTACACGCTCGACGACATCGATGCCGTTGAGGTGATTCCAAACGTTGTCGATCTTAAACGCGAGCGCATCGCGCTTGTTGTGGCGAGTGAACGACTCGAAACAATAGTGCGGTATCGTCTGTGGGATCCGGTCGAAACCGGCTAGGTTCTCGGCGACCATGAATAGCCAATTCTACCAAAGAGTGCCCACGAAAAACACGAAAGGCACGAAAGGACGGCCTCACTTTTAGTGTTTTTCGTGAATTTCGTGCGTCATTTCCTAGGGCAAGATCATCACGGCGGCTTCGCCTTTGACGGTCGTCTCGCCGTGCTGGTTGGTGCAGACGGTGTCGAGAAAGACGATACCGCGTTCCTCACGGATCTTAGATACGGTTGCGGTCGCGGTGATCGTATCACCGAGGAATGTGGGTTTGATGAATTTGAGAGTTTGCGACAGATAGACGATCTTGCGTTCGGCAAACTCGTGTCCGAGAACGGCCGAGATAAAGGCGCCGCTCAGCGCACCGTGCGCTATGCGACGGCCGAATTGCGTCTTGGCCGCAAACTCGTCATCGAGATGTATCGGGTTGTAGTCGCCGGAAACCTCGGCAAACTGACGGATCAACCCATCCGTGATCTCGCGGGTCGTTGAAAAGGTATCGCCTAGTTTCAAGTCCATCTTGTTCTACATCCAGTAGTTGCGGTCAAGGGAACGGTAGTTTATCGCCTCGCTCAGGTGCTCTGCTTCGACATTTGAGCATCCTGCCAGATCGGCGATCGTGCGGGCGACCTTGAGAATGCGGTCGTGGGCACGGGCGGAGAGGCCTTGGCGGCGCATTGCGTTTTCGAGAAGCTGCTCGCTGGTGTCGTCGAGTACGCAGAATGTGCGAATCTGCTTTGGCGACATTGCAGAATTCGAGAATATGCCCTCGCCGCTGAATCGCGAAAGCTGCACCTCGCGGGCACGCATTACGCGGCTGCGGACCTCTTCACTGGAGTCACCTTCAGGAGCCCCCTTACCGCGGAGCTCATTGAACTTTACAGCGGGCACGTCAATATGGATATCGATGCGGTCCATCAATGGGCCTGAGATCTTACCGACGTATCGTTGGATCTGCATCGGCGAGCATTTACACTCGCGGCTCGATCCGAAGTACCCGCACGGGCATGGGTTCATGGACGCCACAAGCGTGAAGTCTGCCGGAAACGTCAATGACGTTGCCGCCCGCGAGATCGTCACGGTCTTATCCTCCATCGGCTGGCGAAGCACCTCGAGAACGCTGCGATCGAATTCGGGCAGCTCATCGAGAAACAGAACGCCGAGGTGAGCGAGGCTGACCTCACCGGGCTTGGGAATCGATCCTCCGCCGATCAGACCGGCCTGGCTTACGGTGTGGTGCGGTGATTTGAAGGGCCGCTCGATAACAAGTCCGGCCCGGCCCGTGAGGCCGGCGACGGAATGTATCTTGGTAATCTCGAGCGCCTCTTCAAATTCAAGCGGCGGCAGGATCGTCGGCAGCCTTTTGGCAAGCATCGTCTTGCCTGAGCCGGGCGGCCCGATAAAGAGGATGTTATGCCCGCCGGCCGAAGCTATCTCGAGAGCCCGTTTGGCCGTCTGCTGACCACGAACCTCATTAAAATCGACTCGGTACGTGCTCGTATCGGCCTGCAGATCTGAGATGTCGAGCTTGACCGGCGGCTCTGACGTATTGCGGCCGGCGTCAAGGTCGCGGGCGATCTCGGCGGCCGAGCGAAGGTCTTTGACTGCGTAAACATTGACATCCCGGACGACAGCGGCTTCGCGAGCATTCTCTTCAGGGACGATAAGGTTGGCGATATTTGCCTCGCGCGCTGCCAGGGCGATCGACAATGCGCCCCTGACCGGGCGAACGCGGCCATCGAGCGAGAGTTCGCCGACGCTGAGCGTATTGGATATATCACGGCCGTCGGTCAGATCGCCGTTTGCGCCCAGAATACCGAGGGCGATCGGCAGATCAAAACTCGCGCCTTCCTTACGAAGATCGGCAGGGGCAAGGTTGACGGTGATCTTCTCGGGCGGGAAGAAGTACTTACTGTTCGTGATCGCCGCGCGGATCCGCTCACGCGATTCGCGAACGGCGGTGTCAGGCAATCCGACGATCGTGATCTGCGGCGATTGATCATTGTCCGACCGAGAACTGAGGTTCACCTCAATGTCGACGATCAGCGCATTGATGCCGTAAACGGTCGCCGACTGCGTTAGGAAGAGCATAGCCGCAAACTATTACTGGAGCGTTTGCAAGTCTATCGTATTTGACGATGCAAATAAACCTTACACCTGCGTAGGTTATAATTACGTGCATGATAGTAGTGATTACGACCGTTGCCACCTCCGCCGATGGCGAGATGCTGGCTGAAACGATCGTCGAGGCCCGGCTCGCGGCGTGTGTGCAGGTGCTGCCCCAGATGACGTCATTCTATATCTGGGATGGTGCCGTCCAACGCGAGCCTGAACACTTGCTGTTGATAAAGACGACGGCCGATAGGTGGGACGCCTTGCACCGGTTGATCACCGATAACCATAGCTATTCGGTGCCCGAGATCGTTGCCGTAGATGCGGCTAACGTCTCGGGCCCATATAGGGAATGGTTGGAGGCGGCGGTAAGGCCGGATTAATCTCCCTTTTCGAAGCGCATGCGGCTGCGTGCACCCGGAGCAAGGGGCCCGCTCACAACCAGCGCGTAGTCGGCATCCATCTCCGGCGTTTCGGGGCGAGCATCGGCAACGATCTCAGAAGCGATGATCTCGACCGTCCACGTGCCGACCATCGGCCTCTCGATAAAGACATTCTCCACCGTGTCAACGATATTTCCAGTTCCGCCCGGCGTCGAATACATGCCGCCACCGACACCAAGGCCGTTATTGCCCCAATAAATGGTGCCGTCCGGCGCCGTGACCTTCATTGTGAGATCGTTGATCCGGGCCCGAGTAGCGCCGGGGCTACCCATCGGATCGGCGTAAACCATCGTGAACTTGAGCGGTGCACGCAACGATTCTGCAGTGACAACGACCTGGTGCGTCTTTGTCTGAAGGTTGGTCAGCGGGAACGTCTCGTTGACGATAAAGATGCTGCCACGCAGCTTATACAGATTGGCCACATTCGCACGCCCAAAGCCCTGTCTGACACGTGTAACGTCAGTTCCCGGAATGGTCATGTCCCACTGTTCGGCAGTATTGATCATCACGGCTTTAGCCGTCGTCATATGCGGACGTGAATCGAAGACCGTCGGCCCGGCCGCTGAATTTCCAAAAATGCGATTGTGCCACATCTGAAAAAAGAGCCCGAAGTGTCCGGCCGTGATCGGCGTAGCGGCGCTTGTGCCGCCAAACGACGACGTGTAAGCCGTATCATTCGTGCTTGTTGTGGTGAAGACGCTATCGTAAAAGTAAGCCAGCTCCGGCTTAAGGCGTCCGTCGGCAGCGGGGCCCACACTCGCGCCGCTCTGCCATCTATCGTCGGTAAACGAAGCGGTATTGAAGTGCCGGATACCGCCGATCGAGACGACATTCTTCGCCCACGCCTGCGGTCTCGAGTTCTGGCTGCCGGCGTTGCTCTGCGAATTGAGCAGCGTGAAATCATTAAGGAAGAGGATGTCGTCCATCTCGGCCGAGATTGTCGTGTATTGGGTCGTCAGAGCACTGCCCCAGCTATTCGACTGATAGACGGCCTTGTAGGGATCTTGCAGGAGTTCCGCAGTATGCGTATAGCGGTTCGTCAACTGTGAGTAGGCTGCGATAATGCCTTGGGCCTCGGGCAGCATTCCCTTTCCTTGAGGGTTGGCGGTGCCGCGACCAAAATTAATGCCATAGGTTGCCGTGCCGTGGCTATCGACACCAACGGTTCCGTGCAGGATCGGCGGCCCACCGGCTTGAAAATCGGCATGGGTCGTGCGCAATCCTCCGTCCATCACCTCGGCTCGCACGCCCTGGCCGCGATAGCCGGCAACGCTGTCCACAATATTCGCACCGCCGACGGCCCTGACGATGTCCATATCATGCTCAGGAGCGGACCAGCGGTCGATGAAGAGCACCTTTTCGTGATGTGCGATCTCAAGCAGTTGCTCGCCGGTGAGGGTAGCCTCCATCCTGAGCCCTTCAGGGATAATGTTATCAACCGTTCCGCCTACTTGCCTGACAAGAGACCCAATATCATTCTGTGTATCGGCCCCACGCTCGACAGCCATGATGTTGTATCGCTCAGGGCCGAGCCGTGACGGGTCAGAGGTGAGTTGGCTGACGAGAACCTCCTCGAGACGGTATGCGGGCTCGTACTTGCCCACCCAGCGAACCGACGGAAGGTTCGACACGGCCGCGAACGCCATATCATCCATCGAAACGAGATATGCGTAGTTCGGGAGGTAAATATGGACCTTTGCACCGGCCGCGGCCATCTGGCTGAGATCTGCATCAAGCGGCTGCGCGGCAAACTGAACGATGAACGCACGTTCCTTCGTCGAGCCATCACGCCGAGAACTCAGCTCAGACGCAACCGTTGGCAGCCTCTCAAGCGGATCAAACTCCGCGTAGCGAAGCATCAGTTTGTAGTCTGCCGGTGTCATTCGCGCGAACGATTTACCATCAAGGCTGATCGCATAGAAATGTTCGCCGCCTGCGGTCCATATCACGGTGCGGGCAGTCGAATCAGGGTATGAGGTCATTCGGGCCGCACTGATGGGAGCCGACGACCTGTAAACTTCGCCGATACCGTCCGCGGACAGAATCGACATTTCGGCATCCTGTGCGACACTGAGGCCTTTGCCGACGACGGCCGCTCCGCTTGTGTGAGTGTTGAATACCACGGCAAACGAGATCGCCAGCCCTATAACTATCGCCACCGACAGGAGGCGCAAGCAAGTCTTAATCATACATCCTTCCTCAAAACAAAAATTTGGAAACAAGCATACCCGATTCGTCCCTAAACCCAAAGCCGCTAGCGCGCAAATCCCGATCCCATTTCAAGCTCAGGAATCGCCGTTATCGATTCCCGCGTAACAGGTCTTGATGATGAAATCCACCGCGTCCCGTGGCGAATCGGTCAGGTGGATCAGGCTTAGGTCCTCGGCATTTATCATCTTTTCATTGAGCATCGTGGACGTAAGCCATGCCAGCAGGCCGCGCCAATATTGAGATCCGAACAGCACAACGGGGAAATTACGGATCTTGCGCGTCTGGATCAGCGTAAGTGCCTCAAAAAGCTCGTCCATCGTCCCAAAGCCGCCCGGAAAGATAATGTACGCATTGCTGTATTTAATGAACATCGTCTTGCGGACGAAGAAATATTTGAACCTGTGTGAGCGGTTTTGGTAGCGATTCGGCATCTGTTCGAGCGGCAATTCGATATTGCACCCTATCGAAACGGCCCCGGCCTCGTGCGCACCGCGATTAGCGGCTTCCATGATGCCGGGGCCGCCGCCCGTTATGATCTCAAAGCCGGCGGCGCCCAGCAGATATGCTGTCTGGCGTGCATCTTCATAATGCTTGTCGCCCTCGCCCGTGCGGGCAGACCCGAAGATCGAGACTCCGCGGGTGACCGTGGCAAAATCATCAAATCCGCCGATCACCTCGCCCATGATGCGAAACACCCGCCATGAATCCGACGTTCTGTAATCGTCCTCAGGCTTTGGCGAGCGCAGCAGGACCTCGTCGTCAGTGAGTTTCCAATAGCCCTGAGCGACCTCCAGTTCCTTTGCCTCGGCAACGGTCTCCGGCTCGCCGCCGGTCTTGCGGTTTTTTGACTTCGTCTTCTTGTCCTCGGTTACTGCCATGTTCAGATTCCCATGATGTTGTAGCCGCAATCGACATAGATCGTCTCGCCCGTAATGCCGCTTGCGAGGTCGCTGACCAGGAACAACGCTGTGTTGCCTACCTCGCCGGCGGTTACGTTTCGCTTCAATGGCGATTTTTCGCCGACATAACTCAGAAGCGAGCCCATGTTCTTTACGCCGCGAGCCGACAAGGTGTTGATCGGGCCGGCGCTGATCGCGTTTACGCGGATATTGTTCTTGCCGAGGTCGGCGGCGAGGTAGCGAGTTGACGCCTCAAGCGCGGCTTTTGCTACGCCCATGACGTTGTAATTCATCACGACCTTTTCCGCACCGTAGTATGTCATCGTCACAATCGATCCGCCGTCTGCCATCAGCGGGGCAGCAGCGAGAGCGACCTGCGTGAGCGAAAAGGCACTGATCTCGAGTGCCGTTGTAAATGCCTCGCGCGTTGTGGCGATGAATTCGCCCTCGAGCGCCTCGCGGGGAGCAAACGCTATTGAATGCACGACAAAGTCGAGCCTACCGTATTTTGCCTTAACGGCATCAAATGCAGCATCGACGGTCGCCTGGTCACTTACATCGCACGGCACGACGAGCGAATCGTCGAGCGTGCCGGCGAGTTCCTCGACATTCTCCTTGAGCCTCTCGCCCTGATAGGTGAAAGCCATCCGAGCTCCGTGCTCAGCACACGCCGCAGCACACGCCCAAGCTATCGAACGCTTATTAGCGACACCGAGGATCATTCCGATCTTGTTTTCTAACATAGGTTTTGGGTGTTAGGTGTTAGGTTTTAGGTGTTAGCTTTTTGGTCTAACACCTAACACCTAAAACCTAGCACCTAACGCTCCTATTCACTAACGTAAACCTTTTGCAGCATCTCAAAATCGAGCATCCTGATGTCGATATCGACGGGCGTGTCTGTGAACCGGCGCGTTGTCAGGACACCGCGAAGCTGTTCTTCCTCGTCGTGAGTTAGCTGCGTGACGAGGACCAGCATTAGTTTGAGCCGCAGGCGGCTCTTCATATCGGCGAGATTTTTCTTTGCCATGGCCGCTTTCTTGAGCATCGACTCGATCTTTTCCTGCCGCACGTCGGGCACGACGAGGAACGCTACCTCGATGCAGGTGATCAGGTCCTGATCGATCAGGATACCGTCAAATGGGATCTTCCCAATGCTGACGTGCCGCATCAGCGGCAGGTTCTCCTCCTGCTGAACCTGTCGCAGGGCCAGATCCTCGGCGACGATATACGCCGACAAGAGGTCGGGCAACTGATCGCTGCCGACATTGAGCAGCCGGGCCAATTCGCGCACTTCGACATTGACGTTCTGGCGCTGCACCTCGGGCATCGCGGCGTCCCAGCGGATAAATTTGCGGTCATCCAACGCCGCGAGCCGCCGGCTGTGCGTGATCTCGATCAGTATCGCGAGAATGAGGACGAGTATCGCCGCGACGACTAGCATTGCTGCGATCCAGTTCTGGTCGCGAAAGGCAAAGACCGCACCCGCCGCCAACAGAGCGAACAGCACCACGGCCGCCGCGATGAGCGGATAGTTGGTCTTGCGCCGCTCTACGCGGCTGAGCGGGTTTTTGCCTGAGCTTGCCATGAATTGCCTCCGGCTTTTGCTGGAGGTAACGATCCGGAAAATTCTCCGGCCTCAGCCGAAATTGGGCTAAAGCCCGAAGTTGTATTGACAGCCACCCTCCACCTAAGGGTGGCGGCAATTCAAAAAGCGTTAAGCTGCCGTTGCGCGTTCGAATGGAATGTCGTCAAAGTGCGTCATCAGCTTGAAGTCCTTGAATCGCTGATTGATCTCGGTGTAATTCAGTGCATCGACGCGCTCGGTGCCAAACTTCTCGACGTTGAATGACGCCATCACTGAGCCATAGACGCATGCCCGCCTCAGCACATCGTCATTGATATCGTTCTGGGCGGCAAGATAGCCCATAAAGCCGCCCGCGAACGTGTCGCCCGCGCCGGTCGGATCAAAAACGCTTTCGAGCGGATATGCCGGCGTCGTGAAATAGCCGTCTTTTGTAAACAACGTCGCGCCGTATTCGCCGCGTTTGATGACGACGGCCCTCAGGCCGTAGCCGAGGATCAACCGAGCGGCCTTATAGATGCTCGGCTCACCGGTCAACTGCCGTGCCTCCGCGTCGTTGATGATCATGCAATCGACGGCCTTGATCGTGTCTATCACCGCGTCCTTCATCGACGAGATCCAGAAGTTCATCGTGTCCATCGCGACAAATCTGGCGTCGGCGCACTGTAGGCGAACGTCCTTTTGCAGCGACGGCAGGATATTTGCGAGGAATAGCATATTGGCGTTCTTCGATCTATCGCTCAGCTTCGGCTGGAACGTCTCGAATACGTTCAATTGCGTGTCGAGCGTGTGTGCCGTGTTCATGTCGTAATCGTAACTGCCGCTCCAGAAGAACGTTCGCCCGTCCGGCACGACCTCGATATCGTCGGTATTGATCTGGTGCCGCCGAAAAACGTCCCATTCGGCCTCGCCAAAATCGCCGCCGACCACGCCCACGGCGTTCACCTCGGTAAAGAACGACGCGCTCAATCCAAAATGTGTCGCCGCACCGCCCAAAATCCGCTCGCGCTTGCCAAATGGCGTTTCCAACGCATCAAACGCGACCGATCCAACTACTGTTAATGACATAAATTTAAGAAGCCAGAATTCAGAAGCCAGAAATCAGAAAAAGGCTTCTCTGCTGACTTCTGAATTCTGATTTCCGACTTCTACGATTCTACACGCCACGGCGGATTTTTGCGATTTTCGCCGGCGTGGAAGAGGCATATTTTGTTGCCGTTAGGGTCTTCTAGGTATGCCTGACGCCAGAGCCATGGGCGATCGGTCGGGTCTTCGTCAAATTCGAGGCCGAGCGATTTGAGGCGTTCGACTTCTGCGTCGATGTCGTTGCATTCGAAGTAGAGAACGACATTATTCAACGGCGTGTGCTCGTGAAATTCGTTTACCGACAGCGTCGCCTCGCCGTCGGGGCACTCAAGCCGCGCGTATCGCGGCAGCGAATCGACGATCCGCCGCAAACCGAGCTTCTCAAAGAACTCGACCGTCTCGACCGTCTTGTCGGAATAGATCGTGACTTGGTTGAGGTTCATATGAATTGCCACTAGCTTTAGCTAGTGGACAGGTTCAATCAAAAAAGACCCGGCTTTAGCCGAATCTTTGGGCTAAAGCCCGGAATCATTTTGGGCATCTAACCACTAGCTAAAGCTAGTGGCAACTCATTTTCCCTTCATCTCCGCGAGCGTTTTCTCGGCGTCGCCCTTGAACTTACTCTCCGGATACTTATCAACGATCGTTGAAAGGTACGCAACGGCGTCGGCTTTGAGCTTTTCGGGGGCATATTTTTCCTTTTCACGCTCGCTCTTGAGATTCACCTTCTGCTTGCCCTTGCCCTCTGAGAGGTAATAGCTGCTCATGCCGGCGATGTAGAGAAACTCGTCGATCGCCGTAAACTCGGGATACGCCGCGTAAGTCTCTTCGAACCGGTCGATCACCGACTTGTACGCCTTTTTGAGCGGCGAAAAATACTGCTTCGCAACGTCGAGGTTATGCTTAGCATCCCGCTCCATGATGACATCCAGCACCGGTGCGACATTGCGCTGGGCTGAGGCCGATGCGACGAATAGGACGAATGCGACGAATATAAAGGCTACACGCTTCATAGAATGGTCAGATGATTCAATGTCGTCAATCGTTTACTTTGGCCGATACTTGCCGATGATCGCCTCCAGCTTCTTCGCCGTCGCTTCCGGCCAATGATCCGGGGCGGTGAAGATGGCGTTTTTGATGGCGTCGCGGTATTGGTTCGGCGTCTCTTTGGCGGCGAGGCGCGTGACGGCGTCTTTTAGGACGAGCTGGGCGTTGCGGACGTTCTTGTTGAGATATTCGACGACCATGTCGATGGTGACGGCGTCGTGGTCGGTGTGCCAGCAGTCGTAATCGGTCACGAGCGCGAGCGTCGCATAAGCGATCTCGGCCTCGCGGGCGAGCTTGGCCTCCTGCAGATTGGTCATCCCGATGATGTCCATGCCCCATTGGCGATAGACGTTGGATTCGGCGACGGTCGAGAACGCGGGCCCTTCCATACAAAGGTAAGTTCCGCCGCGGTGCGTCTTGACGCCGACTGTATTACACGAGGCCTCGAGAATGTCGCCAAGCTCATTGCACACCGGATGCGCAAACGTCACGTGCCCGACGATGCCTTCGCCAAAGAACGTCGATTCCCGTGCCCTCGCCCGCGTCCTGTCAAAGAACTGGTCCGGTATCACAAAATCCGTCGGAGCGTACTGCTCCTGCAAACTGCCCACCGCCGACACCGACAGGATGTACTCGACGCCCAGCAGCTTCATCGCGTAGATGTTCGCCCGGTACGGCACCTCGGTCGGCAAAAACTTATGCCCCCGCGCATGCCTCGGCAAAAATGCGACCGTCACGCCGTCCAGCTCGCCCACAATAAACGCATCCGAAGGCTCCCCAAACGGCGTCTCGACCGCCTGCTCCCTCACATTCGCGAGCTCCGGCATCTGATACAGCCCCGAGCCGCCGATTATTCCGATGTTTACTTTTTCCATAGTCATACAGGCGGAAACACGAGCAGTAGCGAGTGTGCCCCGTCGTATTTATTCAACCCTACAGGGCACACTCCCTACCGGTCGTGTTTCTGCCTGCTCTCTCACCGCAACTATTCTCCCATCAACCTCAACCAATCTCCCCAACGGCATCTCGACGTCATGATAAAAGTGACAGATCCAATTCTCTTCGACCGCTTGCGGCAGGATACGTTTTTTGAATTCCAGCGTCTCGGTCGGGTACAGGTCGTAGCTCATTATCCACGGATACGGCACGTGATGCTGCGTCGGGACCATGTCAAAGAAGCCAAATAACGTTTCGTCGCCGCGCGTGAGCTTTATCGTCTGCATCGTCTCACTGTGGCCGCGGACCGTTTCGACGATCAGGCCATCAACCGGTTCGTACCGGTCGGGCATTAGATCGAGCTGACGGCTTTCGATGAGCGGCTGCCAGTTCTCTGACAGGTAACTCGCCCGGTCGCGCTCGTGCGGCGATTCGGCTGCGGCAAACTCGCTTCTTGAAACAAGATAACGAGCATTTGGGAACACCGGCTTGAGTACCGCTTGCGTAAAACCACCCGCTACCGCAGGTGGTTCTGACGTATTGCCGCCGGCGTGGTCAAAGTGCAGATGCGTGTTGATCACGATATCGATCTCGTCGGCTGTGCTGCCGGTAATGTCAAAGAGCGTCTCGCCGAGCGGTTTCTTTCGGTCGATGCCGTAGATCGACCTTTCTTTCGGCGTCCATTTGTCACCCATGCCGGTCTCGATGAGGACCTTCTGACTGCCGGTGTCGATAAAGAGGCAGTTGCAGGTTAGCGTGACGCGGTTTTTGTCATCAGGCGGGAAAACTCGCTCCCAAAGAACGCGAGGGACGACACCGAACATCGCCCCTCCGTCTAGTTTGAACTCGCAGTCGGGGATTATCTCGACGCGATAGTCACCGATCTGCATCCGATCACTTCTTCTTAGCGTCCGGCTTTGCGGGCGGGGCCGGCTTGACCTCCACCTTTGGAGCACCGGGCGCTCCCGGTGCGGCCCCCGGAGGCGCTCCGGGCATCTGGGTCTGCTGCTTTTGCCTGAACTCTTCGAGCTGTGCATCCGTGACCTGCGGAATCTCAAAGTCCTCAGGTATCTGGACATTATTCGTAGCGATCAGCTCGTCGATCAGCTTTTTGTCCTTCTCCTCTTCGAGCTTGGCTTTGACGTAGTCCCTCAGCGGCATCTCGCGCGAATTCGGTTTGTCGGGATCCTTTACGCCGGTCGAGATCAGGATGTGACGAACGTCGTAGGTCTCGGTCGTCTTACCGTCCTTTTCCTGCGGTTCGAGCTTGCGTTCGAGCTTGACGATGTGAAAGCCATAGTTCGTCTCGACCAGCTCGGCTGCGACCTGCCCTGGCTCGAGGGCTAGGGCAGCGGCCTCGAACGCAGGGACCATTCGGCCCTTGCTCACGTCCTTGTAAAGCCCGCCCTGCGGCGTTCCGTCAACGCCCTTGTTGCCGGGATCCTCGGTAAACTCATTTGCCAGCGCCGCAAAGTCCTCACCGGCCTTTGCACGGTCGAGGATGCCCTGGGCCTTTTCACGCTTGGCGGCCGGATCGAGCTCGGGATGAGCGGCAATATACTCGTCGATCTCAGCGTCAGTGACCTTGGTCCGCTCGGCTGAAGCCTCAGCATACATCCGGGCGAGAAACTGCGCCTGCTGCAGCTTTACCTGAAGATATGTCTTATCAACGAACGCTTTATCGAGCTCACCGGAAGCGGCTTTCGCCTCAAATTCGTCGGTATAGATCCGCATCTTGGCGAACATCTCTCTCGCCTGCGTCCGCTCCTCTTCGCTGATCTCGCGATCCTTCATTTCAGGACTGCCGGCCTTCATGATCTCGATCTTGGAGTTGAGGTAATCGGTAAACTCTTCCTCGTGGCTGCGAGCTTCCTTATCACCGCCGAGGCCGAGTTTGCTCATCAAGCTGTCGAGAAAGCCCTGCTGCCCCGCCGGTGCTGCAGCTCCCCAGTATGCGTTGATCTGATCCTCTGTGATGAAGCCGAAAGGCGGCATCGGCCCTTTGTCCTTATTGATCTCGCGGTCGTAGTTGACAGCAATGACCTCGGCCTTGATGCTGCGGAGTTCCTGCCGGTTAGCTGACGAATCGGCCATGCCCTCGCGCTGTGCCTCGCTGGCAAAGGCTAACATCTGCTTTAGCCCCTCCATCTGCTTCTTGACCGTGTCGGGATCCTCATTCCAACGCTTGATCAGCATCGGATTGTTCTTGGCGACATCGGCCAGAAGCGATTCGACCTCTGCCTTCGAGATCGAATTGTACGATTCTGTCGCGTGTCCGCCGACTTTCTTTTTCCAGGCCACCAGGCCTACGCCGATCAGCAATATCACGCCGATCAGGATCAATGCTTTAGTTAGGTTATTCAATTCTCCGGTCCTCTCTTACTTGTATCTCCGCGTTAGCGCCAAACGGGCATAATAACAAAACACCGCCGATATCACTAATCCGCGCTGCCGTCCAGTGTCTGCACAAGTTCAAGCAATACGCCACCGGTTGAAGACGGATGTACAAATGCGACCAGACAGCCCTCGGCCCCGACACGCGGGGCCGCATCGATTAAACGCATGCCGCGGCCCTTTAGTTGCGCCAATGCGGCCTCGATATCGTCCACCTCGACGGCGATATGATGAATGCCGCTGCCGCGTTTCTCAAGAAATTTGCTGATCGGCGAGTCGTCGCTCGTCGGTTCAAGAAGCTCCACGCGGCTCTCTCCGATCGGCAACATTGCTACACGGACTTTTTGGTCCTCGACCGTCTCGCTATGGACGTGTTCCAGACCAAGAGCGTCCTGCCAGAAGGCGAGGGCAGCGTCGATATCCTTAGTTGCGATGCCTAAGTGGTTTATTTTCATACAGATAGATCCGAAACGACCATTCGGAACGCGTGCCGCCTGTTCCGGCCGTGTTCCACCCCTAGGCGGAACGCTGTAAACCATTGATATCAGTTAACTTATCACCTATTTTTCAGCGTGTTCCACGAATTTCGCGCAAAAAACAAGGCGCGTTACACATCTCCGCTCAAAAGTTCCTCTACCGCCGAATATGGGTCCGTCGTTTTGTCCGCAACCATAGCTGCAAGCTCGTCCAGCCGGTCGCTTGCCGCATTACGGTTTAGAAGATCATTTACGAGCCGTTCTCTCAGCAGTTCCGTCAGCCGCCAGCGGGCGATAGAGCGGCGTCGTTCGCTGTTTTTGCCTTCGCCGGCCTGAAATTCGAGATATTTCGCGATAGCAGCGGCGAGGTCGTCAATACCTTTGCTTTCGGTCGCGACGGTCTTGACGATCGACGGATGCCACATATCAGGGCGATGCGCAAGCGATAGCAAGGCCTCAAGCTCCTTTTGCGTGCGCAATACACCCTCGCGGTCCGATTTATTGATGACAAAAACGTCGCCGATCTCCATTATCCCGGCCTTTATCGCCTGAATGTCGTCGCCCATGCCGGGCACCAGCACCACGACCGAAACGTCCGCCGTCTTTACGATCTCGACCTCGTCCTGGCCGACGCCGACGGTCTCAACGATCACTTTGTCGAAACCGGCCGCATCCAATATCGCGACAGCGTCAACCGTCGCACGCGACAGCCCGCCCAGATTCCCTCGCGTCGCCATCGAGCGGATAAAGATATTCTTGTCCGTCCCAAGCGCCGACATCCTGATCCGGTCACCAAGGATCGCCCCGCCCGAGAATGGCGACGACGGATCGATACACACAATGCCCACTTTCTGGCCCTGATCCTTGTAATAGAGCGCAAGTTTATCGACCAGAGAGGACTTTCCGGCCCCCGGCGCACCGGTAATGCCGATGACCGACGCTCTGCCCGTCTTCGGAAAGACCGCTTTCATCAACTCCGCCGCCGCATCGCCGCCGTTCTCGACAAGCGTGATCGCGCGGGCGATCGAACGAGGTTGACCATGGAGGAGTTGTTTAAAAGATTCGCTTTTAGTCATTAACTATCAAGAATCTTCGCATTCTATCGATAAAGTTAAAAAGGCGAGCTCTCTTATGCTCGCCGAGGAACTCCAAGATCGTCACAGATCTTCTTTGCTAAGTATTCTTTGATCTCGCGGTGGCGCGGCACCGCGGTCATCTGCCCGCTCTTGGCGTTTTTGTAAACAGAGTGCTTTCCGCCTTCACGAAACAGGACACAGCCTGTCCGTTCAAGATGACGAACGAGTTCCGTTCTCTTCATTCGCTAGGCCGCCTCAAGTATCAGGTCCTCTTTGGTGGCTTTTGGGCTCGATGCGAACCTCTGTTCGGCGTCCTCGCGATAACAGTCCAGCAGCATCTCGACTGCATCCTTAAGATTCTCGCGAGTTTCAGCTAGAGTTTCGCCCTGAGTATTGGCTCCCGGCAATTCGGCCACATAGCCAATAAATCCACCTTCCTCAGCTTCCTCATAAATAGCTGTGAATTTGAGTTCGTGCATATTTCGAATTATATCTCACACGACGGAGAAAGCGCCGATAATCACCTGCGCTTCCAAAAAAGGTCAATGTTCTCAAACTACATCTGCCCTTCGTCGGCCGACGGCCCGTAGATCGACGGGACGGGGATGTCGTTGAGGCGGAGATAGACCGAAAGCTGGCCGCGGTGGTGGATGATGTGATTCATCACGAATGAGCGCATCACGGCGACCTTTGGCATGGTGAAATACACCTGATCGCCGTTGCGCATCGTCCAGTCGGTAAAGAAGGTCTCATCCGAGGTTGACGAAAGCACATCTTTTGCCTTTGCGACGTGATCGTCAAAGAACGCGAGCAACTCGTCCGTCGTCGACGGCTCGAAGGGCTTGAAATCGGCCGTCGCAAAATCGAGCACGTCCTGCGTCAGCGTCTCTTTTGTCCAGCCGAACATCTCGGCGACGTGAACGGCCAGCCGGCCCATCGTCATTGATTTTTCGTGCGGCTTCCAGTCGAACTTATCGGCCGGAACGCGCGAGAGACACTCACGTGCGACCTTTGCCTCATTGTCCATCTCCGCCAAAAACGCCGTCGCCAAACGGCCTGTACTTGTGCCTGTAGAACTCATAGTTTTTTCTCCTTGGGTTAGATCAGGGGGTGAGTTTAGCACAGTCGTTGCAGAAGTGCAACAGGTGAAACAGACAAGTTAGTGATTCAGTTTAGATCCAGCCATCGGAGATGGCGTAAGCATGTAGCCTAGGGCCATAAGCCCTGGGGAAGAGTGCGGAGCGATTAAAGAGCTATCGTAGATAGCGAGAGACGGCTTGTCGCCTTGTCGCCCGTTACACGGGCTTTTTTTATTACGCCTGCCTCCCCAGTCCTTGCGGACTGGGCTACATACCGACGCCATCTACGATGGCTATGAATTCAAACTAATCCGCCGTCAGGTACTTTGTTTAGAAAGCCTTAAGCAGGCTCTTAGCGATGACGACACGCTGGATCTCGCTAGTGCCTTCGCCGATGGTGCAGAGCTTTGAGTCGCGCCAGTATTTTTCCGCAGGGTAGTCTTTGGTATAGCCGTAGCCGCCGTGGATCTGGATGCCTTCCTCAGAAACGCGGACGGCGGTCTCAGAGGCGTAGAGTTTTGCCATTGCGGACTTTTGGGTTACAGGTTTGCCCGCGTCCTTCGTAGCAGCCGCCTGTAATGTGAGCAGGCGGGCACACTCGATCTGCGTGGCCATATCGGCGAGCTTGAACTGGATCGCCTGGAATTCGGCTATGGGTTTACCGAACTGCTGACGTTCTTTTGCGTATTTCACCGCAGCCTCATACGCCCCTTGCGCGATGCCGACGGACAGGGCAGCGATCGAGATACGGCCGCCGTCGAGGACCTGCATGCATTGGAGGAAGCCTTCGCCCTCAGTCCCGAGGAGATTTTCTTCCGGAACGTGGCAATCCTCAAACACCACCGACGCCGTTTCGCTCGCACGCATCCCAAGTTTGTTTTCCTTCTTATCGCCGCGAAAACCGTCCATCGATTTGTCAAAGATGAATGCCGAAATCCCGCGATTGCCCTTCTCTTTATCAGTTACCGCGACCGCGACGAGCGTGTTGCAGGCGAGCGCGTGAGTGATGAAGTTCTTTGAGCCGTTCACCGTCCAACCACCGCTTGAGCGAACGGCGTTCGTCCGCGTCCCCGCGCTGTCCGAGCCGGCCTGCGATTCCGTCAGGCCCCAGGCACCGAATGATTCGCCCTGCGCGAGCGGGACGAGATATTTTTGCTTCTGCTCCTCGCTGCCGAACATGTAGATGTGGTTCGAGCAGAGTGAATTGTGAGCCGCGACCGACAGGCCGACCGAGCCGCAGACGCGGCCGAGCTCCTCAATGATCGTCGCGTATTCGACATAGCCCATTCCGGCCCCACCGTATTCCTCCGGGAAAACAACGCCCATCAGGCCGAGTTCGGCGAGCTTTGGCCGCAATTCTTCGGGAAAATGCTGCGATTCATCCCATTCCATCACGCAGGGCCGGATCTCGCTCTCGGCGAATTCGCGGACGCTGTGTTTGATCTGTAGCTGCTCGTCTGAAAGTTCGAAGTTCATAAGGCGATATAACGATCCATTATGTTCGCATAACAAATAGTTTTACACAAGGATATTGTGTAAACTCGGTGTATGCACGAGAAGATACTGCGAACCGACGACGAGATCAGGCAATTATTGAGCGAGGTAAAGACGATCGCCGTTCTCGGCATCAAACCCGAAACCCACGCCGGACAGCCCGCGTTTTATGTGCCGAAATACATGGCCGATAACGGCTACGACATCATTCCCGTGCCCGTCTACTATCCAGAGGTTACCGAGATATTGGGAAAGCCTGTTTATCGCGATCTGAACGATATACCCGGTGAGATCGATATGGTCAACGTCTTTCGCCGCAGTTCGGACGTGGCTAAACACACGTTTGAGATATTGCAGAAGAAGCCAAAGGCCGTCTGGCTGCAACTTGGGATACGCGATGACGAGGCGGCTGAGAAATGGGCTGAGGCGGGCATCAAGGTCGTGCAGGACCTTTGTTTAATGGTCGAGCACCGCGCACTGATCGACGCTTAATTGGAACAGGATGCACAGGATTGACAGGATATCTTATTTATCATGTTCATCCTGTAATTTTTTTAACTTCCTCTACCGTCAATTCGCGTGATGCCCCAACTTTTAGGTATGGATCGCTGATCGCGCCAATCCGTGTCCGCCGCAATTTCACGACCGAATTGCCGATCGCGTCGAACATCTTGCGTAACTGCTGATTGTGCCCCTCATGCAGTGTCACCTCGTACCAGCCATTGTTTTGCGTCGGTTTTAGCTCGCGTATCTCTGCGGGAGCGGTCTTGAAGCCGTCTTCCAACGTAACGCCGCGGCGGAGTTTGTTGATCGCGTTGCGGTTTGGCAGGCCCTTGACCTTGACCTCATAGACCTTTGGGATCTTTTTAGATCCCGCAACGCGGTTCGTGAATTCACCGTCGTTTGTCAGGATGATCAGCCCCTCGCTGTTGTAATCGAGCCGCCCGACCGGATGCAGTTTGCCCTTGCCTTTCACGAGATCGACGACGAGCTTGCGATTTTCGGGGTCGCTGACGCTCGACAGGTAGCCTTTCGGTTTGTTTACGAGGACATACGTTTTGGAACGGCTCTGGAGCTTGGCATTTATCAGCTTGCCGCGAACCTTGATGTGGTCCCGCTCAGGATCGGCCTTAGTGCCGAGTTCGGTCACGATCTCGCCGTTGACCGTGACCTCGCCGGCAGCGATAAGCTGCTCGGCCGCCCGGCGTGAGGCGATACCGGCTTGGGCGATGAGTTTCTGCAATCTTTCCGGCACAGAACGCTATTGAACCACATAGGCACATAGAACACATAGATATAACCGGCACTTCTATGTCTTCTATGTGCCTATGTGGCTAATCTTATTGGACTAGGTCCTCGAAGTCTTCGATACTCGGCAGTTCCGTCAGGTCGTTGAGGCCGAACTGGATGAGGAATTCTTTTGACGTGCCGTACATCATCGGGCGGCCGACGGCCTCTTTGCGGCCCTTTGCGACGATGAGGCGTTTGTCGAGGAGCGTTTTGATCGACGTTGCACTCTGCACACCTCGGATCTCGAGGATCTCGGGAACGGTCACGGGTTGCTTATATGCGATGACCGCAAGCGTTTCGAGCGAGGCGATAGAGAGCTTGGCAGACGGACGTGTTTTTAGGAATGCACGAACCTCTTCGTGCAGTTCCGTCCGAGTCGCAAGCTGATAGCCACCGGCTATCTCGCGTATCTGCAGGCCGCTGCCGCGTTCGGTATATTCGGCTGCAAGCTGCTCAACGGCGGCCTTTACCGCTCCTTTGTCTTCATCAAGGACCTCGGCGATAAGCTTTGCCGTCACAGGCTCGTCTGCGACAAAAATGAGTGCCTCGACGAGGGCCACCAACTCGGAGGGCGTTCGGTTTCTCTGCTTTGCGGCCGCTTGCTCGGTCATAAAAATCAACCACAGATTAACACAGATGGACACCGATAAGAATTGCCTTATCTGTGTCCATCCGTGTCCATCCGTGGTTACATCTTTTTCAGTATTATGTCGCCAAACGTGCTCTTTTGCAGCAGTTTGACGTTCTCGGCCCTCACGATCTCGAGCACGGCGATAAAGGCGGTTACGAGTTCGCGGCGGGTGTGCATTTCGTCAAAAAACTTCAGCAGGCTAAGTTCGCCGTCGTCTAGGATGCGGCGTTTGAGGGTTTTGATCATGTCGGCGAGCGAGATCTCTTCGCGCTCGATCTCCATCTTGACCTCATCGGCGTGGCGGGTAGCGATCTGCTGAAATATCTTGAGCAGGTCAAAGACGGTCGCGTCCACCTCGCCGATGTCACCGTCAGTTTCGATGGTGCCGCGGGTGAACGTCGCCTGTTCGATCTCGCCGCGTTCGTGAAGCATGCCGGCGGCCGATTTGAATTTCTCGTATTCGAGCAGGCGGTCGACAAGCTCCTGGCGCGGGTCCTCGAATTCCTCGTCTTCCTCGGCCTTGGGGTCGCGAGGCAGCAGCATCTTTGACTTGATCTCGATCAGCGTCGCGGCCATTACGAGGAAATCTGCTGCGACGGCGATATCCAGCCGCTTCATTAGGCGGATGTATTCGAGATATTTCTCGGTGATACGGGCGATCGGAATGTCAAAAATGTTTGCCTGCTCCTGGCGGATCACATAGAGCAGTAGATCGAGCGGGCCGGCAAAGTCGCCGATCTTTATCTGCAGCTCGTCCGATTCGCGTACGATCTCGGCCGTCTCCTTATGAAAGTCGAATGTAAATTGATCGAGTTGTTCTTCTGCTGCAGGCATTAGGCAAATTAAACAAAGAAATAGCCACGAATGCACGAATAAACCATGATCTTGTTCTTATTCGTACATTCGTGGCTATTCTTTCCGACTTATTCTTCTGCGTCAACCGCGTGTAGCTTGAGGTCATCGAGGTTTACGACCTGCAGAGCGGACTCATGCGTTGCCGCAAGCACGACCTGCGGGGCCATGCCGTCCTCAAATGCCTGCTGCCATCGCGTCACGCAAAGGCACCATTTGTCGCCGTCCTTGACACCGGGAAATGCGTACTGCGGCATCGGCGTTGAAAGGTCGTTGCCGACCGAACGCGAATACTCCAGAAACTCGTCCGTCGCGAGAATACACACTGTATGCCGCCCTAGATCGTCGGCACCGGTGCGGCAATAGCCGTCGCGATAAAATCCCGTCATCGGATCGGTGCAGCACGACTCGAGGTTGCCTCCGAGGACGTTGCGAGGTTTAGGGTAGTGGCCGTTGCCGTAGGTAATGCTCATCTACGTTTGATTCACCGCAGAGGCACGGAGGGCGCAGAGAAACACAATTTAGGTCGATACTCCGTGTTCTCTGTGCCTCTGTGGTGAATTCTTCTTCATATTAATTCCAGTGCCTTTTCGATCGGCCGAGCCAGCACCGCCTTGTCGTCGACCTCGACTATCGGCCGCTGGATCAGATTCGGATCGGCGACCATTGCCTTGATCACGTCGGCGTCTGGCGTGTTGTCGTTAATTCCGGCCGCCGCCGCACCGCGGGCCAGCTTGATCGGCCTGAGGCCCGTTTTGGCAATCAACGCACCGAGGTTCTTCTCGGTGAACGGTTCATTAAAATAATTGACCTTGTCCCATTCAATGCCGTTCTCACGGAACAGCGTCGCCAAGTTGCGGCACGTGGTTCAGGTCGGTTTTTCGTAAACGATAATTCTATTCATTTTAGGCTAAGGCGAGTTCTGGTGTCTGAACGATCACATGGGCGATTATGTCCTCACCTGTAACATCATTTGTGTCGTGCAGAACATATTGTAAAGGTTTTGGAGCCGGGACGGTCTCACCGTTTTCGATCATGCCCTCAATGTGAAATTCCAACGCGTCTCGCATCGAATCAATTGTTTCCTCAATCGTTCGACCGGTCGCTATACATCCGGGCACGTCCGGCGAGAACGCCGAGTAGTTCCGGGCCCCTTTTTCTATAACAACAAGATATCTGTTCTTCATGAGATTATTTTAGTCCTGCCTGCGTCAAAATACTACGCTCCGTTTTTGGATGGACTTCGTCCGAAGGATGGCCCGCAATGGTGACCGTACCTGGTTTTACGGTATGACGATACTGTCGATGGCTGCCGCGAGTACGGGCCAAGACCCAACCGTCTTTTTCGATCAGTTTGATAAGTTCGCGGACCTTCACAACGAGATACCTAATCGCTCGTTGACCGTCGCAAGTGTATCGCCCGCGATAGACCGGGCTTTTTGCGCGCCGTTATTAAGTATCAACTTCAGTGAGGCGTCGTCATACTGCTTTACGCGCTCCTGAAACGGTCGCAGGAACTCGACTGTCACCTCGGCCAGTTCGCTTTTGAAATCGCCGTAACCTTTACCGGCAAAATGCGATACGCATTCGTCCGTCGATTTACCGGTCAGCAGTTGATAGATCGTCAGCAGGTTTGTGATCGCGGGTCGCGCTACGTCGAATGTAATCTCGGTCCCGCTGTCTGTGACGGCGCGTTTGATCTTTTTGGTGACGGTATCGGCGTCGTCGAGCAGAAAGATCGAGGCGTTCGGATTTTCGTCGGATTTAGACATCTTTTTCGTCGGGTCCTGGAGCGATTTGATGCTGGCGCCGGCGGGTGGAATGTAAACGTCGGGCACCTTAAAAGTCTCGCCAAAATCGCGATTGAATCGCTCGGCAAGATCGCGTGTCAGTTCGATATGCTGCTTTTGGTCCTGTCCGACAGGGACGAGATCGGCCTGATAAAGCAGGATGTCGGCTGCCATCAGGATGGGATAGGTGAAGAGGCCGACGCTTGAGCGTTCGCGGCCGCCTCTTTGCGATTTGTCCTTGAACTGAGTCATCCGCTCAAGCTCGCCCATGCGGGCAATACATGACAGCACCCAAGTGAGTTCGGCATGTTCGGCGACGTCGGATTGGACAAAGATCGGCGACTTTTCGGGATCGACACCGGCGGCTAGGTAGATGCGGGCGAGGTCGAGCGTTTTTTGCCGATACGTTGTCGGCTCCTGCGGCAGCGTGATGCCGTGCAGGTTGACGATGCAAAAGAACGATTCGTACTCGTCCTGCAGCGCGACCCAATTCTTGATCGCACCGAGATAATTGCCGATATGCAATTCGCCGGTCGGCTGTGCGCCGCTGAAAATGCGTTTCTTCATATCAGGCAGATAGAACAAAAAGAAGTGCGTAAAGGAACGGCGTGATTATCATCCGGAACACGCCCATATAGATCAGCAGCATCAGTATCAAAAAGCCGTACTGCTCAAGCAGCGCAAGCGCCGGTTGGGCTGAATCCGGTAGGAACGTCGCGAGAATCTTGCTGCCGTCAAGCGGCGGAAATGGCAATAGGTTGAACACGAACAGCGACATATTCAGCAGCATCAGGTTGCCGACAAAGATAGCCAGCGGATTTGTACTGTGGCCAAAAAAGTCGACGACGCTAAAGCCTTGGCTCAACATTACCTTCGCCGCGATAATGCCGATGATGAGCAGAATAAGATTCGCGAGTACACCTGCGATCGAGACCATCACATTGCCCCACGTATAGTTTGTCCATTTGCGCGGGTTCACTGGCGTCGGTTTGCCCCATCCGATCAGCGGAATGCTTCCAAGGGCTCCGCCGACGCTGCCGAGGATAAATGCGATCATCGGTATCGCCAGGGTGCCGATGGGGTCGGTGTGAGCTACGGGGTTGAGCGTGACGCGGCCGAGCATATATGCTGTGTCGTCGCCGAACTTATACGACATCCACGCGTGACCTGCCTCGTGACACGATATCGCGAGCAATAACACGACCATGTAGATCACGAGGTGGCTGACCAGATTGAGAATATCGCCGTCGCCCATAAGATTATTCGTGCATTCGTGGCTAGATTGTGCCATTCTTTTAGCCCAAAATAAAATTTTGTATGGCTGAACATATTGTCTGCATCGCAAGCGAACACAAGGGGAACGAGTTTCTCGAAGAGGCCCGCGCGGCCCGTTGGGACGTAACGCTCGTGACGCGGCAGAAGCTGCTCGAGGAAGCATGGCCATGGGACGCGATCACGGATGCCAAAACCGTTGATGACATTGCGCAGCCGGTCGATTACGTCCGCGCGGTGACGAATCTCGCAGGCTCTCGCAATATTGACCGTGTTGTGGGCCTGGACGAATTTGATGTGATTACCGCTGCTTTGACGCGCGAACATTTGCAGATCAGCGGCATGACGAGTTCTTTCGTCAGGCGGTTTCGCGACAAGCTGACGATGCGAAATCTCGCACGAAATGCGGGCATACCGTGCCCGGCGTTTATCGGCGCGTTTAATCAGGATGAGATCCGTAAGTATCTCGAGGACGTTCCGGGGCCGTGGATCGTCAAGCCGCGGCACGAGGTGTCGGCCTTTGGCATCCGCAAATGCGAGACGGCCGATGAGGTCTGGGGCGTTTTGAATGATCTCGACAACCGCCACAACTGGCGCGATCACCCGTCGCAATTCTTGATCGAGCGGTTTATCGAGGGCCGCGTTTTTCATGTCGATTCTGTTGTCGCCGACGGTAAGGTCGCGGCGTGCGGCGTGAGCCAATACGGCACGACGCCATTCAAGGTATCGCATTACGGCGGCGTGTTTTCGTCGTCGATCGTGTCGTACCGGTCGAAAGAGCGCAAGGAACTCGAAGTTCTCAATAACGCATTGCTGATGGCCTTCGGCTATGATCAGGGCGTTTCGCATGCGGAATTCCTGCAGAGCGAGGCGGACGGCCAGTTCTATTTGCTCGAGGTCGCATGCCGCGTAGGCGGCGCCTATATCGCCAACGTCCTCGAGCACGCCTGCGGTTTTAACCTATGGCGTGAATGGGCAAAACTGGAAACCGCGACCGCCGAACGGCCCTACTTGCTGCCAAAGCTACGCAAGGAGTTTGCCGGCATCACGCTCGCCCTCGCAAATGTTGACCAGCCCGACACCTCTGGTTACGGCGACGAAGAGATCGTTTACCGCGTCGATAAACCAAAGCATGTCGGGCTGATCTTTCGCTCAAAGACGCAGAAACGGATCGACGAACTCATCTCGATTTACACGGACCGTATCTCTGCGGATTTTCTCGCCGTCGCGCCCGTAAAAGAGAGGTATGACGACTAGCAGTTTTGCCGGCCCGCCGTCGATCCTCGAACACGACCTGAACAGACATTTTTCCGAACTTTTGAAGTTCGATTCTAAACCTGAGCTTGAGACGTCATCGTTGTGGCCGGAGGTTCGCGATGAGGTCGAGCGGATAATGAATGCGGTAGTGTCAGAACCGCCTGCGTCAGCGGGCGGTCAGTTCGCTGGCAAAGAGTCACCTAGACGGAAACCAGCCGCTAGCGATTCGAACTGGCCGCCCGCTTACGCAGGCGGTTCTGCCTTGCACGCGCTTGCGTGGAATCTTGAACGCGGCATTCAATTTGACGGTATCGCCAATGCGTTGGCGACGCATCCGGCATTGACGAACAAAGACGTGCTGATGCTGCCCGAACTCGACCACGGCATGGCACGGAGCGGCAATCGGTTTGTCCCAACGGAATTGGCAAAGCGACTGGGGCTGAACTATGCGTTCGCACCTGTATACATTGCACTTCAGAAAGGCAGCGGCGTCGAGGCCCAGATGGAGGGCGAGAATACGTTGTCGATCCACGGCCTGGCGATGATGTCGCCGTGGCCGATGGCGAATGTTCACGCTGTGCCGCTGCCGAACGGCAAAGACAAGATGTGGGGCAAGGAAAAGCGGCTAGGCTGGCTGCGAGCTTTGATCGCCGATATTGAGCATCCAGCGGGGACGTTTCGGGCAGTGACAGTGCATCTCGACGTGCACTGCTCGCGTGAGCATCGAAGGCGGCAGATGAACATCATCCTCGACCATCTAGATACGCTGCCGCCGCTGCCGACTATAATTGGCGGCGATTGGAATACGACAACGTTCAATGCCCAGACGGCGACGCACGCGATCCTCGGCTATTGGCGACGCGTGATGATGGGCGTCAAGAATGTTGCGAAGAACCACTTTCCGCATCCCGACAGATATTTTGAAAAAGGCTTGTTTACCGATCTCGGATCGCGCGGGTTTCAATATAAAGCGTTCAACGAACCCGGCGTCGGCACGCTTCACTATCACATTGACAGCATCGAAAAGAACACAAACCTCCGCGATTGGGTGCCTGAATGGTGCTTCAAATTTATCTTCTGGGCCGCCGGCCGCGTCGGCGGCGGCGTGTCCGTGAGGCTGGATTGGTTTGCGGGGAAGGGAATTGAACCGGCGTCCGACACGTCGCCGCAAACGATCGGCGGCCTGGTAAACGATGCCGGGGAACCTCTCTCGGACCACGACGCGATCACCGTATCCTTTCACTTATGACTTATTCCTTATCACTTACTTCGGAATAAGTGATACCTGATAAGTGACAAGTGCAAAGGCATCAATTAACCTCAGATTATGGAAGTTGCTTTTTGCCAGACGTTGAGCTTTAATGCCGACGATTTTGAATACGAGGCCGCCGCTCAGGAGAACGGTAATGCGACGGTCATCAAGTTTGCCGTCGATGAAAAGAAGGTCAGCCCCGGTGACGTGGTAGTTGTCGTATCGGGCGAGGATATCAGTTTTCACGGCATCATCGGCAAGATCGAGGACGGTTTTGCTTTTGCATCAGATCCGAAAGGCTCACTATTGCCGGCCGGAACTCAATAAATTGAGAATGGAGAATTGGCTTGAAATTCTCAATTCTCGATTCTAAACTATCAATTCTTCCGGGGATGTAGCTCAGCTGGGAGAGCGCGGCGTTCGCAATGCCGAGGCCAGGAGTTCGATCCTCCTCATCTCCACCACCTCTCTAGAGGCTCTCGTCCATCGAGAGCCTCTTTCGGTATAGGAACATCACGAGCAGGGATGCGGCGAAGGCGAGAGCGGAAGCAACGATAACGGCGCGAAACGCCGTTGTGTAATCGCCGCCGTGCAGGTCGGCGAGGTGACCGGTAATACGGCCGCCGATGGCGGCCCCGATCACTTCGATCAGTGTGATGACGCCGAGTATCTTTCCGGCCTCGCGTCGGCCGAAGAGGTCCGCGGTCAGCCGCTGGATCAACACAAAGGTGCCGCCATAGCCCAACGCGAACGGCAGCAAGAACCATGCCCAGTTTGACGCCGTCAATGCCAGCAGAACGAACGACGCTGCCA
Organism: Chloracidobacterium sp.; assembly: GCA_016715795.1. NCBI lineage: Bacteria > Pseudomonadati > Acidobacteriota > Blastocatellia > Chloracidobacteriales > Chloracidobacteriaceae > Chloracidobacterium > Chloracidobacterium sp. The sequence goes on from JADJXP010000002.1 coordinate 484,041, forward strand.
GCATCAGCAGCGCCGAAGCGGCCATTACGCGAACTGAGCGAAAGAGGTCGCTAAAGAAGCCCGCAAGAAATTTTCCGCCCACGCTCACCGCGAAGAGTGCCGATTGGGCAAAAGCTGCCGTCTCAGCCGAGAGGCCGATCTTTGGCGACTGAAGGTAAAGAATAAACTGTTGGCTTGTGACAAATATCGGATAAAAGACAAGCGCGGCGCACGCGGCCAGGGCCCAGAATAGCGGCGTTCTGAGGGCATCGGCCAAGGTCATCCCTTCAGCGGTAGGTTGCTCAGCGGGCCCGCCGCGTTTTTGGTCCTTGACCAGGATCAAGACCGCCGGCAGAAGCACGACCCAAACGAGCATACTGATCGCCAGCATTGCCGAACGCCAATTGTAGGCCGCGATCAGCGGCTGTGCGATCTGAGGAATGATGACACCGCCAATGCTCGTGCCGGTGAGAGCTATGCCGAGCGCGGTGCCGCGCTTCCTGGTGAACCATCGCGACACGAGGACAACATTTGGAGCGACGCCGATAAAACCCAGCGACGCCCCCATAAGGACACGCGAGAGATAGACCATGTTGGCGGTCGCTGCCTGCGAATGCAGTATCAGACCACCGCCAAGCAGAACACAACCGATCACCATCAGCGGCTTGAGCCGGAAACGCGTCACCAGCCATCCGCCGATCAATGAAAAGACGCCCGACATCAGGAACGTGATGTTCGCGGCGTTGGCGATAAAGCTCTCAGCGTGTGCGGCATCGACGGCGCCGATGGCGACAAACTCTTCGCGTATCGGCTTGTAAAACGGTGGCAGGCCGCCGACGGCAAGGCCGTTGCTTATCACGAGGGCGAACGTTGAAATGCCCACGATCACCCAGCCGTAACCGTCGCTACGCTTTGCCATTTCGGGATTGGTTTAAGACGTGTTCGGGAACCGCGACCCCGTCTGCAAGCCTGTCGTCGGCTATCGGCGGGCCGTAAGCAAGCGACAACGGCACGACGCCGGCCCAGACATCCATTGCGTAGTCCTCTTCGTCATCCACGGGCGGGCCCGTGCGGACCTTTGCCGAGGCTTCGTTGATCGGCAGCTTGATGACGCTTGTTGCCTTGAGTTCCACTTCATTTGGCCACCGGACATCAGGCCAGCGGCCATGCACGATGTGCTCCGTGATGGCTTCGAGAGCTGTGTTCTTTTCTTCTGCTTCCGTCACGAGCGTCGCCTTGCCGAGGATCACGACCGAGCGATAGTTTATCGAATGATGGAACGCAGACCGCGCAAGCACCAGCCCGTCAACGATGGTGACCGTCACGCAGACATCGACGCTCTTCGACATCTCGCGCAGCATCCGGCTCGCCGCCGAGCCGTGAATAAACAGATCGTCGCCTATCCGGCCATACGCCGTCGGTATCACATACGGTTGGCCGTCGACGACAAACCCGACGTGGCAGATGAACGCCTCATCGAGGATCGCATTGATCGTCTCGCGCTCGTAATTGCCGCGATTCGGCAGCCGGCGAACCCGCGTTCTTTCACTTTGCATCTCGTTTAAGTTCATATTGATGAACAGTGTGATTATACAGGCCACGGGACCGGCTCAAGAATATCGCTGCAATTTTTGATCACCGCGTAGAATTTCGCGCTCTTCGCGGGTTATTTCCGGTTCTGCCTTGCCTATTAGATCACGAAGCGGCACAAATGAGCGGTCGATAGGGCACTGCGTTCCTTTCATTACAGGCACAGGATGTGCATTAGAAAACAGTAAAAGGCCCGGGTGAGGTGCGTTAAGTCGGATCTCAATGAGTGGGATGACGGCTGGACGCCTCTCGGGCATGGAGGCCGCAATGAAGTTTTTAGGGCGTACTGTTACTGCCACATTGGTAGTCTCGTGGTTCATCATCTCTCCAGTATTCACGCAGTCGTATTACCGGTCGGGCCAACCCGGAAGTGTTGAGGGCATGGTCGAAGTATCTCGCGCGGACATCAAATCAGCTGTGCTTGCAGGCATCAAGACGTACCTCGAACAAATGAAGGGAACGTGCTTTGAAAGCGGAGGTTTCAGCATCGGCGATTACGACAAGTTCGTCGCTGCGCTAAACCGAAACATCCAGGAGATCGTCGTTGGAAACGATGGATCGGCTTGGCTTGTTAAGAACTCGTCGGGGGCAAACTCGTCGCACTACGATCCATGGGGCAGTATGGGCGATGCATACATCTACTTTAGGTTCGATCCGAGGAAACGGATAGGCATGCCCAGCCGCCAAACGATGCTGCATGAGGTTACCCACCACATCGAGTGGCTCAACGGTGTAAAGCAGGCGTCAAACGGCGGTGCTAACCCGGCGTCGGAGAGGAATTCCGAATATCAGGACAAAGTGACCGACGCGCTTGTTCCATGGTTTGCACATGATATTGCACTTTCAAAACAGGAATTGCCGCTTGGTACTGCGATCTCAGCCTGGAAAGAGGTCGAAAAGGCTCTGAAGAAAGGCGAGAACGGAGACTTCGCCGGCGGTAACAAGCACGACCGAAATCTACAGGCCCTGACCGGCTTCTATGCAAACCTCGAGCACCTTACGAACTATTACAAAGGCGGAAAGTGCGGCGAGGACCTGCGCATGCTTATGTACCTTGCCGAGATTGTGCCCCAACTCGACTGGGAACTGGATATGACGGGTCCTGACGAGATCACTTTGGGCGACGAGGCTACGATCACTGCTAGGCCTTACGAACATATTGAGAAACAATTCGACGTGGTCCTGGACAAGAAGCTCAAAGCAAAATTCCGCTGGCGAATACCGCGCCGCGACGCCGTCTATGGGCAAACCCTGAAGTTCAAACCTACTGAGGCGATCCCTTACACGGTGACGGTCGACTTGGTCGTGCCGTTCATGGGCAAGGACAACGTTATAGCTCATGGTGAGCACACAGTGCGGGTGAAGCCAAAGGCTAGCCCGAGCCCGACGCCTGCTGAGATCGACGAATCGAAGTACGAGTTCTCGGGTAGCGTGCCCGGCGTTTGGGAAGGTGGCGGCGACAAGCAGAAGTTCCGTTTCAAGCGTCAGAAAGCTAGCTCTTATGCAGCCGGTGAATGCCGCTGGGAGGGCGTCGTCAATGCCGAGGTGTGGGGCGAACTCGATAACTGGCGTTCGCCGAGCCGCGACGAGATCGACCGGAAGATCGCTGACATCACCGCATCTAACAAGGCCTGGGGCAAGACGACAAAGGTCACGCCACTGAATATTAGCGGTTTTACGGGAAAGATGGTCCATTCCAGTGTCGCGTGGTACGCCGGTGGCTGGTCGGACGCCGGGTTTAGGGCGGAATCGGTCTCGGTCGGAGGCATCGGGTGGGCATTCAAGGGCCGGCATGTCGTCGAGGTAGGATACAGCGCCGGCGGCGGCGGTTGCTGGACAAATACGCTAAAAGCATTTCTCACGTCGCATGCTACAGCCGCTCAGTCCGAGGCAACGGCCATAATCGGCAGTCTTTCGATCGTTAAGAAAGGCGGTTGGACAAAGGTGCCGTACAACGGCCCTCCGCTCACCGGCCCGGGAGCCGCACCGACGCCCGCGCCCACGCCCAAAGCAACGCCGAAACCGACGCCGAAGCCCATACCCAAGCCAACACCAAGGCCGACGCCGAAACCGGCAACAACACCTAAACCAACGCCGAAGCCTGCGCCCGAGGCCACGCCGATACCCGGAAAGGCCAAACAGATCTTCAACAGCGGGAACATTTACGGGGTGCAAAACCGGCCCACGAAACCGACCACTTTCAAATTGCCCGTTCCATACATGATCACGTCGGTATCGACGTATCACTGGAACAATGCCGTCGGAACGGTCCATCCGGGCACGATCGCGATACGCTCCGCCACCGGGCAGGTATTCGGGCCATGGCAGGCGACCGGGTCCCCGGGACAGGGCGGCGTGAAAAACGCTTTGTGGACCGTGCACCCAAATCTAGTGTTGCCGGCCGGGACATATACGATCATCGATTCCGAGCCGGCAAGCTGGGCTCAGAATGCGGCAAGCGGCGGGATGGGGCATGCCATGATAGACGGCTATCCATCCGGCGGGACGCCAGTTGTCTCAAAGCCGCCGCCGGCTGCGGGAGCATACGTTACGGCCGTCTTTCAGAACATGTCGTCCGAGCCCGCGCATATCTTCGTCGAGGGCGAGACATTCGGCCCGGGCAACAAGATACCGCCGGGCGGCCGGCGAGAGGTTCGTATAAAAATTCCGGCGACAGGACGGGTAAAGTTCGTTGTGGGCCGCAGTGGGCAGGTCATCGCAACGCGAAATTGGGAAGGTGACCCAAGCGACCCGAGTCGATATCCGGTGGTGAAATTTGATGGCCGACAACTGTTGATAACGACGGGATTGCGATAGGGCGATGATCCTATTTCGCATCCATCCAATTGTCGCCGGCACCGACCTCGACGACGATCGGGACGTCGAGCTCGGCGGCGGATTCCATTTCGCGTTTGATGATCTCGGACGCACGCTCGACCTCGGCCTTTGGCGATTCGAAGAGCAGTTCGTCGTGGACCTGCATTATCATACGCGTCGCTAAATCGTCCTGTTTCAATGCGTTAGCGACACGGATCATGGCGATCTTTACAATATCGCTGGCCGTGCCCTGGATCGGCATGTTGATCGCTTCGCGTTCCTGGCGGCTGCGAACGGTGTAGTTGCGGTCGTTGATCGAGGCGAAATATCGCCTGCGGCCAAAGAGCGAAGTGACAAAGCCATTCTTTCGCGCTTCCTCCGGCGTTCGGTCCATGTATTCGCGAATGCCTTTGTAGGTTTCAAAGTAATCGTCGATCACCTTTCGTGCCTCAGCGCGTGAGATGCCGACCCGTTGGGACAGGCCGAACGCCTCGACGGCGTAGGCGATGCCAAAATTCACTATCTTCGCAAGGCGGCGTTTCTCCTTCATCTCCTTCTCGTCCTTTGCTCCAAAGACCAGGCGGGCCGTTTGTGCGTGAATGTCCTCATTGTTCTTGAACGCCTCGAGCATATTCGGGTCCTGCGTGATGTGGGCGAGGATGCGCAATTCCAACTGCGAGTAGTCCGCCGAGATCAGCTTGTTGCCTTTTTCGGGAATGAACGCCTTGCGGATCTGTTGACCGAGCTCGGTGCGAACGGGAATATTCTGCAGGTTCGGCTCGGTCGATGAAAGGCGGCCGGTCGCGGCTACGGTCTGGTTCAGACATCCGTGGACGCGGCCGTCGTCGCGAATCATTCGCGGCAGGGCATCGGCATAAGTCGCCTTGAGCTTGTCCATCTCGCGGTAATCGATGATGAGCTGCGCGATCTCGTAGGTTTGTGCAAGCTCGACGAGCACATCGTGGCTGGTCGATATTTGGCCGGTTGCAGTCTTCTTGCCGGTGGCGATATTTAGCTCGCCAAACACCTCGCCGACTTGCTTTGGGGAGCCGATGTTGAACTCGCGGCCCGCGAGCGAGAATATCTGTTTGCTCAGTTCCGCAAGGTTCTCGGTGATCTCCTTTGAGAATTTCGTCAGATCGTCGCCGTCGACCTTCATTCCGGCGAGCTCGATGTCCAGCAAGACATCAATGGTTGGCATCTCGATCTCGGAATACACGCGTTCAAGACCATTCTCACGGATCTTGCTTCGCAGAATGGGCGCGAGTCGAGCGGTCAGATCGGCGGTCTCGGCGACGCGGAACGACGCCTCGTCAAAACCGTCCGGAATAGCGTGCGCGAGGTCGGTATCAAGATACGCCTGCGCGAGAAAGTCGATACCGTAATTCGAACGGCCAGGATCAAGCAGATACGCAGCGACCATCACATCATCATTCGCCGGCAGCGGCCGGATGCCGAGCTTGAGAAGCGCGGCGGCGTTTCGCTTCGCATCGTGCGCGTAGCGGTCGAAATACGGATTAGTCAAAATGTCGCCGAGCGGCCTGACGGCCTTTTCACCGGCGTCCTCAAAATTATCGAGGTCGATATAGAATGCCTCGCCGTTGCCGAGGCCGATCGCGACGCCGAGCGGCGCCTGTTTATCGTAAGCACTCGACTTTTCGTTCGAGTTGGCGTCGTTGACGTGATAGCTCCACTGCGTGTTATCGAACAATCGTCGTATCAGAACGTCGAATGCGGCTCGCGTCGTGATGATCGAATATTTCGTATCTACCGTGCCCGTGTGGCTCGGTAGGCTGTTAAAAAGACTGCCGCTGCCGGTTCCCGCTGCCGCACCGACCGAGACGGCCGCACCGTCGCCGAATTCCTTCATCAAGGTCTTGAATTCAAGCTCGTGAAACAGCTCATACGCCGCTTTTCGGTCGGATTCGACACGTTTTAGAGTTTCCAGATTGAGATCGATCGGCACCTCGCAGTGGATCGTTGCGAGTTCGAGCGATTGGCGAATGATCTCTTGGTTATTTTGCAGGCTCTCGCGATAGGTCTTGTGCGTTATTTCGTCGGCACGCCGCATCGCTTCCTCGGCGGAGCCGTAATCGAGAACGATCTTTAACGCACCCTTCGCACCGATGCCGGGAGCTCCGGGAATGTTATCGACCGAATCGCCCATCAAGCCGAGCAGATCGATGATCTTGTCCGGCGGCACTCCAAATTTGTTGATGACCCAAGCCTCGTCGCACCACTCGACGGGCGGGACGGGCACTTTGCGTTTTACATTGACCGAGTTTTGCCGCATGGCGATCACATATGGATCGGTCACGAGCTGGCACAGGTCCTTATCGTTTGAGACGATAACGGCCTGCATTTGCTTTGCCGCGCACTCTTTTGCGAGGGTCCCGATGATGTCGTCCGCCTCGTAGCCGTCGAGGCGGAGATTCTTGATCCCAAACGCCTCGCAAACCCGCTCGACCCACGGCAATTGAGTGAGGAGATCGTCCGGCGTCTCCTGCCGGTTCGCCTTGTAATCGGCGTAGGAATCATGCCGAAACGTGGGTGCGAACGTGTCCCACACCGCTGCGATATATTCCGGCCGCTCGTCGTTGAGCAGCTTGCGGAGCATGTTAGTAAAGACAAAGACCGCCTGCGTTACCTCGCCTTTACTGTTTCGCAGCGGGTCCTGCCGCATGCCCATCGGTGCAAAGAATGCACGATAGATATGCGACATGGCGTCGATGAGAAAAACACGTTTCATTCGCGTGGCCCGTTAGTCAATGATAGAGAAACCTCGATGGCGAAACAAGGTCTGGGATTTCTCTCAGCATACCGCTGACGCGTTCTGATTATTTTGCGAAAACTGCTAAAATTACCGTTTGCTTGGATCGAAGAAATAATATCTGGAGAATCTGAATGAAGATCGGTTTACCGAAGGAAATAAAGGACAACGAATACCGTGTCGGCCTGACGCCTGCGGGCGTTCAGGCGTTGACGCTTGCCGGGCATACGGTCTATGTGCAAAAGACAGCGGGTGAGGGCTCGGGCTTTAAGGATGAGCAGTATGTCAAGGCCGGCGGCCACATGCTCGATACGGCAGATGAGATCTGGCAGACGGGCGATATGATCGTCAAGGTGAAGGAGCCGGTTGCACCCGAATATCCCAGGATGCGTGAGAACCAGCTGCTCTTTACCTATCTGCACCTTGCACCGGAACTCGAGCTCACCAAGGTGATGCTCGAGCGGAAAGTCACCGGCGTTGCCTACGAGACGATCATCAAGGACGGCAAGCTGCCGCTGCTGACACCGATGTCCGAGGTCGCAGGCCGCATGTCGGTTCAGGTCGGCGCGACGTATCTTGAAAAGATGAATGGCGGCAAGGGCATCCTGCTTGGCGGTGTGCCGGGCGTGCCTGCGGCAAATGTGGTCATCATCGGCGGTGGGATTGTAGGAACCGAAGCTGCAAAAATGGCTGTCGGGCTTGGGGCAAAGGTCACGATCATCGACCGAAACCTCGACCGGCTGCGGCAGCTTGACGACATTTTCCTATCAAAGGTCCAGACGCTGGCGTCGTCACGGTATCAGATCGAGGAAGCGATCTCGCATGCCGATCTCGTGATCGGAGCAGTCTTGGTCGTTGGCGCGGCGGCACCGAAACTCGTCACACGCGATATGCTGCACCTGATACCGCAGGGAGCTGTGCTGGTGGACGTTGCCGTCGATCAGGGCGGCTGCTTTGAGACGACGCATGCGACGACGCACTCGAATCCGACCTATTACGAGGAAGGCGTGCTGCACTATTGTGTCGCTAACATGCCGGGAGCAGTGCCGAGAACATCGACGTTTGCTCTGACCAACGCCACGCTGCCGTATGCATTGGACCTTGCGAATAAAGGCTTTGAGCAGGCGATCAAGGACGACGCCGGCCTGGCAGAGGGCGTCAATACCTACGCCGGCAAGCTGACCTACGAGGCGGTTGCTACATCGCAGGGCCTCGAATACACGCCGCTCGATTCTCTGATCGATCTTAAAGCGGCATCTGTGGGGTAGAAGTTTGAAGGCGGATTTAACGGATCGAGCGGAAAAGATCGGATCAGACTTAAGAAGATCCGGACTTTTCCGCTCGATCCGTTTATCCGCGTTCGGGATGACTCTAACCGTGGTTAACCTAACCGAACATATAGCTTAAGGACTGAATGTACGAGTTTGCCGTAACACCTGCCGTTACTCAGCTCCGCCGGCCGGGCGTGATTATTACCGAGGTCACGCCGGGCAGTGTCGGCGAAGAGCTTGAGCTCCGGCCGCACGACCGCATCACGAAGGTCAACGGCCGCGCGGTGCGTGACTATCTTGACTTTCGGTTTCAAACGGCCGGCGAGACCGACCTGATATTTCACGTTAAAAAGGCCGATGGCCACTCAGTCGAGATCGAGTTCGATCGCGAAGAGGGCGAGGACCTCGGGCTTATGTTCGAGCAGATCGTGCCGCGGCAGTGTGCCAACGAGTGCATTTTCTGCTTCTGCAAAGGCAACCCCGATGACGCCCGGCCGTCGCTGTTTGTCCGCGACGAGGACATCAGGCTCTCATTTCTCTACGGCAACTACACAACTCTTTCGTCGATCACCGACGATGAGATGCACAGAATTGTCGAACAGCGGTTGTCGCCGCAATACGTCTCGGTCCACGCGACCGACCTTAAAACGCGGGCATACCTGCTCGGCGTTGACGAATCGCGTGCCGACATCGCCGACAAACTGCAATTCCTGCTCAATAATGACATCGAGATCCACGCCCAGATCGTGCTGTGCCCCGAGATCAACGACGGCGTGGTGCTGGAGAATACGCTCCGCGACCTCGCCGCGCATTTTCCAAAAGTGATCTCAGCTGCCGTCGTCCCAGTCGCCCTGACTCGCTATAACACCGATGAACGGCTCACACGTGTCACGCCCGAGTTCTGTCGCCGCACGGTTCGCGAGATCGAGAAACTGCAAAAAGAGTTTCGCCGCGCGCTCGGGACGACATTCGCATTTCTCGGCGATGAGATATACATCAAGGGAGGCATCGACATACCGTCGCGTCGTCAATACGGAAATTATCCGCAGATCGAGGACGGTGTCGGGATGGTGCGGACATTTATCGAGAAGTTTGAACGGTTTCTCAGCAAGCCCGACTCTGCGTCACGAGGACGGCGAGATGGCCGTGAACATGCTGATGCGATCAGCCCGGCCGTTGTTCGTCAGAGGGTCCATCCACCCGCTTACGCCGGCGGTTCTGCCGCCTTGCTCACTGGGGAAATGTTCGCGCCGATATTGCGCGAGCAGATCGACAAATACAACGCAATGACCGGCTCGCAACTGGAGGTCATTGGCGTCCCGAACAACTATTTTGGCGGCGACGTGTCGGTAGCGGGGCTGCTTTCGGGGCAAGACTTTGTCGCGATCAAGGACAAGGTCGGCGGTGATCTCATCATCATTCCGAGCGTCACGATCAAATCAGACGAACCGATCTTTATTGACGGCATGACATACGAGGACCTAAAAGCTGCCTTCGATGTGCCGGTCTATGATCTGGACACGGACGGACTGATCGAGTTTTTGGGCGCAAAAAGGCGGGCCGTCGGGCCCGCCGCTTGATCGATAATTTATCAGACTTAGCTCAGGCTGAAGTTATATACGATCGTGCCGCTGACCTTGACCGGCACATCGGACAGCATTGTCGGCGTAAATCTGGCATCTCTTGCGGCAGATTCTGCGGCGTCTCTCAGAAGCGGATGGCCGTTTACGGCATTTGCCGAGACCACGCGTCCCGCCTCATCAATGAGGACCTTAACGCTGACCGCACCCTCGGCCCGCATCGCTTTGGCCGCCGGCGGATAATGCGGACGCGGAAGGCTGGTTGCCAGACCGTTGACGACGCCCTTTGACTGCACGAGCTTTCTCGCCGGCGTCGGAGATCTCACCGGTGGCGGCGGCGGAATTGGGTCAGGCTTTGTCTCAGCTACGGTCGAACTCGGCGTGAGGCCTCCGCCGGAAGGCCCGGTGCCGGTTCCCGTTGTATCGCGGCCGCTGGTGCCCGGCAGTACCGGATCGCTGTCAAGTTTGCCCATCTCAAAACGGCCTGTTTCCGGCCGTGCCTTAAGAGTGCTCGGCGTGGCGGAGATCGGCGGCGCCTCGCGGGGCGTCTCGATGATATTTTGGATATTTGCGACACGGGTCGGGAGCTTGTTCGTCGTCGGTGCCGACGTTTGCGGCTGCGGCTGCTGACGCGGCGGCTCGGGCGCAGCCGGGGCGATATTAACCGGGGCCAACAGCGTAGTGATCTCGAAGTCGTTCGTACCCAAGGTAAAGTCTGCCGCAAATATGCTGACAACCACCGCTACGGACAGGGCAATTCCGACACCAAAGGTTGACACCATGAAGTAACCTCGACGGTTTTTGATATTGGCCTTTTCAGGCTCGGTAATTATCAATCGATCAAACATTTCCTATCCTCCCAGCGGCGGTGCCGTCCGCTGGTTGTTTAGACACCAATAGGGCAAGGAAGGTTCCCAAACGATTTGTAAAGTTTTGTGGTCAGGCAGTAATGATTCAGTTTCAAATTGTGATCGTCTCTCCGATCTCTGCGAAACTCTCTCCGTTCTCCGCGTGGAATCTTTGCTAAGGTTTTTTTCCACGCAGAGAACGCAGAGAATGCAACGCAGAGTTCGCGGAGAGGCGGTTTTTCAAACTGAACCACTACCGGTTAGGCGGTGAGCAGCGGCTCGTACATCATGATCGCGTGGTTCTCTGTCACTAGCCGTTCGTCGATCGAGCCGTCGATCAGGCTGGTCGTCCGCTTCCATATCCGGTTGTGACGCGTGTAGCCACCCCAGGGCTGGAGTTTGATAAGGTGGTCGGTCTCAAAGATCTCATAGCTGTATTCAGGTGCACGATCGGAGAGCAGTTCGCCGTGGAGGTATTCGTCGCCGAGCCAGAGTTTGAGTTGGTAGGTGTCGGATGTGTCGTTTCGCAACTGAAGGTCGATATAGTTGTAGGCGAGGGTGGCTCCACAGGCGAACGGGATCGTCCGGTTGATGTCGGGAAACACGTCAAACCCGTGTCGATATCGCTCGGCTATGGTCAGCGGGGAATGGAGGGCCATCCAATAGAGCAGATTGCCAAGCTGACACAGCCCGCCGCCGATGCCTTTCTCAATGCGTCCATTGTGCAGCACAAGGCCGTCCAGAAATCCGCGTCGCGCGGTTGGCCGGCCGACCAGCCTCCAAACGGAGAATGTTTCGCCGGGCCGAATAACAACGCTTTCGATGCGATCGAGAGCCAGGCGAAGGTTCGTGACCTTGTTGTGCTGCAGATACATCTCCACGTCTTTGAGCGGGCGCAGGAGCATCGAGTGGTGCTGGAAGATCGAGTGTTCGAGCCGAACATTTGGCGACAGCCGCGCGAAATTACGCGAATTCGCGATCCACTTCGCGTGGCGCCTCAGCGTGTAATATTCGCGGCCGATGAGGCGTCGTAAATAGCTGCGTGTGCGTGGTTTATGAATGCTCCTGCTATCCATCGGAAAGGTGAGTTTAGCATAGCGGAACGGCGTCATGTGTTCTTGACGGCGATGATCTCGGCCGCGATCGAGATAGCTATTTCCTCGGGCGTGCGGCTGTTGATCGGCAGGCCGATCGGTGTTCGGATCGCATCGAGCTTAGAGGTATCAAGTCCTTCGCTGCTCAGTTCTTTCATCATCGTCGCGATCTTTGCTTTGCTGCCGAGGACCCCAAAGTATCTAACGTCATGATCGATAAGCTGCCGGATAACCACGGCATCGCTCGCGTAGCCCAGAGTCATCGCCACGACATAGGCCGCGCGGCCGGACGGAATATATTTGCCTATATGCTCGTAGCCTACGATGGTCGTTACCTCGTGGGCAAATTCATTCTTGGCAAGCGTGCTCAGATCGGGCCGGTCGTCGAAGATGTGGACCCGAAAGCCGAGCCGAGCCGCAACCTCGCTCAACGCGAGAGAACAATGGCCACCGCCGACGATGTAGAGGTCAGGCCCACTTGCGATCCTTTCGTGATACGCGAACTCCGCATCCGCTCCTTGCTCGAACGTGATCGCCGGAAAACTAGCATCCGCCTTGCACACTGATATCTCTGTTCGCGTGATGGTAAGGACCGATTCGCCTCCTTCCAACGATCCAAGGATGTCTCGAACCGTGTCAAGGTCGTTCGGTGAAAGCGGCTTGATGAGGACCGTTTGGCGGCCAGAGCAGATCATGCCGCTCGAATTCACGACGTCGCGCCGATGGATGCGTTCGACGATCTCAGTCTCGCGAGCTGTTCTTGCTCGTTCGACGAGCGACACTTCCATGACACCGCCACCGATGGTCCCTATCATCTCGCCATCAGCAGCGACAGCCATCTTGTAACCCGCACGGCCCGGGCTGGAACCATTGCTTTCCGTAACGACCAGCAGAGCAGCGTGTTCGCCACGATCGAGACGTGTCGCGATGAACGTCCATAGCTCGCTCTCGTTCGACATACTATCGGCTTAGGGTATGAAGAAATCGGCCCTGCGCGCAAGGATGGTCACATTTCGGCTAACAGGCTATACTCTCGATATGGTCGAGCGGCTGACGGTCGTTTTCTTCATTATCCTGTGCGTTCTGCTCGGATGCTATCTGATCCTGGCCCCGTGGGACGCCCTTTTTGGCCCTTGGGGAGAGAACGCGTTGCTGGTCTATCTCTCCGACAAGACGGGCGCGCCGATCGTTCAACAGGCCGTCGCTTCGACATGGTTTCGCGGAGCGGTCACCGGTCTTGGGGCCCTCAATATTCTCATTGCCATTTGGGAACTCACTCATTTCCGACAGAGCGTTGACCTGCTTGTCAGCGGCTCAGGGCCCAACGACGATGCTGCCGACCGTTAGGCCTTTAACTTGTCTGATCACCGGCGGCCATGCGACCGATGATGACGCTGGGTCGCGACAGGATGTGCTCGAGGCGGTCCGTCTCGGGGTTGAGCACGCCGTTTCAATGGTCCAGGTTCGCGAAAAGCAACTCTCCGGACGGCATCTCTTCGACCTTGTGCGGGCAGGCGTTGATATTACACGCAATACACAGACCAAGCTCCTCGTCAACGACCGCGCCGATATCGCTGCGGCGGCCGGCGCCGATGGGGTGCAGCTGCGATCCGATTCCATGCCACCGTTCGTAGTCCGCTCGGCTTTCCCTGATCTGTTGATCGGAAGTTCGGTCCATTCTGCGGACGAGGCTGAGGCAGCATCGAGAGGTTCGGATTTCGTAATATTCGGCCCGGTCTTCGTTACGCCGGGAAAAGGCAGTCCCGCCGGGCTGGTCGAGCTTTCGGCAGTCTGTCGTCGACTATCCGATTTTCCGGTCATTGCGCTTGGCGGCATCGCGGCGGACAATGTCAGCGATGCCTTATCGGCCGGTGCAGCCGGAGTTGCCGCGATCCGAGCTATGAACGACCACGCAGAGTTGGCCGTCATCATGGAGATCATCAGTAAATGACTGCGTCGCGACAAAAGCCGCCCGTCTGCCTCACGATCGCCGGGCTTGACCCGTCGGGCGGAGCGGGGATCATCGCCGACATTAAGACGTTTGCACGGTTTGGCTGCTTTCCCACGGCCGCGATCACATCGGTGACCTTTCAGAACACGATGGGCGTATTCGGCGCGGTCCATCAAACGGCGGACTCGGTGCGCCGTCAGGCTGAGGCCGTTCTGGACGATTTTGAAGTGGCAGCCGTAAAGACAGGGATGCTGCCCACGCGTGAGGTGATAGAGGCGGTCGCGGCGATCATTACGGAGCGCGACCTGCGTAATGTAGTAGTCGATCCTGTCGTTCGATCAACCTCGGGCTATGATCTGATAGACGATGGCGCCCTCAATGCATTAACGAAACATCTCTTCCCGCTGGCTGCTCTGATCACGCCCAATATTCCTGAAGCGGAGCGTATCTCGGAGAAAGCGATCCGATCAGAGGCCGACATCGATAATGCCGCGCAGTTGATGCAGCGGCTCGGTGCGGCAAATGTCCTGATAAAGGGCGGACATTTCCAGCCGAACGGCTCTGAGCGTAAGGCCCAGGACTTTCTCTTTTTCGGCAGCGAACGGACCGTGTTCGACGCCGACTTTATTGATACCACCGCCACGCACGGCACCGGCTGCACGCTGGCGGCAGCGATCGCTGCAAATCTGGCGGCCGGGCTTGATCTCACCGAGTCGATAAAGGTCGCGAAGGACTTCGTGACCGAAGCGATCCGCAGTGCGCCGCATCTGGGCCACGGACACTCTCCGATCAATATCTGACTATTTGGCCGGCGTGAAGATGGTCGGCGACTGATAGGTCACCCCAAAGATGAATCCGCTGCGTGGGCTATATTTTGTCAGGCCGAAAGCCGCGGCCGTATCAAATCGCAGTCCCGACGCCTGAACCTGCGCCCCGATGCGAAATTGCCCGACGCTCTCGGTGCCTAGCGGCACCGTTCCGCCGCGAGTGTTCAAGCGGCCGTTGACCTCGCTGACGATGTTGACATGATTCGTCGCACGGAAGATACCGGCGACTCCATACAGCACCAGATCGTTTTGCGTGAAACGCTCGATCGGCGCGGTCATAATGACCATGCCAAGATTACCGATCGCCGTGAATCGAGGCACTTTCCCAACGTAGCTGCCGAACTTTTTCTGGGCGATGATCTTGCCAAATATGTTGATCTGGTTCGTGCCGATACCGCGGGCCTGATTGGTATTTGGCATCTGATAGCCGAACTTAAAACCGACGGCCGGCAGCTTTTTTGTCTCGTTCCGCAGCTTGATCTTGGCCGAGATCGTGAAATCGTCAAAATCGCTCGTCGAGTTGCCTGATACGCTTAATGGGATCGGTGACGAGCCCTGAGAGTTGATGGCGAGATAGTTGCGAAGTGCCCCTTCGATCTGCAGTTCGACATTTGGGGCAAAACCCGTCCGCAATCGAATATCGCCAACTCGGCTCAGATCGCCCGTCAGGCCTGACAGCGGAAACTTGGCGTCCTGGAAGAAATCGACGCCCGCTCCGATCTCGATCGCCCCCGCCGGAGTGATATCGATGTCGTCGGTGAGCAACGGCCGCTGTTGAGCCGGTGCCATTGCCGCGAACACGATCACGATGGCAAGAGTTAGGAGCACACGCCGCATTTGACTCATTCTGGCACCAATTCTGCGGTTTGTAAATCCGTTTCCGAGGGTTACCGTTCAGGTTTGCACAACGGCGAGCGTCGGGGCAGAATTACTGTAGTGATCGCCCGACGTTTTTTGATCAGCGGCCTCGTGCAGGGTGTCGGATTTCGCTTTTTTGTCCAGCGGTCCTCCGCGCGGCATCAGGTGCGAGGTTATGTCAAGAATCTGGCCGATGGCCGTGTCGAGGTCGTCGCGGAGGGGAGCGCGAGGGCCGTCGATGCGTTTCGACTCGATCTCGGAGCGGGGCCTGTATATTCGAGAGTTTCGGGCGTCGAGGAGATAGTTGTCGAGCCAAGCGGCTTATATTCAACATTTAGGATAGAACGTTAACATATGGAACATCTTAGAAACCTCATTCGCGAAGTGCCTGATTTTCCCAAACCGGGCATCAATTTTTACGACATCACGACGCTGCTGCTCGATCCTGATGGGCTGAAGAATACGATCGACGGCCTTATCAGCGAGCTGCCCGACGGCCGGATCGACACCGTTATCGGCATCGAATCGCGCGGATTTATCTTTGCGCCGTCTATCGCTTATCGGATCGGAGCCGGTTTTGTGCCGGTCAGGAAGCCCAAGAAGCTCCCTTCAGAGAAGGTGTCAATCTCATACGATCTCGAATATGGCCAAGACACGCTCGAGATGCACAAGGACGCGGTCGGCGACGGCCATCGGGTGCTGATCGTCGATGATCTGCTCGCGACCGGCGGCACTGCTCGTGCCGTTGCCGATCTGGTAGAGAGTGTCGGCGGGCAGGTCGCAGGATTACTCTTTGTAGTAGAATTGGACTTTCTCGGCGGCCGAGACAAATTGTCGTCCTATGACGTCAGGTCGCTTATTCACTACGACGAGTGATAGTGAAAGAGTGAAAACGTGAAAGAGTGAAAATGCTTTTTCACCGTTTTACTTTTGCCCTTTTTCACTGTCGTTGTGGTCCCGTAGCTCAGCTGTATAGAGCGTCCGCCTCCTAAGCGGAAGGTCGGTGGTTAGAATCCACCCGGGATCACCACCATCTGATCCGCGTTTCAGTCTTCGCTGGAACGCGGATTTGTTGTTTCTGCCCGGCTTCCAGTCCTTCCAAATTTGCGACGGCTGCTCTGTATTTTTTTCTCAATTTGTGACATCGGTCACAGACATTTCAGCAAAAGAGGTCTATTAGTTTTCCTAATCGCTGGATTTTGGATTCTGAGAGATGCTCCCACGGCAAAGGGGTTGGGGAGCATCTTCTTTTTTGCCCGCGAGAGTTTGATCGATCTTCATGCCCGCCTGTGAGGCAGGAGGTATCGGAGAAAGGGCTTTTCCATACGCGTTGAGAGCGATGATGCTGCGAGGTAAGACAATGAGATATTCATTAGCTGCACAAGCGATGTTGTTGGTGTTGGTTGGCCTTTTCTGGAGCGGAGCCGATCTCGCCCAGGCCGAGCTAGGCGAGCGCAGTCTTGTCGAACCCAGCGGGAGCGCGCGCTCGGGCGATTGGCTCGGAAGAGCATGGTGGGAGCCCCCCGATGACGCGATCAGCTATACCGGGACGACGTATTCGCAGAATTTTGATTCGCTTGCGTCGGCCGGCTCTGGAGTGGCGTGGACGAACGATTCGACATTACCCGGCTGGTTTCTCTATGCACAGCCCGCGCCGGGGACCGCTATAACGACATATAACGCAGACAGCGGCACCGCAAGCGGCGGCAGTTTCTACAGTTATGGAAGCACGGGCAGCAGTGAGCGTGCGCTCGGAGGCCTCGGGACGGGAGGCACGTATTTTGGTTCTCCATCGTCGGGTGCGATCGCGGGCTGGATCGCATTCTCTGCCACCAATGATACCGGGGCGACGATCAATGATGTGATTATTATCTTTGACGGAGAGCAATGGCGGAAGAGTGGAGATACTGTCGCCCAGTCGATGATATTCGAATATGGCATCGGCAGCAGCTTTGGAAGCGTTGGGACCTGGATAGCACCGGGCGGTAACTTTGACTGGGCTTCGCCGGTCTTTACGAGCGGAGGGGCGGCGGTCGATGGTAACGCCGCAGGAAAGGTAGCCGGCCGCGGCGGGACGATCTCGAGCCTTGGCTGGGACAACGGCGAGACGTTGTGGATCCGATGGGTCGAGCGAAACGATACCGGCAGCGATCACGCCCTGGCGATAGATGAATTCTCGCTATCGACGCCGGCAACTCCCACGCCCACGCCCACGCCCACACCAACACCTACACCAACTCCGACACCGACACCAAGCCCAACCCCAACCCCGACACCGACGCCAACGCCTCCACCGACGACGTGTTTGACGCCGGACAATGGTCTGGGGACCGCTGACCTTCCGACGCCATGCAGGTATCTTGGTGGGCCGATGGAAATATCGAGCGGGTTGCCGCCCGGCACAAAGATCCTTAGCGCGGCATCGCTTGACACAAACACGAGCATCGTCCGGACGCCGGGCGGCCCGTTAGGCGGCGAGCGGGATCAGTTCCATAGCAGGCTGCGGCTGGTCATGAGAGGAACCGGAGCTCTGGCCGCGTATATCAAGATCCAGGACATACCCGGCGAGGTGACCATTGACAATGGGCCGCGCGTCCTGGGTGCACCGGTCCAGTCGTTCCCGACCGAGATGGCGGGCCTGCAGGCGCAGATTACAGGCGATCCCGACTTTGACCTGCTGAGGATTACGGCGGGCAGCAGTTTTGGAATGCCGAGCCCGGGCCATACGACGCTGACGCAATTACCGGGCGGCAGTTGGGCCGTTGACAGCTTTTTTGACATCACATATCGCATCGATTTTGTCGGAAAGGCCGGTGGGCCGCTGAGCGGAATGTCAGGCTCGACGACGGGCACGATCCGCATGCATCAGGTCCGCGGGCCGGTCGCGCCAACGGAGTGCCAGCCGTTAGACAATGGCGGGGGCACGGCCGACCTGCCGGCACCGTGTCCGTACCGGGGATGGCCGTTGTCCGTTATCGAGGGGCTCCCGCCCGGCACGACGATACAAAGCGACGGGTTCTTTGACGTTTTCACGGGTATTGTTCGCACGCCCGGCGGCCCGCTGGGCGGTGAGATCGAGCAGTTTTCGAGCACACTGACGATGGACATGGGCGGGACCGGAAATCTGAGCGGATATCACCGGCAAATTCCAATGCAGGTCCAGTGCGAGGTCCACACCGGCCCGCGCGTGCCCGGCGCCCCTGTGCAGTCATTCCCGACCGATATGTTCAGATGCCAGGGACAGCTTCCGACGGGCGATCCGGACTTTGACCTGCTGCGCATTACTGCGGGTTCTGGCTTTGGCCTGCCGAGCCCGGGCCATACGACGTTGACTCAGCTGCCGGGCGGGCACTGGAACGTCGATAGTTTCTTTGACATCACTTATCGGATCGACTTTGTCGGCGCTCCTGGCGGGCCGGTTGGCGGGATGTCAGGCTCTACGACGGCGACGATCCGGATGCAGCAAGGCATACCGTTCGCTCCACCGGCCGCGGATCTGGTAGTGACAAAGACGGACTCGGCGGATCCGGTGACGGAGGGCGATCAGTTCACTTATACGATAAGGGTGCAGAATAATGGCCCTGACACGGCGACAAACGTGACCGTTTCGGACCCATTGCCGCTGCCGCTCTCGTTTTTTGATATTACGTATGACCTGAATATCGAGGCGGGTGACCAACTGATCCAGACGATACCGGGCGCGCCGCCTACAACAGGGACGATACTTCAGCCGCCGCCGCTGCCGGCGGGGTTCTTTGGGCCCGGATCCGACCCGTTCAGCGGACAGGTATTCTTCGGGCCGGGGGCGGTGACATCGCCGACGGACGATGGTAATGGCACGTGTCTCGGCCCGGCGGGGCTGGGCAACGGGCCGAATGGGAAACATGAGGGCACGACGTCCGATCCGGGCTGCGCCCCGGTGCTGCCACTGCCGGATACGATCGTCCGGCGATCGGGCGACGGACATATTCCGATGCCGGGCGGCACAGACGTGGTCCCGATCGAGCTTGTCGCGCTCGAACTGCGGAGCGCCCAGCCGATAACGATCACCTACGGCAGCTCACCCCCGGAACTGTGGGATGTCAAAGCGGTGCTGCCGCCGGGCCCACAGCCGGTCGGTTCGATGACCCTGAACCGGATGAGCGTGAATGGCGGCACGTTTAGCTCGACGCTTCCGGTTCAGGCTAAATTCGTATTTACACGGGCGGCTCCGCCCGGCGGCCCGCTGGAATGTCCGATCCCAACCATTTTTAATCAGTCGGGGACATTTACATCACAGGGCTTCACCTGCACGACGCCGCCGCCCGGCCTGAACGGGACCGTTACCTGCACCGGCGGACGGATACCGGCGGGCGAATACGCTGACATACGCATAACCGTGACGGCCTCGCCCGGCTCGGGCGGTCAGACGGTGACCAACAGCGCTTCGGCATCGGCAACCGAGTCAGACCCAACGCCGACTAACAACATTGAGGACGAGACGACCGATATCCTGGCCCCAACGCCGACGCCGACACCGACACCTACGCCGACGCCGACACCTACGCCGACGCCAACGCCGACGCCAACGCCGGTGGCCGCTTATGTAGGAGAGAATGCGGCGACGGACTTTGTGATCACCAATGATGTGGCACCGGCCGGGCTCTCCACAGGCGACACGGTCACATGGAACCCCGACGGCACGCAGCATCCGCTCGGAACGGTGACCGGGCTTATCTTCGACTATCAGGCATTCGCAACCGTCCAGGGCGGGATAAATGCCGTAACGCCGGGCGGAACGGTCTATGTCGAGGCGGGAACTTACACCGAGAATGTGGTACTGAACAAGAGCGCCACTTTGAGCGGTGCCCAGGACAACGTCGACGCCCGTACGCGACCGGGCACGAACGAAGCTATTGTCACGCCGGCAAGTGCCGCTCGTGCCCTTGAACTGCAGACAGGGTCGGCCGGATCTGTGATCAACGGCTTTACCTTCTCGGGCGGCACGCTTGTCGGGTCATCGGGCCTCATTGAATCAACTTCGGGGCCGCTCAACGGCCTCCAGATGCTGAACAACCGGTTCACGTCGTTCCCGGGCCGTGCGGTCAACCTGAATGACAGCGGGACCGATATAACGGCGAACCAGAACCTCGTCGAAGGCTCAGGCAACACGACAGCGGTCAGCGGCGTCTTCCATCTGGACACGGACACCTTCCACGGGTTCCATTTCACCAACAATACGGTGCGGAACGCCGACTTTACCGAAGGCTTCTTTGTTGACGGTAATCACAATGTGGGCCCGAGCGGGATGCGTAATCCGTCGATCAGCGGCAACCTGTTCCACAACAACAATGTCGGCGTTAATCTCGGGACCCGTGCCTTTGGCTCGTTTGCGACGCCTAACGCCGGCACGATCTCGAATAACACATTCAGCAACAACGACTTTGACGGCCTGCAGGGCGGCATGCAGAATGTGGCGATCACCGGCAACTTCTTTACCGGTAATGAACGCCACGGCTTGGCACTGACGAGCTTTGGCAATACGAACCCGGATCGCGGTGCTCAGAACAACACGATCACAGGCAACTGCTTTACGGGCAACGGCCTTGTGGTGGCCGGTACAAGCGCCGGGGTCTCGTTCAGTGCGACTCAGGCGGCGGGGACGATCTCGACCAATCAGTTCAACCAGAACAATCTCGGCGGCAACAATCTTGGTGCGACCTACACCGGCACTGAGACGATCAATGCCGAGAACAATTACTGGGGATCGCCGACAGGCCCGACCCATGCGAGCAATCCGGGCGGCATTGGTGATGCGGTCAATGGAGCAACGGTCGATCTCGTTCCGTTCCTCATTTCGCCGGCCGTGATAGCGGGCTGTATGCTGCCTCCGGCACCGACGCCGACACCAACTCCAACACCGACGCCAACGCCGACACCGACACCAACGCCGACACCGACGCCGACACCTACGCCGACGCCGTCGCCGACGTGTTATCCGGCACCGAGCGGGATGGTGGCGTGGTATAAGGGCGAGAACAACGCCAGCGACGCGACCGGCCTTAACAACGGCACGCTCCAAGGCGGAGCGGGCTTTGCGGCCGGCATGGTCGGCCAGGCGTTCAGCCTGAACGGGACGAGCGGCTATGTTGAGGCGCCGAGCAGCCCGACGCTCGATATAACCGGAAACGAAGTGACGATCGACGGCTGGATCTACCCGGCCGCGGCCATGACCGGCGAACAGTGGTTCTTCGGCAAGTCGCAGAACGGTTACATTCCGTACGCGCTCCAATGGGAAACAGGGACGATCGTTGCGCGGGCCAACGGCGTGATCACGACCTTTGTCTACGCCCCGCCCGCCAACACGTGGACGCATCTAACGCTTGTTTATAACGGTGCGGTCAACCCAAGCACAACGATCTATGTAAACGGCGCAGTGCTAACCACATCGAACACGGTATCGGGCGTATTATCGAGTACAAATGCCCCATTCGTGATAGGGGCCTTCGGCGGCGACCACCAGCGGTTCTTCAACGGAAGGGCCGATGAGGTTGAGGTCTTCAATCGTGCCCTTACGGCCGCCGAGGTCTTTGGCATATACAACGCCGGAAGCGCCGGCAAGTGCCCGCTGCCGACGCCGACTCCGACGCCGACACCGCCGGATCCTGCACCAACGGCGGTGGGGAATTCTGTGGACATCACTGCACCGGGCGGTGTGATGCACTTCTTTGACGTGACATACACGGACACGGGCTTTAATGCGGGGATGAATGTCTCTTCGCTCGACGGCGGTGACGTACGCGTAACGGGGCCGGGCGGCTTCGACGTGCCTGCGGCGTACTTTATCGTGGACAACCCGACAAACGGCACGCCAAGGACGGCCCAGTACGGGATCATCCCGCCGGGCGGGACGTGGGACTTTGCCGATAACGGGACGTATCAGATCGTGGTTCAGCCGACGCAGGTGGCAGACATCGGGCCAAACTTTGTAGCAACGGGCACTGTGGAGACATTCACGGTGAATATACCCTTCGTAACCCCAAGCCCGACGCCAACTCCAACTCCGACACCGACGCCGACACCAACGCCGACGCCGACACCTACACCTACGCCGACACCTACGCCGACGCCAACACCGACACCTACACCGACACCTACGCCGACGCCAACACCGACACCTACACCGACGCCAACACCGACGCCGACGCCGACGCCAACTCCAACACCGACGCCAACGCCGACACCGACGCCGACGCCGACGCCGACACCGACGCCGACGCCGACGCCGACGCCGACGCCGACGCCGACACCTACACCAACGCCGACGCCTACACCGACGCCGACACCGACGCCAACACCGACGCCGACACCAACGCCGACGCCTACACCGTCGCCTACGCCGTTCATTACATTCGGCTCTCTGACGTATATAGAGGACGAATCACAGACGGCCGTGATCGAGATAGTGAGAACGGGAGACCTGTCAGGCACAAATACAGTGACGTTCTCGACCTCTGACGGCACGGCAACCGGCGGAGCGGCCTGTACTTCGGGGATAGACTACATAACGGTCACGGGACAGGTAGTGACGTTCAACCCGATGGAGACGCTGAAGCTGGTAAATGTCACAGTGTGCGGCGATGTGATACCTGAGCCGAACCAGACGGTTAACCTGCATCTGACTGGGCCATTCACGGGCCGCGAGGCAGAGGGCCACTCTTACATGCCTGAGGCCCAGAACGCCGTTCTGAACATCAACGACACGGCGAGCCAGTTCCGCAATGCCGACCCGATGTGCGTAACGCTGGCCGGAACGGCCGCTCCGTATCCGTCACAACTCACCGTCTCGAATGCCCCGCTGGCCCTTGGGTCGATGCGTGTGACGCTGTATGACCTGTCATACACGGTGCCTGACAACATAGACGCCCTGCTGGTAGGCCCGCTGGGGCAGAAGTTCGTGATCATGGGCGATTCGGGCGGAGCACTGGCCATCCCGACGGGCAACCCCGTGACGCTCAGCTTTACGGATGCCGGTACGGGCGTGCTGCCAAATGCAGGGCCGCTTGCATCAGGGAACTTTGAACCGACAACGTGGGAGTCGCCTGTCACTAACTTCCCGGGAGCGGCACCACCGGGGCCGTACTCTGAGCCGGGCAGCACCATAGGCGGCACGGGCACACAGACGTTCTTTGGCAACTACGGCCTGACGAACGCCAATGGCACATGGAACCTCTACATCCGCGATGACGCTGGCAACCCGCTGCACGCACCTGAGTCCATATCAGGCTGCTTTGCGGGCGGCTGGGGCCTTGAGTTCTTTGCGACAACGGCCGCACAAGCCTCGATCTCAGGCCGCGTGATGACAGCCGACGGGCGGCCTATACGCAACGCAACGGTCACCATCACCGGCAATTCGCTCAGCGAACCGCGTGTGGTCCAGACCGGCTCATTCGGCTACTACTCATTCGACGGCCTTGCCACCGGCGAGACGTATGTTGTCACCGTCAGCCAACGCCGCTTCATCTTCCAAACCCCAAGCCGCGTTGTCACCCTCACAGACAACATCGCCGACCTCGACTTCATCGCCGGGCCCGGCCCGGAGGTGATGGACCCGTAAATACGGGGCCATGATCGTCCGCTATGCGGATGCTTTGGGCGAGACGTGTACGGTCTCGCCTATTTTTTTCTGCGGATCAAAATGCATGGAAATGTGGAACCAATTCGCGAATGACCGTTTCTATTACTTGAACGGAAGATAAGCGTGTAAGAGCACAGTGGCAAACATTTTGACTGCCGCTCTTAGAAACTTGAGTTCGTTCACGATCTCCAACTTGATCCGAGCCGCGTCTCCGATGGGACGCGGCCTTTTTCATTTAACCGCGAAATACACGAAAGAGGCGAAAAGAAGAACGCATGCTTTCGTGACTTTCGTTTATTTCGCGGTCAATATGTCTTTATGCAAAAGGTGCTGACAGCCGCCCAAATGCGCGAGGTCGACCGGCTGACGACCGAGCGTTACGGCATTCCGTCGATCCTGTTGATGGAGAATGCGGCCCACGCCGTGGCGCGCGTCATCACCGAAAAACTTGGCGGATCGGTCAAGGGCAAGTCGATCCTGATCCTGTGCGGGAAGGGCAATAATGGCGGCGATGGGGCGGCGGTAGGCTGGAAGCTTGCCATCGCGGATGCCGCGGTCGAGATCCTGCTTTTTGGAAAAGCTGCTGATACGAAGGGCGACGCGCGAATCAATTTTGATGCGGCCGAGCGATCTGTTGATTTTCTGAGAGAGATAAATTCGCAAGAGGAGTTTGATGCCTGGCTGGCCAAGTCTTTTCAGGATTGGGACGTTGTTGTGGATGCAGTTTTCGGGACGGGACTGAACCGTCCACTGGATAGCTGGCTTGGGAATGTTATTCGAGAGATCAATTTCCACAACGAAGCCAACCGGCCCGCCGGCCGTTTGGCGATCTCCGTCGACATCCCTTCCGGGCTGAATTCAGACCTCTCCGAACCGATCGGTGAAGCGTTTCAGGCAGACATTACGGTCGCATTCTCGGCTCCCAAACCTGCAAATGTGCTGGCACCCGCGTCGAGTTACGGAGGCGAACTGATCGTTGCTGAGATCGGCTCGCCATCTGAGTTCGTTGAGCAGTTCGAATCCCAAATGTATCTGGCCGATTGTGACGATGCGTACAACTGGCTGTTCGAAACGCCATTTCTACACGATTCCTACAAAAACAAACGCGGTCACGCCCTGATCGCTGCTGGTTCTGAGGATTATTCCGGTGCAGCGGTTTTGGCCGGGAATGCGGCGATGCGGTCGGGGGTTGGGTTGGTGACGTTGGC
This sequence comes from Chloracidobacterium sp., assembly GCA_016715795.1. Classification (NCBI taxonomy): domain Bacteria; kingdom Pseudomonadati; phylum Acidobacteriota; class Blastocatellia; order Chloracidobacteriales; family Chloracidobacteriaceae; genus Chloracidobacterium; species Chloracidobacterium sp. Next base: position 509,451 of record JADJXP010000002.1, read on the forward strand.
GTGTCCGGCGGGGGCCAAGGCTGAGATCGCGTCGCGGTTGCTGCCGGAGGTGATACTTTCGACCATCGAGTCGGAAGAGTTTGGCGGGCATCTTGAAAAGGCCGATGCGATCGCTGTTGGGTGTGGGCTCGATGCAAATGATGAAGAAATTGAGAAGATTGTTCGCAAGATCGTCGCGACGCGGACAAAGCCTGTCATCGTCGATGCGGGCGCCCTGTCAGTCCTTGCACCAAACTCCGATAATGCGAACTGGCCGCCCGCTTACGCAGGCGGTTCTGACCTGATACTGACGCCGCACGAGGGCGAGTTTTTGCGGCTGCTCGGGACGGATGACACGGACGCGGTGAAAGATCGAGTTGCCGCTGTTCGTGACTTTGCCACAAAAAATGACGTCATCCTCGTACTGAAAGGTGAACGTGTGTTGATCGGTCATCCCGACGGCCGCGTTGTCGTTAATCCGACAGGAAACTCGGGCTTAGGCAAGGCGGGGAATGGCGACACGCTGACGGGAATTCTAGCGGGCTTTGTCGCGCAGGCGGGAACGATGGGCATTGACATATTCGAGACAGTCGTCGCGGCCGTTTATGTGGCCGGAATGGCCGGTGATGCTGCCGAGAAAAAGTATGGAAAGCGTGTAATGACCGCGTCGGATGTGCGTGAATGTCTGGCTGAGGTGTTTGACGAGCTAAGCAGCAGATGACCGGTGAATATCCCTCAACCTCGCCCGACGAGACGTTCGGACTCGGTGAAAAGCTCGGCAATTCGCTCACATCGGGCGATATTGTGCTGCTCTACGGCGGCCTCGGAACCGGAAAGACGCTGCTGACCAAGGGCATCTTGCACGGGCTTGACGACGACGTCGATGAGGTGACCAGCCCGAGTTTTGCGCTCGTTAATCTCTATCGGACGCCGCGATTTGATGTCTTTCATATAGACCTCTGGCGGCTCGATGCGTCGGATGATCCAGCCAGTGATGTCGGCCTTGAGGAAATACTCGCTAATGACGACGCTGTAACGATCATCGAGTGGGCGGATCGGCTAAAAGCTGTCCCTGAAGGGCACCGGATAATTACGATCGAGATAACCGGTGATGGTGATTCGCTCCGTGAGATAGTCATTAGGCAATGATGGATGCTGAGGCAAAAGGCTTGACCGCAGTAGCATCGGTGGATGCTATTCATTTGGCGAGGGATGAGAGGCTCTTCAATCGCGAACTGAGCTGGCTCGAATTCAACCGTCGAGTGCTCGGCGAGGCGCTCGATGAAACGCTGCCGGTGCTGGAGAGGGTCAAGTTCCTTTCGATCTTCTCTACCAATCTCGACGAGTTCTTTATGATCCGCGTCTCCGGGCTGATGCAGCAGCAAGCCGAGGGTGTCAGCAGGCTATCACCTGACGGGCTGACCTCGGCCGAGCAACTCAGCGCGATTCGAGAGCGGCTGCAGCCGATGCTTAGGCTTCAGGCTAAGTATCTGAGGAAGAAAGTCTTTGCTGACCTAAAGAAGGCGGGAATCAAGATCGAACGATATGAGAGCTTGACGCTATCGGAAAAGAGGCAGCTTGACGAATATTTCCGGGCGAATATCTTCCCATTGCTGACACCTCAGGCCATTGATCGCAACCAACCTTTTCCGTATGTATCAAACCTTAATCTGAACCTCGGACTCTATATCTCGGCTGATCCCTTAACCGAAACTGAAGTCATCCATACGAACGGCGGAAGGCGTCTCGTACGGATAAAAGTCCCACCGGCCGTTCCCAGGTTAATTCCGGTTGGTTCGGGTATGAGGAGATTCGTGTTGGCCGAGGACGTGGTTTCAGCGAACGTGGGTGAGCTATTTCCCGGGATGAAGGCCGGCGAGGTATTTCTCTTTCGCGTGACGCGTGACGCCGAGATCGAACTGCGGCAAGACGAGGCCGGCGATCTTCTCAGTACGCTTGAACGCGAACTGCGTCGCCGCGACGACCGCTTTCCAGTCCGCCTTGAGGTTGCCGGAGCGATGCCGGACAAGATGGTCAAACAGCTTGCAAAAGGCATTGGCGTATCCCGTAACGATGTGGAGCGCGTCGAAGGCTTCTTCAATATCTCGGACCTGATGCAGCTTTACGACCTCGATCGTTCGGACCTGAAGGACCTACCGTTTCGGACAGTCTTTCCTCAGATGATGCAACAGCCTGAGAGTATATTTGCCATCCTCAAGCGCGGCGACATTCTGCTCCATCATCCCTACACGTCGTTCGAGGCGGTTACGGATCTTCTCGCTGAGGCAGCAGAGGATCCAGAGGTACAAGCGATAAAGATATGCCTCTACCGCACGGGAAAGGACTCGCAAGTCGTTGATTCGCTGATCGAAGCAAGCCGCCGAGGAAAGCAAGTGACGGCGCTTGTTGAGCTTATGGCCCGGTTCGATGAGGAGAACAATATCGAGTGGGCGAGACGACTGGAAAACGCGGGCGTTCAAGTCGTCTACGGTATCAAGGGCATAAAGACGCACGGCAAGGTCCTGCTTGTGGTTCGCCGCGAACACGACGGTTTGCGGTCCTATGTACATATCTCGACAGGTAATTACAATCGGATAACCGCCGCGACTTACACGGACGTCGGGCTCCTGACCGCAGATCGGGAGATCACCGGTGATGCCACGGAACTGTTCAACTTTCTGACGGGATACTCTCGTCCCGTGGAATGGAAGCGCCTGATCATATCACCCGTGGATCTGCGCGAATGGCTGATCTCTCTCATCCGCCGCGAGGCCCAAAACAAGCAGGACGGCCGGCCGGCGCGGATCATCATCAAGGCGAACAGCCTGACTGATGTTGAGGTCATTGAAGAGTTGTATTCGGCGTCCCAGGCCGGTGTGGACATCGACCTGGTGATCCGGGGAATTTGCTGTCTCAGGCCTGGTGTTAAGGGCATGTCCGAGAACATTCGTGTTCGTTCGATCGTCGGCCGTTTTCTCGAACACAGCAGGATATATTCATTTGCCAGTGGCGGCGAAGATAAGGTTTATATCGGCAGTTCCGACATCATGCAACGCAACTTTGACCGTCGTGTCGAGGTTCTGGTGCCCGTGCTTAACGCGGCGGCGCGACGATACCTGACGGACACGGTCCTCGACGCGTATCTCCGTGATCAGGCGAACGCATGGGCGCTCATGCCGGACGGTTCTTATGAGAGGGTTGCGGCAAACGGGTGCGGTTTCGATTCGCAGGCCTTCTTTATCGGGCGAGACACGCTGGATTAGTTGCGACGCTTCTTTTTTCGACTGAATCGAGACTCGATCACGCCGCTGCGGGTTGTCCGGCCGAATCTGAGCGTAAGCCGTGGGTAGCCGCGAGCCTCGGATTCGAGCTCGTCGGCACCGAGCAGCCTCTCCGCTCGTCTGATCTCTCTCGTCGGACCTTCGATCTCCATATAAAAACCAAATGGCAACTCGTCAAGAACTACCTCGACCTTTCCGAGTTTCCAGGCTTTGCGTCGCTTTTCGTATACGATAGCCAATTCATACCCGAGCCTCTCGATAATGCTCTCGGTCGCTTCAAGATCTGAAACGACCGTTTCGAACTCGATCTGGCGCTTGAGGTCGCCCGCCGCATTGACCTTTTCTTTATACGTCAAAGTGTTTCCTTCGTTGGTTTTCCGTATGCGAAGAAATGCATTTCTCTCTGCGAGATCGCCACCGCGATGCAGATAGTTCTCCTCGAAGCTCTCATAGGCGAAAACAGCCCCAAGCTCCGCAAGCCGTGCCGTAAGTTCGAAAAGCATCTTCTTGTCAATTCTGTATTTTTTTTCGATCTCGAGTGCCATGCGCGTAATTCTAAGTTTTTACATGGAGCGTCCGCAATATGTAAGCCGTCTTGACTAAATTGCCTGTAGAACGGATACTTGAAAAAAAGTTCAGGATTACCTGACTTCGAGAATACTTATGCCATATCCAGAAATGATGATCCACGGGATGCGGTCTGAGCTTGCTCAGCTCGGCATCGAAGAGACAAAGACGTCTGAGGCCGTGACCGACGCCGTAACCAATACCGACGGCACCGTTATGGTCGTCGTAAATTCCGTTTGCGGCTGTGCTGCCGGCGGCGTCAGGCCGGGCATCGCGATGGCCTTGCAGCATTCGGATGCAAAGCCGGATCGGTCGATCACCGTATTTGCCGGGGCTGACATCGACGCGACTGAGACGGCTCGCGAATATTTCACCGGCTACATGCCGTCATCGCCGTCGATAGCATTCCTTAAGGGCGGCCAGCTCGTCGGGATGTTCGAGCGTCGCGATCTCGAGGGGCGTCCGCCGCAGATGATCGCCGAATCGCTAATCGAGGCTTTCAACACGCACTGCAGCAAGGCCGAGGCCGTCAACAACTAACCTACTATTCGATTTTTACGGGGCGTGACAACTAGTTGTTGCGCCCTTTTGCCCTTAGCGGCTAGAATTGAATCAGCCCAAAAGCGTTCCGACCGGGCCGTCGCCACAATGTCGATAAATCAACGAAAACACATACGCTTTTCGCTGGATATACCGGCATTTATCTACTCAAAATTTGGCGAACGGCAGGAGACGTTGCTGCAGCAGATCTCGATCGGCGGGTGCTTTACGGGCTGGGAAGAGAATATCTACATCGGTGATGAATTCCGCATGGAAATTCAATTGCCGAATGGCAATTATCTGCCTCTCCACTGCAAGGCGCTCTATCGCTTTGAGCACACCGGCATCGGTATCAAGTTCCTCGACATCAGCGAGTTTGAACAGGAACTCATTTCAAAGATCATTGCCCACAAACTCGACGAAGAGGGCGTTCCGCTTCAGGTCGATCCGTTCGAACTGCCGCCGACCTTCGTCGCCGACGACCCGAGCCCGCGGATCAGTGACATTCGCCAGGTCCGCGACGCGATGCTCGCGAAGATCATGGCGGCGGATGACGGTGTCTAAGTCGAAGAATTAGCCACGAATGCACGAATGAAGATCTTATTCGTGCATTCGTGGCTAAAATAACTCGTCCAACGCCTGCTCTAAGTTCTTTACACCGACCACACGCATTCCTAGGAGCTTTTCGAGACCTTTCTTGTTGGACTCAGGCAGTATTAGCTTCTTAAAGCCCAAGGTTTGTGTCTCGCGAGCGCGGGCTTGGGCCTGTAGGACGCCGCGGACCTCGCCGGTCAGGCCGACCTCGCCGAAAACGGCGGTTTCGGGTGGTATTTGCAGATTTCGATAGCTCGAGGCGATGGCTGCGATGACACCGAGGTCGGCGGCCGGCTCGTCGATCTCCATGCCGCCGGCGATGTTGACGAAAACGTCGTCGCCGGCTAATTGAAAGCCCAAACGCTTTTCCAAAACCGCGATCAGCAGCGCCACGCGATTCTGGTCAAAGCCCTGTGTCATCCGCCGCCCTGACCCAAATTTTGTCCCGCTCACAAGCGCCTGCACCTCGACGAGCATCGGCCGCGTGCCCTCCATGCAGACGGTGACGACGGAGCCGGTAGCGTTCTCAGGCCGCTCCTGCAGGAACAACTCCGACGGATTGCCTACGGCGACCAGTCCGGCATTCGTCATCTCAAAAACGCCGATCTCATTGGCCGCGCCAAAGCGGTTCTTGGTCGCGCGGATGATGCGGTGATTGTGGTGCCGGTCGCCTTCGAAGTAGAGCACCGTATCGACAATGTGCTCAAGCGTTTTTGGCCCGGCGATCGAGCCTTCTTTTGTCACATGCCCGGTGAGAAAGACGGGCGTCGCCGTTCGCTTGGCAAACTGCATAAATTGCGCCGCGACCTCACGCACCTGCGAGACGCTGCGGGGGGCCGATTCGATCTGATCGCTGAACACGGTCTGTATCGAATCGACGATGACAAAGTCCGGCTTCATCCGATCTGTCTCAGCAAGGATGCCTTGTAGATTGGTTTCGGGGAGCAGGAAGAGATTCTCGGCCTCGACGCCGAGGCGTTCGCCGCGCATCTTGATCTGTCGTTCGGATTCCTCGCCGGACACATAGAGCACCTTTGTGCCGTTGCGGCCGAGCTTATCGGCCATTTGAATGACGATCGTGGATTTGCCGATGCCCGGAGCTCCGCCGATCAGTACGAGCGAGCCCGCAACAATGCCGCCGCCAAGCACCCGATCCATCTCGTCTATGCCCGATGTTGTGCGGCTGTCGTCCTGCGATTCGATAGCTCCGTAAGCCACCGGTGACGAACTCGGATAGACCGCTCGCCCGCCGCTCGAAGCTTGTGCCGACGCACGGAACCTTTCTTCAACCAGCGTGTTCCATTCACCGCAGTCGGGACACTGCCCCAGCCACTTACGCGACTGCGAACCGCAGCTCTGGCAGACATACACGCTCGCCGGTTGCTTTGCCATGCTGTGAGGATAGCACTGCTATGCGAATCGCCGAAAATGACCGATCTCCAAAGTCCGCCATGCTCGAAATGGGTCTTGCAATCGATCTCGACTGGGTATATAGTGTTGGCGCAGAAGACATGGGGTGTCTATTGTTTCGTTCCCACGGACCTTAGCGAGAGATCCTGCCGGACGAGTTTTCCCAAACCTCGAATGCTCAACATTCGAGCCACAAAAAAAGGAGTCTAAAACCATGAAAAAACATGCCCCCCCCCCCGATTCTCTGGATCGGTATTCTGATCTTAGCCCTTCTCACAATCGGGGTGTCCAGCACTAACGCCCAGATCGGCAATTTAGGCATCTACGGCAGAGTGCCAGACGCACACGCAGAAGACATTGCGTATGTATATTTGGTGAGCCACCCGGCATGGGATGGTTCTCCGGATCATTTTCGACCGGTCAACGGGCTGGGCAACTTCAATCTCTATTACACGCCAGACGGAACTGATTTTATCCCATCGAGCAGCTACCGAGTGTGGTATTTCGGAAAGGATAAGACGACAACGTACGGATATGACGATGTCGCATATACAGCAAACTCTGGCAACACCAACGGTTATCAGATTCGGGCATTCAACAATCCGCCGTCTTGGCCGGTAGGTGTGCATGGCGTCGTTTTAGCCAAAATACCCGGTCAGGGCGGGACGACAACGGCACATACGAATGCGACGATATCGCTTGCCGGGATTCCCGGATTCTACTTTTACAAAGCGAAAACAAATGGGAACGGTTACGCTTCAGTCTACTATAACAGCGTGAATTCAAGTGAGTTCCTGCCTTATTCGGAAGTTTATGATCTAAAGATCTCAGGCACTCTCACTTTTGGAGAACTCGAATGTGATTATCTGTTCTACGATGATGACGCTGTAATTTGGACTCCCCCTGAGGGCTATGTATACCAGTATGATCTTGGCACCATCACGCTCCAGTCGGAAGATCCCGGTTGTGCCCCATGAAGATGGATGTTGGTTCGTCACAGTGCTGGAAGGTGTTTGCACGGCTAGCGGCGAGATGTCGCTTTGGTAGCGTAGGTTTCGTTTGGCTCAGTATCGGCGTAATTGGGGCCATGGGGTTTGCCCCTGCTTTTGTTGGCAATCGAGTACTCCGGATCATACCGCCAATAAGTCAACGACTGTCGGGTACCGTATACAAATGGCAGTCGAACACCGTGGCTGACTGGCAACAGCCTTCAAGTTGGGTGCCGGCACGAACAAGTCCGGCGCCCACGGACATTCTTGTTTTTAGTGTTGGCGGGCCAACGACCGCGACGAACGTCCCCACGCAATTCATCGGTCAGTTACTCGTGTTAGAGAACACTACCCTAAATCTACGGTCTAAGGAGCCAGTAGACCTGACTATCCTCGGCGACGACGGAATTGATCTGGACGTCGAGTTCAATTCCACTATTAATTTCAGTGGGGAGAACGCGATAAGGGCGAATCTCGGCAGCGGTGCCGTTGCGGCCATCGACGGTTCCGTTCTGTTCTCGTCTACCGGAACCGCTGCTCACAAGCTGACGGCTGTGGATACAGAAGCTGTGGTTTTTGGCGATGGTTCGATATTCACTGCCGGACAGGGTTTTTCCGGCAATGCGTTCGGGACAACCCACTTGAAGTCCGTCGTTTTCGCTTCTGGTTCTACTTACATATGCTTTGCCGGCAGCGATCCCTTCGGAGCGGCTGAACCTGATTCCGTGGTCGTCTTTGAACGTGGAAGCCTCTTCAGTTTGCGGGGCGAGGCGGTAGGTGCCTCTTTTTTTTCGGGGCGGACATATGCGAATTTTGAACTCGATTATCCAGGTGGCGACCCATTTATCGAAGGGTCCAGTCCTTTGACTATTGATGATCTGACTCTAACCGCCGGTCAGTTACACCTCTGGGTGACAGGCACCGGCCATTCAATACGCGGGGATATCCTGGTCCAGCCCGGCGCTCGCCTGGATATGCAGTCCACTTTTCTTGGACACACTATTAACGTGAACGGCAGCGCTCCACAAACCATTACTATTTTGGGGGGCGTCTCTAGGAACCCAGGCAACACCGTCGCCTTTGACAACCCGTCCGGTGTTTCCGTTACGACCTTCTTTGGTGCCGGGAATCTCGAATTTGTTAGCGGTGTTGTTACCGTTACTAATCCGACTGGTTTTCTTAGGGTCAGCGGAACCGTATCCCGAGACAATGGCTACATTGACGGGTTGCTATCGCGCGAAGTTGGAACACCCGGAACCTATAGATTCGATGTCGGAACGAAGAACGGGTATTCACCTCTAACGGTGGAGGTAACGGCTGCTGGAGACCCCTCTGCGGGGTTAAATGTAAAGGCGGTCGGGCAGGCTCATCCGAACTTGTTGGATCCGTCACGAGCACTCACTAGGTACTGGCAGGTGACTGGTTTTCCAAATATTCAAGCGAATCTCATGTTTACGTATCTTGACCCGTTGGATATTCCGGCAACAGCTAATGAATCTGCATTTGCAATCCAAAAGTATAATACCGGGTTTACCCAGCCGACAGGTGTTATCGATACCAATGCGAACACATTCTATATAAACAACGTAGTCCTGCCCCAGCTAGAGACTACTGACTGGACGCTTGCCGAGCCGGGGGCCGTTGGCGGGGCCACACCGACACCGACACCGACACCCACGCCGACGCCGATACCGGAATTTGATCTGACCATAGCTCAGGCAGATGCACCCGATCCGGTGGTCGTCGGTGGCGAGCTCACCTATACGCTTACGCCCAGCATTCTCCCGACCGCTCTTGGCGGGACGGCAAGCCCGGTTGTTCGCTTCAACTTCCCAGTCGGAGTGCCGGTAGCATTTGTTAGTGCCAACGGGACGAATGGCTACTCATGGGCCGTCGACTCGACAGGTATCAGCTTCTCAGGCGGGGTGATCTCGACCAGCGGAACGAATCCCGGAACTGCGACGTTGAGCATCGTGCTTAGGCCCCTGTCTCCCGGTGTCGTGACCAGCTACGGAGGTAATGTCGTCATCGATCCGGGCAACCTCATTTTTGAGAGCAATGAATCGAATAACACAGCCCAGACGGTCCAAACGTTCGTGCGCTCTGCCTTGTTCGACTACGACGGCGACGGCAAGACGGATTATTCGGTCTTTAGGCCGGCCGATGGTGCGTGGTATCTGCAAAGGAGCACGGCCGGGTTTCAGGGGCTGCAGTTCGGGGCAGATGGCGATAAGCTGACGCCGGCGGATTACGATGGTGACGGTAAGACGGATATTGCGATATATCGGCCTTCGACGGGATTGTGGTATATCCTGAACAGCTCGAATGGGACCGTTTCGTATCCGGTGTTTGGCGTGGCCGAGGATTTGCCGGCTCCGGGGGACTATGATGGGGACGGGAAGGCAGATCTGACGGTGTTCAGGCCAAGTCAGGGGACTTGGTATCGGACGAATTCGTCTAATGGGACGACCTTCGGGATGCAGTTCGGGGCCAATGGCGATGTGCCGACGGTCGGCGACTTTGATGGGGACGGAAAGAACGACCTTGGCATCTTCCGCCCGTCCGTCGGCGACTGGTACAACATCCGCAGCTCGAACGGTTCTGTGTTTGGCGAGAGATTTGGCCAGACCGGTGATCGTATCGCACCGGCTGACTATGACGGCGACGGGAAAACCGACATCGCCATCTACCGCCCATCAACGGGCCTTTGGGTGGTGAGGAATTCGGCGACGGCGACGTATTCGTACGAGGTCTTCGGGGCCCCGGCGGACATTCCGATCGCCGCCGATTACGATGGCGACGGCAAAGCCGACATCGGCGTGTGGCGGCCGTCGGATGGGACTTGGTACATCAAACGTTCGTCAAATTCGCAATTCATCGTCTTCCCGTGGGGCCAGAATGGCGACAAGCCGACACCGTCTGCCTACGGCAATTGATTGCCGGAACGCGGGCACCTTGCCCGCCAGTAGCGAACGTCATTTTGGCCGCGGATAACGCGGATCGGGCGGATAAGGACGGATAAGATAATGGGTCTTCATATCCGGTTTTTTCCGCTTGATCCGTTTATCCGCGTTCTATTTGGGAACGTCACGCGCGGGCAGGGTGCCCGCGTTCCGACACGGCGGGTGCGCCTCGCTGACGGTCGGGATGCGGACACGGGCCCGTGTGGGCCGGTCCACGTGTGATGCCGGTCACAAACTCCTGCAATTTTCTGAAATCCACAGTCAATTGAATCTATTTCTCACTTGCCGGTCGCGGTTTCTGGCTGCGGACGGCACTGAGGTTTTGAGATAGGTGTTACCGCCGGCCATAAGGCCGGGGCCGCACGTTCAAGGCCGGCAGCAGACGTCAATTGCCCGACGCTGACGCCGATAGTGTCTTGACGATCAGCGGAACAGGATCGAGAGTTATGCTAAACCGAGAGTGCCAAGGGCTTTTTGCCCGTTTCTTTTCGCTTCCCCTGATCATCATTCTGGGCCTGCTAATAGCCGCGTGCGGGCATTCGACGGCGGCGTTTCTTGCCAAAGGCGAAGAATATCTCGCAAAACGAAAATTCCACGACGCGCTGATGCAGTTTCGCTCGGCAACGGAATCCGATCCGTTCTCGGCGGATGCTCATTGGGGCCTTGCACGGACATACGAGAACCTCGGGCAGTTTAACGAGGTAATGGATGAGCTGCGCAAGGCGGTCGAATTGGACGAAAACAACCTCGAGGCTAAGGCAAAGCTCGGCAGCTATTTTCTACTGGTGCAGCCGCCGCTGGTGGCCGAGGCAGAGAAACTGCGAAACGAGATCCTGGTCGCGAACCCAAAATTTATCGAAGGACATCTGCTGACAGCGTCGCTCCTCGCGGCGCAAGGGCGATCGGATGCCGAGGTTGTCAGCGTCGTCAATAAGGCGATCGACATGGATCCTCGACGGATCGAATCATACATCAGTCTCCAGCGTCTTTACATGACTCGCGAAAAGGCTGACGAGGCCGAGGCTGCGATCAAGCGGGGCATCGCGGCAAATCCTGAAGCGACGCTCGGCTACATCGAGTACGGGCGCTTTCTGATGTACCTGAGCCGCGACACAGAGGCTGAGGAGCAGTTCAATAAGGCGATCGCCATCGACGAAAAGAATATTGAGGCACGTGAGGCCGCGGCAGACTTCTACGTCACGAGCAAGCAGATGGACAAGGCCGAGCGGGCCTATCTCGATCTCGTTCAGGTGCAGGAAAACAGCCCTGAAAGCAGGCTTGTGCTGGCCGAATTTTACGAGACATCGGACCGCGACGATGAGGCCGTCAATGTGCTTAACGGCATTGTCGCCGACACTCCCGAATACGTTCGGGCTCGCTACAAGCTCGGGCAAATGTATCTTGACCGCAAAGATGCCCCGCGCGTAAACGAACAACTTGACGCACTCCTTAAGATCAACGACGAAGACGCCGAAGCATTGATGCTGCGTTCTCGCTTGCGAATGCAGGAAAACAAGCCTGACGATGCCGTTAAGGACCTCGAAGACGTCTTGAAAAAGACGCCGAGCGCCAAGGAGCCTCTGTTTCTGATGACGCAGGCACGGCTTGCCCTCGGCCAGGTTGAGCAGGCGAACGCCTTTATCGGCGACCTCGACCGTTATCATCCGGCCTACATTAAGACGGGCTTGCTCAAGATCCAGTCGGCATTCACCGCCGGCGACCCAACGGCGGCTTTGAGGCTCTCGAACGAGCTTATCGACCGTGCAAATGCGGCGATGCCGAATGCAGAGTTTGGCCCCCAGGCCCTTGCCGACCTGCGGATCCGCGGCATCTCGTCACGCGGGCTGGCAAATCTCGACCTCGGGAAACTGGCCGAGGCAAAGGGCGACCTCGAAGAGGTCGTTCGCGTATCGCCACGGTCGGACACGGCCTTAGTGAATCTTGCCAAGGCCCTGATCGCCGAACGCAACAACGAAGGTGCGCGCGAGCTGTATGAAAAAGCACTGAACCTGGACGCGCAGAATTTTGACGCCGTTACCGGCATCGTCGCGACCTCAATCAAACTTGGCCAAAGCGCCCGTGCCCATCAGCGTATCGAGGAACTGCTAGGGCGAAATGCCGGCCGCGCGGACATGATGGCGGCCCTTCATTATCTGAGATCGACCGTTTTTTCTGCCGAAAAGAACCCGGCGATGGCCGAGAGAGAACTGACGACGGCGATAGAGATCGATCCAAGTTATTTGCCGGCATATTCTGCCTACGCGAGCCTGTTGATGTCGCAGGGCCGGGCCGACGAGGCTCTTGCTCAATATAACAGGGCACTAGAGATGCAGCCAACGGCACAGGTCTATACACTTCTCGGCATTCTGGAGAGTTCACGCGGCAACACGATCGAGGCCGAAAAGGCATATCGAAAGGCCCTGGAACTCGCGCCTGAGACTGCTATCGCGGCAAACAATCTTGCGTGGTTGATAGCTGACAATCAGGGCAATCTGGACGAAGCCCTGCAGTTGGCGACACTGGCCGTAAGCAAGAATCAATCGGTGCCCGGCTATTACGACACCCTTGGCTGGGTCTATCTGCAGAAGGGATTGACCTCGCCTGCGGTCGAGCAACTGAGGAAAGCGGTCGCAATCGAAGAGGCCAATGCCCGCAAGTCCGGCTCGGCCCCGAATCCCGGTTATCGGGTGCGTTTAGGCATGGCGTTGGCCAGGGCCGGCGACAAGATATCAGCACGACGCGAGGTCGAGATGTCGCTCCGCAGCATCGACGTTCTCACGCAGCGTGAGGTCAAGGAGGCAAAGGACATTCTCGCAAGTCTCTAGGGCAAGTGAGGAATTTCAGGGATGTTAGCTGTATTTGAAAACGCAGTTGACTCGGTTGAGATGTTTCTCATCTCGATCCCCGAATCGCTCGGCGTGCTGGTGTTTGGCATCGTGCTGGTTGCGGCGGCAGTCATTATCAGGCGGTGGATGTCCAGGCAGACTGAGGCTGAGAAAAAGGCAGATCCGACGGGAAAGGCATTGGCAAACAGGTAAGAGGAAGTAATGAGCGTTGAATTCAGACAAAGAAAGCCCGGCGAGATCGCCGGAATGCTGAAACGGAACAAGTGGATGATCCTGCTCCCGGTGATCACGCTGACGGCTGCGATCGGTTACGTCGTCTATCGACTGCCGAGCATCTACGAGTCAACCTCGCTGCTGACCGTAAAGCCACCGACGATCTCAGCAAATCTTGTGCAGCCGCTGTCAGACGAAGGCCTTTCGCAACGACTTTCGACCATTAATCAAGAAGTACTCAGTCGATCGTCGCTCGAGCCGATGATCCAGAAGTATGACCTTTACAAGGCCGAGCGTGCCTCAAATATGCCGATGGAACTGATCGTGGACAAGATGTACAAGAACATCAAGGTCGAACTCGAAAACACCGGCAATGACAAGGTCGCGGCATTTCGCATCCGGTATCGCGACCGCGATCCGCTAGCGGCCCGTAATGTGACAGCCGAGCTTGCGAGCAAGTACGTCAACGCGCAGGTGCAGAATTCGGTCGAGATCGCCGAGTCAACAAACGAGCTATTTGAACGCCAGCTGAACGAGAAGAAAACTGCTCTCGACGACCTCGAAAAGCAGCGCCTCGACATCATGACGCAGAACGTCGCCACGCTTCCGGAGTCGGAACAGGGCCTGGTGGCTCAGCTTCAGGGGCTGCGGGCACGCGACGATTCGATCGTTAAGGAAAAACAGACCCTATTCAACGAGAAAGGCCGCCTGAGCGACGCCATCTCAGCAAACAATCGCCAGATGCGGCTGATCGAGGACTTTGGCGAAAAGGAAACTCAGGATTCAGCTCGTCAGGCGTCACAGATCGAAGACACGCCGGCGTATGCCCAGCTTATTCAAAAACGGGCCGACCTCAACGGCCAACTCGACAATCTGCTCAAGGTTTACAAAGAGAAGCACCCTGCGGTGATCGCCAAACAGAGCGAGATCAAGCGTGTGAATGATGAGGTCGAGAATCTGCGCAAGAGTACCGACAAGCGCGTCCAGGTCGCAAGCCAGGCGAGCACCCGCAAGGCGGAACTGCAGAGAAAGAACCTGGAGCTTGAGAATCAGCGGATACAGTCGCAGATGGGACAGCTCGACCAACAGCTTGCTCAAAAGGACATTGAGAGGCAGCAGAACGCCGGCCAGATAGCAGTTCTTGAATCGAGGATCAATTCGATACCAAACGTCAAGGTGGCCCTTGAAGGCGTGAATGCCCGCTACCAGTCGGCCAAGGCAACGTATGACGAGATCTTGAAGAAAAAGAATGATGCCGAGACGGTCGTTGGAGTCGAGACGAACGCGCAGGGCGAGACCATTCGCGTTCAGGATCCGGCGAATGTGCCGCAATCGCCTGTCGCACCGAAACGCTTCCTGCTGACGATGGTCGGCACCGGCATTGGGCTGGCGCTCGGGCTACTTATTGCGGCGTTCTTCGAGATACCGCGGCTGTTCAAGATACAGAACATCGACGACGCGAAGCATTACACGGGCCTGCCCGTGCTTGCATCGGTGCCGCCGCTGCTCTCAGCAACGGAAAAGACGTGGATCCGTCGCTCGGGATGGCTGAAACTCGCCGCCGGCGTAGCCGCAGCGATCGGGGTCATTCCGCTGATCGTGATCATCCTGCAGGCGACGAAGCTTTTCGACAAGTTGATCTCATAGCGGGTTTTAGTTTTTGAATTTTGAATTTCGAATTTTGAATTCAGATCTCAATGGAGTGCAAAGGTTATGTATAACGAATTCTTCGGTTTAGACGACTCGCCATTTACGCTGACGCCCGATCCTCGGTTCATCGTATTCACGCCGAGCTATAACGAAGTGCTCGCTAGCCTGTATTACGGGCTCGAGCAGGCCAAAGGGCTGATCGTGCTCACGGGCGAGGTCGGCACGGGCAAGACAACGGCGCTTCGTTGGATACTGCGGCGGCTGGATTCGAGCGTGCTGGCTGCGTATGTCTTTAATCCGCGGCTCTCGATCAATGAGTTCTATCACCACGTCACACAGATGCTCGGCATCAAGGACTGGTCGAACAAAAGCGAACTGCTCTCGATACTCGGCAAGGTATTGGAGGAGAGGCATCGCCGCGGCCTTCGTACCGTAATAATCATCGATGAGGCTCATGAATTATCGGATCACGTGCTCGAAGAGATACGCCTGCTGCTTAACTTCGAATCCGACAATGCCAAGCACCTGCAGATCGTGTTGACCGGCCAACCGGAGCTGCGCGACAAACTGAACCAGATGAACCTGCGACAGCTCAAGCAGCGTGTTGCCCTAAGGTGCAACATGCACTGCTTCCCGACGGTCGAAGAGGTCGATCGCTACATTACGGAGCGGCTGCTGATCGCGGGTTCTGACCAGCCGAATATATTCACGCCGGGCGCGGTCGATTTTATCTACCAGTGCTCGGAGGGAATTCCGAGGAACATCAACAATCTCTGCGACAACGCTATGCTCGCGGCCTATTCGGCCGGCGAACAGGTGATCAGCCGCCAGATCATCGAAACGGTCGCAGATAACCTCGATATGCTGCCGCGCAAGGAGGCACTGGCCATCGCAGATGCTGTTCACGACGCACCGAACGGCGGTGTGCTCCTACCCACAGCTCAGGAGGAGATGTGGCAGGGCCAGGCCCGCAACGAAGCGGTCAAGCCGCGTGTTTTTAATGACGACACGATCCGCGATAACGGCAATGGCCACCCAAACGGTTATGCCAATGGCCATTCCAACGGCCAGATCAAAACCAACGGCAACGGCATTGGCAATGGAAGAAGCAGCGGGAATGGCTACAAGAATGGCGGCACGCTCACATTTGAATCTGTCGATGACGACGTGAACCTCGAGATCGGCTCGTCAAGGCCGACATTTCATAAGTTTTAGGGTTTAGGAGCATTAGACGATGAGCATCCTAAAGGCAATGCAAAAGAAGAGTACCGAGTCTCGCGAGGGCCTGAGCGTCAGGCCGCCCGCTGAGATCGTTCCGTTTGACCGCAGCTCTCGCGAGGCTAACACGCCGCCCGACCTGCTCGCGAACGGCCTTAAGATCGGTACACCAAGTTCGGCGTTCATGGGGCAGCCGGACCTTTTGATCGGGACGGCACTCCCTGATCACAGGTCGGAAATAACTGCCGGGGCAAAATTGGACGCCGATACCTTAACGCGCGTCGGTGATCGGCCGCTGCCTGACTTTGTCAGGTGGACGGTCGATGCCGAGCGCATTGAGCCGCGCCTGGTCGCGATAACCAGCCCCAACTCTTCCTATTGCGAAGAGTATCGCAGCCTGCGAACACATGTGCTTCACCGCAGCCAGCGGCAAAAGCTGCAATCCATCGTCGTAGCCAGCGTCAATCCGAGTGAGGGAAAATCCATAACGGCATTGAATCTCTCCTGGCTGCTTGCTCAGACCGACGGCGTGCGGGCTCTGATCATCGACAGCGACCTGCGCATGCCGAGCCTGGCGGATTATCTGGGCATCGAGACGGATCGCGGCTTGTCAGATGTGCTCGCCGGTACATGCTCGCTGGCCGAGGCGATCGTAAGGCTCGAACCGTCCGGCCTGCACATACTGCCGGGCGGCGAGGCCCGCACGGACGTTGCGGAACTGATCTCGGGCCCAAAATTCAAAGACATTCTGGCCGAGGCTCGAGAGATGTTTGATTACATCATCGTCGATGCGCCGCCGCTCGGCATCTTTACTGACGCGACGGTTCTTATCAATCACGCCGACGGAGCAATGCTCGTTGTCAGGGCAAATCGTACGCGTTATGCCGTCCTCGAACGGCTCCTCGAGCCGCTGCCCAAGGATCGCCTGCTCGGTGTCGTCCTGAATCAGAGCGAGGACGTGATGGACGAGAGCCAGTATAACTACGGTTACTACAATTATCGTCGTTTGAATGAAACGGGCGTCAGCCCGTAGATCTCTTCTGAGAAAATGGGTTCTGCACGGTTTAGTCCGAGAATACTCTGGTTGCTCATCGCCGACGCCGCGATACTCTACGCTGGCGTCATACTCGCGATGTACCTGCGACTCGGCTTCGCGGGCTCAGAGAACGAACTCAACAACAAGAATGGCTGGCTCAAGATCGGATTGGCGTCTGTCGTCTGTCTCGTGATCCTCTATTTCTACGACCTTTACGATTACATCGTAATGACGAACCGCCGCGAGCTGCTGCTGCGGCTCGTGCAGGCGCTCGGGATCGCGTGGGCCCTGTTGGCCCTGCTGTTCTATTTCGCACCGCCTCTGCTGATCGGCCGCGGTGTTTCAGTAATATCGGTGCCGCTGGTCCTTGTGCTTTTGATCGGCTGGCGAATCTTTATTCATTCGCTCACGGGGCATCCAGAGATCGGTGAAAAGATCCTTGTGGTCGGAACGGGCCAGACCGCAATCGACACGGCCGAGGCCGTCTGGCAGCGGCGCGACGCCGGATATCGCATCGTCGGTTTTGTGTCAGAGAACGGGGCCAAGCCGATGCAAAAGCTCGGCCGCTCGGTCATCCTCGGCAAGGCACACGAGCTTGAGTCTGTCATCGTAAATGAAAAGGTCGACCGCGTCGTGATCGCCGTGCGCGAACGTCGCGGTGCCTTCCCGACCGAGGCGCTGCTCAAGATGAGCCTCGCGGGCGACATTTCGATCGAGGAGTGCACGTCCTTCTTTGAACGCATCACGGGCAAGGTCCACGTGGACATGCTGCGGCCGTCCTGGCTTATCTTTGCGGGCCGTAGGCGTGACACCCCGATCAAATCTGTGTTTCGTGAATCGATTCATCGCCTGCTCGCGCTGACGGGTATCGTCCTATCGCTCCCTGTGGCAGTCCTCACGGCAATTTTGATCAAGATAGAATCGCGCGGGCCCATCTTTTACAGGCAGGAACGCGTCGGTAAGAACGGCCGCGTCTTTAGGGTGATCAAGTTTCGCTCGATGCGGGCTGACGCCGAAGCCGACGGCAAACCGATCTGGGCGGCATCGAATGACGAACGCATCACACGGGTCGGACGTCTCATCCGCAAGCTGAGGATCGATGAGATCCCGCAATTTTGGAACATACTCAAGGGCGAGATGAGCTTTGTCGGCCCGCGTCCTGAGCGTCCGCATTTTGTCCGGCAGCTTGCGACGGAGATCGCGTACTATGAGCATCGTCATCTGGTGGCGCCGGGCCTGACAGGCTGGGCCCAGATCAAGTATCCGTATGGCGCGTCGGTCGATGACGCGATCCAGAAGCTGCAGTACGATCTGTATTACATCAAGAATCAAAGCCTGACACTCGATCTGGTGATCGTTTTTGAGACCGTGAAGACAGTGCTGTTTGGCAAGGGCGGCCGATAGTCTGGAGCATAAAGTTCAATAGACGTTTGTAGTTGAAGCGAGGAATAGTCGAAATGAAAGTAATGGAAATTCTCAACCGAGGTTTGATGATCGCTGTCTGCATTGCGGCCGTGGCCCTATCGGGCCTTGCACAGACGACGGCGAAAGCCAAGGACACGAAGGGCCGTGGTGACAAGGACAAGACCGCAGAAAAGACGGTCCCGCTGGCGGCACCTTCGTCCGAGAGCGACGACATCACAGATGACCCGCAAGAGTCGGTCGAAGGAGCGATCCTGCCGTACTACGACAATTACCTCCGCGAATACCGGCTGGGCCCGAGCGATGTTATCTCGGTCGAGGTCTTTGGGCAGTGCCCCGATTATTGCAAAACGGGTATTACCATTCCGCCGAACGCGAAGATCTCTTATCCGCTCGTCCGTGACGGTGTTTTTGTCGCCGGCAGAACGGTCGAGCAGGTAGCGGCCGAGATCACGCAGAAACTTGACGAATTCATCATAGACCCTAAGGTCACCGTGACCCTCGACAAAGCGAATGCAACGCGTTACAGCGTGATGGGCAATGTAGCGACACCCGGCGTTCGCGTGATGGACCGCAAGGTGAGTGTGTATGAAGCGATCCTCGAGGCCGGTGGCGTGACCAAGAACGGCGACAAGAAAAAGATCGCCCTAGTCAGCTACACAAAGGATGGCAAGCTCAGCAAACGCATAGTCAGCCTCGCCGATATGGAAGCGGGCAAATCTGAGATGGTCTTCCTTAGTCCCGGCGACCAGGTATTCGTGACCGGAAAGGGCTTCACCATCCAAAAGGTATTCGATATTCTCGGAAAAGCGAGCATGGTCCGATATATGATGGGAAGCCCGCTATAAGGAACGGAGAAAGAAAAATGAAGCGATACACCAAAGCTCTCTGCTGCTCATTAGCGGCCGCGTTTATCCTCGCGGGGGCCTCGGCGGCGCGTGCCGATTGGCAAAAGCTTACGACTAATAGCTTTGGCTGGTTCCGTGATATCACTTTCATCGATGCGCAGCGCGGGTTCATTGTTGGCACGGACGGGATAATCGTCAAGACGGCCGACGGTGGCACCACCTGGACACCGCAGCCGAAATTCAGCACGGACACCTTTCTTCAGGTCCATTTTGTCAACGAAACGACGGGTTGGCTGCTGTGCGAGCGGAACGTGTTCGCACGCGGGAACAACCCGACGTCTTACGTCCGCAAGACGGTCGATGGTGGCCGCACATGGGAGAAATTCGAGTTTGAGGATGCCGGCCGCGAACGAATAACTCGGCTGCTCTTTAACCAAAACGGCTCGGCAACTGCATTTGGCGAGGGCGGCGTATTCTTTCGCCTTCAGGAGGACGGCAAGACCTGGAAGCGAGTGCAGACGGCGATACACTTTCTCCTGCTTGACGGCAGTTTTGGCAGTGAGCGTATCGGAGCGATGGTCGGGGCCGGCGGCACGATCATGTTCTCCGAGGACTCCGGCCTGACCTGGGAGAAAGCGTCGCTGCTGGGTGAGGCCGACACCAAATTCAACGCTGTCTTTTTCACCGGCACACAGGGTGCGTGGGCAGTGGGCACGCGGGGACGCATTTTTCGCTCGGCCGGAAGCGGCCGACTGTGGCGACAGCAGGACTCGACCGTCACGGCAAACCTCAACGACGTTTATTTCACCAGCCCCACAAGCGGCTGGGCCGTTGGTGACCACGGCATCATCGTCCGCACGCGCGACGGCGGCAATACCTGGACCGACGTCAAGTCAGGCGTCACCCACAAGCTGGAAAAAGTGATCTTCAACGGCGGCCGCGGTTGGGCTATCGGCTTCGGCGGTACGCTGCTAAGATACGAGGCGGCATCGGCACCCAATGACCCGGGATCAAAACCATCAATGCAAAAGCGAAGCTAGCTACTCCACAGTCACCGATTTAGCGAGATTTCTCGGCTGATCGACGTCACAGCCGCGGCGGACGGCGATGTGATATGACAGTAACTGCAAAGGCACGATCGAGAGCACGGGGCCGAGCAGGTCTGAGGTATGCGGTATCTCGATGACGTGGCTTGAGACGGTGCTCGACATCGTATCGCCTTCGGTGAGGACCGAGATAATAATGCCGTCGCGCGATTTGACCTCGACGATATTCGAGTGGGTTTTCTCGTATCGAAGCTCGCTGCCTGCGTTGCCGTCCTCTTTTGTGTTGACGATGACGACGGGGAGTTTTTCGTCGATGAGCGCGTTGGGGCCGTGCTTCATCTCGCCCGCCGGGTAACCCTCTGCGTGGATGTAGCTGATCTCTTTGAGTTTCAGTGCTCCCTCTAACGCGACGGGGAAGTTGATCCCGCGGCCGAGATAGAGAAAGTCCTGTACGCGGAAGAACTCTTTCGACAATTCCTCGATCGATTCGGCGTTGTTGAGCAGATGCTCGATCTTTAATGGCAGTTCGGCGAGGTCCTGGGCAAGGTGTTTGGCCCGCTCTTCGTCGATCTGGCCGCGAAGCTCGCCGAGATAAAGAGCAAAGAGATACAACGCGATCATTTGCGCGGTGAACGCCTTTGTCGATGCCACGCCGATCTCAGGCCCCGCGTGAGTCAGGATCGTCCCATCGGCCTCACGCGTGATCATCGAGCCATGGACGTTGCAGATCGCGAGCACCTTGCAGCCGGCATGTTTTGCCTCGCGCATCGCGGCTATGGTGTCGGCCGTCTCGCCCGATTGCGAGATCACGATCAGCAGGTCGTTCTCGGTCAAAACGGGGTCGCGATAGCGGAATTCGGAAGCGTAATCAACATCTACGGGCACGCGGGCAAGCTGTTCGAGCATATACTTGCCCGCTAATCCGGCATGCCATGAGGTGCCGCATGCGGCGATCTTGATCGAGGTCAACGCCTTAAAGTCGTCCTCAGAGATGTCCATCGGGTCGAGATATACTTTGCCCGTGTCGAGCGAGATGCGCCCCTGCACCGTGTCGCGAACCGCACGCGGCTGATCGTATATCTCCTTGAGCATGAAGTGCTTAAAGCCGCCCTTCTCGGCCTGGATCGGGTCCCATGTGATCCGCTGCTTTTCGGGCTCGACAACATTTCCGTCAAAATCCGTGACGCGAACAGAGTCTCTCGTGAGGATCGCCATCTCCTTGTCACCGAGGAAAAACACGTCCCGGGTGTGTGCCAGGATCGGCGGAATGTCGCTTGCGACAAAGAACTCGCCGTCTCCCAAACCGATCACGACCGGCGGCCCCTCGCGCACCGCGATGATCGTATCCGGCTCGTCAATCGAGATGATCGACATCGCAAAAATACCGCGAAGCTCGCTAACGGCCTTCCTAACCGCGAGTTCCAGTGACAAATTCTCGGTGTCAACATAATGCCCAATGAGGTGCGCCACGACCTCGGTGTCAGTCTCGGTAACGAACTCATGCCCGCCGGCCTGCAGCCTTTCTTTCAGGTGCAGATAGTTCTCGATAATGCCGTTGTGAACGACCACGACCTTGCCCGACTGGTCGCGGTGCGGATGAGCATTCTCCTCAGTAGGCCGTCCGTGCGTCGCCCAACGCGTGTGCCCGATGCCGTAATTCCCATCGAGTGGATTCAGCCGTATCGCTTCCTCGAGATTGCGCAGCTTGCCCTCAGCTCGCCGCAATTCCATATGCCGGTCGTCATCGACCACAGCGATCCCCGCCGAGTCATATCCGCGATACTCCAGCTTCCTCAAACCGTCAATGATCAACGGCACAACCTGTTTATTTCCAACGTATCCGACTATTCCGCACATAATCTAGTTTTGTTCCGACGCCTTTTCTTCGTTATGGCTAAGATCCTTGATCGCCCTTGCCGGGGCACCTACGACGAGCTTGTTTTTCGGCACATCTTTGTTGACGACACTGCCCGCACCGGTCACCGCCCCCTCGCCGACAGTGATCGGGGCTATCAGCATCGTGTCCGAACCGATCTTTACGTTATTGCCGATGTGGGTCTCGTGTTTGTTCTTGCCGTCGTAGTTACAGGTGATGGTGCCGGCGCCGATGTTTGTGCTTTCTCCGATCGTGGCATCGCCGAGATAGGTGAGGTGGCTGGCTTTTGACTTGCGCCCCAAGGTGGTTTTCTTTAGCTCAACGAAGTTGCCGACCTTTGAGCCCTCTATCATCACGGCGTGGCCGCGAAGGTGCGCCATCGGGCCGACCGTGCAGTTGTCTCCGACGGTCGAGTCGGTGATAAAGCAGTTATCCCGTATCTCGACGCCGCTGCCGATCTCGGAATCGACGATCCGCGTGCCCGGACGAATAACGCTGCCCTCGCCGACAATGCTTTTGCCCTCAATAGTTACATTCTGATGAATGACCGTGTCGCGGCCGATCGTCGAACGGCCGCTGACATACGCCGTCTTCGGATTGACAAACGTCACGCCGCTCTCGAGCATCAGCCGCCCAATCGTCCGCTTACGAATGACCTTCTCCATCGCCGCGAGCTGACGGCGATCATTTACGCCCTCGACCTGCCGATAGTCGTCGCATTCGAAGATCGCGATCGGGCCGCCGTCTTCCTTGAGAATTCGCGGCACGTCGGTCAGGTAATACTCGCCCTGCGCGTTGTCATTGCCGACCTGCGTGAGCGCGTCAAACAGCTTCCGCGTATCAAAGCAATAAATGCCCGAATTGATCTCGCTGACTTTCTTCTCGTCCTCGCTAGCGTCCTTTTGCTCGACGATACGGTCAAATGAACCGTCGCCGCCGCGAACAACGCGGCCGTAACCTGTTGGGTCTTTTAGCTTTACCGACAGCACAGTGCACACGGCCTTATTTTCCCGATGCGCGGCGACCAGCCCATCCAGCGTAGTCTTGGTTATCATCGGCACGTCGCCCGACAGCACCATCGTCGTCGAATCGCGCCCTTCGAGCAGTGACCTCGCCGCATTCACCGCATCGCCCGTCCCAAGCTGTTTCTCCTGCAACGCAAACTCGACCGGCTTGTCGTCAAACTCACGCAGAACCTCGGCCTCAGCATCCTCGGCCTGATGCCCCACAATGACGACGACCTTTGCCGGTTCCAATTCGAACGCAGTCTCGACGACGTGATTGATGAGTGCGCGACCGTCCAGCCGGTGCAGCA
This sequence comes from Chloracidobacterium sp., assembly GCA_016715795.1. Taxonomy (NCBI): domain Bacteria; kingdom Pseudomonadati; phylum Acidobacteriota; class Blastocatellia; order Chloracidobacteriales; family Chloracidobacteriaceae; genus Chloracidobacterium; species Chloracidobacterium sp. The sequence goes on from JADJXP010000002.1 coordinate 533,244, forward strand.
CCTTCGCAAGGTTCGACTTCATCCGCGTGCCGAGGCCGGCGGCCATTATCAGTATGTCGAGATCTTTATGCACAATTACAAATTACGAATTATGAATTACGAATTAGGAAGTGCGTTCTGCATTCGTAATTCGTAATTGATAATTCGTAATCGACTCCTTCCGCGGTTGCAAAGCACACAATAACAATACTTGAGCCAATTTCTCAGGCTGATGTCGGACCATTTCGCCTTCGTCCAACAGGTTACCATAGACGATCTCGGCTCCCTCGATGGTGTCGGGTGAGATCGAGCCGTGAACGCCGATCTGCTCGGCCCCCTCATCGGCGTATTTGTCGGCCTGGCCGGTGCTGATCGGATGATCATTGACGATCACATAATCAAACTCGATCTGCGGAGCATAGTCGCGAATTATCTCAAGATGATGCCGCGCTGTAAATCCAGTCGTTTCGCCCGGCTGCGTCATCAGGTTACAGACATATACCCTTGTTGACTGGGAAGCCGCAATAGCATCAGCCACGCCGTCAACCAATATAGGCGGCAACAAACTCGTAAACAGTGAACCGGGACCGATAGTTACGACATCGGCAGCCTCGATCGCGGCTAGGGCCTCCGGCATCGGCTTGCAATCCGCTGGTTCAAGATAAAGACGCTCGATATCGTGGCCGACCTGCGAGATCTTCGTCTCGCCCTTTACGATGCTTCCGTCCTTCAAGTTGGCCGCCAGCCGCACGTCGGCGACGGTTGCGGGATAGATATGGCCTTTGCTCGCGAGGATCTCACTCGACAGCTTGACAGCCTCGGCAAAGTCGCCGGTCATCTCGGCAAGTGCCGCAAGAAAGATGTTCCCAAAACTATGCCCACCGAGGTCGCCGTCGCCGCGAAAGCGATGCTTGAAGAGTTTCGACAACAGCCGCGAGTCTTCACTCAACGCGACCATGCAGTTGCGAATATCGCCCGGCGGCAGCATCTGAAGCTCTTCGCGCAGCCGGCCTGAGCTTCCGCCGTCGTCGGACACGGCAACGATCGCGGACAGGTCATCGAGCCACACCGGCTCGGTGTCGCGTGCGTGGACAAACCGTTTGAGTCCCGACAGCAGTGTCGACAGGCCGTTGCCGCCGCCGATGGCAACAAAACGCAGCCCGTCAGAACTGTCCGAGAACAGGTGGTGCTTCATCGATTGAACGACCGTAGGCTATCATTTGCCGCAGGTCTAACGGAAAGGAAGTCAGGGTGGTTGGCCGTGCGAACCCGCAACAGCCGTCGGCGAGCGCTTGCCGACAAGCAATAATTTTAGCACTGGCAGCGACAAGAAAACAATACGAACCACGGTCGGGAGCCGGTCGGAGGTTGTTGCGTACGGCTCGATCTGCTCCGCATCCCAAAAAATCCTTGTCTGCGGGCAATACCGTATGTTAAATTTAGTTTTGCGACCGTGTCCTTACCGGCGGCCGTATTGCCTTTAGCACCTAACCCGATATAAGATTTAGCTGCGTTTCAGGTCACAGCACCATCACGAACATCAAATGCCCGATACGCCTTTTATCCTGCAGGAAGATCAGTTTTTGCGGCTCAAGACCGTGCTGGGCGCGTCCGCATCGAGTGTGCGGCGCGTGTCGTCTTCCTTATCGACCGCGACGGCCAGCCTATCGCATTCAGCGGCGACATCGGCAACATGGACACGACCAGCTTCGCTTCGCTCGCGGCGGGTAATGTTGCCGCGACGAGCTCGATGGCCAAGCTGATCGGTGAGGAGGCCTTTCCATGCGTGTTTCACGAAGGCGAACACGAGAGCATCTATATCAGCATCATCGGCCGGGCATTGTTGGTTGTCGTCTTTGACGAACGTTCGACACTGAGCCTGGTAAAGATCCGTTCAAAACGAGGCAGCTACGAGGTTGCCGGTATTCTTGACGAAGCAACGACTGCCTCGGCGAGCTATCAGCTAAATAACAATTCGTTCTTTGCGGAGATCACGGACGAAGACATCGACAGCCTGTTCAGTTGATGACAAGTGACAGGTGACAAGTAACAGGCAAGAACGCGATGAGGCCACACGAAAAACTCGAAGTTTGGAAAAAGGCCGTCGACTTTATAGTTAATGTCTATGAGCAGACGGGAACTTTTCCGTCAGATGAGAAATTCGGCCTCACATCTCAGATAAGACGTGCGGCGGTTTCAATCCCGGCGAATATTGCCGAAGGAGCGGCAAGACACTCGGACAAAGAATTCGCACACTTCGTCGCCGTTGCGCAAGGCTCGTGCAGTGAACTCGAAACGGAACTTCTGATCGGGTCTAGACTTGGTTTCCTAGCTCCAGGGGTTTATTCGACATTGAGAGGTGAGGCAGACGCGATCGGTCGAATGTTCGTGGGCTTGTCGAAGCATTTGCGTCAAAAGGGCGACAAATCCTGATCTTGTTACCTGTTACCTGTCACTGTTTACTTTCTTATGACTTTCATCAATTACGCATCACGCGAGATCAACTGCAAGATCGTTTACTACGGCCCGGGTTTGTGCGGCAAGACGACGAATCTGCAATACATCTACGACTCGACCGCGCCGCAGGCGAAGGGCAAACTCATCTCGCTCGCGACCGAGACGGACCGGACGCTGTTCTTTGATTTCATGCCGCTGGAACTGGGGACCGTTCGCGGCTTTAAGACGCGATTCCACCTTTACACGGTTCCGGGACAGGTCTATTACGACGCGTCACGAAAGCTCATTCTCAAGGGCGTAGACGGCGTCGTTTTCGTCGCCGACAGCCAGGAAGAGCGGATGGACGCCAACGTCGAATCGCTCTATAACCTCGAAGAAAACCTGCAAACTCAGGGCTACGAGCTAAACAATATCCCTTACGTTCTGCAATTGAACAAACGCGATCTGCCAAACGTAATTCCGGCTCACGACCTGACCGGCGAACTTCAAAAGAAGGGCGAACCCGTATTCGAAGCCGTCGCCACCAACGGCACCGGCGTTTTTGACACACTCAAAGCCGTGGCCAAACAGGTCCTTACCGAGCTTCGAAAAGGGTAAGGGGCAAATAAACGAAACAAGTGCTAAGGGAGGAGTTTCGGCTCCTCCCTTCTTTTTCATCTTTTCACATTGTCACTTTTTCACTACAATCGCTGGTATGAAGCTGCCTGGGGAAGAGTTCGTGTACGAGGGCCTCAATGACCTGCGGGAAGGCCGCGAAACAGTGGCCGCGCTTCTCGTCGCAATCGGAGCTCCGCGCCTCAGACAACTTGGGATTGACGTTCCGTTGCATACATTAGACAGCCCCGAGCATCGCCTCTATCTCAGGCTCGCCTCTGAGGACAGCGATTCGGCCCATTCCCGGTATAATGCGCTTGTTCGCAGGCTGGTCAGTTTTGAAAACTCTTTCAAATGCGCGGCCTGACCGATCGAGAACGTATCGCTGAATTTATGCGGGCAATCGGCAACGCTGCACGAAAACCTGTGCGTGTCTATTTCACGGGCGGAGTGACCGCAGTTCTTCACGGCTGGCGTGAGAGCACGATCGACATTGACCTACGATTCGTCCCCGAGGCCGACGAATTATTCCGCGCGGTGAGTGAACAGAAGGAGCGGCTTCAGGTTAATGTTGAGCTTGCCGCTCCGCCGGATTTCATACCGGAGGTCGACGGCTGGGAGGACCGCTCCATCTTTATCGCTCGAGAGGGAAAAGTTGATTTCTACCATTTCGATCCTTATAGTCAGGCCCTATCTAAGCTGCAGAGGCGTCACGAAAAGGATGTCGATGATGTACGTGCGATGTTTGAGGCTAGATTGGTCGTCGTCGATGGGTTGCTAGAATTCTTCGACCGGATCAAACCGTCACTCTATCTCTATCCGGCTATAGATCCCGTAGCATTCGAGAATTCTGTGGTTGAGACGGTTCTGGAGCGCAAGCAAAAAGAGGCCTCGACTTAATTCTGCCCTCCTATTACCGAACACTGAATTCTAAACTCTGAACTGCTGAAAGTGGCGGGGCCGACGGGGCTCGAACCCGCGACCTCCAACGTGACAGGCTGGCGTTCTAACCAACTGAACTACGACCCCGCGATGCCAATTAAAAATTCAAGAATACAAATTCAAAGGTTTGCATTTTTCACTTCTAATTTTGCAATGGATATGGTGGGCACGAAGGGACTCGAACCCCTAACTTCCTCCTTGTAAGAGAGGCTGTCTACCAATTGACATACATGCCCGAGAACTCTTATTGATGCCCGACTAATTGTCAAAAAAACGCGCCCGTGTGCCATACGGCGGGCGAAGTGATACCTTACGAAAATAACCTCACCTAGTCAAGTTCATGTCTCTCCCTCGTCGCTGACTCGTGCGGCAATTATCGCCGGACAGAAACTTTCACCACCAAACCATCTCGCCTTGGTCAATTCACCGTCTCTGAGACCACTTCGGCTGGCGTCATCGCCTGGGCGTTCGCCTGATCGGTCACCATCAGCGGAAGTTCATCGAGGACGACGGTGTTGGCGATGGTCTGGATCCAGTAGGTGCCGGGATCGGGGAAGACGACGTTGACAAAAAAGCTGACATTGTCGGTAAATCCACCCTCGGCGAGTTGGATGGTCGTCGGGGCCGATGTAACGACGAGGTTCTGCTTGTCAGGAGCGAGAATTCGAACCTCGGTCTCATGATTGCCTGCACCGGCCCAGTGGTTAATGACGGCGAACTTGATCAGTGAAACGGGGAGCTTCTCGACCATTATGTTTTGAAAAACGCCCATCAGTGAGATCTTGTTGCCCATCTCGATGCGAACGTCGTCGCAGAGGAGCGTGTACATTAATTTGAGGTTTGCTGACGTCATACGTAATTGAGAATTGAGAATGGAGAATTGAGTATGAGATCAAGAGTGGATCCAGTCATTTTCCACTTTCCATTCGTTAAGCTGCTCCATGTTTCTTGAACCAGGCGACCAGCTTCGCCCAAGCCGCTTCGCTGGCTTCTTTGTTGAAGCTTGGCCGGTAATCGGCGTGAAAGCCGTGATCGGCCTTGGGGTAGATGATGATCTCGGACTCGCCCTTGGCTTTCTTGAGCGCCTCGCGCATCCGCTCGACGCCTTCGACCGGAATGCCCTTGTCCAACCCGCCGTAAAGGCCGAGAACCGCACCCTTGATCTCGGCGGCGTGGTCGATGGGCGTCGTCGGCTGCAGCGTGTTGATGGGTGAATTCGCCGTCGGAACGACACGGCCATACCAGGCACCGCCGGCTTTCACTTTCGAGTTATGAGCGGCGTAAAGCCAAGTAATTCGGCCACCCCAGCAAAAGCCGGTGATCGAGAGCTTTTTGGTGTTGCCGCTGTTCTTGGCAGCCCACGCGACCGCCGCGTCGAGGTCAGACATCGACTGCGTATCGGGAATTCGGCTGTAAATCTGCCGGTTGATCTCGCGCGGGTCTTTAAGATCCTTGACGTCGCCGACGCGGGCATAAAGGGCCGGCGCGACTGCCATAAAACCCAGCTTTGCGAACCGTCGGCAGATGTCTTGTATCCACTCGTGAACGCCGAATATCTCATGAATCACGAGCACAACCGGGAATTTCTTGCCCTTCTTATCCGGCATCGCTCGATACGCCGGTATCTCACCGTCAGCGACGGGGATCTTCACCTCGCCGACGATCAGTCCTTTGTCGTCGGTCGTGATCCGCGTCTGGGCCTGTATCGGCGACACGGCGGCGGCATACAGGCCCGCACCGAGGATGGACGTTACGAAGAACTCGCGTCGATCCAGAGCAGGCGCGTCCGGGTTCGAATTCACAATGTCAATGTGCATGTTGGATAGCTTTCAGTGGCCATGCTTTTGATTCTACTTTTCATTTCTCGCACGTCAAAAGGTATAATCGGCAAATCAGCCGCACTCGCGAGCTTGCTGGATTATGCTCATGTATGCCCTGATCGGCCTCTCACTCGTCCTCGTCGGCGTTGCCGGCCTTCAGTTCGCCTACCTCTTCTACATCGACCGCATCTATCGCGAACGGCAGAGATACCTGCAGGGCCTCGAATATCGTTACAACGAACTCAAAGCGCAGTTAGATGATGCTCAGCGTCGGTTGGCCGTGCACGAACCGGTCCACGAGTGGGCTGAGGTTATAGAGGAACATTAGAGGTCGAGCTTTACGACGGTCGCTCCCCAACTGCCTGAGAACTCAGGCGCATTTTTGAACGACTCGACAAAATCCATCTCAGACAGCGTTTTTCTCACGATCTCACGCTGAACGCCGACGCCCTTACCGTGGATGATCCTCACGATCGGAAACCCTTTCTTGTGAGCCTCGGCCATGTATGCTTCAACGACCGCACGGATATCTCGCGGGGCAAACGAATGCAGGTCGAGCGAATCCGTGATCTCGATCTCGACAGGTTCCGGGAATGGATTTTCTGCGTCGTCGGGCGAGGTCATTTCTTTACCTGCTTGACCTCGTACTGGGCGATGTCCTCGGGCGGCGTGACTTTTAGGCGGTTCTTGTCCTTAAAGACAATGAATCGCTTGTCGTCCATCTGGCCGTTAGGATTGCGGATCTTGACCGTGAAGGTCTTGTTGTCACCTCTGCCGTCGACGACCAGCGGCAGCGTGCCCCAAACCTCGGTATTGGGCGAGGTCTTCCAGACGGTGTAATACGACTGGTCGTATTTGTCGAAAGCCAGCACAAGAATGCTGTCGAAATCGGGCTCGACACCGTCGATCGGTTTTGAAAAACTGCTGCGCGAGAGGATGACCCAACTGCCCGGTGCAAGCGTTTTATCACCCGCTCCGACCTTGTTTGCCGAGTCGGCGTCGAGCCGCTGCCAGGTCACGAACTTCCGGTTATTGTGCTGAAAAAAGACGATATCACTCGGCACCTGCAACTCGACCTGGCGGCCAAACAGCCATCCGGCCGGTGCCGGTGAGACCGATGGGTCGAGCTTGACAAGATACCAGATGTCGTACTTCTCATCTATCTTCTCAGGTTCCCCTTCTTTGGCTGCTTCGATATCCTCGTTTTTGGTTCGCTTGCCCGTTTTTCGCTGGCCGCGTGGAGCATCATCGACATCAGGGACTTCCTGCTTCGGGACGAATTTCCAAGCCATGATCTCGAAGGTTGAACTGTGCGCCAGCTTGAATAGGACGTTCTCCGGATCCATATCCGGGGCTGAACGAAGATTCGATGCCGAGCGGATAATGCCTGCGGCCTGAGGCGTCTGGTCCTTAAAGTCCTCGGCGATCTTACGCGAGCGTGCCAGCGTGTCGCTTGTGATGACATTCTGCGCCTCGATCCAGCCCTCGGTCTGTGCATCGTCAAACGCACGCACGCGATACCAGAGCACCTTTTCGTACTCCATCGTGTCGATAACGTCGAGTCGGTCGCCACGCTTGACCTCAAGCAGATCGGCCGCAACCACGGCGTAAGAGGTGCGGATCTGCGCAGTCTTGGCGATGACAGTGGCCGTATCACTAGGCCCGATGATGCTGCCGACCATATCGCCGCAGCCAAGCTGAGCGAGCGCGAGCAGTAGTAGGAGAATAAAGGTCAGGTAATGCGTTCTCATTTACGGGTCGAGGACAGTTTTCGCCAGTTATTATAACCCAACTTGTCGAGCAATTTCTTCTGCCGACTGTTTGGTTTTGCTACGACTTTTAATGTACCGTCTGTCGATTCAATAGCGGCGTAACTAATAAGTGCCGTCCAATCAAGCTTTTCTCGGCCCGTCACATAACGTTCGACGATCGGCACAAGTTCCGGCCGTTGCTTCATTATCGCCGTGATTGCCGCATTGCCATCCGTCGGTGCCGCCGTGCCGCTGTGCTTCTGATAGGCTTCTCTCACGATGTCGTCGGTCGAGCGTTTCCCCTTAGACACCTCAAGCATCACCAGATCGCACAGGAACGCCACCAGCATCCCGCGGGCGTAGATCAGCGAGTTATTGTCGCCCGACCAACGGGTCTTTGACGCGTCTATCAGCGACAACTTGCCGCCAAGTCGCCGGTCGATCGAATACGCCTGACTAAGCGAATCAAGATAATCCTCAAACCGCAGCCGATTCACCGCCACGCCGAGCTTGAGCGACTGATACAACGCAAACCCCTCATAAAACCAGTCGTAATTCCCGGTCAGATTCACGCCCTCAGGGATCCACAAATGGAACATCTCATGCCGCAATTGTTCGTGGAGACGCTGGAGAGATTGCGATCTAAACGGCATATCGGTGGACAATATCGTCACATTCGTGCCGCGCGTGTCGCCTTCCCAGATGCCATGAGGGCCGCCTAACTTGGCCAGCGCGATCTGATAATGTTTTCCGGCGGGAAGATCGCCGAATATACGAGATTGACGGTCGAATATTTCCGCCGCGAGCGATCCTAGGTCGGCGTCGTCAAATTGCCACTCGCCTAATAGTTGCGTGCCGAGGTTTGCTTCGCCGGCGACGACTTGTTCTCGCCTCCAGTTCTTGCCCAGGATCAGGACCGCATTGTCGGCATCTGCAAGACTCATAATCTCATAATCTAGGTCCTCAGACCGTTTCAGGCTGAGTTTCACCGACCTACCTGATGTAGGCTGTGGTAGGAGGTCGCCAAGCATCAGAATTCCACCCTCTGTCGTGAGCCACGAGATATGAGCCCTGGCTGCCGATGGTTTTGGTGGCCTAAGATCGACATCATAAGACCACCATTCCCGATCACGCCTAACGTTGATAATGCGTTCGTTCGGAAGGCCAATGCCCGCGTAGCTTGAGAGAAAGGTGAGGGGCGAACGTTCGTCTCTCATAGGACGATCACGCCATTGGATGTGGGCAACAGACCGCTCCGCATCCGGACGGACAATAGCCTCGATGTCCTGTGCACTTGCGGTGATGAATGCCCCTAGAATGACCAGCAAGCCAGTAAAGAAAGACAATATCGACCGGCAGGCTTTTGACATCGGGAATAGCGGCGCAATAGAATTTCTCTTTCTTATCGCGACCGAGTTCAGGATAGAAGATTCGTGAGCCTAATCAAAATTATCATCGTCGCCCTCGTATTTTTGATCAGCCTGCTGTTCATCGGGCGGTTCTTTGTTTGACTATAGGATGGCGAGTATTAAAAGTGGGTTGCGGTCGTTACGGCCGCTTTTTTGTTTTCATTCGTGCATTCGTGGCTAAAAACCAAGCCACGAATGCACGAATAAGAGTGTCAACACAATGGGTGAATTGATTAAGGTGAGACGTGCTCTATTGAGCGTTTCCGATAAAACAGGTCTTGTCGAATTGGCTCGGGTGCTCGACGGTTTTGGCGTCGAGATCATATCGACCGGCGGCACGGCAAAGGCATTGCGCGATGCCGGGTTGACGGTTCGCGACGTGTCCGGGGTGACCGGTTTTCCAGAGATGATGGACGGCCGCGTCAAGACGCTGCATCCTAAGATCCACGGGGCATTTCTCGCCCTGCGCGACAATGAAGAGCACATTGCCTCGATGGACGAGCACGGTATCGAGCCGATCGATCTGGTCGTGGTCAACCTCTATCCATTCGAACAAACCATCGCCAAAGACGGCGTCACCCTCGCCGAAGCTGTCGAAAACATCGACATCGGTGGCCCCGCGATGATCCGCTCAGCGGCTAAGAACTGGCGCGATGTTGCAATTGTAACCGATCCCGCTCAATACGGCGACGTTCAGTCTGAAATGACTGCCAACGCAGGCTCGCTGTCGCTTAAGATGCGTTCCCGATTGGCCGCCGCCGCGTACACGAGAACCGCTCAGTACGATACGGCGATCTCGAACTACCTCTCGAATCCGAGCGACAATGCAGAACCGGGAGCGATAGCGACCGGATTCTTTCCAGATCAGGCTACTCTCAGGTTTGCCAAGGTCTCAGACCTCCGCTACGGGGAAAACCCGCATCAGCGAGCGGCTCGCTACACGGCCGACGGCGGTGGTATCGCCAACGCCGAGCAGCTTCACGGCAAAGAGATGTCGTTCAACAATTACGTCGATGCCGACGCGGCCTGGGCGTTGGTGAACGATCTTGACGACACAGCCGTCGCGATCATCAAGCACACAAATCCATCCGGCGTCGGCGTGGGCGAAACAAACCTCGAAGCCTACAAACGTGCCCTCGCAACCGATCCCGTATCGGCATTTGGCGGCATCGTCGCATTTAACCGTAAGGTCGATGCCGAAGCCGCCGCGGTCGTTATAGAAGTTTTCTCCGAGGTCATCATCGCTCCCGATTACGACGACGATGCCCTCGAAGTATTCAAGACCAAGAAGAACCTGCGTGTCCTCCGTGTCAGTAGCCCGCCTGTAAGTAAGGGCTCAACGCACGTCGAGTACAAGCAGATCGCAGGCGGCTTCCTGGTTCAGGACGGTGACGACCATACTCTCAAGATGTCCGATCTCAATATCGTCACCGAACGCCGTCCGTCCGACGACGAAGTGAAAGCCATGCTCTTCGCTTCGACTGTTTGTAAGCACGTCAAATCAAACGCCATTGTCCTCGCCGGCCCTGACCAAACCTTCGGCGTCGGTGCCGGCCAGATGAATCGTGTCGATTCGGTGCGGATCGCGGCGATGCGTGCGGAACGGTTCGGTTTCGACCTGACGGGTTCGGCCCTGGCATCGGATGCGTTCTTCCCTTTCCGCGACAGCGTCGATGAGGCCGCACGCCTCGGCGTGACAGCGATCATACAACCGGGCGGCTCGGTCAAAGACGACGAATCCATCGCCGCCGCCAACGAACACGGCATCGCAATGGCGTTCACTGGGATTCGCCATTTCAAACATTAACCCCACACGGGCATGGGGGCCACATGCCTACATGTCAGCGTGCTGGGACGAGTTCGCGGACGCGGGTTGCGACGTCGCGGAAGTCGACATTTTCGGCGTAGATCTTCTCAAACAAAGTGGCAGCTTCGTCGGCATCCCCATTAGCCTCGTGAGCTGAGGCGAGTTCGTACCAGAGGCCGTGATATTCCTCTTGTGATAATTCGGTCGTACCCAAGGCCCGGGCAAACCACGTAACCGCGTGGTGGGCCATGCCGTTCTCGAGGAAGCAGTGGCCGAGGAGATTGGCACACTGGAAGTATCGCCGCGTGCCGTCGTTTGGCGTGACCATATTGGCGGCGTCCTGATATTCGCGAATGGCGTCCTCCATCAGGCCCATTTCCTGATATGCGACGGCCATGTGATAGTGCGTGTCGTAGTCGCTGTGGTCGCCGGTTGGGTTCTCGTCAAGGCCAAACTCAGACCTGATCTCATCAATGCCGATCGCGTTGGCTGCGACACATTCCTCTACGACGATCTCGGTGACGGGTTCGGCCGGGGGGGCGGCACCGATCATAGAGCGGAGGCGGGCAAATTCTTCGCGGTCGCCGAATTGCTTGGCAAGCTCAGCAAGCGCCTTTTCTGCGAGGTCATTGTAATCGTTGTCGATATAGAACTCGATGCTCTCGAGCTCTGTTTGAATCTTCTGCTCGTCGGCGTGCGAGAGCCCGGAAGCCTCCTCTCTGTCCGCAACCAAAGCCTGGTGAACTGTTTCGACGACGTGCGCATCGATGACCTCACCGTTCCGCTCGACGGCCGTCATCTGTGGAAGATCGTAGTCGGTCGCGTGAGCCTCCTCCGTTGCGATCGGCGACATTTCCTCGTCGTTGTCTGCGCCGAACTCGTCACGGATCTCGGCGAGCCGGTCGCGGTAGCGCGTCTCGTGTGGGCGCTGGATGACGAGCTGCTTTAGTGCCGTTCGCTCGTCTTCGACGGAGCCTTGTATCGAGGCCGCTGCGTAGAGTCTTTCCAGGGCGAGCCGGATGCCGTTCTCGTCGTTAAGCCACGAGTTATAGCGATAGAGCAGCCGCAGGCCGGCGAGTTGGTTCGGGTCGCGTTCGAGTATCTCATTGATCCACTGGCCGCATTCTTCCGACTGGCCGCCCGCGAGCAGGTATTCCGCCGACATTGTCAGGATACGTGCGGCCGAAGCCGCGTCGTTGACGTTGAGGTAGATGCGGATGAGGTCGAGGAATTTCGGGTAGTTGGCCGGCTCGGTCTCGACAAGCCTTACGACTGCTTTTTCAGCACCCGCGGCGTTCTGCGAATCGATACAGCATTCGATCAGCAGGAACAGTACCTCGCGGTTGTAGGGCTCATTCTCAAGGATCTCTTCGAGCAGGGAAACGGCCTTCCCCGCGCGGCCGAGAGCGGACTGGGCCTTGACGAGGCCGTTGAGAATGCGCAGGTCTGTCTGATGGATGTCGTAGCCCTTCATCAGGGCTCGGATGGCCTCTTCGTGACGGCCAAGCCGGCCAAAGCGGGCACCGGCCTCGGCAAACGCCTCGACGGCGTCATCTTTTTGGCCCTCGCGAAGGTATGAGTCTGCCAGATTGATGCAGACGTCGGTGTTGTTAGGGTCGAGCAGCGCGATCTGCTTATACATCGCCAACGCTTCGAGCCGACGGCCCTGCTTTTGGTAATGTTCGGCAAGGGTCGTGTAATGCGAACGCGCCTCGGCAAGTGATCCCTTGACCTTATGCAGTTCGGCGAGCTTCGCTGAGACGTCGATGGAATCGGGCTGGATGCGTGAGATCTTGTTATAAACGGCGATGGCTTTCTGCGCAAAGCCCTGCTTGTTGTAATGGTCCGCGACCTGCATGTAGCAGTTGACCGCATCGCGTTTCTCGGCAGCCTTTACATAGAGATCGCCGAGCATGTTGAGCGTCGCGATATCGCGCGGGTCATTGTCAACGACGGCCCGGTATTCGGCTATCGCCTGACGTATCTTGCCCTGCGCAACATACTTTTCAGCACTGCGCATCGCCTTTGCTTTATCGAAGCCCATTATCGCTGGTGTTGGAGGTGCGGAAAAAATTCCGCCTGACAAAGCCGTGAGGGTCTTTTTCATGGGAGGACGGGTACAGGTAAACCCTTACGGACCTGTGAGATACAGGATAGCAATTGACCTGAAAAGTGTCAATCAGTTTTATGTTTACACAAACTTGTTTATTTACCATGCAGCGATCGGTTGTGGATCGAGTTGTTTTGATTTTTGGGGCGGCATTTTTTAGTCTTGTAATTTCTATGCAGGCACTGATTCTTGCAGGTGGTAAGGGGACGCGGCTGAGGCCGTTGACGGTTTATACGCCAAAACCGATCGTCCCCGTCGTTAATCGGCCTTTTTTGTTGTATCAGATCGACGTCCTCAAAAAGGCTGGGATCACTGACATTACGCTTTCGCTCAGCTATCAGCCCGACAAGATACAACAGATCCTTGGCGACGGGGCGGAATTTGACGTCAGCCTGACATACATCACCGAGCCGAGCCCGATGGGCACGGGCGGCGCATACAAATTTGCCGAGGACGCGCTGCGCGAGACGACGGTGGTCTTTAACGGCGATATCCTGACGACGGTCGATCTAACGAAGATACTGGAACTGCATAAAGAGAAGGGAGCCGAGGCGACGATCACGCTGATGCCGGTTGAGGACCCTTCGCGGTACGGGCTTGTCGAGACTGACGCCGACGGGCATGTGCTGCGGTTTATCGAAAAGCCGCAACCCGACGAGCTTGCGGATAGAACGGTAAACAACATAAATGCAGGTATTTACGTTCTCGAACCGTCGATACTCGACATTATCGCAAAGGATGCAAACAAGTCATTCGAGTACGATGTTTTCCCGGACATTTTGAAGCGCAAAAAGCCATTCTTTGCGTTTACGATAAATGGCGATTACTGGCTGGATATTGGCACACCGGCGACGTATCTAAAGGTGCATCACGATTTTCTGAGTGGCGTTGTCAGTGGATTTGATCTCGATGGACGCGATCTGGCAGGCGTCGCAACGCATGCCGAGGTGGACAAGAATTCGGTCATTGGTGAGGATTGCACGATCAAGCCGGGTGCACAAGTTATTAATTCAGTCATCGGCCCCGGCGTACTGCTCGAGGAAAAGGCGGTCGTCGAGAACTCCGTCATCTGGGCCCACACGCGTGTTGCCGCCGCCGCCGAGATCCACAACGCGGTCATCGGCCGCAGTTGCCACATTGGCCGCAACGCATCGGTAGGGCCGGGCTCAGTACTGGGCGACAAGACGGCTCTGACGGATTATACAAAGGTTTGACCCGTCTTACATCGCGCAGCGATGGCGTGATCGTAGCCGTGGGTTTCAACCCACGGTTAGATGTCCAGACGGGGCCCGTCGCGTAGCGACGACTGAATCCGCACTCAATCGTCGCTACGCGACGAGACTTATATCATTACCCGGTCGGTGGGTGGAAACCCACGGCTATATTCAACGGACCGCTACGCGGTCGATCCTAATTCCCATGCCCGAGTTGCCAGAAGTTGAACTAATTGCCCGATCCCTGGATCACTTGATTCGCGGCCGCAAGATATTGACCGCACAGCTTTTACGGGCACGCTTGGCGCCGGATACGACGCCGCGAAAGTTTGCCTCTGCTTTGGCTGATGTGCGTGTTAACTTTGTCGGCCGCCGCGGCAAGCACATTCTGATCGACCTCGACAATGCAAAGACGCTGATCGTGCATTTGCGGATGAGCGGGCGATTCTCGCTGCTGCCGGTGGAGGAAGCGGAGCCGAAATTTACTCATGCGCTGTTTCATCTTGACGCCGATGAGAAGCTCGTTTTCGACGACCAGCGGCATTTCGGCCTGATGAAGATCGTTCCCACCGCAAAGCTGGACGAAGCAAAAGAGCTGTCAAAACTCGCACCCGAGCCGTTCGGTGAAGATTTCACCCCGGCCTATCTGCATTCAACGCTAAAGGCGTCGAAACGCAGCCTCAAAGAATTCCTTCTCGACCAGACAAAGGTCACGGGCCTCGGCAACATCTATGCTTCGGAGGCGATGTTTCACGCCCGGCTGCATCCGGCGATGAGAGCTAACAAGGTGTCGCGTCCGCGGGCGGCGGTGCTATTCGAGAGCATCAGGGCCGTTCTGCAAACCGCGATCGGTGGTGCGGAAATGCTCGAGGTCGATCCGCGAGATCTCGAGGGCAATTACTTCAGCCGGAGCAATGATCCGGAATGGTACGTCTATGACAGAGAAGGCAAAGCGTGCATGGCTTGCAAAACGCCGATAAGTCGGTTAAAACAAGGTGGACGCTCGACATATTACTGCCGCAATTGCCAGAAGCGATAGGAGGCCGCTAATGAAGAAGCTGCTTGTTTGTGCCCTTTCCCTCGGGTTCCTTTTTGCCCTGCCATCTCGGACGCTTGCCTGCGCGTGTTGTGTAGATCCGGGTTACTATGCGATCTCGACAGAGCGGCCGGACAGCTATATGCTCGGTCTGCTCAATGAGATCAGGTTCGATGCCCCCACCGACCTCTACATGACCGAAGCCGGCTGGGACGGCATCAAAGGGTTGAGCGATCTCGACAAAGACGAGGATGCGGGCAAGAAGATCGACCTGAGCATCGTTGAGGCATTCGCGAACAGGCGTTGGATGTTCACGATCAAATCCGCATCGGGACGCGAGGGCAAGCTCACGCTCCCGATGCCGCGAACAATGGTCAAATTCGGCGTGGACCTCCGCGAGCCACGCGAAGAGGGCTCGATGGTATCGCTTTACAAAGAGTTGAGATTCAAGGGCACGGTCGGCTCGGCTACGGGTTTTTTGAAGAAAGGCATAGCCGCCGGCACGTCTTATTTCCTGGTATTTCAGGGCCGCGGCAACGGCTGCGACAATGCGTCGGATTTTACGCACTGGCGACTGGAGTTGACCGGGCCGAAAGCAGACTACGCGGTTTTTGGCATCCTGTTGCAATAACTCCTCGAGCTCGATTTTGTCGCTGTTCAATTGACGGCGAGTTATCAACCTATGAAGAAAGCCGCAATCGTTTTTGCAATTTTCACCTACTTGGCCCTATCCGGAGCATATGCGGAACGGTGCGCGTTCAGTCAAACCCCAAGGCAGATGAAAAATGATAGCCCAAATGAGTTGCGCAACATCTTCCTTACCTGGTTGGGTGCAATGAAAGATTCCATCAAGGCGGACTATTACGATCCTAAATATCGCGGAATCGAACTGGATGAACGATTTGACGTCGCCAGAAACCGCATAGAATCACTTCGTTACGATTGGCAAATGTTTCAAGTGTTGGCCGAGCTCTTGATGGAGTTTGACGACTCGCATACGTCTTTGATAATGCCTCCCCGCAAGGACCATTTTGACTACGGTTTTTATATGCAGATCGTCGGAGTCAGGTGTCTGGTGACTTCGGTAACGAAGGACAGCGATGCAGAGAAAGCGGGACTCGAAGTCGGTGATCAGATCATACGTGTCGGCGCGGTCGAACCTGACCGGGACAGCCTATGGAAACTTTTCTACGTCATGCACAGTCTCGCGCCGACAGAGACCCTTGGACTGATTGTAAGAAAGGAATCCGGCTCCGAAAGAGAGCTTGAGATCAAGGCAAAGAGAACGAGTCTTAAAGAGCACTTGGCGGAACGCAAAAAACGGAAGGACAAAGAAAAAAGCGAGCCGGTAAAATGTGTAGAGATAAACAAGGAAGTTATTGCGTGCAAGCTTTACACTTTTGAGGCCGAAAAGCGTGATATCGACAGGATGATGAAAAGCGTTGCCGGGCATTCGAAGCTGATTCTTGACCTTCGGGGCAATGGTGGAGGATCAGTAGCCATTGAAGAATATTTGACCGGCTACTTTTTTGATCGCGACCTAAAGATGCTAGATCTCATCCTACGAAAGAAAACCGAGGCACGCGTTGCGAAGTCCCAGAAGGAGAAGGTCTTTAATGGGGAACTTATCGTTTTGGTCGACAGCCGATCGGCCTCGGCGTCAGAAGTATTTGCCCGTGTTGTGCAACTTGAGAAAAGGGGGAAAGTAGCTGGTGATCGAACCCATGGATCTGTTATGACAAGCGCCGTGATCCCGTTGGTTCGCGCCGAAGTGAGATTTGGCTACAGGACTAAGGTATTCCCACTGTTCATGAGTTTGTCGATCGGCGATGTTGTGATGACCGACGGCGGACGCCTTGAAAAGAAGGGGGTCGTGCCGGACATTCCACTAATTCCGAAAGGTTCCGCGTTTAGGAGGAAGCTTGATCCGGTACTAGCCGCCGCGGTGAAGATTCTCGGTTATGAACTTTCTCCAGAAGACGCCGGTAAGATGCTGTTCATCAAGGAAACAACCGACGATTCAGGTATGATCGATATCAGCCAAGCGGAGGATCGGTAATGGAGTAGTCCACTACCAGAGGATCCACAATACCAGCGGCGCTTGACAGTCAAACAATTTCGACCGACTATTCTAATAGATTCGTGGTGAGTTATTGCGACTTGCGACCACGTTAAATAAACTGCTAAACAGCTGACAGACAAATCTTTTTGCTCAAGAAAAGTCTCGCTGTTTGGCGAGGCTTTTTGATTTGCGAATTTGAATTTGCGATTTTCGAGCTTGGCGTTTCGTGGGGCAATCGCAGATCGACATTCGCGGATCGCAAATAATACATGAAGAACTTCAGAGAACTCATCGATGCCGACCATGTTTATGTCTTTGACGGGGCGATGGGGACGCGGCTGTATGCAAAGGGCGTCTATATCAATCGGTCGTATGACGAACTGAATATCGCTGCGCCTGATCTTGTGCGTGAGGTTCACGACGAGTACGTTGCAGCGGGGGCGAACATCATTGAGACAAATACGTTTGGGGCCACGCGCCACAAATTACAATCCTATGGACTGGAATCGCGTTTGCGCGATATCAACGTCGCTGCTGCCCGGATCGCGCGTGAGGCGGCGGGCGAAACGGTTTTTGTCGCGGGCGCGGTCGGGCCGCTTGGACTGCGTATTGAGCCTTTTGGGCCGACGTCGTTTGATGAGGCAAAAGAGATGTATAAGGAGCAGATCGAGGCGTTGCTTGAGGGCGGCGTCGATCTGTTCGTGCTAGAGACATTCTCCGAGCTTCCGGTGATCGAACAGGCGATCAGGGCCGTGCGGGAGCTTTGCGAACTGCCGATCGTCGCTCAGATGACAATTCAGGCTGATTTGAAGACGACGTTCGGGACGTCGCCGGCGACGTTTACAAAGGCTCTCGACAAGCTTGGCGCAGACATCATCGGCCTCAACTGCGGAATGGGCCCCACGCACGTGCTGCATGCTCTCGAGGAGATGCGAGGCGTGACCGACAAGCCCCTGTCGGCTCAGCCTAACGCCGGCCTGCCGCGTGATGTGCAGGGACGGCAATTCTATATGGGCTCGCCTGAGTATATGGCGGAGTTCTCGCGGCGGTTCGTGCAAGCCGGGGCGAGATTCGTCGGCGGCTGCTGCGGCACGACGCCGACACACATCAAGCACATCTCGCAAGGCATCCGCTCAAACAGCCCGCGTCAGGCGATCAGTGAAGCGCGAGCAGAGAGCATTCACATCGAGGAACTTACGCCGGAGAACGTGACGGTCGTTCCGGCCGAGGAACGTTCAAATTGGGCGGCAAAGGTCGCGCGTGGGGAATTTGTCACGTCGGTCGAGGTGCTGCCGCCAAAGGGCTGCGATGCACAGAAAACGCTTGATTCGATCCGATTGCTAAAGGACGCCGGAGTTGACGGCGTGAATATTCCTGACGGCCCGCGGGCACAGACACGAATGTCGGCCCAGGCGACGGCCGTGCTCGTCGAACGCGAGATCGGCATCGAGGCCGTGCTGCATTATTGCTGCCGCGACCGGAATCTGCTCGGTATGATGAGCGACCTGCTCGGGGCGGCGGCGTTGGGGCTGCACAATCTGCTGCTCATCACCGGCGATCCGCCAAAGATGGGGCCTTACCCCGACGCTACCGCCGTATTCGACATCGACGCCATCGGCCTGACAAACATGGTCAACAAGCTGAATCACGGCATGGACCTCGGTAACAATCCGATCGGCAAACCGACGGCCTTCTCGATCGGCGTCGGCGTAAATCCCGGCGCGGTGAATATGGACGAGGAACTCCGTCGTTTTGAATGGAAGGTCGAGGCCGGGGCCGAATACGCCATCACGCAGCCTGTCTTTGATACCGATCAGCTCAAACGGTTTCTCGATATGATCGAGCATGTGCGAATACCTATAATCGCCGGCATCTGGCCGCTAATTAGTTACCGAAATGCCGAGTTTATGCACAACGAAGTCCCGGGCGTAAACGTCACGCCTGAGATACTCGAACGCATGCGTGTCGCCTCGGACAAGGACAAAGAGACCGCTCGCGATGAGGGCATCACGATCGCCCGCGAATCACTGAGCGAGGTCAAGGATCTGATCCAGGGCGTGCAGGTATCGGCCCCGTTCGGGAATGTCGGCTATGCGCTGCAGGTGTTTGAGGTGTTGGATAACTTCAAGGCTGCCGTTGAATAGGGCTCCATCACGATACACATCAAACCCAGAGCCTGCTCTACAGACTGATAACGATCTTACCCAGAGCCTTGTTTTCCATGACCTGCCTGTGGGCCTCGGGCGCATCATCGAGCTCGAATGTGCGAGAAACGACCGGGAGCAAATGGCCTTTGGACAGGCCGTCGTAGATAGCGGGATGGATCTCGTCGAGCAAAGGCTGTGGAGCGTTGAACAGGGACATCCCGTAGATGGTCGCGTCCTTTGTCATGGCGAGCCTCGGCGTGAACTCGATCGAGCCGCGAGAGCCGACGGTCACAACGCGGCCAAACATCGCGAGGCATTCGAAATCGTGTTCGAGATTGACGTTGGCGAGCATTTCGATGATGATGTCAACGCCTTTCCCGCCTGTGAACTCGCTAGTTGCAGCAAAGTGCTCTTCGTCCGAATGGTCGAACACGGCATCAGCCCCGTGTGCAGCCACCATCTCTTTGCCCTCGGGCGAACTTGCCGTACCGATCACGGTCAGCCCTGCTCGCTTTGCCCACTGCACGGCCGCAAGGCCCACGCCGCCAGATGCCCCGTGAATGAGGACGCTCTCGCCCACCTTTGCGTCGGCCTTCTGAAACAGTGCACGGTAGCTGGTTGCGTATGGCGTCCAGATACCTGCGCCCTGTTCAAAGGTCACATTGTCGGGCAACAGTCCCAGGTGTTTCTCATCGCAGAGCGAATACTCAGCATATGTCCCCGTCAGCGAACCGGCAGTATAAACACGATCACCGACGTTGAACCGCTTGACGGCTTCGCCGATCGCTTCGACAATGCCCGCACCGTCCTTGCCGGGCGTGTAGGGCAGTTTCGGCGCGTGCGCGTGGTTGCCGGTCCGAAGATATGTATCTACGGGATTTACGCCTGCGGCGTGGACGCGAACGAGCACCTCGCCGGCCGCGGGCTGCGGTGTTTCAACGTCGGCGATACGCATGACGTTGGGTTCGCCAAATTCTCGAACGACGATCGCTCTCATAACCTGAAGATTACACAAACGCATTAAAAATGAACAGTTTGACCGTGCTCAGCTTGCTGTTGCAGCCGTTAATCTCCATCCTATACTGATGCGGTCGCTCGGCTACGGCGAGTTGATACGCGGCAACCGCAACTTTCGCAATCTGCTCGCCGGGCAATTCATCTCTGAACTTGGGAATTGGTTCAACTTTATCGCGGGCCTGGGACTGGTGCGTCTTGTCTCGGATGCCTCACCCATTGCGGCTGGGGTGTTCTTTCTGGCAAGGATGCTGCCGTTTGCACTAGCGTCGCCGATAGCAGGGACATTTGTTGATCGATTCTCGAGGCGTCAGGTGATGATCGCGACCGATGTATTGCGGTTCGGCGTTGCGTTGTCGTTTCTCCTTGTCCGGGACGCCGGCGACCTCTGGATCGCCTATCTTGCAACGATCCTGTTGCATACCTTTGGAGCCTTTTTCGATGGTGCGAAGAATGCGGCCGCTCCGAATCTGACCGGAAAGGAAGGGCTTCTCGCGGGCACCGCTCTGCTATTTTCGACACGCTTCTTGCTTATGGCGATAGGCTCCGCATTGGGCGGCTGGGCGTCGGCAATATTTGGCTATCAGGCCGCATTTATCATTAACGCTCTTTCGTTCCTCGTCTCGGCCTGGTCGGTCTGGCGAATCCCTGAGGAGGCCACTCGCGACGACGAGACGGGCCTCCGAATGCGCGACAAGGCCGCGCGACGGCCATTCATGCAGGAGCTTCGTGAGGGCCTCGTTTATTCGGTCAAGAATCATTTTGCTCTGACGATCCTGATAATGAACGTCATCTGGGCAACAGGCGGCGGGGCGATCAATATCATCTATG
This sequence comes from Chloracidobacterium sp., assembly GCA_016715795.1. Lineage (NCBI taxonomy): Bacteria > Pseudomonadati > Acidobacteriota > Blastocatellia > Chloracidobacteriales > Chloracidobacteriaceae > Chloracidobacterium > Chloracidobacterium sp. The sequence continues at coordinate 554,417 of JADJXP010000002.1, forward strand.
AGCGGATTGGCGGCGTCGAATTTGCGGCGACCGAGGGCTGGAATCCTGATATCGCCGTCGCGATCTTGTGGACGGCCACCGGTCTGGGCCTGACGATAGGGATGCTCATAGCGCATCGCACCTCCGCCTATCTTGACCGGCGAGGCCGACACTACGGGTTTATCGGCTGGGCGCTGATCGTGCATGGCGTGATCTTTTCGGTAGGCGGTTTGATGCCGACGCTTGTGCTGTTCGCGATCATCGTCTTTGTCTCGCGGGCGATAGTCGGCGTCGAGTATGCGGTGCAGGAGACGATGTTTCAGCGCAGCCTGCCCGATAAGATTCGCGGCCGCATATCGACACTTGACCGTGGGGCAGAACTGACGGTTTTCGGCCTGATGAGCTATGTGGCGGGCGAACTAATGCTTTACATGACGCCACAGGCGTTGACGATAATTTCCGGAATTCTGTCAGCCCTGGCCGGTGTCGTGTGGTTTATTCGAGAGGGGCGAACGGCACGCTCGGGCGGGTTGCGCGACCTTACGCAGTGATGATAACGGCTTTGGTCCCGGTCAACTCAGAAAAGTCTTTGGTGTAAATAGTGTCCACCCGTCTGATGGCGGCTATCGTATCGACGATGTCTTGCGTCGTAATAAAGCCCGATTCGACGTGGGCGAGGGCCCAGTTGCGGATATGTGACGCACGGCGAAGCGTGGCTTCGAGCAGGTGCAGGTATTGTGACTTTGTCTCGGTCGGAGCGCCGAGCTTGCCGTGTTGGTTGAGTTCGAGACGGTCCCAAAAATCGCTTCCTTGACGCAGCCATTCCTCTCGCCATGCCGAGCGGCCGAGATATGTCCTGAGGCCGTGTGCATGAGCGCCCGGCAGCCGCAGGAACATCAAATCGCCCGTCGCCTCCGCAAGAAAGTCGTCAGCCGACCTGTTATAAGCGGTATTTTCCTGGCCGTTCCCATGTGGTTCCGGTTGGATCGACCACAGTCGGCGAAAGACATTCGACAGCGGCTGCCGGAGCTCGCGTGTTTCGTCGGCGAACGAGAGCACGTAATCACCTGTTGCCATGGCGATGGTCGATGCGATGGCCCGCAAATTCGACGACTGGAGCCGATCAATATTCCGGCGGACATTGTCGAACCACCACGAATCCGTCTCCGAGAACCAATTGGTCAGTGAGGGATTGATGAGTTTGTAACCGGGAACATAGGCATCTTCCAGCACCGTGTTTACGTCATCCGCGGAGAGGCGTTCGAAGCCGTTCGTTATCTGTGCGACACAGCGGACCCAGGACGACTGCAGCGGATCATTTGCCATAACGCGGGCGTTCCAGCGTTTGAGATACGCTCCGAGCGCAGGCCTGTCAGTAAACGGCAGCAGGACGGAATCAAACTTGAGACGCCGGACCACATTGAGATCAAACGCGAGCCAGCTTTTCGGCGATATCTTCGTTTGGCTAAGCATCTATTGCGTTGCGTGGATATGAACGGCTGCCGCGGCGGGTTGTTCAGCCTGCGGGATCGAGATGAAGGCCCGCACTACGGCCGGATCAAATTCGATCCCTGCCCATTCGATCAGATATTTTCGGGCCTCGTCCACCGATATCGGCTGCCGAAACGGCCGTGCGGCGGTCATCGATGCGTAAGTGTCAGCGACTCGCAATATTCGTGCCGCGAGCGGCGTCTGGTCGCCCTCGATGCCGTCAGGGTAACCGCAGCCGTTCCACCATTCATGATGCCAACGAATAATAAGTTGAACGCCGCGCGGCAGCCCGAGCTTTGCGGCCTCCTGCTCACCGATCACAGGATGTCGCTGTAGGTCGAGCAATTCGCTTACGCTTAGGTCGCGAGGCGAGTGAATATACTCGCGGTTCATTGACATCTCGCCGAGGTCGTGGACGAGAGCGGCCTGTTTTAAAAGGAACCGATCGCGCGACGCGAGATTGAACGAGGCACTCAAGGCATCTGATATCGACGCAACGTGAGCGGCGTGCCCGGCGGGGTACCGTTCAAAATCGTCCATTTGCGCCGAAATCCGCAGGAGCTTCTCTTCAGCGTCGGTCCTTTCGGCAAGTATGCTCTCCACGACTGATAGTTTCCCTTTTTTGTTGGGATAGTTTCAAGTAGCCGGTCAATCTCAATTCTCTAGACCTTTGCCTTGAGCGATTCCAGCATCTGCTGCGCCTCTCGATTGCTCGGGAATTTTGCCAACAGGCGCGTAAGTTCGCCCTCGGCCCGTTTTATTAGATTCATCTTTATGAAGAACTCAGCGAGCATAAGACGGAACGTCCAATTATCGGGATCGAGCTTGAGGGCAGCCTGCATTTCAGCCTCGGCCTTGTGCCGCTGCTTTTGGTCCTCTGAGAGGGCCTTGCCGTAATACGCATGATATTTTGCATTCTTTGGTGCGTAGTGGGCTGCTCGGGCGAGCAACGGCAGGGCATTCTCATTGTCACCGTCCATAAGCAGGTTGAAACCGACTTGGAAGCTCTCGGCCGCCTGTTCCAACTGCAGGCTGGCGTTGCCTGCTGCACCGTCCGCTTGGTTTTTCTCACGGGCTGCGAGTTCTTTGCGCATTCGATAATCGTACATTTCGCGAGATTCGCTGCTCTTTAGCGTCTCGTGTGCCTGAGCCAGTTCGGTAAAGGCGTGCTGAACGCGTCTAAATGTCTCGCCGCCGGCGGCGTGAAAGCGATCTGGATGGAACATCTTTGCCAATGCAAAGTAGGATCGTTTTATTTTGCTTGCTTCATCCGACACATCGACGCCCAGTATGTCGTAATATGTGGCGGCATTCTCGACCCTGTCGAGATACTCATCCAACGAGAGCGTGATCTCCGGAACGGGGGCGTGCACATCGGCCGGTGGTGCTTCGACGGTTGGCTCGACGGTTGCAACAGCTTCCGGAGTACCCGGAAGCTTTGCCTCGCGACGCAGTTCGAGCTTTGCGGTTCGCATCGCGGCGACGGCCTCGGGAGAAAGGGCCGGCTGCCAATCGTAACGTTCGAGAAGCCCACCAAGCCAAAGGGTATAGATCAGGTGCAACGCCGTGGCATCGGAGTAGGACGAGACGTCGACAATGTTCTGTGCGGTTAGCTTGCCCGTGTCGGTGCACCACAGAACGAACGATTCCTCGGCCGTCAATTCAAACCCCTCGACGGCTAGATCGGAGCGGCCAAAAACCTCGTCAAAGCTGCGAAATCGATCCATCAGGATCGCTTCCGGCATGCATCGCCCGTAGTCGATCAGCAGCCTGCGGGTGTCGATATCGAAGGATAGTCCGTCGCGGATCCTCGCGAGCGAACTGAATGTCCAGTCACCGCTTGCCCACGTCATGAGGTCGACGATGATGGCCTCGATCTGTTCGGTAAAGAGCCGTTCGATATCACTCTTGGTCAGAAAATGTTTTTCTTCAAGATAGGCCGCAAGTTCGTGATCGTTAGCAAAGTTAGATATCTGTTTCAGGTCTTCCTTCTTTAGCCTGTTTCGCCGAAGCAGAATGTCGAAAAGCCGTGATGAACGTGCGTTCGAGACAGCAAAAGCTACACGTCCTGACTTGAAATATACGACGCACTTCTTCTCTTTGTCCGACACGCGCAGGCTGCCATTGAGCCGTGCGGTGGCGATTTCCGCCATCAATTCGGCAAACGGATGGGTCAGGACAGTTCCCTGAACTTCGAGTTCGGACTGCGAGGTCATGCTAGGCAGAAAGCGCGGGAGCAGGCGAAACGACCGAATGACGGCCTTCTCTCAAGGATATCAAATACTCACAGCGAAAGTTAAGACCTATTTTTAGCGTTCGGTCACGCTATCTGTTAGCATTTTGAGCATCTGCAAGCATGGCCACTGATCTGGAAATTCGCGAATGTACTACGTTGGACGAAATGGCCGCATGCGTACAATTGCAGCGTGCGGTTTTCCCTCTGCCGGAGGCCGAGATATCGCCGGTCCGCCACTTTGTTGTGACGAAGAACGCAGGAGGATTCGCGCTGGGAGCCTTTGACGGCGGCCGTCTAGCAGGCTTTTCATTGAGCGTTCCGGCATTTCTGCGCGGTGCGCGGGCCTTCTATTCGCACATGACAGGCGTCCTGCCGGAATATCAATCTCACGGGTTAGGAGCGAAATTAAAATGGGCCCAGAGAGAACGGGCCCTGGCTCTCGGCGTCAATTATGTTAAGTGGACCTTCGAGCCGGTTAAAGCCCGGAACGCCTACTTTAATATCGAGAAGCTCGGAGCGATCGTCGGCGAGTTTCGGGAGAATTTCTACGGAGTTGACTATGCGACGGCTCCGGAATTAAGACAGGGCATGGCAAGTGACAGACTCTTTGCCGAATGGCATCTCGCGAGCGACAAGGTCGCCGCTCTGGCTAATGGCGACGGTGTCAGCGAACCGCAGCCGCCTGTCGCGAATATCGAGATCATGAACGACTGGCCCGGTCTGGTAGCAGCCGACCCTGAGAAAGCCCGAACCGAGCAATTACGGATCCGCTTGGAGTTTCAAGAGGCGTTCGAATTCGGTTTCATCTGCCGCGGATTTTACCGGGACAAGGATCGGCCCGCGTTTTTGCTTTACAGGTCATAGTGATGTCCATCTTTGAGATCGATCCCGATATCAAGAAAGCCCGGACGCTCTCATCGGATTTCTACACCGATCGAGCTTGGTTTGAACTCTCAAAAGAAGAAATATTCGCGCATTCGTGGCAATTCCTTGGGCACGAAAGCCAATTCACCGGCCTGACGCCGTTGACGCTTCTGCCCGGAATGCTCGATGAACCGGTTTTGCTCGCGCAGAAGGGCGATCAGTTCCGCTGTCTCTCGAATGTCTGCACGCATCGCGCAAAAATATTGGTCGAGGAGCCGTGCGAGGCTAAGCTGATCCGCTGCGGATATCACGGCCGGCGGTTCTCGCTTGACGGGAAATTCGTGTCGATGCCGGAATTCGAGGGCGTAGAGGATTTTCCGTCTGACGCCGACAACCTAAAGCAGGTGGAATTCGCAGTGCGGCAAGGTTTTATGTTCGCGTCTGTCGAATCTAAGGCGTCGTTCGATACGTTCACGGCCGATGCAGCAGAACGATTTGGCGATTACGATATAGACAGTTCACAATTGCGTCTGACCTCAAAACGGGAATACGAGATCGGAGCACATTGGGCGTTGTATTGCGAGAACTATCTCGAGGGATTTCACATCCCTTACGTCCACAAGGGCCTCAACGAGATCGTCGATTACGGCACGTACAAGACCGAGACGTTCCGCTATTCGAGTCTCCAGACCGGTTATGACGGTGAAGGAAACATTGCCGCGCGATACCTGTTCATCTTCCCGAATATGATGTTCAATTTTTATCCGTGGGGCGTCTCGGTCAACGTCGTCCGGCCCGTGACGCCGACCAAAACGGTTGTCGAATTCCTGACCTACGTCGGCGACGATTCATTGGTCGATCAAGGTGCGGGCGCCGACCTGCATTCGGTAGAATTAGAGGACGAGGCTGTGGTCGAAAGTGTGCAGCGCGGCATCCGGTCGCGTTTTTACACGCACGGGCGATACTCACCGACACGAGAACAAGGAACGCATCACTTTCATCGCCTGATCGCCGAGTTTATGTCCGGATAGCTGATGACACCGAACGTAAATAAAGAAATTGAACAGCTTAGGGCTGAGATCGAGCGGCACAACGAGCTTTATTATCAGAAAGCCGAGCCGGAGATATCGGATTTTGAGTTTGACCAACTGCTTGAACGGCTAAAAGCCCTCGAAGCAGAGCATCCCAAACTCATCACGCCCGACAGCCCGACGCAGCGTGTTGGCGGCAAGGCGGACAGCCTGCGGCCGTTCAGGCACACCGTGCCGCTGATGTCGCTCGACAACAGCTACAGCCTCGACGATCTCAAGGCCTTCACCGAACGTTGCGAAAAGCTGGCCGAGGGCCGCAAACTTGAATATTTCGCTGAGCTTAAGATCGACGGCCTGTCGGTGGCACTGCATTACGAGAACGGCATTCTCGCGACCGGTGCAACGCGCGGCGACGGGGCAACCGGCGATGAGGTAACACAGAACGTAAAGACGATCCGTTCGATCCCGCTGCGACTCAAAACGGATTTGCCGCCGCACGCTGAGGTGCGCGGCGAGGTGTTTTTGTCACGGTCGCAGTTTGCCAGGATCAATGCCGAGCTTGAGATGCAGGGCGAGAAGACGTTTGCCAACCCGCGTAACTGCGCTTCGGGGACGCTGCGGATGCTCGATTCACAGATCGTAGCGTCGCGGCGACTCGATATGTTTCCCTACGACGCGTTCACCGGCGCGTCAAAGATGTTTGCAACGCACGCCGAGGTTTTTGAGTGGTGCGAGAAGAATGGGTTTAACGTCAATCCGAATCGGCGATTGTGTCGCGATTTTGATGAGCTTGTCGAGTTTGTCAACGAGATGGAAATGCACCGCGACACGCTCGATTACGAGATCGACGGTGTGGTCGTAAAGGTCAATTCAACCGCGCTTCAGGACGAATTCGGGGCAACGAGCAAAGCCCCTCGCTGGGCTATCGCATACAAATATCCGGCCCGGCAGGCGACGACAAAACTGCTCGGCATAGAGATCAGCGTAGGCCGCACAGGCGCACTGACGCCCATCGCCCTGCTTGAACCGACACTGCTGGCCGGCACAACCGTCGCCCGCGCATCTTTGCACAATGAGGACGAGATCAAACGGCTCGGCCTGATGATCGGCGACCACGTCCTGATCGAAAAAAGCGGTGAGATCATCCCGCAAGTGCTGCAAAACATTTCGGCGCGACGTGACGGAAGCGAAACTGAATTTAAGTTTCCTGACATCTGTCCCGTCTGCTCATCACCCGCCGTTCGCCCGGAGGGCGAGGCGGTTCGCCGCTGCATCAATACCGATTGTCCCGCCAAAATAAAAGGCCGTATCGGCTATTACGCCTCGCGAAAGGCAATGGACATAGAGGGCCTCGGCGACGTGTTGATCAATACTCTCGTCGACACCGGCCTGGTCAACGACGTCGCCGACCTCTACAACCTTACCGTCGAGCAGATCGCCACTCTCGAACGCATGGCCGAAAAGTCTGGCACAAATCTGATCGACCAGATCGAAGCAAGCAAGACGGGCGGCCTTCAGCGGCTGCTCTTCGGTATCGATATTCGCCACGTCGGCGAGCGATATGCAAAGTTGCTCGCGAGGCATTTCCGCTCAATCGATAGTCTCGCCGAGGCGAGTGTCCAAGATCTAGACGACATCCCCGAGATCGGCCTCGCCGTAGCCGAGAGCGTGCATCAATGGATGCGTGATCCAAAGAATGTCGATCTGATAGCGCGACTTCGCAACGCCGGTGTCCAGATGGAGATGGACGCAACCTCGACCGCGGCGTTGGATGAACGCTTCGTCGGCAAGACATTCGTCCTCACCGGAAGGCTTGAGAACTACACCCGCGACGAGGCCGCTAAACTCATCGAAGACCGCGGCGGCCGCGTCTCATCGTCGGTGAGTAAGAAAACGGATTACGTCGTCGCGGGTGAGGATGCGGGGTCGAAATTGACGAAGGCGGAGAGTCTGGGCGTGACAGTCCTGGCCGAGAATGAGCTTCAGGCCATGATCGGAGGAGCATGATGATCGAGGCCGACGAGATGCTGTCCACGCTGAGTGACGTGACCAGACGGTTGGACGAACTTGGTGTCGCGTACATGGTTACGGGTTCGTTTGCGATGAGTACCTACGCTATTGCACGCACAACGCTCGATATCGATATCGTTATCGAGATCGCCGGAATCGATGCACATCGATTTGCCACTAAGTTTACGAACGACTACTACGTCACTTCCGAATCGGTCGAACGCTCCCGACGGCAAGGGTTGATGTTCAATATGTTGAGCAATGCGACCGGCATCAAGATCGACTGTATCCCAAGAAAATCGGACCGTTTTGAGCGTGAGAAGTTCGAAAGACGACGCTTGGCGACTCTGGGCGGAGTCGAATTTTGGGCAATCGACAAGAACGACCTTATAATGTCTAAGTTACGTTGGGCTAAAGACTCGCACTCCGAGCTTCAGTTCCGCGACGTCCAGCGACTTTTGGAATCGGGCGTGCCCGATGAAGCGATAAGAACGCGGGTGGACGAAGAAGGACTTAGTGAGGTTTGGATGGCATTCAAGGAATGGATGACACAAACACAGAAGTGAGGCGGCTGCAGCATTCGTACTGGATGAGCCTGCCAGAAGCTGAACGCTTTCGCCGCTGCGGTCAATTATTCGCGCTTGCTAAACTGGCCGCACTTGAACGAGCGCCCGCAGATCTTTCCGCTGAAGAGAAGAAATGGTTCGTTATCCAGGAATTCTACGGCGCCGATTTTGTTGATATGGTGAGGGAGAACAATGACTGACTTTTTTACCGCTGATCTGGTATTCGTCGATCCCATGATCGCCGACGCCATCGACAACGAGGTCCGTCGCCAGACTGACGGCCTTGAGCTGATCGCCTCGGAGAATTTTGTGTCCGAGGCGGTGCTGCAGGCGATGGGGACGGTGTTTACTAATAAGTACGCCGAGGGCTATCCGGGCAAGCGGTATTACGGCGGGTGCGAGTTTGCGGATGTTGTCGAGCAGACGGCGATCGACCGGGCGAAGGAGCTTTTCGGCTGCGATCATGCGAATGTGCAGCCGCACAGCGGGGCTCAGGCCAATATGTCGGTGCTGCTGACGGCGCTTGAGCATGGCGACACGATATTGGGGATGAATCTCTCGCACGGCGGGCATCTGACGCACGGGCACCCGCTGAATTTCTCGGGCATCAATTACAAGGTTGCGGATTATGGCGTAAACCGTGACACCGAGCAGATCGATTACGACGAGCTGCAAAAGATCGCCGAGGAATCGCGGCCAAAGCTGCTGATCTGCGGTGCTTCGGCATATCCGCGAACGATAGATTTTGCACGCATTGGCGAGATCGCACGCTCGGTCGGGGCAAAGGTGATGGCCGACATCGCGCATATCGCCGGGCTTGTCGCCACAGGCCTGCATCCTTCGCCAGTGCCGCATTGTGAGTTTGTGACGACGACGACGCACAAGACGCTCCGCGGCCCGCGCGGTGGGATGGCGATGTGCAAAGAGGAATTCGCCGCCGATCTCAACAAACGCGTCTTCCCCGGCGTTCAGGGCGGGCCGCTGGTGCATATCATCGCGGCTAAGGCAGTGGCATTCGGCGAGGCGTTAGAGCAGGAATTCAAGGCGTATCAACAACAGGTCTTGGCCAACGCTCAGGCCCTCGCTGCAACATTGCAGGATGCTGGACTGCGGATAGTATCGGGCGGCACGGACAACCATCTGATGATGGTGGACGTATTTATGGACGGCAAAGGCATAACGGGCAAGGCCGCCGAAAAGGCACTCGACGAGGTCCACATCACGGTGAACAAGAACACCATTCCCTTTGACACGCAAAAACCCTTCGTCGCCTCCGGCATCCGTTTAGGAACGCCAGCCCTGACGACTCGCGGCATGAAAGAGGACGAGATGCGTGCGATCGGGGGGATTATCGCGTCGGTCATCCATGAGCCTGAGTCGGAAGACGTGCGGACGCGTGTCCGCCGCGAGGTACTTGAACTGACCGCCAAGTTCCCAATGTATCCCGGCCGGGCGAACAACGAGGCGATATCGGCTGTGTGATCCAATGAACCGACTTTTACGCCTTGTGTCCGTATAAATTCATTAACACCTTTTCCGGCGTGAACGGCAGGTCGAATGACGGCGAACAGTCGGTGAACGCCTTTATCGCATTGCGGATCGCGAAATAGGCCCCAAGAGCGTACATCAGCGGCGGTTCGCCGACGGCTTTTGAGTTGAATATGGCGAGGTTTGAACGCTTCGTCGCGAGCGGCTCGACGGCGATCTCTTTGGGGACGCTGTAGATGTCCGGCACCTTGTAGGTGGAAAGGGCATTTGACCTCAGACGGCCGTCGGCATCATAGACGACCTCTTCCATCGTCACCCAGCCGATGCCCTGGACGATGCCGCCTTCGATCTGGCCGAGATCGACCGCCGTGTTCATGGACGAGCCAAAATCGTGACAGCACTTCACATAATCGACCTCATAACGGCCCCGCAAACAATCGACCGTTACGCCGATAAAGGCGGTCCCATAAACGTGATATGCGAACGGATGTCCTTTCGCCGTTGCCCAGTCAAACCCGATGCCCGGCGTCGCGTAATGTGAATGTTCGCTTAGATTTACACGTTGGAGATGAGCTTCCATTACGAGCGATTGCCAAGCGAGCGAGGTCTTGTCGCCGTTGCGGTAAACAAAGCCATCTTGCAATGACAGGTCATCGACACTCGCCGCCTCAACGAGGTCTTTTGCGACCTCAAACAGTCTGCCACGGATCACCTCACACGCGAGCTGCGTCGCTTTGCCGTTCAGGTCGGCCGCTGCGGATGCCGCGGTAGGCGAGGTATTGGCGATCCGCAACGTGTTCGTCGTCTGGACTTTGACCGCGTCAATCTCAAGCCCGAACATCTTTGCCGCGACCTGCGCCATTTTTGTATTCACGCCCTGTCCCATCTCGACCGCGCCCGTCGAGACCGCAACCGAGCCGTCCGTGTAAACATGCACGAGCGAGCGGGCCTGGTTCATCGGCGTCTTGGTGAATGAGATGCCAAAGCACACGGGCATTGTCGCGACGGCTTTCTTGAAGTATTTCGAGCCAGCGTTGAAATCATCGGCTTCTTTTTGCAGCCTCGCGAGATCATACTTTTCGTCGGCCTGTGTCCAACTGGTCACGGCTTCGCTCTCGGCAAGCTGTCCATATGGGAATTCGTCGCCATCGACCAAGAGATTACGCCGCTGTATCTCCGTCGCGCTTACGCCGAGTTTGTCGGCTGCGTGAGCGATCGCCGATTCGATCACAAACATTCCCTGCGGGCCGCCAAAGCCGCGAAACGCCGTGTTCGGCGGCAGATTTGTGCGGCAGCAATACGCGGTCGCAGTGACGTTCGGGATGTAATACGAATTTGTACAGTGAAACAGCGTTCGTTCGAGCACTGGCGGCGATAGATCGCACGCGGCGCCGGCGTTCTGAAAAAATGTCGCTTCATACGCAACGATCTTCAAATTTTTGTCGAGCCCGATCTTGTAGTCGCTCGAATACGGATGCCGTTTTCCGGTCATCCGCATGTCTTCCATTCGGTGGAGAGCGTATTTTACGGGCTTGCCAGTCAATTGAGCCGCGACGGCAACAATGCCTGCCCACGCATTCGCCTGATCTTCCTTGCCGCCAAAACCGCCACCAAGGCGCTGCACATCGACCTCGACCTTGTGCATCGGCAAACCCGTGACACGACAAACGGCACGCTGAACTGCCGTCGGTCCTTGCGTCGATGAATAAACGCGGATGCCGCTCTGCTCGGTCGGCACGGCATACGCGCCCTGCGTCTCGATGTAAAGATGTTCCTGTCCGTTCTGCTCGGTTCGTCCCTCGAAAACGTGAGCACAGTCTCTGAATGCTGCCGCCGTGTCGCCGAGCACGAACTTCTTCGGCGGAACGATAAATCTCTCATTGACCGCAGCAACCCGAGGGTCGATCACAGGTTCTAACGGCTCAATCTGAACTTGGATCTTCTTTGCGGCTTTGCGGGCAAGTTCTTCTGTCTCCGCAACTACAATTGCTATCGGCTGCCCCGCAAAATGCACTTCGCCGTCAGCCAGGAGTGGTTCGTCCGGCACGATGCCGCCGATCTGGTTCTCGCCGATCAAATCTTTAGCCGTGATGACACGAACAACACCGTCGCTATGTTCAGCGTCGCTCGTATCGACGCTTTTCAACTTTCCGTGCGCAACCGGCGAATCATAGACACACGCAAACAACGTCCCGTGAACCACAGGAATATCGTCGAGATAGACACTCTCGCCGCGCACGTGTGAATGTGAATCGATGTTCTTCATTCAAGAAATTTCACCACAGAGACACAGAGCACACGGAGCGGCCTTGATCGCTCTGTGCCTCTGTGGCTCTGTGGTGAATCAGCTTCCAAATAATTCATGAAAATGTGCGCGGAATAGTTGTCTGAGTAACAGTCGTTTGTATTCCGCCGCGCCGCGAACGTCTGAGATCGGCGAGATCTCGGACTGCATTATTTCGTTGGCGGCGGTGATCGTTTCTTCGTTAGGTTCCCGACCTCGCAGGAAGGCTGAGGTTTCTTTCAGATAAAGTGGGATCGGTGCGACGCCGCCGGCGGCGACATGGACTCCGCTGATCGTTTCCCCCGACATTATTAGTGAGATCGCGGTGTTGACGGTCGCGATATCGAGATACGTGCGTTTGCAGACTTTTTCAAAATTGAAACGAAAGTCGCTGGTCGGTTTCTTGAAACGAACGCCGACGATAATCTCATCAGGTTGTTTTGCTAGTTGTTTGTAACCGAGGTAAAAGCCCTGAAGGGGTAGCGTGCGTGTTACGCCCTTACTTACGTGCGGGCTTGCGCAACTCAGATCGACGTTTGCATCCAGGGCGAGGAACCAGACGGTCATGTCGCCGATGGGCGAGGCGTTAACGAAGTTGCCCGCGAGCGTTGCCATGTTGCGGATCGGTGTGGATGAGACGAGTTTTAGATGTTTGTAGAGGTCGGGGAAGATGAGGCGCATCACCGGCGATTCGAGCAGGTCGGTGACGGTCGCGGAGGCCCCGATCTCGATATCGATACCTGTGTCGCGAATGCCGCGCAGCGCATCGTCAAACAGCAACGGTGTTGATGCGGACTCAGCCATTTCCTCGGGCCGCTGGACATACAAATCGGTGCCGCCGCCTGTCGGAACCGCCTGCGGTAGCGGGCGGCTAGTTCCTTGCGGGTCACTCGTTAATGTCTTTAGGCGCGTTCCAATAGTCTCGAAATAGTCCGGGACGAACTGGCCGCCCGCTGATGCAGGCGGTTCTGACAGGCGGCACGCCGCTCGTTCTATCGACTTGTAACCGGTGCAGCGACATATATTGCCGTCGATGGATGATATTGCGGCTTCAACTGACGTATCGGCAGCCTTCCTGACGGTCGGGCTGCTGACACGATCCAAGCAGTGTCCCGTCAGCGACATCACAAAACCGACCGTACAAAACCCGCATTGCGTCCCGCTTTCATCTACCATTGCTTGTTGAACCGGGGTAAAAGAACCGTCAGTCGGATTGATGCCTTCGATCGTGACGATGTGTTTTCCGGCCGCATTTGCCAACGGCATCAGGCACGATGTCATCGAGCGATATCTGACACGCTCGTCGACCAGTTCACCGACAAGTATCGTACACGCACCGCAGTCGCCCTCACGGCAGCCGATCTTTGTGCCTTTCAGGTTCTTGTGGTACCGGACAAAATCCAGCACCGTCGTGCCCATTGGCAGGTCGGATGCGATATCTTCACGATTGAGGATAAATCGGATCAATTTGCTTTTATTTGACACTTTCCACTTATCCCTTATCACTTATTTCGGAAGGGCCATCGGAATAAGTGATAAGGGATAGGTGAAAAGCAATAAGTTAATACTCTATCTTGTCCGTCTTCGCGTCCCATGCACGGAAAACCTCAAGAGCCTCGTCGCGCATCAGGGGCATAAGGGCCAACTCGCGTTCGTCGTTCGCTTTTTCGAGTTCGCGGTAAATGTGATCATCGTCGAATCCGATCTCAGCCGCGTCGTCGCGGGTGCACGCGTAATAAACGTGAGCCGGCCTTGCCCAATAGATAGCGCCAAGGCACATTGGGCACGGCTCGCACGATGTGTAGATCGAACAGCCGTCTAACTGAAACGCATTCAATGATTTACACGCCTTGCGGATGGCGATGATCTCGGCGTGCGCGGTCGGGTCATTTGTCGAGGTGACGCGATTGTTGCCCTCACCAATGATCATGCCGTCGCGAACGACCACGCAGCCAAATGGGCCGCCGGCATTTTCCTCCATGCCCTCGCGCGCTAGCTCGATCGCGCGACGCATAAATCGCTCGTCTTGTTGCGTCATTGGCTCTTGGGCGGCGTAAGCTTGATCTCGTAGAGTTTTTTCCACTGTTTGCCTGTCACGAAGATGCGATCCGTCGCGGCGTCGTAGGCAATACCGTTAAGAGTATTCTCGACCTTGTCGTCGTATGGGCTGTTAGTTTTTGGCTGGTCATCGGGCGAGATGCCGGCAAGGTCGATCCAGCCCGTCAGTTTTCCGGTTTGAGGATCGATGCGGGCAATGTAGTTAGATCTGCCAAGCGTTCCCGGGTCCTCTGAGTGCCAGACATTTGCCCAGATCTCTCCCTTTACAAATTCCAGTTCGTTCAGCCGCATCAGGGGCCGCCCGTCCTCACGCATTACCGGAATGGTCTTCAACTGTTTGAAGCTGTTCGGATCGATCACCTTCAGGACATGCGTGCCCTGCGACATTATCAGATTCGTTCCGTCAGTTGTAATGCCCCAGCCTTCACCTTGATAGCTGAATTCGTTGAGCACCTTCAGGTTCTTTGCATCGAACACCCTTCCAATGCCGTCCTGCCACGTAACCATGTAGAACTTGTCCCCAAGGGCGGCCGAGCCCTCACCGAATTCATCCTTCGGCAGATCCCATTTCTGAGAGACCTTGCCGGTTTCGATATCGACCTTTCGGATCTGCGAACGGCCCTCCTGGCCCGTGCTTTCATAGAGCGAGCCATCATAGAAGAACAACCCCTGCGTAAACGCCCCGCTGTCGTGAGGATACGACCGCACGACTTCGTAACCATAAATCGGCAGTGGCGGAGCTTTTGTCACGTTTGCATTATTTGGCCTCGGGGTGTTCGCCGTACCGGAGCACGCTAATGCGATAGCCGCTAAAAAAAATACGAGCAAAGTTCGCATACTCAATTACTTAGATAACGCGGTCTCGATCATGGACGTGATCGCCTCGACCGAGATATTACGCAAGCGGCGGCCATTGACAAAGATCGTGGGCGTTCCGCTGATGCCGAGGGCCTCGCCGTCGCTCATATCCTTTCTTACTTCGGCGGCGATCCGTTCGGAATTAAAGTCTATCTCAAACTGAGCGGCATTCAAACCGATCTGCTCCGCGTACCTCTTGAGCGATACAGCATCGAGCGCGTTTTGGTGTTTATACAGTAACTCTATGTATTCAAAGAACTTGCCTTGTGCGTTCGCTGCTCCCGCGGCTCGGGCGGCGTCAAAGCCGTAGCCGTGGACCGCCTCGAGTGGAAAATCGCGTACCACGAACCTGACCTTGCTGCCAAAGTGTAACAGGGCCTGTTTGAGCATAGGATGCGTTGCCGCGCAGGCCGAGCATTGGAAATCGCTGAACATAATGACCGTCACCGGGGCGTTTACCGGCCCGATCGCCGGATCGTCGTCTGCCGAGACGACCTCAACCGGCGGTTCAGGTGCCTTGTAAAGGATCTTGACCAGATACTTTGAAAAAAGGCGTTTCGCGAGGGCATCTTCCAGAGTCAGCCTTTCGCTGTCCGAGAACTCTTTCATCTTGTTCGTGATCTCGCGGGCGATGAAAGCTCCGGCGTCTATACCGGCGGCCTTTGCTTCGTCCGCGATCAGCGCGGTACGGATCGTTTCGGTAAGGTCGTCAGTGATGATATCACCAAGGTCAGCGCGTCCTTCGCGAAGCTCGATCGCGGCAAGATCCTCAAATTCCCTGGCCGTAACGGCCTTGCCATTGATCGTTGCGACCGTGTCTGTCGGCGTCAGGTTCGCGGCGTTAATATCTTTTCCCGCCGAAAACTTGTATTTTGTCCGCAGTCGGGTGAACAGTGCTGCAAACATCTTCTGCTGCGGATCGGCACGCAGGTAATCGACGATCTGCTCGCGGACCTCCGAGAGCTGGCGGCCGCCCATAGCTTGTTGGTTTGCATCATAGACCGCCTTGATGTCGGCTTCGGTCGGGTTCTTGACCTTGGCCTTCTCGTTCCAGATGAACTTGCCGCTCGACAGCCCGAGCGACCCGGCCTCGAGATCGATCAACCGCTGATTGACGAACTGCGCAAACAAGTCGGTTCGCGCCTTTTCGATGCTCGACGGCAGGTTGGCAACCGCTTTTTGGACCTCTGGCGAAAGATCGCGTAGCTTAAACGTCCGCCCCGTCGAAGTGGCGAGGACGTCGTCGGGTTTTTGTGCGGTTACGCTTGCGGCAGTGAGAAGAAGAAAAACAATGATCGCTCGATACATAAATCTGCCACTGTGGCCGGTGTGATATTAACAAAATTTGAGTTTCACCGTATCGTAAAAGTTGCTTATGAAGATTCCCCGAAGGTTTTACGAACGCGAAGACACACTCGCCGTCGCCCGCGATCTGCTTGGCACACAGCTTGTCGTGCCCACAACCGACGGCACGCGCGTCTCGGGGATGATCGTTGAGACCGAGGCATATCTCGGCGTTACTGACCGGGCCGCTCATTCATACGGTGGCCGCCGCACGGAGCGCAACGAGGTAATGTATGGCCGTGCCGGCCACGTTTATGTCTTTTTTGTCTATGGGATGTATTACCAATTCAATATAGTCTCCGGCCCGACCGATCACCCGCACGCCATCCTTATCCGCGCCATCGAACCCATCGATGGTATAGAGCTAATGCGCTCACGTCGCGGCAATATGAACGACAGCAACCTCACGTCAGGCCCCGGCAAACTTTGTATCGCGCTCGGCATTGACCGAGCTCTTAACGGCGAAGATCTTTGCGGCGACGCCGTCTGGCTGGAACGGTACCGTTCGATCAAGGCGGACGAGATCGCGACAGGCCCACGTATCGGTATCGACTACGCCGGAGAGGACGCCGGCCAGCCGTATCGATTTTGGCTTCGTGGGAATCGATATGTCAGTAACCCTCGCGTAGAACAACTGAGCAAAACCTGATACTTTTATTGTTATGTCAGAAGCAAAACTTGGGAAGGTCAAGCCGGATATCCGCGCGATCACGCGGCTGGTACCGCCGAGCGGGAATCTCGTTCAGGGGCAGTCGGAATTGCCGATCGACTCGCAATTGGCGGCTGAGGCCGCGGCCATAATCGCTGCCAGCCAAAACCATTACGGAGGCAGCGAGGGCCACGAAGGGCTGCGTCGGGCCGTCGCCGAAAAGATCGCAAAATATAACAACATTAAGGTTGATCCTGAGGCGCGGCCTTTTGAACTGATGATCACGAACGGTGGCACAGGTGCTCTTGTTGGCGTGGCCCAGAGCTATCTGAAAGGGAAGTCGGCCCTCGTATTTGAGCCGTATTATCCTTATCACAAACGTATTCTGGAGGAGTTCGGCAGTAAGATAGAAACATTCGAGCTTGACGAGCAACTCTGCTTCGAAAAAGGGGCCCTGCTGGCTCGATGCAGAGAACTCAAAGACCGCGTTGATTTTCCGTTGGCTGCAATTCTGGTCTGTTCGCCGGCAAATCCCAGCGGCAAAGTGCTGTCACAGGCCGAACTGGAGGCGATCGCATATGTGGCGAAAGATCTCGACCTGCTCGTCGTCTCAGACGAGGTCTATGAGCACTATGTTACCGGCGAGAGCCCGCACACGCCGATCACCACGTTGCCGGACATGTGGCAGCGAACGATCACGGTAAATTCGTTCTCAAAGTCGTGGAACATCTCAGGTTGGCGTCTCGGCTACGCATACGGCCCCAGGGAACTGATCGCGAAGATCAACAATGCGGCCAACGTCATCTACGTTTGTCCCGCGACGCCGCTCCAAGCGGCACTTGCCAAAACTCTGATGGCAGACGACACGTATTATACGCGGCTGCGTGACAAATTCGACGCCAAACGCCGAGAGTTCTCAGACGGCATCGCAAAGCTCGGTTTCGAGATATACCATTCCGGCTCAGCGTTTTATATCTGGGCGCGAATCCCGCGGCAATTCGATGACGCCATCGCCTTTAACGAAATGCTGATGCGCGACGCGGGCGTCGGTATGACGCCCGGCTCGGCCTTTGCCGACGGTGACCTATGGGATGCACACGTCCGCATCTGCATCGCTCGCGAGGACTCGATCCTAGAGGGCTCAATGGAACGGCTGCAACGCATTCTCTGCTAGCAAGATCTACTTTTGTAAATATGAAACGATCTCTTTCTTTGTTGCTTTTTCTCAATTTCCTCGTGCCGGTCGCTTTCGCCGACGACGGCATGTGGACGTTCGATAATCCGCCGCTTCAGCAGTGGAAGGAACGCTACAACTTCGAGCCGTCGCGGGAATGGCTCGACCGCCTGCGGCTAGCATCGGTCAAATTTCCGGGAGCATCTGGCGTTTTCGTTTCGCCCAACGGGCTGATCGCGACGAATCATCACGTCGCGTCCGGCTTTATCGAGCGTTTGTCTAGCAAGGAGCGCGACCTGCTCAAGACCGGTTTTTACGCTGCAACGCAAGCGAAAGAACTCAAAGTGCCAGATGGCAATGTCTCGATCCTCGAGTCGTATGACAATGTTACCGAGCGTGTCCATAACGCTGCGGCGACAGGGGCTACCACGGCCGAGTCATCGGCAAGACGTTCTGCTGAGATCGCTGCGATAGAGAAGGACTGTCCGGCTACCCTCCGCTGCGAGGTTGTGTCGCTATACAGCGGTGGCGAGTATTGGCTGTATCGCTTCAAACGCTACACCGACGTCAGGCTCGTGATGGCGCCGGAGGAACAGGCGGCATTCTTTGGCGGCGACTATGATAATTTCGTGTTTCCTCGGCACGATCTTGATTTCACGTTTGTCAGAGTTTACGAGAACAATAAGCCCGCAAAGACGCCGAACTATCTCAAATGGTCTGCGATCGGGGCACCCGATGGCGAGTTTGTTGTCGTTTCGGGATATCCTGGATCTACCGCGCGGCTACTGACCGTTGCCCAACTCGCGTACCAGCGCGATCTTGGAAACCCGCTTCAGGAACTTGTCTGGAAAACGCGCCGCAAGGCGTTGGAGGAATACTCGAAAGGCGGGCCCGAGCAGCTTCGGCAGGCAAATCCGGGTATGCGGTCGTTCGCCAATTCGCTCAAACGACTCGAAGGCCAGCAGAACGGCCTCCTAAATCCGCGAAACTTCCTAAAAAAGGTCGCCGAGGAAAAGGACCTTCGTGACAAACTGGCCGCAAAGCCTGAGCTTGACCGCCAATACGCACCTGCGTGGGCCGCTATAGAGGCGGCCTATACGAAATATCCGTCGATGGCAAAACGGCTTGCGTTCTCAAGCCTCGCGTCGTCTAAGATCGCGGGCTTTGCCCAACAGATCGTCAACTATCACATCGAAACAGCGAAGCCCAACGACAAACGATATCCCGAATACCGCGATAACCGGCTCGAAGCGCTAAAGACCTCGCTGCTATCGCCCGCGCCGGTTTATCCTGAGATGGAAAACCATGCCCTGAAGGCGTGGTTCGCCGAGGCGATCAAACAGGTCGGTTCCGATGACCCGTTCATCAGGGCCGCGATCGGCGACGCAGATGTGGCTGAGGTCGTGGATCGTGCGTTTCGGGAGACCAAACTGACCGATCCCGCTGTTCGCAAAGCCCTGCTCGAAGGCCCGGCGGACGCGGTGGCCAATTCAAGCGATCCGATGATCACGCTCGCACGCCGCGTCGAGCCTGTCATGCGCGAACTGCGGGCGTGGGAAGACGCGAATATCAGGGCTGTCGAGGCCTCCAATGGCAGCAAGATCGCACAGGCGCGTTTCGCCGTTTATGGCAAGACGATGCCGCCCGACGCCAACGGCAATCTGCGGCTCTGCTACGGCATCGTCAAGGGCTATGACGAAGATACGACTCTCGTGCCCTTCAAGACGACGTTTTTTGGCCTCTACGACCGCGCATTGAGCTTTGCCGAGAAACACCCGTTCGAGATGCCCGCAAGCATTAAGGCCGCTCGGACGCGTATCAACCTCGCGACGCCGCTTAACTTTGTATATACTGCCGATACCATCGGCGGCAATTCGGGCTCGCCCGTGGTAAATCGCAATGGCGAGGTCGTCGGCCTCAACTTTGACAGCAACAACCAAAAGCTCTCGAACCGCTACTGGTACATTGACGAGAATGAAGGCTCCCGCGCGGTCGGCGTCCACTCAGCGGGCATCATCGAGGCATTGCGGAAGGTTTACAATGCTCAAGCGCTCGTCACCGAATTGATCGGCACCTCGAAACGGAGTTAAGAGAATGAACGTACGATCCACCGTAATTCTTAGCCTGATGGCTCTCTTCGGGGCTCTGTCGGCCGGCGTCATGGCCCAGAGTACCGCAAGCCAGGTAAGGAAGATCAACACCTACTGCAAGCAGATCGACGCCGTGCAAAAGCGTCGCAAGACGCCGGAGCTTGTTTTCGCGGACACGTCGGGCATCAATGACGGGAAAGTGAAGTGGCGTAGATTTAAGTCAGAAGAGGCCCTGGATAAGTATCGCGAGGGCAGCGAGACCTATGACATCGCTTATAACTGGCGCAGCGGCGGCCGCCTGATCGCGAGCAATTTTACGCATTTTAGCCCGTCGGGCGATTGGGTGAATTATGTCAACCACTGCTTTCGTGCGGACGGGACGGTGGCGCGTGTTGAGACGGATTACAGGACATTCCTGGGCGATTTCAAGATCGTTCGGATGCGGTATTTCAATGCCGCCGGCCGCCAGATCAGCTCCTCGATCAAATATCTCGACTTGCAATCGGGCAAACCGAAAGACAAGGGCGACGGCGTGATGGGCGATAACGAAAGTGCCGAGGCCTTCTACAGATCTGTGAAAAAACTACCCTTTGCCCGGCTCCTTCCGAAATAGATGCACTATCACCTGATCGGAATCTGCGGGACGGCTATGGCTTCGCTTGCCGGAATGCTC
Source organism: Chloracidobacterium sp. (assembly GCA_016715795.1). Lineage (NCBI taxonomy): Bacteria > Pseudomonadati > Acidobacteriota > Blastocatellia > Chloracidobacteriales > Chloracidobacteriaceae > Chloracidobacterium > Chloracidobacterium sp. The sequence continues at coordinate 575,212 of JADJXP010000002.1, forward strand.
CAGGCTCGGGGCCATACGGTGACGGGTTCTGACCAGAGCGTCTATCCGCCGATGTCCACCCAACTCGAGTCGCTCGGGATCGAGATCACACAGGGCTACAAGGCCGAGAACACCGATATTCGCCGCGATGTCACTGTCGTCGGCAATACGATCATGCGCGGCAATCCTGAGCTTGAGGAGGTGCTCGACCGCAAGCTGGAGTATCGCTCACAGGCCGAGACGGTCAGGGAAGAGTTCATTCGCGGCCGGCATTCGCTCGTCGTGGCCGGAACACACGGCAAGACCACAACGACCTCACTCGCGGCCTGGGTCTGCGATATCGGCGGGCTTGACCCGACGTTTCTGGTCGGCGGCGTCGCACAAAATTTCGGACAGAGCTTCCGGGTGACTGAAAGCGACTACTTTGTGATCGAGGGCGACGAATACGACACGGCATTCTTCGACAAGAAGCCGAAGTTCATGTCGTATCTCCCCGAGATAGCGATCGTCAACAACATCGAATTCGACCATGCTGACATCTACAAGGATCTCGACGCTATCAAGTGGCAATTCTCACGGCTGATGAATCTCGTGCCGGGTAACGGCCGCCTGATCTGTGGGATCGATTCGCCGGTGGTGGGCGAAGTGCTTGATTCAATGTCCGGCAAGCTGTTTACGACGGTCGAGACTTTTGGCCTGAGCGGAAAGGCAAAATGGCAGGCACGGAATATCGAATTCACCGTCGATGGGACGCGGTTTGCCGTCTATCGCGACGGCGAGCGGTGGGCTGAATTCACCACAAAAATGATCGGCGAGTTCAACATCCGCAACTGCCTTGCCGTGATCATCGCAGCCGATGCGTGGGGCATTTCACGGGAAAAGATGCAGGAGGCATTCGACACGTTCGAGTCTGTCAAACGCCGTATGGAGGTCCGCGGCGTCGAGCGCGGCGTGACCGTGATCGATGATTTTGCACATCACCCGACGGCCGTTGATGAAACGCTAAGGGCATTACGCCAACGCTATTCCGACAACCGGTTGATCGCGGTATTCGAGCCGCGTTCGCGTTCATCGCGGCTGTCGATCTTTGAGGAGCAATACAGGCAGGCATTCTCTCACGCCGACCACGTAATTATCGCCGGCGTGTTCAATCCGGAAGATGCCAAGCGGTTTGGCGACAATTTACTCGACGTTGACAAATTAGTGGCGGATATTGCCGCGACAGGCAAAGCAGCCGCTACTTTTCCTGACGCTGACGCGATCGTCACGCATCTAGCCGAGAGAATGCAGCCCGGCGACGTTATCGCCGTCATGTCAAACGGCGGCTTTGACGGCATCCACGAAAAACTGCTGGAAGTTCGGTCAGAACCGCCTGCGTAAGCGGGCGGCCAGTTCGACCCCACAAAGACCGCCCCAACTGCGGTTCGGTTCTCACGTATTGAACAATAACGCAAAGAACTGACCGCCCGCTTACGCAGGCGGTTCCGACTAATCGATCTTTCCGTTGAAGTTTGCCAGATGGACAACGATGTCATCTGCCAGCGATGTGCGAATCGACGGCACCGTCACGCCGTTCACAATAATCGACACGACCAATTCTTCACCGCCCGCGGTTGTTACATAGCCTGATAAAGCCGAGACCTGGTCGAGTGTTCCGGTCTTGCCACGCATGTTTGCGCTCGCAGCCGTTCCTTTGAACCGGTTGCGAAGCGTCCCATCGACGCCACCTATCGTGAGGCTATTGCGCCAATCTATTGAATAACGGCTCTGCTTCGCCATGTATGTGTAGAGAGCCACTATTGCCGCCGGGGTGACGAGATCATGCCTCGACATGCCGCTGCCATCGTATTGGACGACGCTGTCGCTTTCAATACCGGCTTGGTTTAGGAACGACCGCACAGTGTTCAGTCCCAGCGACGAGCTCTCAGGCCTTGTGCCCGTCGTTGAGCCCGGCATGGTTCTGGATCGTTCACCCAACGTCCACAGAATTACTTCGGTGAACATGTTCTGGCTCGGTTTCATCGTCTTCGCTGCGATCTCGCGATAGGGCGGCGATTCGAGCGTCGCGATCTCGACCGTGGGAGCTTCGGGAACGACATTCGCAGCCAGCATACGCGTTCCGCCGGTCACGGTAATACCTCGCTTTTCCAGACGCTGCTTTAGAAGGGCGACGAAGAGTTCGGCCGGGCGGCTTACGGTGATGGAGTTCGCGAAGGCGCGATCGCCGGACGGCATTGTGCCTGAAATATCGAGGATGTTCTGCCTAAGCCGCTTGTGCACGTCCAGATCTCGCGCGACCGACGAGGATGTCGTCGTGCATGTATTGACGATCTGAAAAAGGGCATTGGCCGGCGAAATATTGACCTGGCATGGCCCGCCGACCGCTCCCGGCCTGACGGTGATATCGACTGCGTTATCGTTGATCGGCAGGGCCGAGATCTCGGCCCCATAATCCCACTGCAGATCGTCCCATTCCCACGTCAGTGGCAAGGAGAATCCCTTAAAATAGCTCTCGTCACCTACGATGCTGCCCTCGATGCGTTTGATCCCGGCAGCGGCGATCTTTTCTACAAGCCTGTCGATACCCTTGTAGTAGGTCTCGGGATCTCCCGCCGCAGTTCCAAAGAATGCGGTCGAGATCGAAACGTCGCCGCGGCCGTATATCCGAAGGTCGCCCTTGAGTGTTCCGGCCGCGTCCGGCACTGCGCCTGCAAAGACGCTCGTGACGAACCTGAACTCCGGCCCAAGCCGATCAAAACCTGCCGCGACGGTAAAGTTCTTCATGTTCGACGCAGGCATGAAGTATTTCTCAGAGTCATTCTCGAATATGACCTTGCCGCTGTTAAGTGATGCTATCTTGATGCCCACGCGGCCACGTCGGACGTCGAGCGAATACATCCGCTGCCGGATCTTAGTCTGCAGTTGTTCGAGTGTCTGGCCCGACGGAGTCAGACGGGGATCATCTGCCGGCGCCGGTGTAGGGGTGGGTGACGGGCCGGCGACGCGCGGCCGTTGCGTCCCTTGAGCGCTCAATGCGAGAGCGCAGGTCAGCAACAGCGATATCGACAGCATGATTTTGGCGGAATGAGTTTTCATATGGTCTTTGGAGATTCTACCTGAATCGATTTGATGCTAAAACTAACGCGGAGAACACGAGCGTTTGTGACTCAGGTCATTTTCTCCGCATTCAGAACGACATATACTCTTTCAACTGTCGCTGAGTTCGCCTATACCGCGACAGATTGAAGCCATCACCTCGCGGTGATAGCATAATTTCTTGCGTCTCGAAGCCGCGTGTGTTCTAGTTCGTGGTAGTATGAAGCGAATCAAGGGAGCAATTCTGGTTTTGTTCACTGCTTTTTTGGGCGGGGCATATCTCGCTCAGAATGGTGGATTCGATGGCCGGCACGTGGCAGCAGGAACGGCCCCGTTGGCCCCGACAAATGTAAAAGCTTCAGATAACGACTACTCGATGAAGGTCGGTGTCAATTGGGACACGATCCGCGGGGCGACGTTATATCGGATCTTTCGCAATGTTGTAAACGATACCTCGACTGCCACAGAAGTTGGCACCACCCAAGCGAACTATTTCTTTGATATGAGTGCGGCCGTGGCTCAGAACTACTTCTATTGGGTCAGGGCCGAGAACGGATCCGGCACGAGCCAGTTTAGCTCGCCTGATCAGGGAACGCGTGGCCAGGGCGGAATGCTATCGGGACCGTTCTCGCCGCTGGAGCCTCCGATTACACCGGCGGAGAATCCGGTGACCGCTGCAAAAGCCTATCTTGGTAAGGCTCTTTTTTGGGATGAGCAGCTCTCGTCCACGCGCACGGTCGCGTGCGGCACATGTCATCGCCCCGGTTCTGGTGGTTCCGATCCGCGGACGGTGGCTGACCGCGAACGATCTCGCAATCCGGGCCCGGACAACCTCTTTGGGACGGGTGATGATATCTTTGGCTCACCCGGTGTGCCTCAAAACTATTCGGATGGGACCTATGGCGTCAATCCGCTCTTTGGCATGCGGGAGCAGGTGACGGGCCGAAAATCACCGAGCTATCTAAACGTAGGTCTCGCTTCGCAGGGTCTCTTCTGGGACGGACGCGCGAGCAACCAGTTCCGCGATCCGCTGACGAATAATGTCCTGATCACTTCATGGGGCTCGCTCGAGAGCCAGGCGACGGGCCCGCCGCTTTCATCGGCTGAGATGGGGCACATGAATCGCAACTGGACAGAGGCGGCCGCGCAGATCGAGGTGTCACGGCCGCTCGCACTGGCGGCAAATATCCCGACTGCCCTGGCAACGTGGATCGATGGCCGAACCTATCCGCAACTCTTCGAAGAAGCGTTTGGGACGCCTGATGTGACCCCGGCCCGAATCGCAATGGCGATCGCGACGCATGAAAGGACGCTATTCTCCGATCGCTCTCCGTTTGATCGATACCTGATGGAACTGGAGCCTCTGGCAGCAGATGAGGCGCGCGGCCTGGACGTTTTCGTTGCCCAACACTGCAGCGGCTGTCACGGCGGGCCTGCAATGACCGAGCATAACTTTCATAACATCGGCGTGCGTCCCAGAACGGATGATCCGGGCCGGTTCGCCGTTACGGGTGAGCCGGGTGACCGCGGCCGCTTCAAGACGCCGGGCCTGAGGAATGTCGAGCTTCGCGGCGCTTACATGCACACCGGCGGCCTTGCGACATTGACGGATGTGGTCGAATTCTACAATCGCGGCGGCGATTTTGATGCTCCAAACATTGATCGCGATGTTATCCGGCCGTTGAACCTGACTGCCGGTGAGAAATCTGATCTACTGGCGTTCCTTAGACGGCCGCTTACCGATCCGCGTGTGGCCAACGAACTACCACCCTTCGACCGTCCGACGCTCTACACGGAGACAAACCACGTTCCGGTCATCTCAGGTCGCGGCCGGCCCGGCGCAAAATTCAGAATTCCGCAGATGATCGCTCTCGAGCCGCCGATTGCCGGAAATCCGAGTTTTACGGTGGCGGTTGCCGGTGGTCACGGCGGAGCTCAGGCGACCCTTGTTATCGGTTCGGCCGATCCCGGTATCGGGACGACAATACCGGCCGGCGGTTCATTCGCCTATCACACGATCACTCTATCCGATTACGGGCCTTTTGACGGTTATGGTTCGGTTAGCATTGCGATCCCGGACAATCTTACGCTGGCCGGGCAGACCTACTACGGCCGCTGGTATGTAAAGGACCTGAGGGCGGTTGGCGGATTCTCGGTCAGCAAGCTCGTCACCTTTACCGTTTTCTAGAAACAATAGGCAGAAACGACGAATGCACGAATAAGAGGTAACTCATTCGTGCATTCGTCGTTTTACGGTCCTGTCTTGCTATTTACACTTTGAGTAACCGCAGTCGCGGCAGGTGTCACACCCCGAAGCGTGCTCCAATTGGCCTCGGCATTCGGGACATTGGCCTACCATCGTTGACATTGACGTTTCGGATGCCATAGTCTTACCGATCATTCGCGCCGATTCAGGAAGATTCTTCAGGCGGCGGTCGACAAGCAGGAGACATTCGGCAACGGCCTGTTCGGGCGACGTCAACAGACGCTCATTGAACCACACTGCGTGCGTGCCGATCACTTTGTTCAGGCTGTGGGCGACCTCATCAACATCGAAGCCACCACGGAGCATCTTTGACGCGAGCAAGCCTACGCCGGCACTGATCGAGCCTGCGACGAAAACCTCCAGGATCTGTTGGCCGTCGTGGTTTACCGTAACGTATAGGTTCTGTCCGTCGAAAGGTATCCGCCAGGTCGAGCCCTGGAGTTCGCGAGGACGCAATACACGCCGTGAGCTTTCTATATTCGGATTAGGTGAAGCTGCAAAATCAGCTGTATCCGTTCGGTCCTCGGGGCCTTGCGGTGCCTGTGCTTCCTTCTTCATCGAGTTCAGCACTTGTCCCTCGCGGCTACCGTCGCGGTAATAGCTCACAGCCTTGCAGCCGAGTTCTCGTGCCAGATGATAGAGGCTGTCAACTGACTCGACCGTGTCGTTGGTCGCTCCGTTGCAGGTCTTTGAGATAGCATTATCAACGTGCCGCTGGGCAGCCGCAAGCACTCGAACGTGCTGTTCTGAGCTGATCTTCATCGCCGAAATAAACTCAGCCGGAAGGTCCGATTCGTGCTCGACCACATATTCGGCAGCTTCCTTTATTGAGGTCTCACTCGTTTGATCAACATCGATACCGAGCGCCTGTGCGGCCAGCGAGTGGACATACGTCCTCGTCCCCAGCGTGTCCTGACGCACATATGCCCACGAGAAATTCGGCTCGATGCCAGACGAGGTCTCGGCAACAAGCGAGATAGTGCCTGTCGGGGCGATGGTCGTTACCTCATAGTTGCGCGGGGTGAGCGGGATATCGCGCGGGATCCCTATGTCTTCGTATATGAACCGGTCATACGCCTCGCGATTGGCTTCGAATTCGGGAAAAACACCCTTTTCCTGTCCGAGACGCAGGGATGCCAGCCATGATTCGCGGCGGACAAACCCCATGACCTTCTCCATCAGATCGAGAGATTCGTCGCTGCCATAGGTGACGTCCAGTTTGAGGCAAAGGTCAGCAAATCCCATGATGCCGAGGCCGACGGGGCGAGTCCGCTTGACGACGTCGTCGATCTCAGGCAGCGGGAAGTGGCCGGCATCGACCACATTGTCCAGAAATCGGGTGCAGAGCTGTGTCACGCGCGACAGGCGGGCCCAATCGACGATGCCGTCGCCGTCTGTCGTCGTCGTATAAAACTTCGCAACATCGATCGAACCGAGATTACACGAATTATTAAAGTGCAACTGCTGTTCGCCGCACGGATTACATGCGAAGATGGGCCCCATCGAGGCCATCATGTGATTGTGCCGGTTGACCTCGTCGATAAAGATGATGCCCGGCTCGGCATATTTGTGGGCTGAAGCGATTATTCGATTCCAGACGTCCGGAGCAAAGACCATGCCGGGCATCGGCGGCTCCTCAATGGTACAGTCCGAAAGGTCTGACGTCTCGAATGCCAGCTTGTCCGCAAACGTAGCTGTCGAACCGTCCGGGCGGCGGTACACGACATAATCCTTACCCGTTACGCTGTCAAAAACGGTCTGTGTCCACGGTTCACCGTCAAACTCGGTCTGGAACCACGCGCCGTTGTCCACAGCATCCATAAAGAGGTCTGTCACCGTAACAGAGATATTGAAATTCGTCAGGCTCGTTTGGTCGTTCTTAGCGTGAATAAAGCGGAGAATATCGGGATGCTCGACGCTGAGAATTCCCATATTCGCGCCGCGGCGGACGCCGCCTTGCTTTACGACTTCCGTTGTCTGATTGACGATGTTCATGAACGAGACCGGCCCTGATGCCACACCGCGCGTCGAATTCACCATCGAGCCGGCCGGCCTCAGGAATTCATAGGTCATGCCCGTTCCGCCACCTGTCTGATGAATGATCGCGACGTTCTGGGCATGCTCCATAATGCCCTCGATCGAATCCGGGACATTGAGTACAAAGCACGCCGCTAGCTGCCCTTTTGGCTTGCCCGCATTTACCAGACAAGGCGTATTGGGGACGAACTCTCGTGCGAGCATGACGGCAGTCATGTCATTGAAGAACAGGTTTCGCTGTGCCGGGTCAGTCTCGGCTCTCGATACATGACCGACGACGCGATTGACAATATCGGTCCAGGTCTCAAACGGTTCGCCGGTCTCATCTCGAAGGGAATACCGCTTTGCTACGACCTTTTGGGCATTCAGGCCCAACGGCGACATCGAGCGTGCCGTTGCGGTTCCGGTGCCATTGCCATTGCCGACGCCATTCTTGTCGAGAAATGTGTTTATCGCCGATTCGAAAACTGTGCTCATAGGGAATTCTCCTCCTGAGGCGTCGCTTCGTCGTGTGATGTTATTCTATCACGCTCAAAGGACCCAAAAAACGGTGAAATTCTTGGTGTAATGCTTGAGATTCGCGGCTAAAGAACGGACTCAAGCTGAACTAGTATCATTCATGCCGGCAGGAATGTCAATAGTTATTTCCACAATATCTCGTGGTAGGCGGCAGGGCTGCCAACAACTACTAGATATCGAGCTAAAACGCGGCCGAAGAGCCGTACTCATGATGAAAGTAGATCAGCGGATCACCATCACGGGCACTAACGCGCTCGACCGAGCCGACAAAGATCGTGTGATCGCCGCCGTCATGAGCAGTCACGATGCGGCATTCTATAGACGCTAACGCGGCCCTGAGACGCGGTATTTCTTCGATGCCGGAATCGAACTCCCTGTCAGCAAATTTGTCTGCCGCCGGTGCAGCAAACTGCTCGGATATGTCCTGCTGCGTTGCGTCGAGGACATTAACGATGAATGCTCCTGATACGTGAAATGCGTAATGACTTGCCGTCGCCTTTTCGATGCAGATAAGAACTAATCGCGGGTCGAGCGACACCGAGCAGAATGCCGAAACGGTGATTCCGTGGCAGCGGCCCGAGGCGTCGCGTGTGGTTACGACGCTGACCCCGCTCGCAAATCTTGATAGAGCATCCCGAAATTCGTGTTCCGAAACCGACATGGAGATTGAATCTACCTTATCTGCGTGACTTTCGCAAAAAATGGGCCACTTTGATAAACCGCGATCAATAAATGATAATTCAACGCGATGCCCGACCTGGACAGATTTCTTGTTGACGTTCGACTTGCCGTTGAATCGGCTCTCGATGGGATCGTTCCTGCATCTGTGGAACAACCGACACGCCTGCATGAGGCCATCCGCTGGAGCCTCTTCGCGGGCGGTAAGCGTGTCCGGCCGGCGATCGTCATTGCGGTGGGAGAGACGTTTGCGGCCGAGCGAGATGTCTTGGTCAAAACCGCTGCGGCAGTCGAGATGATCCATACGTATTCGCTGATCCATGACGATCTGCCGGCGATGGACGACGACGACCTACGACGGGGCCGAGCGACATGTCATAAGCAGTTTGACGAGGCGACGGCAATTCTCGCAGGTGACGTGCTGCAAACATTGGCGTTCAAGAACATCGCCGATGACGCCGGATTGACGACAGACGTGCGTGTTCAACTCGTCTCGCTCTTGGCCTCGGCGTCGGGCACGCCCGACGGAATGGTCGCCGGACAGCAGCTTGACCTTGACGCGGAAGGTAAGGGCCTCGGCCTCGATGAGATCCGCTCCATTCATCGCCGCAAGACGGGAGCTCTCATCTCAGCGTCGGCACGAGCGGGGGCGATCATCGGCAATGCGTCAGAACAGGACATGATCGCGATCGGCGAATACGCGGATAAGCTCGGCCTGTTATTTCAGGTCACCGACGACCTGCTCGATGTTACGCAATCGACCGAGGGCCTCGGCAAGACCGCCGGAAAAGACAGGACCGCTAAAAAGGCCACGTATCCATCCCTGCTTGGCATCGACAGGACCATGGTCGTGATCGAGACGATACGTTCGGAGGCCTGCCGCGCTCTCGATGCAATTGGCCGCGACGCATCGCTGCTTAGATCACTTGCCGGACATGTTGCAGGCCGCACCAAATAGCTGTATCCGGAAGGAAATTCCGCTCGATTAGCCGTTTTCTGCTCTCTTCGATACCGATGATCAACTATCGGCAAAACTTAGCTTCGCTTTTGCTCATCGCCCTCGCGTTCGGCTTCCTCTACGCGTCGGTGATGACGAAGCTCGGTGTCGATTGGTGGTCGGACGAGAACTACTCGCACGGCCTCTTAGTCCCGTTTGTGATCGGTCTGATCGTTTGGCGCGAATGGGATTCGATCAAAACCGCAGCCGGCCACGGCTCGATCGTGTTTGGCGGTGGAATGGTCGTAATCGCTGTCCTGCTCCTGATCGCCGGAACGCTCGGAGCAGAGCTCTTTACACAGCGAATCTCGATGGTCATGATGCTTGCCGGGCTGGCCGTCTATTTCCACGGCCTGCGGCTGCTGAATCTGCTCGCGGTGCCGTTCGCTCTGCTGCTGTTGGCCATTCCGATACCGCAGATCGTCTTTAACCGCATCGCGTTTCCTCTGCAGATATGGGCGTCGCAGATGGCCGTCTGGGGAATTCGACTTTTCGAGGTGCCGACGCTCCGCAAAGGCAACGTGATCGAGATCCTGCCACGCGGCTCGATGCAGACGATCTCGCTCGAGGTCGTCGAGGCCTGCAGCGGCATCCGGAGCCTGATGACGCTGGTCACGCTCGCATTGATCTTGGCCTATTTCACGCGACGAAGTGAAGGCGGCCGATTGGGGAATCTCTCATCGCCTGACCTCTTGCGCGCCTTCGCCTTGATGGTGCTGGCAGTGCCGATCGCGGTTTTGACCAACGCTGCTCGCGTCACGGCGACCGGCGTTCTGACCTACTATTACGGCAAGCAGGCTACGGAGGGCTCGTGGCATGACCTATCAGGGTGGCTCGTGTATGTCACGGCCCTAGCATTACTGCTGGCCGCTAACTACCTGCTCATAAAGATATTTCGATCCGGGACAAGCGGCGAAAAGTCCGCCACACATACCGCACGGGCGAGCGTCAGGCCTATGCCGATCCTGCCCGTGATCGTTCTGCTCGTTGCCGCCGGCGCGGCCGTGAACTGGTTCGCGTTTCGCAGCGAAGCCACTCCGTCTCGCCGCAGCCTGGCGGAACTGCCCGCGACGCTCGGCGATTGGCGGCAGAAGGGAAGCGAGTTCCGTTTTGACACGGGCGTCGAGAGCGTGCTTAAGACGACCGATTATACTATGCGAGAATACACGTTGCCCGACGGCCGTATCGCGAATATCTACGTCGGCTACTACGGCTCGCAGCGGACCGGAGCGACGTATCACAGCCCGCAAAACTGCCTGCCCGGTGCCGGCTGGGTGATGACCGACCCGCAATACATCGGCATCACGACGCCCGACGGCCGCCACTTCCGGGCCAACCGTTATACCCTCGAAAACGGCCCCTACAAAGAGGTGATGATCTACTGGTATCAAGGCCGCGGCCGCACCGAAGCCAGCGAATACACCGACAAACTCAACACCATCTGGGACAGCGTCACCAGAAGCCGCACCGACGGTGCCCTCGTCCGCGTAATGACGAGCGTCGGCGGCGACGAAGCCGCTTCCATCCAAGCGGCCAAAGACCTGTCCGCATCCCTCGCCGCAGCCCTATCGCCCTATGTCCCTGAGTAGGATCTGCTGATTGAATCGCCATGAGTCAGGGCTTTCCGGCTGAGTTGCTGTTAGTATCGGCGACAGCAGTCTGCTGTTCGGTTTCTTTTGCCTTTTGCTCGGGGGTTTCCCATCCGGCGCGTTTTAGAAGTTCAACGGCGAAACGGATCGGGACGGCCATGTTGGCGGCGGTGTTTTCCGTAAAAACGCCGAAATTGACGCCGATGACCTTGCCGGCTTGCCCAAATAGCGGCGCCCCTGAGCCGCCTTCCGCGGTCTTAGCATCGTGGACTATGCGGTTCATGTCGAGGTCAGTGATCAGCCCTTGCGTCGTAAGCGGAACTATCTTTTGCGACTGTGCGAGAAAATTGATCAGGTTCTGGCGCGAGTTCCCGAATCGTTGGTTTATTGACTTTGCCGTGTCGTCATCGACCATCGCTAATAGACGGTCGGCGCCGCTCGGGTAGCCCATTGAGACTACCGTCTTGCCGATCGCGGCCGATGTTGAATCTTCGTCGAGCGGTATTGGCGGCACCTCGGTTGGCACCATTTGCGGATCGATAGTACCGACCGCGACGTCCTCCTTCGCGCCCAACTGCCGGACCCTGAGCGGGAACGGCTGTGCAAAATTCGGGAAGTAAACAACGAGCCGTTTGACACGGGCTCGGCCATTGGCGACGCGCATCATCTGCTTGACGTTGTCGTCCTCTTGCCACGGCTGGACGACGTGCCGGTTGGTGACGATATAGCCGCCGCCGACGTGAAAGCCGGTCCCGATAAAATCATATTCCACCGGCGAACCGTTGCCTTCGGTCGTGAGCCCGATCTGAGGCGGCATTGCCGGTGCTGACGGATCTTCTGATTCGCTCGGCTCGAACGGATTGGGCCGGAACGCCTGCGGGTCGGCGTAGCGCAGCACCTTGCCGCTGCGCTTATCGACGAGGTCGTAAACACCGACGATCAGGCCGACGGCGTTGCCGTATTCGACCCGCAGCGTCGGTGCGAGCGAGACGGTCTTCATCAGGTCTTTGTTCGTCTTATCAAGCTCACCGAGCTGGTCGCTCGTCTGGCCGAGCTTGTCCTCGAGTCGTTTGATGATGTCGGCCTGAAGCTCTGCCTGATGACGGCTCTCGCGAAGCTCACGGTTGACCGCAAAGCCGATATACAGCACGCCCGTGATAAAGGCGACGATCAGTACAAGCGCGATCAGCTTTGTCGTCCATGATATCTCGCGGCCGAGTTCGCGGACAAATTCTTTTAGGAATGCCTTAGCGTCATCGCGTTTGGCGGAAGTCGCCGATTCAAGGGCAGCATCCTCGATAAAACGCGATATATGCGGCGTTTCGCGGTTTGTGCGGATCAGAGACGAGCGTTGTTCGAGTGAAAAGAACGAGAACGACACGTTCGCATCGGGAATCGCGATCACATCGCCGTCGCTGATCGCTATAAAGCGTCGCAGCGGATTTTCATTGACGCGCAGGCCGAGCTTCTCGTCAAAATCGACGATGCGGTAGGCCCCGTCAGCATTCTCTAGACTGAACCAATCGCCGTTCCCATCCAGGCCGGGCATCTGTATCTGCAGATCGGCAGTCTCGCCGGAGCCTATGCGAATCCGCTCCTGCGAGAAGTATTCCGTCCGCTTCTCGCTACCCGCTGTGATGTGGATGATAATGCCTGATGCCATCTACGTAAATGGTAAATGGTAAATGGTGAATGGTAAATAAGAAACTTAGATCGTCGGTCTCATTTACCATTCAGCGTTCACCGTTTACCATTGTTTTGTGCCCAAGCCGAAGTTCATCACCGACCGCAACAAGCTTGAAAAGCTCGCACCGATGCTTAAGGCGCCGATAAAGCGGCAGGTCTTTGTCTGCACCGGCGAGTCCTGCTCGAAAGTCGGCGGCCGCGAAGTGATGGCCGAATTCGACCGTATTCTGGTCGAAAAGAACCTCCGTCAAGGCAAGGAATCAAAAGGCCGCAACCCAATGGGCACCTGCGTCCTCACCGAATGCGGCTCGATCGGCTTCTGCTCCATCGGCACCGCCGTCATGGTCTATCCCGACGGCACGATGTATGGGCAAGTTCAGCCTGACGATGTGAAGGAGATCGTCGAGGAGCATTTGGAGAAGGGAAATGTTGTTGAGAGATTGGCGTTGATGGAATTGTCAGTAGCCCGCACGTAAGTAAGGCTCAACATTGCCGACCATCGCGCGTTGAGTAACCGCGTAACTTGAGCCCTTACTTACGTGCGGGCTACTGACACGTCGGCACCGCGGTCATGGTCTAGCCCGACGGCAAACTCTACTGTCGTCAGATAATGCTATGGCGTCCTTTCGAAAAGAACCTTGAACTCGTTAGTGTTATGCCAAGATCGTGCTCCTTGTCCAAGCCTGGTAGCTTCTACATATATCCAACCGTTAGACCCAATTTTTAGAACTTTCCAGCGTACATCGCAATTGTGACATTCCGAGTATTCTTTGCCGACTTGAATAAACGAAGGGGCCGGATCCGCAAGGGCAGTCCGCTCTATTGGTGTGTCAATCATCGTGAAGATATGGATTGACAGTAGCAAGGCGATTACCAACAGAAGTATTTTCGCAAATCGATCAATTTTCATTGTGACTCTCCTAATTGTGAAGACCGTCTCCAAAGTAAAAGCAAAAAAGGTTGCGTGCTCACCCTCGCATCGCCGTCAGTATCTCATCCACAACCTTCTTCGCGTCGCCGAAGAGCATTACTTAAGGAATTACAAATACTCCCGGAATCTTTTCGTCGAGCGTCGCCAAGACGCAGCCATTTTCTTTTGCGAGTTCAACAAGATGACCGTCGGTCGTATGCTTTGCGGCGTTTACCCAAGCGGGAAGTTTGGATGCATCGTGATCATCCGATATGAAACTGAACTCATAAACGTCCGACTCTTTCAAGCTTGCCAATAGTTCTTTCGCTTGCGAAACGCTCGTACCGTAGACCTGAGACATGATTCGGACAAATCCGAGCTCACATATCGCCGTTGTCGCGAATTCAGCCTTGTCTTCACGAGCCAGGTTGGCTGCCCACTCCGCCACGCGAACGTAGAATTGGTGTCCCTCATGACCGAAAGCAACTAGTGTGTTTACATCGAGGAGAAATCTCATGGGAAATCGGAAAGCAATTCCGCGACCATTTCACTTGTCAAGGTTGGGGCATTAGGACCAGACGTCAGGACCGGAAGTCCCGTAATCGGACTGGTTATGATGCGGGTTTCGAACTTTGGCTTACGTTTTGGCGAAAGGACGATATTTCCGTTCAGTGAATTCGCCGTCAACTTGTCACCGTCCTTGATGCCCAACTTCTTCCGAAGTGAGGCCGGTAACACGACTTTCCCATTTTCTGACACCGTAGTTTCCATAAATGTAGTCTATCACCATCGTCAACCCCTCGTCACCATGAGTATCTCATCCACAACCTTCTTTGCGTCGCCGAAGAGCATCAACAATGGCTCCCCTCCTTACGAAGGAGGGGTGGCAGGCCCGACGTTTTTTGTCGGGGCTGACGTGCTTAGAAAAGAACGGGTTATGCCGCCAGCTTCAAGCCTTCGCCTTGGTTGTGGAGCGCAATTATCTGATTGCTTTGTAGGGCAAATTGAGCGTAGGTCTCGCCATCATCGTCGCTGAACTCGACTTCGAAAACGTCCGGCGCGAGGAGTTCTACGACGGTTCCCACTTCGCCTCGATCAAGGTCTCTCTCGGGCATGTCTTCGAGCAAGGCCACCGTGTCTAGCAGTTCAATCTGTTTCTTCTGCATCTTGCCTCCTTTTCAGCACGTAGCAAGTCGTCAAACGCGGGAAGTCTTCGTCGGTTAGCACGATCCAGGTGCTGCGTACGGATGCCGTCCCTGCGGCCGTTGTCCACTCAAAATCTACCACAAATCGCTGTCCGTAAGCATCGTTTTCTCCCGTGACGGCCGATTCTGTGGTTCTGGCAATATCGAGTAGCTTTTCGCGCAGTTCGTCGGCATCTGCGACGGTTATTCCCAAAGCCGACGCAAAAACGCGGGCCTTATGTCTGCCGCGTGGATCGTCAGGGTTTAGACAGTATTCGGTCAGTTTGCGGATGTCTACAGTTGCGTTTTCTCCGTTTGGCAATCGCATCCGCTACTTAACCTCTCATCGCCGTCAGTATCTCATCCACAACCTTCTTTGCATCTCCAAACAGCATCTGCGTGTTCTCTTTATAGAACAGCGGGTTGTCGACGCCGGCGTAGCCGCTGGCCATGGAGCGTTTCATAACGATGGTGTCGCGCGATTCCCAGACGTGGAGGACGGGCATGCCGGCGATGGGGGACGCGGGGTCGTCCATCGCCGAAGGGTTGACGATGTCGTTGGCGCCGATGACCCAGGCGACGTCGGTGGCGGGAAATTCGTCGTTGATCTCGTCCATCTCGAAGACGATGTCGTACGGGATGTTCGCCTCGGCGAGCAGGACGTTCATGTGGCCCGGCAGACGGCCCGCGACCGGGTGAATGGCGAATTTGACCTCGACGTTTTGTTCCTTGAGCAGCTTGCAGACTTCAGCAAGCGAATGCTGCGCCTGTGCGACCGCGAGACCGTAGCCGGGAACGATGATGATTTTTTTAGAATTCAAAAGAAGCTCGCTCGCACCGTTTGCATCGACCGAAGTGACCTCGCCTTGCGGTTGTTCGCGAGACGAAGCAACTGTTCCGCCTTCGGTTCCGAATCCGCCGAGCATCACACTGACAAACGACCGATTCATCCCGCGACACATTATGTAGCTGAGGATCGCGCCGGAAGATCCGACAAGCGCGCCCGTGATGATGAGCAGGTCGTTCGAGAGCATAAAGCCCGCGGCCGACGCGGCCCAGCCGGAGTAGCTGTTGAGCATCGAGACGACGACCGGCATATCCGCTCCGCCGATCGCCATGATGAAATGCACGCCGAGGATGCCTGTCAATATCGTCGCGATCAGCAGCGGCCATGCACCCGTGGCTTCGTTCGGCGACATAAAGAACGCGACGCCCAAACCGATGGTCACCAGCAGCATCACGATATTTATCAAGTGCCTTCCGGGCAACAGAAAAGGTTTGCCGCCGATCGTGCCGCGCAGCTTTAGAAACGCGATCACCGAACCAGTGAACGTGATCGACCCGATACAGACTCCGATAAAAACCTCGGCCGTGTGCAGGTTCTTCTCCGCTGCGGTCATCGTCGCGTGCGGCCCAAGATACGTCGCAAAGCCCACCAGCACCGCCGCCAGCCCGACGAAGCTGTGCAGTATCGCCACCAGTTCCGGCATCGAAGTCATCTGCACCCGCGACGCCAAAATCGCCCCGATCACCAGCCCCGGCACGAGCGCCGCCGCCAGCACCGGCAAGCCCCCAACATTCATCGCCGCCGCCGTCGCCACCAACGCGATCAGCATTCCTAAAATGCCGTACAGATTCCCCCGCCGCGCCGTCTCCTGTTGAGACAGCCCGCCAAGGCTCAAAATAAACAACGCACTCGCGGCGATGTATGCGATTGTGATTAAAGATTGTTGCATTAAGTCGATTTTCTTGGCGTCCCGTAGGGACGAACGATAATAGCCCACCGATTCATCGGTGGGAACAGGTCAAAATAAATTCGCAGTCCCGTAGGGACGGATGATTACCTCGCGTTGTTTTATTCGTCACCATTTTCATTCGTCCCTATGGGACTTGCGATCTTTTCGTCACCGTCCCACCGATGAATCGGCGGGCTATTTTCACGTCGTCCCTTCGGGACGTTACATCGTCGCTGACGGGACGAATGAACATCAATCGAATACATATCGGATGTCGTATTCCATCTCATGCGCATCGAGAAACACGATGAACTCCGTCGTAAAATCCACCTTCTTATGGTGCTCCGCCTGTCGATCAATGTATTTAATCGTCCGTTCCTTCTCACTGATCGAAATGGAGAACGCGCCGTAACCTTCCTGCCACGCGAACAACCGATGCTCGGGAAACGTGTCGTGTATCCATTTCGACGAGCCGCCTTTGATCAACTGCATTGCTTTCGAAATCGCCATCGTCTTCGCGAGCGAAATCAGCAAGTGAATATGATCATCGACGCCGCCTCCGTGAATCAGTCTAAAACCATTCTCCCTCGCGATGCCACCAATGTAAGGAATCAATCGAGCGAGCAATTCCGGTGTTATCATTGGCCGTCGTTCCTTCGTGCTGAACACGCAATGCATTAATTGTGAAACCAACGAATGTGCCATTTAATTTTCGTCCGCGTCCCGTAGGAAAATCATGTGTCCCCAACGGGGACATCCGATAATAGCCCACCCATTCATGGGTGGGAATGCCGATTCATCCGCGTAATGCGTCCCGAAGGGACATCCCGATAATAGCCCACCCATTTATGGGTGGGAATGGGATCGAAACGAAACGCGCGTCCCGTAGGGACGGATGAATTCGTGTAGGCAGCGGACGTTCAGCCGTTCCATACGGGACTGTATTCGATTTTCAAACCTTTCCCACCGATGAATCGGTGGGCTATTTTCACGTTGTCCCTTCGGGACGCAGAGCGCTACGTGGCCTTCGTGAGCCATTTGTCGGCCTTCGTGAGGCACTTTCAGGCCTTCGTGAGCGACTTTTCAGGGTTCGTAAGCGATCTTAACCGCTTCGTGACCAACTTTCATCGCTTCGTGAGGCACTTTCAGGCCTTCGTGAGCGATTTGTAGTGCTTCGTATCAAACCTTTACCTCTTCGTATCAAGTTTCTCAACAGTTTCTAGGCCCCAAACCGAAAAATGCCGGCGATCAGACCCAGGATAAAAAGCCAAGCGTTGAAAAAGGCCGCATAACGCCAAGCCTTGTTCTGCGGGCGTAGCTGAGCAAATGCTACACACGCTGCAAAAGAAAGCAAATTCACGCCGATCAGCCACCCGACACCATTGAAAGAAACATCGAAGCCAAAAACATTTCGCAGAATGGCCAACACCAAAAGGCTCAGCGATGGGATCGAAATCACTATTTGTCGCCAGTATTTAAACATCGCGCTAACTTTGACGTGCGAACGTCGCACCAACTCTTCACTCAACGTCGAACCAGACCGCGACATTCCATTCACTTCCTAAACATCCCCAACATTCGATTCGTGACCAGGAAGCCGCCGGCGATGTTGATGGCGGCGATTAGGGTGGCGATGGCTCCGAGGATGACGGTTAAATTCAGCGACGTGTCGATGAGCTGGAGCATTCCGCCGACGAGGATGATGCCGCTGATGGCGTTGGTGACGCTCATTAGCGGTGTGTGGAGCGCCGGTTTGACGTTCCAGACGACCTGAAAGCCGACGAAGATCGCGAGTATAAAGACCGTAAAGTGCGACAGCACGCTATTCGGGGCGACGATGCCGAGACCGAGAAGCGCGAGGCCGATGACGATCAGCATTACGGGGCTGATGCCGACGCCTTCGCCGTGGCCGTGACCGGATGCGGGCTTGGCTGCGGCGACGGAGGCGGTGCTTTTTGTTGGAACGCCCGGCTCGGGCGGCGGCGGTTGTTCTTTTACGGGAGCGGGCCAGAGCATTTTGCCTTCGTGAAGGACGATGGCTCCGCGGATGACCTCGTCATCGAGATCGACGTGAAGCGATGGAGTGCGGACACTCTTGTCCGCATCGCCGGTTCCTCCGGCGAGATCTTGGTTGGCGACATCGGTGGCCGACGAAACGTCGTCGATGCGGACAGGAGCGTCCGCGCTCCTTTCAGGAGTGCCCGCGCTCCTTTCAGGAGTGCCCGCGCTCCGAAGTTCTTCGAGCAGGGCAGTCACGCATGCGCCGTACAATTGCGAAGACATCGACGCCATTCGCGACGGCAGGTCGGTGTAGCCGATGATCGTGACGCCTTTGTGGTGCGCGACTTTGCCGGGTTCGGTGAATTCGCAGTTGCCGCCTTGTTCGGCGGCGAGATCGACGATAACGGAGCCGGGTTTCATCGACTCGACCATGCCTGTCGTGATCAGTTTTGGCGCGGGCTTGCCCGGGATAAGAGCCGTGGTGACGATGATATCGACCTGCATCGCTTGCTGAGCGAACAGCGCCATCTCGGCTTTGAGAAACTCGTCGGACATCTCCTTGGCATAGCCGCCCTTGCCTTCGCCTTCTTCTTTTATGTTGAGTTCAAGGAACTCGGCGCCCATCGACGCGACTTGGTCTTTTGTCGCCGAACGCGGATCGAACGCACGCACAATCGCCCCTAAACCTTTTGCAGCACCAATTGCGGATAATCCGGCAACACCTGCGCCGATCACCAGCACTTTCGCCGGATCGATCTTTCCTGCGGCCGTGATCTGTCCTGTAAAGAACCTTGGAAAATGATTCGCGGCCTCGATGACGGCGCGGTAGCCCGCGATATTCGCCATCGCCGAGAGCGTATCCATCTTTTGCGCACGCGTGATACGCGGAACGCTGTCCATTGCAAAGACGGTAGCCTTACGCTTTGCGAGGCGATCAACCAGTTCCTTGTTCTGTGCAGGCCATATGAAACCGACAAGCCATCCGCCTTCGCGAATAAGGTCGGGCTCATCGCCTTCCGGCGGGCGCACCTTCATTACGAGATCGGACGACGACCATAATTCGCGTTTATCGTCGATCACGGTTGCACCGGCTTCGCGATATGCGCTGTTTGGCGCATTAATACCATGGCCCGCGCCGCCCTCCACCACGACATCAAAGCCGAGTTTTTTTAGTTTAAGGATCGTCTGCGGCGTGGCGGCGACGCGCTTTTCGCCCGGATGTATCTCTTTCGGAATACCAATGGTGGTCATAGTGCGTTGCGAGACCCCGGCAGGATCTTTGGGGGTCAATAACTGGAATGAATTCTATAGGATGGCGGCAAACCTGACAAACCACTTAGATCTTCTGCACGGCGATGCTGATGACAGCATCCTCACCGCCTGAGCGGTTGTACGAGATCCAGAAACCTGCCTTTGGATAACGGACCATCTTAAATGCGCCGCCGTCGGGCCGGGTCTCAGCTTCTTCGCCAAAGATGGCCTTGGGTGTCAGTGCTTTCTCGAGGTTGCCGGTATAGGTGATCATGATCGCATTTACCATTTTGGCATCGTCGTAAAAGAACTGTGCCGATTCGTCATCTGAGAAGATATAAAGGTCAACAGTGTCAGATTTTTCCTTGGGGTTGTCTAGTTTCTCCCTGACGGCTTTTGCCCCCATCCCGATAGCTATCCCTCGATAGCCGGTGAATACGATCGTCTCAGGCGTCGGGTGCGGGATCGCCGTAGTATCCAGCCGTTTAGCTTCAGACCCGCCAGCTACGGCCAGCGTACATACCAAGAACAACAGAGTTCCCGCAATAGCTCGTATCATATCTCCTCCCGCAAACGGTTTCTATCTTTGCGATTTTCGCTCGAGATACCGCTCCCCTTGTATGACCGAGATCACACGCTCCGCGGTCCACCATTCTCAAGGTGACCGGGCGGACGCGGCACAGATTAGGAGTTGCGCGAATTATATACTTGGTCAGGTTCTGAATCAAGATTGCCTTAAAACAAATAAGGCCGACGCCCTGTGCGCCGGCCTGTTTCCACAGTCGTTTTATGTGACGTCACTTCCTTTCCATTATCGCCTTGAGGCTGCCCAGTCCGTCGTCAATGTCCTTGCCCATCTCCTTGTCGATATCTACTGCGAGCAGAAACAGGTTGAGCGGGCGGGGGACGGAAGCGGAGATCGACCATTTTACCTTTGAAGCGGTGTCACCCACAGGCTCGAGCAAGAGCGTGCTGTCGGCTTTCGATTCAAAAGGACGCTTGAACCGCACTTCTGTATCCATCCGCTCGTTCTCAACGAGAGCCTTGATCTCCTGCTCGCCGGCACCGACGTCCTCCTTTGTGCCGTCCCATGCAGAGACAAATCCGACTGTGCCGTCACTGCCGCGAAATTCCTGTTTCATTGTCGGTTCGCGTTTGAACCACGGCCCCCATTCATTCTGGTTCTTGAGGAACTTGACGTACGAGAAGATCTCACCCCGCGGTTTGGCGATCGTGACCTCGCGCGAGACCTTCCAGTCCGTGGCGGTCGTTAACGATATGATGGCTAATGCCGCGACAACAACCACGACCAGCACGACGATGCCTATGAGAAGTTTCTTGATCATTAGTTCCCTCCGATCACTTAATAGTTACAGTCAGCCTATAGTCGGCCGCTCCCTTGGCTCCCTTGACGATAACGTAGTAGTCGCCGCTCATCCCGATCTTTCCGCTCCAATTGCGGGCATTGTCGGCTGGAACTGCTCCCTTCATTTCCTTTCCTTTTTCATGCTGTATCCAAAACGTCGCATTGCTGTCGGTCGAGGTGATACTGACCGTCATGGTCTTGCCACTCACGGCCGATACAACATGATCGACACGGCCGGTATTCTCTACCTTGCCGGCGATGGTCGACGACGTCTCGCCGGGCGCAAACTTGATCCTTATCGGCCCCGCGTCAGGACCTTCCATCTGAACCATCGGGTCGGCGGGCCCCTGGGGAACGGCCCTGGAGATTGGCCTGGTATTCGATGGGCTGGGTGCTCCGGCCACCGGTTGAGAGTTAACGGTATTCACGGCAATGCTGCTGTTGCCATTTGCCGGTGCGGCCGGCGAACATGCCGAGCACGCGGAAAATGTCAATGAAGATAAGATCAAGCCGAACAGAAGTAGAAAACGTGCATTCATATAAGTTTGATGTCAACCTATGCCGCGTGGGCCGAATCGAGGTCTTTTTGCCAACGCAGCACGGGCTTGCGTGCCGCTGCAGCTTCGTCAAGGCGTCCGATTCGCGTCGAATGGGGTGCGTCGGTGACGAGGTCGGGCGAATCCTGTGATTCGCGGTCGATGTCGATCATCGCGTCGCAAAATGCATCAAGGTCAGAGCGTCCGACCGATTCGGTCGGTTCGATCAGCATCGCACCCTCAACGACGAGCGGGAAATAGACGGTCGGCGGATGAAATCCGTAATCGATCAGCCGCTTTGCGATATCGAGCGTCACGACGCCGCGTTTTGACTGATGCTTATGCGAAAAGATCGCCTCATGCATACAGTCGGGCTCGTAGGGCTTTTCATAAATGTCAGCGAGCTTTTGCGAAACGTATCTCGCATTCAAAACAGCCGTCTCGGTCGCCTCGCGGAGTCCCGTGTTGCCGTGCGTATGGATATACGACAGGGCCCGCACCATCATGCCGAAATTCCCGTAGAACGCCTTTACGCGGCCGATAGTGTACGGAAGATCATAGTTTAGACGGTAACGGTCACCGTCCTTTTCGATTCGCGGCGTAGGCAGGAATGGCATCAACTGCTCGGTGCACAGGCACGGCCCGCAGCCGGGGCCGCCGCCGCCGTGTGGCGTCGAGAACGTCTTGTGTAGGTTGAGGTGAATTACATCCACGCCCATATCGCCCGGCCGCGCCACACCGACGAGGGCGTTCATGTTCGCGCCGTCCATATACACCAAGCCGCCCGCGTCGTGGATCACTTCACAGATCTCTCTGATGTCCTTTTCAAAAATGCCGACGGTATTCGGGTTTGTGAACATCACGCCCGCCACGCCGCCCTCGGCGCAAAGCTCGCGCAGGTGAGCCAAATCGGTAAGGCCGTCACTCGTCGCTCGGATTGCCTTGACGGTAAATCCAGCCAGCGCCGCCGACGCCGGGTTCGTCCCGTGCGCCGATTCGGGGATGAGCATCACTCGCCGCTCGGCTGACGCTTCGCCATCCCGTTGGTCGAGAAACGCCCGTATCAGCATCACGCCCGTCATCTCGCCCTGCGCTCCGGCTGCGGGCTGTAACGAAACGCCCGGCAAACCTGTGATCTCGGCTAGGTCCTGTTGCAGCTTGTAGATCAACTCAAGAGATCCCTGCGATTCTTCCTCGGGAGCCAATGGATGCAGGCCCGCAAAACCGCTGATCCTCACGACCTTTTCGTTGAGCCGCGAGTTGTATTTCATCGTGCACGAGCCAAGCGGATACATACCGAGATCGATCGAATAATTCCACGACGACATTCGTGTAAAATGCCTGACCACGTCGATCTCAGACACCTCAGGCACACCGTCGAGATCGTCGGTGCGGCGTAATTCTGCCGGTACGACGTCCGCCGTTTCAGGCACGTCCAGCTTCGGCAGACAATAGCCGACCCGTCCGTTCTGCGACCGCTCAAATATCAGGCCTTCGTTCTGTGTTGGGTGTGATGTGACTTTCTTGATTCCCATAAATCTATGCCTTTGGCAGACCCTTTCGTGCTATGTCCGCGACGACATTGCAGAACCTGTCGAGTTCCCAGAGCGTCGTATAGACATTCGGCGTGATCCGAATGCCGGTGAACTCCTCGTGCACTATCGGAGTGGTGAATATCTTGTGCTTTGACATGAGATAACTGCCGAGTGCGACCGGATCGACGCCGTCAATCTTGAAATTGGCGATAGCACATGACTGTTTCGGGTCGAACGACGTATTAAAGCCGACCTTTGGCACCGACTTGAGATTATTCATCCAGTAACGCGACAAGTACCGGAGACGTTCCTCTTTTCGTTTGCCGCCAATGGCGTTATGGAACAATATCGCCTCGCCGATGGCCAGCCGCATAGCGGCCGAGTGCGTGCCGATCTCTTCGTATTTGCGAATGTCGTTCTTCTGTTTATCTTCGGACGCCATCATCGGCCAGACCTTCGGGATCTTGTCCTTCTTCACGTAAAGCAGACCTGTGCCCTTCGGTGCAAAGATCCACTTGTGAAGAGACGTTCCAAAGTAATCGCAGCCAAGGTCGTCGCGTTTGAAATCGAACTGCGCGAACGAATGTGCTCCATCAACGATCGTCTCGATCCCGCGAGCGCGGGCCATGTCGCAAACCTTCTTCACCGGCAATATTTGTCCCGTCAGGTTGATCTGATGCGAGATTAGTATGAGCTTCGTCGTCGGTGTGACGGCACGCTCAAACGCCGCAGCAATGTCGTCGACATTGTCAGGAGCGATCGGTATCTTGATTAGCTTGAGCCTCAGCCCCTCGCGCATCTCTCGCTGACGCAGCGTCGTAAGCATCCGGCCGTAATCCTGCGTGGAGGTGAGGACCTCGTCGCCCGATTTGAGATCCAGGCCCATCAACAGCGTCTCAAGCGACTCGCTGGCCCCACGAGTAATGGCGATTTCCTCAGCGGAGCATCCGAATACTTCTGCTAGGCCCGTTCTCACCGTTTCCGACTGCGGTTCGAGGATCTGCCACATCGTGTAAGCGGTCGCATCCTCCTGCTGCCATGTGTAGCGAACAAACGCCTCGGTCACGATCTGCGGGCTGGGGCACACGCCGCCGTTATTCAGATTGATGATCCCGCGCGTGACCGAGAAAGCCTGCTGGATCGTCGCCCAATAATCCTCGTCCATCGCGGCCTCGATCGGCGACAGGTAATCGATAAACTTGCCCGCCGCAACAACATCCTTTAGAAGGGAACTAACCGTTGCCGACGACAATGCCATTAGGCCGAGGCCTTTACCGGCGGACGAGAGGAATTTCCTGCGATCAATATCCATCAGATTAGGCGAGTGCGGAGGCCAGGGCGTCGACCTGCTCCCGGGTGTTCGTCTCGGTCACGCATACGAGAAAGTCGTTCTCGTGACCGCCGTAATACATAGATATGGCAA